>JAZLAS010000028.1:0-41914 GCA_045613365.1 Candidatus Cryptobacteroides sp.
GCTTACTCTTTTAGGAGTCTTCTTGTAGCTTTTCTGAGAGGCATCCTCTCCGAGCGAAATGTTGAATCCGGCGATGCTGATTCCAAGTGTCTCTCCCTTGATGTCGAACGTGACCAGAGAGTCTGTCTGTGCATGTGCGGCCGATGCGAATGCGATCAAGGCCAATAGGGTTATGATATGTTTCATGTCTATTTGTTTAGTTGTTGTTTTCCATTTCCTGTGTCAGCAGTTCCGCTATGTTGATTGTGGTCTCAAGCTTGTCCAGAAGTGCCAGACATTCAGTGCTTTCAAGTGCTTCCTGCGGATCTGTAATTGCCTTTCCGTCAGCATCATATCCGTAGATTTCGCGGTTGAAAAGCGAGATGCAGATAGCGACTGATGCTGCTGCGGCCACCGTACCCCATATGATCCTTCCGAGTCTTCCGTTTCCGAAAGTGCGGGCCGGATTTGCCGGAGCAGGGGAATATGTCATTTTCGATGCATCTTCCATTCCGCATATCATAGCCTTGACTGCCTTCAGATCGGTCGGCACATCTTCCGTAGTCATGAAATATGCCTTCAGCATGAGATCCTCATCGACGGTTGTCTCCCCGTCGAAGTACCTGTCGCATAAAGCGCGGATCTTATTGATGTCATATTCCATATCCTATCTCCTTTTCTATTATGTCTCTTAGTGCCTTGCGGCCTCTTGAGAGCAATGTCCTTACATTTGTTTCGTCCGTTTCGAGGATGTCTGAGATCTCTTTGTTCGAGTATCCTTCGATATCTTTAAGGTGGACCGTCAGTCTCTGCCTTTCCGGTAGCCGGGCCAAGGCCTTGTGGACGAGCTGCCTGTCGCTCCACCTGTCCGGGCTCCTGTCATCAGGCATGTCCGGGATTTTCGGAGTCGTCTCCCTGCGCCGCCTTATCCGGTCTATGCAGGCGTTCCTGACAGCTCTGGCCAGAAATGAATCTATGTTCCTGACTTCGTCAAGACTATCCTGCTTTCGAAGAATTCTTTCTGCTACATCCTGCATCATGTCCCGGGCCTCATCACTCTGCCCGAGGATGCTGCAGGCCAGTCTGAACATGAAATCCAGTCTTTTCCGTTCGAATATGTCTTTTCCGTTAAGTTCCATTTCTGCCTATATGACGCACAAATGTACAAAACGTGTCATCAAAATTGAAATAATCATGGTCTTTGGTAGAGACGGAGACCGAAGTCTGGAGCCATTGTCATAAGATTGTCGAAAATATCTGACTGTTTCCGTTCATAAACGGCCCATGCCTTGTCGCGTGTGAAGAAATAGACTTCTATCGGCAATCCGTATGCTGTGGCCTCTTTCTGGGTCACGATTATGTCAAGGGCCCCGTTTACGTCCGGATTGGAACGCAGGTACAGTTCAATATATAGCCTGTACAGCTGGATATTTGTCGGCAGGCTGTCCTGATGCTTGTCGGAAGGAAGCGAGCGGAAATAACCGTCCATCAAAGGAATGGCTTTGCGTATGTCAGCTATCATGTCTTCAGAACATATTTCCAGAGTGTTCAGATCGATGAATATGCATTTGTCGGCTCTGCGTCCTCCGCTTTCCTGCATACCTCTCCAGTTCTTGAAAGGAGTGGATACAAGGGTGTATGGAGGGATCATGGTGAGTGTGTTGTCCCAGTTACGTACCTTGACGGTATTGAGGGTGATCTCTTCCACATTCCCATTGGCGCTGCCGTCCGGCATCTGTATCCAGTCTCCAAGTCGGATCATATTGTTCTGTGACAGCTGCACTCCTGCCACGAATCCCAGGATGCTGTCCTTGAAGACCAGCATGAGCACGGCAGCGGAGGCTCCGAGTCCGGTCAGCAATACAGTCGGCGATTTGTCAATCAGCACGGCCATTATTATTATGCCTCCGATAAAATATAGAGCGACCTGAAGTCCTTGTACAAGGCCTTGCAGCGGATGCCTTTTGTTCTTGTCAGTGGTTGAATAGAAATCCAGAAAGGCAAGCAGGCCTGCATTGCCGACCATTATCATTACGATGAGCATGTATATTATATCGATCCGATGGAGGATACGTATTATGTCAGTACCCCTCTCGAATACGAAATAAGGAAGGATATAGAGCACTATGCCGGGAATAAGGAGCAGTATATGATGTCCCAGCTTTCTTTTTACAAGAAACGGATGCCATTTTGACCTTATGAGCCTGATATTATGCTTTGACGTCCATCGGAACAGGCTCTGTATAAGCATGTTGAGACCTATTGCGATGAGGATCATAGCAGTTATAAGCAATGCCGTATTGACGAATCCGGCTAAACCGGGACTGATATGGAACTTATCTATGAGGAGAGTGTCCAGCCATTTTACTATATTTGTCATATCTGTTTCATTTTTAATCACTATATTTCAACATCTGTGCAACGCGGCAGCATGAACCTGCATCTTTTATAAACTTTCACGGTTACACATGAGTACAATCGACACCATATCTGCCCCAGTTTCAGCCATATCCCGCCATCGTATTGCAACTGACGGAGAAGGTGTGACGACACTTGTCGTCTTTCATTCATGCCCTCTCCGCTGCCGCTGGTGCATCAATCCGCAGACCTGGCAGGAGGGCTCGACATATTCGATAATGACCCCTCAGCAACTGCTGGCTCATGTCCGTGTCGATGACCTTTATTTTCAGGCAACAGGAGGCGGGATCATGTTCGGCGGTGGAGAACCGGCACTCAGAAGCAGATTCATCGAAGCATTCAGGGACATAAGCCCGAAGCAGTGGAAAATAAATATCGAGACATCGTTGAATGTGCCGCAGGAACATCTGGAAAGGCTGATGCCTGTAGTGGATGAGTATATGATCGACATCAAGGACATGAATCCCCGCATATATCGCGAATACACAGGAACTGGAAATGAGAAGGTCATAAGCAATCTTGAGAGACTGGTTTCGGAAGGGCTTGCGGACAAGTGCCTCATAAGGATACCGTTGATCCCTGATTTCAATACCGATGAGGATAGAGACAAAAGCATCAGACTGCTTCAGGAGATGGGATTCACCAGATTTGACAGATTCGGATATATTATAAAGAACAACAGATAGACACTAAAGACATTGGCTATGGAACGTGGAAAACAGGTCTGCAAGATCCTGAAGGATATCAGGATGAAGATTGCACAAGAGAATGACATCGAATTCATTACATCGGAATGTACCCACAAGGGTGATTGTGCCGGAACTTGCCCGAAATGTGAAGCGGAAGTAAGATATCTCGAATCCCAGCTTGCTCGTCGTCGTGCTTCCGGTCGTAACATGCGTCTTGCCGGAATTTCCCTTGGCCTTGCAGCAATAGCTCCGGCTTTTGCTGCATGCGACTCTTTCGTGACAGACGGAGATCCGGTCATTGACGGAGATATGGGGACCCCGGAGATGGGAGATCCGGAAGTTCCGAACAATATCCAGCTCGGAGATAATCTGATTTTCGACCTGATCGACAATAATAAGTTCATGGAATTCTTTGCAGAAGGCGGCTGGGGGGAGACTGCAATCTATGATGTCTATCCGGACGGCTCTTTAGGAGAAGAAATCCTCGGTCGCATTGCCGGATATACCCCTATTAAGATCGCTGTCAAGGAAAATAAGGTAAAGTATTACCGTTCCTATAATTCAGACCCCGGCGTGCATGACTATTCTATGATGGATTTCGTCTATGACGGATGGTCAAACTACCTGCGCATCGTACAGCTTTTAGACTGTACGGTAGCATCGATAGATGACAAGGAAATGGTATGCTATGGCCCTGTGTTCTCCAAGCAATGGGCCCCTGAAGCCTTCCTAGGCAAATATGTCTTCACACATGTTGATGAGAATACGGTAGCAGAGTGGGATAAGCTTCACACCGAAGAAGTGAAGTAATATAAAGTACATTAAACTTAGCAAATCATGAAAAGATCAATCGTTATTCTGATGTCGGCATGCTGCCTTGCGGCAGGTTGTGACGTGGACAATATGGGCGGATTCTATCCGGGAGAAAGCTATATGCCTGATTCTGAAACAGGTGTCGAACCGGAAACTCCTGGCGGAGACAATTATAATGATTATAAGGATAATCCGTTCATCAAGACTGCTGATGAAAACGTCTCGACATTTTCTGTCGATGCTGACGGTGCCTCATATGCGAATATGCGCAGATTCATTACGGAAGGCTCTCTTCCATACGGCGGATCCGTGCGTATCGAGGAATTCCTCAATTACTTTACATTCGATTATGCGGATCCTGCCGATGACAACTCTGTCGCCATCAATGCAGAGGTCGGAGCATGTCCATGGACGCCGGATCATCGTCTGATGAGACTTGGCATCAAGGGACGTTCCCTGAAAGACACCGAGATCCCTGATGCGAATTTCGTGTTCCTGATTGATGTGTCGGGATCTATGAACTCAAAAGACAAGATCGAACTGCTGAAGGAAGGCCTCAAGACCCTTGTGGACCAGCTTCGTCCGACCGACAGGATTTCGATAATCACTTATTCGGGAAAGGTCAAGAAACTCCTTGAATCGACTCTCGTGAAGGAAGCTTCAACGATAAAGAAAGCTATTTCCAAACTTGTGGCAAGCGGATCTACGGCTGGTGGAGAGGCTTTGAAGATGGCTTATAAGGAAGCTCTGGAGAATTATATCAAAGGAGGAAACAACAGGGTGATACTTGGAACTGACGGAGATTTCAATGTAGGTGTCACATCTACAGAGGCCCTTGTGGAGATGGTGCAGGATTACGCATCGCAGGGAATATATCTTACTGTATGCGGATTCGGACGAGGCAACCTGAATGATTCGATGATGGAAAGCATTTCTAACCATGGCAACGGAAATTATGAATACATAGCGACAGAAGATGATATGACCAAGGTGTTCGTGAACGAACGTTCGGAGTTTTTCGCAGTAGCAAACGATGCCAAGATACAGATCACTTTCGATCCGACTAAGATTGACAGCTATCGTCTCATAGGTTATGAGAACAGGTTGCTCACCAATGATGATTTTGAAAATGATGACAAGGATGCAGGTGAAATCGGTGCAGGACAGACTGTTACGGCTTTATATGAGATAGTTCCGGTATCTGAGGACACTTTGGCTGATGGACCGCTGGCAGTGTTCGATTTCAGGTATAAGAAATCTCTTGACGCCGAAAGCATACCTCTGACTCTTGATGTGACCATGTCGGACGGCATCTCTTCTGAATTTTCATTTGCGGCCGGCGTTGCTGCATACGGAATGCTCCTGCGTGATTCTCCTTACAAGGGCGGAGCTACCTTCGATATGGCTTGCGAGCTTGCTGAAGAGGGACTTTCGTTCGACAGGTATGGATACAGGGCAGATTTCATAGATATCATAAAGGCAGCTAAGAAGCTCTCAGAATAATTGAGATAAAACTATGTTGAACTTCTTGCAGGGATGATTGATTTCATCCCTGTTTTTTGTTATTTTTGCGTAAAAGAGGAAATTATGGATGTCCAGATCAGAAAAGCTATAGAGGATATGGAAGTAGTGGCAGCTTCCGGGAAATACTCATTGGAAGCCCAGGTAAGGGCTTATGATCTTCTCGAAAGACTGTACGACCATTATGGAGATATTCCATCTTCTGTAAGGGAGTATCATTCGGCATACTCGAGACTTGCCGGTCAACTGAAGAGTGCTTGGAACGGCGAAGATCTAATTGCCAGGGCAAAGACGGCGCTCAAGCCGCTCGAGGAAGCTTGCCATGAAGCACGTTTTGAAGCAGCAGCGGCAGCCAGTCTCCATGAATTCGCCAAGGAAGTTTTCGAAATATGGAATACTTCGGGAATATTTGCCCGCCGACGCGCTTTGCGTGAGTTGCGAGAACGTGCCGGCTTCCGTCTGGAATCCCATAGGATCGGCAATTATGTCGCCAAGACCTTCGATCTTATGAATGAGGCGGGAGCTCGTTTCGCCACTGCTCAGCAGAAGCTGTTTTCTTCCGATGTCACGTATAAGATACAGGAAGGAATATATGGCAAAATAGATGAATTTTTGTCGGAAATGAAGCATTGAAGGCCTTCTGGCACGTTTTTTAGATAACTTTGCAATATAGATTTGCACAATGGACAGTGGATTTTTCAAAGGTAAGGTCATCATCATCACAGGTGCCAGCTCGGGAATAGGCCTTGCTTCTGCAAGGCTTTTCAGCTCTTATGGAGCCAGTCTGGTACTGGCTGCAAGAAGTATTGACAAACTCCGGGCTCTGGAAGCCGAGCTGTCTTCCGACCCTTCTAGGATTCTATGCATAAAGACGGATGTGTCCGTTGAGGAAGACTGCCGGAGGCTGATAGATGAGGCAGTAAGGCATTTCGGGCGGATTGATATTCTGATCAATAATGCCGGACTTTCCATGCGAGCTTCTTTCAAGGAGGTGGATCTCTCCGTTATCCGCAGACTGATGGATGTCAATTTCTGGGGGACAGTCTATTGTACCAAATTCGCTCTTCCATGGCTCCTTAAGTCACATGGTTCGGTTGTGGGTGTCATCTCGGTCGTAGGCTATGCAGGGCTGCCGGGAAGGACAGGTTATGCAACCTCCAAATTTGCAATCAGAGGCTTTCTGGAAACCCTCAGAATGGAACATCAGGACGACGGACTCCATGTTCTTGTATTCGCGCCCGGATATACTGCGTCAAATGTCAGATTCTCTGCGCTTCTGGCGGACGGAACGCCACAAGGAACCACCCCAAAAGATGAAAACAACCTGATGAGTGCAGAAGAGGTGGCGCGTAAGATGGCTTATGGACTGTATAAACGTAAAAGGGAAATGATCCTTACATCCATCGGACGCATGGATGTATGGCTGTACAAGCGTTTCCCGCGTCTGATGGATAAGGTCCAGATGTATTATATCAGAAAGAATGAAAAAAGTATCGATCCGATAAATCAGACTTCAGGCCAGATATAGACCTTGTCGCTGCGACGAAGACGTGTCTCTTCTATGGCACGGCATGCCTGCTCGTTGCAGCCGTCTCCGCAAAGGCTGAGCGCTTCTTCGCGTGCACCGGGCACGACCTTGCTCCAGTCGATAGGGATCGAACAATATACACCCTTGCCAGCCTCTTGAACAGGCTTCAGATCTACTCTTATCTCTGGAACGGTGTATTCTACGCAGCCTGATGTCGGGCCGATTATGAGTATCTTGTCTCCAACCTTCAATGAATAAGATTCCACAAGGATTTCCGCAACTCCCAGCTTGCCGAACCAGTTTGTGATCTTGCCGCAGTATGCCTTCTTTCTAGTGGCTGTGCTGCCATAGACATCGCACCATTCGCCGAGGCGTGCTCCCTGGTAGTATCCGTCCCAGAAGCCTCTGTTGAATACTTCTTCCAGCTCTTTTTTGAATGAGGCTCCGAGCTCCGGCGTGTATGTTCCGTCACATACCGCATCGGCAGCGCGACGATAACAGGAAGCAACCTTTTTCACATATTCTGCAGAACGGGCACGTCCTTCGATCTTGAATACGGTGACTCCGGCGTCGATGATCTTGTCCATGAATTCTATGGTACACAGATCCTTAGGCGACATTATGTATTTGTTGTCAATCTCAAGCTGCATTCCGGTCTCCCTGTCCTCTACCTTGTAAGCACGACGGCATAGCTGGTAGCATGAACCACGGTTTGCAGATGCTCCGTATTCATGCAGACTGAGGTAGCACTTCCCGGAAATGGCCATGCAGAGGGCTCCGTGGGCGAACATTTCGATTTCGACAAGCCGTCCGGAAGGACCGCATATATGGTCTCTGTCGATTATGGCCTTGATCTCCTTCACCTGTCCGAGATTCAGTTCGCGTGCCAGTACGATAACGTCGGCAAACTGAGCATAGAATCTCAGTGCTTCAGCGTTCGAGATGCTCAACTGGGTGGAAATATGCACCTCCACACCTATCTGGCGTGCATATATGATGGCAGCCATGTCCGAAGCGATTACGGCTGTGATGCCGGCTTCCTTGGCAGCATCAAGGGTGCGCCTCATATCCTCAAGGTCTTCTCCGAAGAGTGCGATGTTGAGGGTAAGGTATGTCTTTACGTTATGTTCAGAGCAGATGCGCACGATTTCCGCAAGGTCGGTCATCTTGAAGTTGTTGGCTGAATGCGAACGCATGTTCAGCTTCTCGACTCCGAAATAAACGGAATCCGCTCCTCCCTGTATTGCTGCGTGCAGGCACTCGAAATTGCCCGCCGGCGCCATGATTTCTAGAGCATGCCTGTCGGCTGCTTTGAAAATCGGTTTATCCTCAGTCACCTGTGGTGACAGCCCCGAGGGGCATGCCTTTTTATCCTTGTTATCCATTATTTCGTTCTTCCGATAAGTTTCTTTGCATAATTTTCCAGCAGAGCATATGCTTCAGGCTGAAGATCAAGGGCAGCTGCATGAGAAAGGGCCTGGGCATGGAGCCTTGTGATCTCATTCTTGGCCTCTTCTCCCACATTGAGAGCTCCGTATATAGCCTTCACTGCAGTGATCTTTGTTTCCTTTTCTTCGTCGGTACCGACCGGCATCTCCATGGCAGCGATCAATCCCTCACGACGGATACCGGCAACCTCGAATGCACGGGTCATGAGCCAGCTCTTCTTGTTGTTCACGATATCGCCTCCGATCGCCTTGCCGAACACATCCGGATCTCCGTATGTATCGAGCCAGTCATCTGCGATCTGGAATGCCAGTCCGAGGTCATATCCATATCTGTAGAGCAGGTCGCACTCCTGGTCGGAAGCTCCGGCGATGATCGCTCCCATCTTTGCGGAGCATGCTATCAGAACAGCAGTCTTGAGACCGATCATCTTCATGTAATCCGACATAGGGACGCATTCCATATCTTCGAAATCCATGTCATACTGCTGTCCCTCACAGACTTCCGCAGCTGTTTTAGAAAACAGCTCAAGAGCTTTAGGAAGCACTTCTGCAGGAGCTTTTGCAATGAGCTTGTAACTCTCTATCGACATTACATCTCCAGATAGGATCGCTGTATTCTCGTCCCATTTGCGATATACCGTAGGTACACCTCTTCTGACTTCGGCCTTGTCCATGATATCGTCATGGATAAGCGTGAAGCTGTGGAATACCTCAAGCGCGGCAGCAGGGGAGAGAATCTCATCCTTGAACTCATCCTTATACAGGGCATATGCAGAGAGGCAGAGTCTCGGACGGATACGCTTTCCTCCGATTTCCATCATGTATCTCAACGGATCATACAAGCCTGCAGGCTCATCTGTGAATCTCAGATTTTCGAACAGCTCCTTCAGAGCAGAGTCGATACGGTTTTCCTGAATCATAATTATGCTGTCTATATCCTACAAAGGTAATGATAAAAACGGAAATTCTTTATCTTTGCATTTCAAACAATGAATCGATATGACGATTAAAGGAAAGGCAACGGTTGTCAAACATACGGGAAGCCACTATCTGCTGTCACAACTGCCTCAATGGGAACTCTTTCCTGCAGTATTGAGAGGCAAGATAAGGCTTAAAGGAAGCACGGCTACAAATCCAGTGGCTGTCGGAGATATCGTGAATTTCGAGGCTGAGGTTCCCGAAGGTACTTCGGAACAGGGACTCACTTCCTTCATTACTCCTGAGAATGCTGCAGTCATCACGTCGGTGGAGCCACGCAAGAACTATATCATCCGCAAATCCACAAATCTTTCCCGTCAGTCCCATATCATTGCGGCCAATCTTGACCGTGCATTCATCATTGCAACCATCGATTTCCCGGAGATAAAATTACCTTTCCTGGACCGTATTCTTGTTACATGCGAAGTGTATAATATTCCTGTCACCATTGTCTTGAATAAGGTGGACCTTTACCGCGGATCACATAAGGAAATGCTTGATGCCTTCCATGAAATCTATGAGGGAGCAGGATACCCTGTGATGGAAGTGTCTGCTTTGACCGGAGAAGGAATAGACGAGCTGAGAGAGGCATGCAAGGGCCATGTGTCATTGTTTTCAGGAGTTTCTGGAGTCGGCAAGTCATCTCTCATAAAAGCCCTGGATCCGTCACTCAATCCTAGGGTAGGGGAAATTTCGGATGTCCATCTTCAGGGCAAGCATACCACTACATTCTATGAGATGTACGCCCTTGCCACCTGTCAGTCCGAGTCTGGCGAAGAATCTGGAGGCTTCATCGTGGATACCCCGGGCCTACGCGGTTTCGGCCTTGTCGATCTGAAGAAAGAAGAGATCGCTCTTTATTTCCCTGAAATGCTGAAAGCTTCCGAAGGCTGCCGTTTCACTCCATGCACGCATACCCATGAGCCAGGCTGTGCCGTAAAAGAGGCTGTAGAAGCTGGAGAAATCAGCTATGACAGGTATTCTTCATATCTGGGAATGCTGGACGAAGAAGGTAAATACAGGTAATGAAGGGGATCAACAAGGACATACTGAAGCTGGCCATACCTAGCATATTGGCCAATATCACCGTCCCGATCGTAGGTATGGTGGATATAGCCGTGGCAGGGCACCTCGATAATAATGCTGCTACTATGATCGGCGGCATCGCCATCGGTACCATGCTCTTCGATCTCCTTTACTGGAATTTCGGTTTTCTGCGTGTAGGAACGGGAGGACTGACAGCCCAGGCATTCGGAAGGGGAGACAGGAAGGAATGTGCCCGCATCTTTACAAGGGCCATAGGAATATCTCTGGCATGCGCATTTGCCTTGATCGCCATTCAATGGATATTCGTCAAGGCTGCCTTCCTTGTCGTCGATTGCACTCCGCAGGTTCAGGAACTCGCATCCAGATATTTCTTTATCCGTATATGGGCTGCCCCGGCCACACTAAGTCTTATGGCCTTCAAAGGCTGGTTCATCGGTATGCAGGACAGCGTCAGCCCGATGATTACCGATCTGGTCGTGAACGGCATGAATGTACTCATGAGCTTTGCTCTCGCTCTGGGAGTAGGCTTCATCGGTTATGAAGGCATGGGCTTTGCCGGAATTGCGGCAGGAACGGTAGCAGCACAGTATTCAGGCCTTCTGACAGCAGTGGCTCTGTTGATGCTCAAGTATAGGAAAAACACCCTTTCGACCATATCCAAGGCCGATCTTAAGGAAGTGTTCAAAGGCAGCGAGACCCGTCGTTTCTTTGTGATGAATACAGATCTATTTGTCCGCTCTCTTTGCTTTATCGCTATTTATATAGGCTTTACAGTCATTTCTGCAAGGTACGGCGACCTGCTGCTGGCAGTAAGCTCGATAATGATGAAACTGCTGATGATATTCTCATATTTCACAGATGGATTTGCATATGCTGGAGAGGCTATGGCAGGTCGTTATATCGGAGCCGGTGACAAGCCTATGCTCCGTCAGACCGTGAAATGGACATTCATCTGGAGCATGGCCATAGCTGTCCTCTTCATGGGGATATATCAGTTTGCCGGTGTGCCTATGTTGAAGATGATGACCTCGGATCCAACAGTTGTAGAAGCCTCCAGGGAATATCTTCCATGGCTGCTTCTTATGCCTGTGATCGGCTGTGCCGCATTTACATGGGACGGAATATATATCGGCGCTACAGCGTCCAAGGCTATCCGCAACTCGATGCTCTGGGCTGTTGTCGGATTTGTGGCTGTATGGTCTGCCGGCATCTTCTGTCTGGGCAGGATAGCCGAGCCTTCATCGCCCGGATATGGAAACTGGGCCATGCATATGCTTATGGCTGCATATTTTGCACATCTCGCAGCGCGAACCGTTTATCTTTCAGCCAGATACAGAAACACGATACTGACGACCATAAAATAGATTTCATATGAAAAGAGCATTACGCCGTATTGCTGCGATCTTCATCTTATCTGCCATCTTCATGGCATGCAGTGACCGTTCAGGAGCAGTCAACGATGACAAGCCTGCAGTCGAAGAACCGCCGGTGGAAGAGCCTGTCGCGCGTGAAAGCCTGATAGCTCTCATCAACCGTCTAGTGACTGAGCAGAACGGAGAAAGACCGCGAAAAAAGGTGTTTATTGTCGCTCATAGAGCAAACACCCTCAAGGCTTCACAGGAAAATGTGCCTGAGAATTCTATAGAAAACATAGAACTGGCCATTGCTGCCGGAGCGGATATGGTCGAACTGGATGTTCGCCCTACGAAGGACGGAGTCCTTGTGCTCATGCATGATGAATCCATAGACAGGACCACAAACGGCAAGGGCAAGGTGGCTGACCTGACATATGAACAGATACTGCAATATGACCTCAAACGTGGCTCTGTCGTGTCTAAGGGAATGAAGGTGCCGACATTGGAGGAAGCTCTTGCTGCATGCAAGGATAAGATTTATGTCAATCTGGATCTCGCGAATAAGAATGTTCCTGTACGGAAATGCATGAAGGCTCTTGAAGAACTGGATATGGCAGATCAGGTTATGATATATTCAGGAAAGGCGGAGCTTCTTCAATATGTTGCAGTTGATCCGCGTATAATCATTCACCCTTATGTCCATAAGGTTTCTGACGCGGTTGCCTACAGACAGTACCCTACGGCACGTCTGTTCCAATATTCTTATCTATATTATCTTGGAGATGATGTGGATTTTGCCAGAAACATGAGGGCACAGCACTTCCTTACATATTCCAACCTGTTGAATACCGATAAGGAAATCCTTAATGGAGATTATTCTTCTCTCACAAAGTTCATAGCCTCTGAAACGGATTTCATCCAGACAGACTATGCCGAACTGGTGCATGCCTATCTGGATGAACGTAGTCTTCGTTGATTGTTATCGGATTCCGTATTTCTTCAGAATCTTGAGAAGAGGCTTGCGGATAGATTCTGCCCAAAGGGTATATCCGTAGTCGTTCGGATGAGTACCGTCAACTGATGTTTCCTCAAGCTCGTCTGTCGCATTGGTCTGTATGAAATATACATCCTTGTATTTCTTGCATGCTTCTGCCATCAGCTTGGCTGCCATATCTTTCTTGGCCTGCTCGGTCTCTCTTGTAGCCAGGTCGAAGTTGCATCTTTCGCGGCTTATTGTCTGCTGGAAGATGAGCGGAACTCCCGGATGTGCGGCCTGAATCTTCTCAATGAAAGGGAAAAGTCTTTCCTCGATCATGTCTGCCTTAGGGTTCGAGAATGCATCGAATACGAAAGCATCAACATCTGCATCGCAAAGTACATCGGCAAAATATGGCTGCATCTTGCAGTTGCCGCTGCAGCCGAGGCTCAGGAACTGCAGGCCGGTCCAACGCATAAGCTGCATAGGATAGCTCATGGCAGGACGGCTGGTGCTGATGCCATGGGTGTAGCTGGATCCGAAAATGGCGATGCGGTGTCTGAACGGCGATTCAAGTGATTCTATCTCAGCACCTTCCTGTATGCCGATCTTTACCGAGTTGACCTCCGAATATATCGGGAGATACAGCATGCATTCTTTCTCAGAACTGTCCATATTCTTGATCAGGACAAGATTGTCGCTGCTTTTTTCCGGCTTGGTAGCTCCGGAAGCTGCCCATCTCCACTGCCCCTTGTCCTTGATGTAAAGGTCGTACCCTCTGTATGCTATGCCCATGGTGTTCACTGCACTGTACTGCCAGCCGTATTCTGTCTGTACTGAAATAGTGGTAGAGTTGGTCTTGAAAAGGACTGCAAGTCCGGCTGGACATCTGACCTGTCTGTTCTCGCCTTTGGTGAATCCTTTGTATTTGATAGTGTCAACCCTGTGGTATGGGTTAGGAGTGCCATCGATTATCTTACCGATGAGGTTGAGGTCGGATGCTTCAGTGAATGTGTATTTCACATTCTTTGGTGTCTGGGCTCCGGCAGCGATGGCAATCATCGCCAGAGCAATGATGATGGTCAGTCTTTTCATTTATATCATTTTTTTATTGTTGCAGAATGGTTTTCTAAAAACATAGGGCGAATTTAGCAAAATTTACCTTTCTTTTATAACTTTGTCTTTGTTAGAAACGTAATTTTAAACAGGATCAAGTAAAGGAATGAGCTTATATTCATATTTCAGGATCAGCAAACCGTCTGTCGGAAAGATTCCCGATGAGGATGTGAATGTGGCGTATAAGTCTTTGAGAAACAAGACTTTCTGGGGAGTGACGGTGGCTTACAGCCTATATTATGTCTGTCGCCTGAGTCTCAGTGTGGTGAAGCAGCCTCTGATAGATGAGGGAGTCCTTTCTGCCGGTCAGCTGGGTCTTGTGGGTTCCGCCCTTTTCTTCGTTTATGCAGTGGGCAAATTCGTGAACGGATTCATTGCAGATTATTGCAATGTGCGCCGCTTCATGGCTACCGGACTTTTCATCTCAGCCATCGTGAATCTTCTGATGGGAGTCCTTGGACTTTTCCATGGGACGGCAGGATTCATGACTACGCTCATATTTGTCTCGTTCGCAATGCTTTGGGGGGTCAACGGCTGGATGCAGTCTATGGGCTCTCCTCCCGGAGTCATCAGTCTTTCCCGATGGTTCCCACGCTCGAAACGCGGCACATATTACAGCATTTTCAGCGCGACTCCATATATCGGCGAGTTCATTTCGTATAATATTCTGGCCATCGTCGTAAGCTGGCTCGGCTGGCAGTCGGGTTTCATTGTTGCTGCACTTGCCGGAGTCATAGGGGCGGTAATGATTCTTGTCTTTGTATCAGATACGCCTGAGAGCAAAGGACTCCCGTCGATTCAGGAGATTTCCGGAGAGGAACTGACAAAAGAGGATAAGATGCCTACACGCGATCTTCAGAAGATGGTGTTCAGGCATCCGGGAATATGGATCATCGCTCTTTCAAGCGCATTCATATACATAACCAAATATGCCATTGCCGGCTGGGGGGTTCTCTTCCTCCAGAAATCCAGAGGCTTCGACCTGGCGGAAGCTTCCCAGATAATAGCATTTTCTGCCGTTTTCGGCATACTCGGAACGGTACTTGCCGGATGGCTTTCGGATAAGGTATTCAAGGGTGACAGGGTCAAGCCTGCCGTTTTATCCGGAATTATCAGCACTTCGTCGCTGATTCTCTTTCTGTTCGTCGGAGGCGGCTTTGTCCTTAATATCTTTTATGTATCTTTGTTCAGTCTGGCGGTAGGAGTGCTTTACTGCATCGTGGCGGGCTTGATGGCTGTGGACATCGTGCCTAGAAAAGCTACAGGAGCGGCGCTCGGAGTAGTCGGCATCTCAAGCTATATGGCGGCTGGCCTGCAGGATATAACGAGCGGTATGCTGATACAGTACAACACAGTCCATGTCGATGGAGCCGATATCTATGATTTCGGACCTGTCTCATGGTTCTGGGTCGCTGCATCAGTCATTTCGTTCCTGCTCCCGGTGCTTAACTGGAAGAAGATGACTGCATACAGCCTGTCCTCGCAAGCCTGACGAAGGATCTTAAACTGATGATCATAAACTAATAACTATATAATATGACTTTACATATCAGCATTGAATACAAGACCAGCTGGGGCGAGGAGATCGTCCTCTGTCTTGGCGGCAAGCGTTATCCGCTGGCTTATGTGGCTGATGGCCTTTGGAAAGGTGAGGTCGCAAGATTCAACCCTGCAAAGACGTCGGAATACAGCTACGAAGTCGTGCGTGATGGCGCAGTAGTCCGTACCGAATGGAAAAAACATATGCTTGTGCTTCCGGAAGGTATTGGACCTGAGGAGCTTACTGTATCGGACAGGTGGATTGACCGTCCTGCGGATTCTCCATTCTATTCTTCAGCATTTACAAACGCCATCTTCGGAAGAAAGGCAGAAAAGGCGAAGAAGGCACCTAAGGGTGCAAACGTGCTCTTCCAGGTTTCCGCAGCAGCTCTCAGACCTAACGAGGTTCTCGCTTTGGCCGGAAGCGGAAAGACGTTGAAGGACTGGACCAAGGTCGTGCCTTTTGATGGCTCGAAGTACCCTGTATGGACTCTCTCACTCAATGTGACAGAACCCTTCGCATATAAGATCCTCATTGCTGACAAAGATACATTGACTCCTGTTGCATGGGAGGACGGTGAAAACAGATGGTTCACGGAAATTCCTAATAAGGACGGATTCGTTGTCGAAGCTGACCTTCAGGTACGTTTCGGCGGACGAAACTGGAAGGGTGCAGGTACTGCCATTCCTGTGTTCGCACTCCGTAGCGCCGATGATTTCGGAGTAGGTGAGTTCTATGACCTCAAGAAGATGGTGGACTGGGCCGCATCTACAGGACAGAGCGTCCTTCAGCTCCTTCCGATCAATGATACGACTATGCTCCATACATGGGAGGATTCGTACCCATACAATCCGAACTCGACATTCGCTCTTCACCCTCAGTTCCTGCATCTGCCGGCTGCAGGCGTTAAGGTCGATGAAGCATACAAGGCACTTCAGGCCGAACTCAATGCCCTCGATCAGATAGACTATGAGCGTGTCAACAATGCCAAGCTGGAGCTGCTCCGCAAGGCTTTCGAGAAGACTTTCAAGAAGCTTTCCGCAACAAAGGGATATCAGACTTTCGTCGAGAAGAATGCAGGCTGGCTTCTTCCATATGCTGCTTTCTGCGTGCTTCGTGACATGAACGGAACTCCTGATTTCTCTCAGTGGAAGGGTTATGCGAAATACAGCAAGAAGAAGGTTGCTGCATTCTGCGAGGAAAACAGGACAGACATAGATTTCTGGTGCTTCGTGCAGTATCATCTTGATCTTCAGCTTTCTGATGTATGTGCATATGCACATTCAAAGGGAGTTGTGTTCAAGGGAGACCTTCCTATCGGTATCAGCCGTACCAGCGTTGACGCATGGCTTTATCCTGAACTTTTCCATATGGATTCTCAGGCCGGTGCACCGCCTGATGCATTCTCTGCTGACGGTCAGAACTGGGGCTTCCCAACATACAACTGGGAGAAGATGGCAGAAGATGACTATGCGTGGTGGAAGGCCCGCCTCGCAAAGATGTCCGAATACTTCGATGCATTCCGTATCGACCATATCCTCGGTTTCTTCCGCATCTGGGAGATTCCTCTCTGGACAAAGAGCGGATTGAACGGATATTTCAATCCGGCACTTCCGATTCCTGCACATGAGCTGTTGAATCAGGGATTCGATGTGAATGAGTTCGACCTCTTCCTTCAGGATCCTCGTCAGGAAGGATATTATCACCCTAAGATCGGTACAAAGCAGACTCATGCATATTATGTGCTTGACGCTTACCGCCGTGCAGCCTTCGACCGTCTGTATGATGATTTCTTCTATCGTCGCAACAACGAGTTCTGGAAGGACAAGGCAATGCTGAAACTTCCTGCCCTTCTCGATTCGACCGGCATGCTCGCATGTGGCGAGGACCTTGGAATGATTCCGGCTACAGTACCTCAGGTGATGGAAGATCTCAGGATTCTTTCGCTTGAGATCCAGCGTATGCCTAAGTCAGTAGAAGAGACGTTCGCGCATCCTGCCAATTATCCGTATCTTTCAGTCTGCACCACTTCTACTCATGACATGAATCCTATCCGTGCATGGTGGGAGGAAGACAGAGAGGTTACAAACCAGTTCTGGCAGATGATTCTCGGCAATCAGGGTGAGGCTCCTGTATTCTGTGAGCCATGGATCTGCCGTCAGATTCTCGAGCAGCATGTATGGTCGCCTGCAATGCTTACCATTCTTCCGCTTCAGGACTGGCTTTCAATGGATCCTCAGCTCCGTCGCGAAGATCCGAATGCCGAGCGTATCAACGTTCCTGCGAACTCACGTCACTATTGGCGTTACCGTATGCACCTGACTCTTGAGCAGCTTGCATCCGCAGACGAGTTCAACAGGACTCTTACTGACATGATTGCTGCCAGCGGCAGAAAATAGCATTAAGGTTACATAAAAGTTCCAAGGCTATACAGCCGGCGGTCCTCCCCACTATCGTGGGTCCCCTCCCTTTTCGGGAGCCAATGCCGCCTTGCTGTATAGCCTTGGAACTTTTATTGTATTTTAATCTGTCATTTTTCCAGCCAGGTAAGGAAATCATCGACGCGGGAACGGCTGACCGTCATGTCGAATGACGACTCAGGATTCGGAACTATGCGCAGACGGCTGCCGGCCTGCTTTATTATGCTTGTGATGGCTTTCATCTGTACGATGCAGCTTCGGGAAATGCGGAAGAACAGTTCCGGATTAAGTTCCTCGCTGATTACATCGAGAGACGAATCGATTATATATCGCTGGTCGTCGAAAGTGACAAGATAATTGTTCTTATCTTCGGAATATACATAAGCGATGTTTGAAGTAAGGAGAGGCACGATCCTGTCGTTGAATCTTACTATGTATCTTTCCTTGTATTCCTTTTTCGGAGCGCCCCCCCCGATTGCTTTCAGCAATGCTTCAGCATCGATCTGGCCTCCGCTCATACGGCATCTTGCGACAGCCCTTTTCAGGGATGAAGGATCAATAGGCTTCAGCAGGTAATCCACGCTGCCGGCCTCAAAAGCCTTGAGAGCATAACTGTCATATGCTGTGGTCATTATCACCTTCGCCTTGACTTCGGTCTGGCGGAAAATCTCAAAACATATTCCGTCTGCCAGCTCGACATCCATGAAGATTATATCAGGGTTGTTCCCGGGAGTCTCCAGCCAGGCCACGGTGCTTTTTACAGAGGTTGTGCAACCGACAATGTTCATGTCGGGAAAATTCGTTGTCAGTACTCGTGTGAGGCTCTTCTGAGCCATAATCTCATCTTCAACAATCAGGACATTCATATCTCAGCTATATTAAAGGTAAGGTTATACGATAAAAATCTTCGCCTTTCTCTATCCCTATCTGCTTGCCGGTCAGGTCAAGGTACATCTGACGTATGTATTTCTGTCCCAGACCGGTAGATGGACTTGCAGTTACCTTAGGGACGAGGTTGTTCGTAACGAGAATGTTCTCTCCGTCAGCCTTTATGCTGATTGTAAGAGGAGTGTCTTCATTCACAGCATTGTGCTTTATGGCATTCTCGATCAGAAGCTGCAGCGAACATGGAAGCACATATCTTGCCATCTTGTCTTCCGGTACATCAGTCTCTACGCTGAATCCGTTCAGGAAGCGTTCCTTCAGCAGATCCACGTAGAGATTTACGAAAACAAGCTCATCGCGAAGAGGGACGATCATCTCTTCTTCGCTCTTCAGCATATATCTGTACACTCCTGCAAGCTTATGGGTATAGGTACTTGCGCGTTCGGTCTTTTCTTCGCAGATGAGGCAGTCAAGAATGTTCAGCGAATTGAACAGAAAATGAGGATTCACCTGATGCTTAAGCTTGACATACCGGTACTGTGCCATGTTTGCTTTCTCTCTTTCTTCCTGCATTTCGCTTCTTGCCGACAGTGCGTAGTTTACCATGAAGACTATGCAATAGACAGTGATCTGGGCAAGAAGAGATGAGGTAAACAGGACAGGGAATTCACTGCGGAAATCATTGCCTGATGTGAACGGAAAACCTGTCAGCAAGGTTTCAAGTGCCGCTGCAGCCAGTGTGAAACCGATCAGAATGAGCACTTTGCTTACCGGTTTCATGCTGTTCCTGAGCCTGCGTGAGTATCTGATATAGAGCACGTTCAGACATATCAGTATGATGAGCGAGAAAGAGTTCGAAAATACTTTTGTAGAGATATATGAGACGTCTCCGTTCGTGAATGGGTCTGTAGAGAAGATAAAGACTATGCCGAGACGCAGGACGAATATTCCGCACATGGCAAGAATGAGCCATGACAGATAAGGAGAGTCTATCAGCTTCTGGCTTCGTGCTCTGTTGCGGGAGGTGAACAGTTTCGTCAGGGCAATGAGACTCCAGCCTAGGATTTCGGTCGTCAGGAAGGTCGAGAGCGCATGTACCGCATAAGGAGAGGTTATGAAGGTCTGGAACAGCTCTGCTCCAAGGGTTCCCATGAGATAACCTACTATGTTGACTACGATGATGCTGGCTGCCGTGAACTCGATGTTCAGCCCCTGCTTGAGGCAGATTATGAGCGCCATGGTCATCGTAAGTATAGTAAGCAGAAGCTCGTCTTCAAAACCGGCAAGACGACATCCCAGAGCTACCGCTGCATGAAGGACAGCGAAAGCATGGATTATCCATGATGTCTTTATGTTGTTGAAAATTCCCATATGATCTTTAATGCCCTCAAAGATATGAAATTTGTGCTGATTAGCCAATTCTCGGGTTTTATTCGTCGTCAAAAAACGACAGTTCGTCGGAAACTTCCGACAACTCGTCATATCAAGTTCGCGCGTCTTATATATAATGATTATTTTAGCAAACTTTTATAGCACTACGAATTTGTAACCAAAAACGCGATAAAATGCAAAAAGCGAAACTTACATTCTGGCAGATGTGGAATATCAGCTTCGGATTTTTCGGTGTCCAGATCGCATATTCCCTTCAGAACGCCAATATCAGCCGCATCTTTGCGACTCTCGGAGCGGATCCGCATGACCTCAGCTTCTTCTGGATCCTGCCCCCTCTCATGGGACTTATCGTCCAGCCTCTCGTTGGAAAATACAGCGACAGGACGTGGACCCGTCTTGGTCGTCGTATCCCTTATCTTTTCCTTGGTTCGATCATCGCCATCGCCGTGATGTGCATGCTCCCGAATGCCGGAAACTTCGGCCTTGCGGTAAGCGGAGCCATGATCTTCGGACTCATCTCGCTCATGCTTCTCGATACATCCATCAACGTTGCCATGCAGCCGTTCAAGATGCTTGTTGGAGATATGGTGAACGAGGAGCAGAAGGGTGAGGCGTATTCGATCCAGAGCTTCCTCTGCAACGCAGGCAGTCTCGTGGGATATCTTTTCCCATTTATCTTCGCATGGTTCGGAATAGCTAATACAGCTCCTGAAGGACAGGTTCCTGACACTGTGAAATATGCATTCTACATCGGAGCAGCCATCCTTATCCTCTGCGTACTCTTCACGACATTCAAGGTGAAGGAGATGCCTCCGAAGGAATATGCCGAGTTCCATGGTATAGATCCTGACAAGAAGGAAGAGAAGGCTCCGGGTATGATGGCTCTCCTCAAGGATGCTCCTAAGACATTCTGGACTGTTGGTATCGTGCAGTTCTTCTGCTGGGCCGCTTTCCTCTACATGTGGACATACACCAACGGAGCAATTGCAGATACATGCTGGGGTACAACTGACGTAGCTTCAGAGGGCTATCAGACAGCCGGAAACTGGGTCGGCGTCCTCTTCGCGGTACAGGCTGTGGGTTCTATGCTCTGGGCTCTCGTGATCCCTAAGTTCAAGGATATCAAGGTCGCTTATGTTGTCAGCCTCCTCATCGGAGCTGCCGGCTTCGCATCGGTATTCTTCCTCCACAACCAGTACGCACTCATCTTATCGTTCCTCCTCATCGGAGCCGCATGGGCAGCAATGCTCGCTGTGCCGTTCACCCTCCTTACAAACTCATTGTCAGGCAGCCATATCGGTACATATCTCGGCCTCTTCAACGGTACGATCTGTATCCCTCAGATCGCAGCTGCCGCTTGTGGAGGACTCGTACTCAAGCTTGTCGGAGGCGCTCAGGTCAGCATGTTCCTGGTAGCTGGTGTCCTCCTTGTGCTCGGAGCCCTTTCTGTCCGTTTCGTGAAAGACGGCAAGAAAGCGTAACAGATAAATACAATACAAGTATTAACATAAACAATCTACTAACCAAACACAATTCTTTATGAATAGAATCATGACGCTATGCGCATCCTTCTTGCTTTCATGCATTATGGGTGTGTCTGTATTCGCCCAGGGCGGATACGAGGTGAAAGGAGTAGTTGTTGACGCAATCGGTCCGATCATCGGTGCAACCGTGATCGAGCAGGGTACCTCAAACGGTGTCTCAACCGGTCTCGACGGCGACTATGTCCTTACCGTTTCAAGCGCTGACGCAGTTGTAGAGATCAGCTGCATCGGTTATGCTTCTCAGACTTTCGTGGCATCACAGCTGCCTGCGACTATCACGCTGGCTGAAGATGCTCTCTTCCTCGATGACGTAGTCGTAATCGGTTACGGTACAGTGAAGAAGGAGGATATGACCGGCTCTGTTGTCGCTATCGAGGCTGAAAGCGTCAATCGTGGTGCCGTGACTTCTCCGAGCTCTATGCTCGTGGGTAAGGTATCCGGTCTTAACATCACTCCTGCAAACGGACAGCCGGGTGCATCTTCGACAATTCGTATCCGTGGTGCCGCTTCTCTTACAGCTACCAACGATCCTCTTATCGTGATCGACGGTGTGCCTGTAACCAAGGAAGGTGGTGCAGGAATGGGTGACCCTCTTGCAACAGTAAACCCTAATGACATCGAGTCTTATTCAGTCCTCAAGGACGCTTCGGCAACAGCCATCTATGGTTCGCGTGCATCTAACGGTGTCATCATCATCACTACAAAGAAGGGTAAGGGCAAGGGCCTTCATGTAAGCTACAGCGGTAGTGCTTCTGTGAAGCAGAATGCCGATGTCATCAAGATGATGACCGGTCCGGAGTTCGCCGAATATATGCAGACACATCGCGCGGAGACTGGTGCTGACCTTCTCGGTGTCAACGGTACTATGTACGATACAAACTGGCAGGATCAGATCTACCGTATCGCGGTCAACACAGACCATAACGTCAGCCTTTATTCAGGTGGAGCGGTTCCGTTCCGCGTTTCATTGGGATATAACCTTGACCAGGCTACAATCAAGACCGGTGACAACCAGAGATCTAACCTTGATGTAAGCCTCTCGCCTAAGTTCCTTGACGACCATCTTTCAGTCAACCTTAACGCAAAGGGTGTATACCAGCATACAAACTGGGCTAACAATGCTGTCGGCAGCGCAATCGCTTTCGACCCTACCAAGCCTATCTACTTTACAGATGCAAACGGCAACGTTGACAAGTCTGTGGTTTCAAACGGCTATTGGAACTGGCTTACAGCAGGTTCGGCAAACACAATGGCAAGCGTGAACCCTCTTTCTTCAGTTTTTGACTGGGTAAATTACGGACATACCTTCCGCGGTATCGGTAACCTCCAGCTGGATTATAAGGTTCATGGTCTTGAGTCACTCAGAGCCAATGTTAACCTCGGTATGGATATCGCGAAGACTCAGGGCACAAACTACAATGAAATCGGTTCCATCGGTTCGATGAGAAGTGCTCCGGATCTTTATACAGAGTACATGAACTACAACAAGAACATGCTCCTCGAGGCATATGTTGACTATAACGAGACATTCGCACAGAAGCATAACTTCAACGCAATGGCCGGTTACTCATGGCAGCACAACTATGTGAGATACGATAACTCACAGTATTACAACAATGACAGAGCCACTGAGTACTATATAGCTCCTACAAATGCACGCGAGTACTATCTCGTATCATTCTTCGGACGTATTAACTACAGCTATGATTCAAGATATCTCCTGACTCTCACAGCCCGTAGTGACGCATCAAGCCGTTTCTCGAAGAACAACCGTTGGGGTTTCTTCCCTTCAGCTGCATTCGCATGGAACATCGCGAACGAGGGCTTCCTCAAGGACAACAAGGCTGTTTCACAGTTGAAGTTCCGTCTCGGATGGGGTCGCACAGGTCAGCAGGATATCGGAGACGACTACTATCCTTATCTCGCAAGATACTATCAGTCACAGTCTGTGACAATGCAGTATCCTATGGGTAACGGTCAGGTGTTCAATGCTCTTTCTCCTCTTGCATACAATCCTAACATCAAGTGGGAGACAACAGAGACAAGCAACATCGGTATCGATTTCGGATTCATGAACGACCGTATCACAGGTAGCGTCGAGGCTTACTATCGTAACACTTTCGACCTTCTCAACAATATTTCGATTCCTCTCGGATCGAACTTCGGTAAGGAGGTTATCTCCAACATCGGTAACATGGTGAACAAGGGTATCGAGGTTTCTGCTAACTTCGTTCCGGTAGAGACTGAGGATTGGCATTGGGAAATCGGCGGTAACATCACTTTCCAGGATGTCAAGATCACCAAGCTTACAAATGATGACGAGAGCTATCTCGGAGTTGAGACAGGTACTTCAATGGGTTCCAATGTAGGTTTCTCATCACTTCATCGTGCGGGCCATGCGCCTTATACATATTATCTCTATGAGCAGCTTTACGATGCTGACGGAAATGCAATCCAGAATGCTCTTGTAGACCGCAACGATGACGGCGTAATCAACTCTGAAGACCGCTATCTTACAGGATGCAGCCCTACACCATGGGCATACTACGGTATCCACACACAGCTCAGATGGAAGAACTGGGATCTCGGTCTCAACGGACACGGTGCTGTCGGTGCCGAGCTCATCAATAAGAATGCGATGGGTTATTCTTCATCTTACAGCGATGACTGGACCAAGTCATATGTGAACAACCTCAGCTCAGTATGGCTTCGCGAGGGATGGCATGCCCTTACTTCAGAGGCTCAGAAGTACTCTGACCTTTGGATCGAGGATGCTTCATTCTTCAAGATCGATGACATCAACCTCGGTTATACATTCAATCTTGAGAACAACCTCAAAATCCGTCTTGCAGGTTCTGTACAGAATGTATGCACATTCACAAAATATTCAGGTCTCGATCCTGAAATCAACAATGTAAGCGGTGTGGACACAGAGATTTATCCACGTCCACGTCTTTACACTCTTCGTCTTAACATCACATTCTAAGAAGGAGGATAAGAAATATGAAAATTTTCAGCAAAATAATAATCATATCTCTCGCGGCAATCTTCACATCTTGTCTTGGAGACCTGAATACACTTCCTCTCAACAAGACAGATTTCACATCTGAGAATGCCTACGAGAATGAGTCAAGTTATCTTAATGCCCTTGCCTATATCAACGGCTATTATATGCTTGTCGGTCAGGACGACCCAGGTTCAAATGACCTTGGTTTCTCTGATGCAGGACAGTCTGAGTTCATCAGACAGTGGTTCAACCTCAATGAGATGACCTGCGACGCCTTGAAGTGCGTATGGGGAGACTCATATCTTTCAGACCTTCAGAATGACTCATGGGGAAGCGGTACTAACGACGCCATAATCTGCGTCTATACACGTGCCGTGAAGGCCGTGGCTCTAGTTAACGAGTATCTTCTCCAGACTACAGATGACAAACTTGATGCACGTGGTCAGGGCCATCTTAAGGAGACAGTTGCAGGCTACAGGGCTGAGGCACGTTTCCACAGGGCTATGTTCATGTATATCCTCATGGATCTTTTCGGAAATCCTCCTTTCCCGACTGAAGATAACATCCTTAACGCTACTAATCCGAAGCAGATCAAGAGAGCTGACCTCTTCACTTGGATCGAGGGTGAACTTCTCGAGCTTGCTGCTGATGACAGTGCAATGCCTGACAAGGGTGAAGTTGCATATCCACGTCCTACCAAGGGTTCTGTATGGGCTCTCCTGAGCCGTATGTACCTCAATGCAGAGGTTTATACCAAGACTGCAAGATGGGAGGATGCAAAGACAGCTTCAAAGAATGTGATTGACATGGGCTATAAGCTTCATGGTACATACTCAGACATGTTCCGTCAGGACAATACTACAAACGGTGCTGCTGAGGAGTTCGTATTCGCAGTCGCTTATGACAAGGTTACAACTCAGAGCTGGGGTGGTACTACAACCTTCACTTCTGCTTCTCTTGACGAACCTACCAACCTTGCTATCGGAGCTGCTCTCGGAACAGCATCAGGTAAGATCAATGCGGAGAACTGGGCAGGATATCATGTTCCGGCTGACTACGTTGCACGTTTCGAACTTACAGGCGTAGAGTGGGGCAATCCAGATAATGTATTCGGTTATGACAGAGCGAAGAGTGACAAGCGTGCGTTCTTCTCGAACAATGGCTGTGCAGAGACTTTCGATCCTGCAATCCAGACATCAGGATGGCTCTGCTGGAAGTACTGCGGTCTTAATGCTGACGGTTCAGAGGCTCAGGTTGAGGATGGAGCAGGTAACTTCAAGCTTTCTTCTACTGACCAGCCTATCTTCCGTCTTGCCGAGATGTATCTCAACTATGCAGAGGCAGATGCACGTCTTAACGGCGGTTCTGTGAAGGACGGAGTGGCAGCAGGCTATGTAAAGGCTCTCCGTGACCGTGCCGGTGTTGCAACTCCATCTGACATCACTCTTGATTGGCTCCTCGATGAGAGAGCACGTGAGTTCATGTGGGAGGGACATCGCCGTGTAGACCTTATCCGTTACGGTTACTTCACTTCGATGAACTATCCTTGGACACTTAAGGGTGGTATCCTTAACGGTAAAGTTGCTCTTCCTGAGTACCGCACTGTATTCCCGATTATCCAGAGCGATCTCAGTGCAAACAGCAATCTTGTACAGAACCAGGGTTATTAATAGAAAACAATTGGAATAAATATGAAAACAATTAAAAACTTCGCGTTGGCTGCTGCTTCTGTTCTGATGGCTGCATGTACATTGGAACTGGACAAGACTGCCATCAGCGGCTCAGAGGATTTCGTTACCCCTGTGCTTTCGGAAGTTTCCGATGTCGTTTCTGATGCCAATACTTCAGGTGTAGAGCAGGTTGTCTTCACATGGAGCCCTGCCGATTTCGGTGCTGCCACTCAGGTTGAATATTCTCTTTATGCAAAGCTTGGAGATAAGACAGCCCTTCTTGGCCAGTCTTATTCAAATACTGTTTCGATCGCCAAGGGTGACCTTGTAGGTGTGGTTGTAAATGATCTCGGAGGAAAGAAGAACGAGAATATCGCTGTAGAGTCTTATGTTGAGGCAAATATCTATGGCTCCGTTTCTACTGAGGTTCTTAAGTCAAATGCCGTTTCATATTCGGTATTTACATATCTTCCTGCCAAGAAGCAGATCTGGCTTCCTGGTAAGTATCAGGGCTGGAACCAGTTCGGTACACCTATCTGGGAGTATGCTGCAGGAACAAGCCAGTACAAGTTCCTTGTCGATGTTTCTAATCCTGATGAGACACCTTACTATTTCAAGGTTGTTGACGAGAGCGGAAGCTGGGTTGGAATGAATGACGGTTATACTCCGGACGGATGGACTGTAGCAGACCCTGCAAATTCAGACGGTAACTTCTCGGTTACAGCAGACGAGCCGATTGTATATCTTACTATCGACACCAAGAAGAAGACTGTAGCGAAAGAGAAAGTGACCAAGGTCGCAATGATCGGTAGCTTCAACGGTTGGAGCGAGGCTGATGAGCCGCAGTTCACATATGACGCAACTGAGAATGTATGGGTATCACCTGTCATTGCATTCGACGGTGCAGGATGGCTTGTACGTCTTAACGGCAACTGGGATTTCAAGTATGGCGGTGCAGTGCCTTCATCTGATATCGAGGGCGGCTTTGAACTTACAAAGGGCGGCAGCGATATCACAGGAACCCCTACAGGTAACTATATCGTGAAACTCCACACAAACAGAGATCCGTTTGTGATTGAATACGTTCAACAGTAAAAACAGTATCGGATTATGAAAATATTTAGAAATATGCTGGCAGCAGCTGTTGCGGTTCTTTCGGTGGCATCTTGCTCCATCGTAGGAGAGGATACTTTCTCTACTGCTCCTGTTGCTCCTGTAATGTCAGCTCATAATGACATTCTTATTACAACTGCTACAGTAGATGAGGATGTGACTTTCGCATGGGAGAAGGCACGTTTCATCGATACTGATGCTTATGTATATGATCTTTTTGTGGTTTGCAACGCAAAGGAAGTACAGCTTGCCAATGATGTTGTAAATACATATTACACTCTTTCGAAGACAGCCTTCAGAACATTCATGAAGGATAATTTCGAACTTGAGCAGAACTCTACCCATTCAGTTTCCGTATATGCTTCGGTTACAGACAATGCCGGTGAGGTATATTCTGCTTCTCCTGTAGCTTTCAAGGTATATGTCTATGATGATGCAGTTCCTTCTGTAGTCAGCCCAGCGGTCGAGGCTATCGTGCTTGACAAGGACACTCCTGCTGCAGAGGTCGCTCTTCTTTCATGGACAGAGCCGAGACTCGTTTACGGTGAGGATGTTACCTATAACGTAGCTCTCAAGGTCGGTGAGACTGAGACTGTGCTTGCAACCGGTCTTTACGATACATCATATTCAATGACTGTCGATGCTCTCAATGAGGCTGTGGTTGCAGCCGGTGGAGCAGAGGATGCAGAGGTTGAGGTGTCATTCGTGGTATATGCATGCTGTCCTAGCATTCCTGAAGGCGTGGTTTCAAATGTGGCGAAGATGGCTGTGACCACTTATGTGGCTACATTCTCTGAGCAGTATTACATGCCTGGTTCATATCAGGGTTGGGCTCCTGCAACAGCTGCCGTACTGAAGCACTCTTCTAAGACAAAGGGTCTGTATCAGGGCTTCGTTGACCTTACTACTGCTGACGGTAATGATGTTGAATTCAAGTTCTCACCTGTTCCAAGATGGGAAGGCGATTTCGGATTCAGCGATGTCACTGTTACAACTTATGCAGAGAAGTATGCTGCAGCAACAGCCAAGACAACAGCTTCTGACAACATCAAGGTTCCTTCAGGATTCTACTATGTGAAGCTTAACAAGAAGTTCAACACCCTTGATATGGTTCAGGTTGAATATCTCGAGCTCATCGGTGGTTTCAGCGGTGATTACGCAGGTTGGGGCAAGGGTCTCAAGATGACTTATGATGCGGCTTCAAAGAAGTGGACAGCTGTTGAGGATATCGAGATTGCAAACGGAACTGAGTTCAAGATCCGCTTCAACTCAGACTGGACTTATTCGTTCGGTACCGATATGGCTGACGTTCAGTTCGCCGGTGGCAACATGACATTCGGTAAGAATGACGCTACTTACAAGGTAGTGTTCGATACTGCAACATCAGACTTCTTCATCAATGCTGTGGATGTCAATATGCCTGACTATCTTGTTGTGGCAGGTGACTATTCAGGTCATGGCTGGAACGGTACAGACGACATGAGGGTAAATCTTTATGACAGCTCTAAGGGTCTTTACCGTGGATATATCACAATGTACGATGCTCCGTACGGATTCAAGTTCGTAAAGAACGGTTCGGTATGGATCGGTCAGACTGCTGTAGCTGACAATGTTTACACACTTGCAGAGAACGGTGGTGACAACTGTATGATCGAGAACGGTTCTTACTTCTGGACTGTCGACATGATCAACATGACAGCTACTGCTACTCCTATCACAAAGGTTGGTATCATCGGAGATTTCAACGGTTGGGGTTCAGATGCTGAAATGACATTCGATCCAGAAACTCTCACTTATACCATCGAGCAGACATTCGAGTCTGCCGGCGGTTGGAAGTTCCGTTTCAACGGAGACTGGGGTTATAACCTTGGCGGTGACCTTGGTGCACTTGCCCACGACGGTTCGAATATCTCAGTTGAGGCTGGTACTTATGTAATTACTCTCGACATGGCTCACGGAAGCATGCCGACTTGCACAGTAGTTGCGAAATAAATAAGATAGAGGGGCCTGACCGCCCCTCTATCTACTAATTGTATGAATATGAAACGCATACTTTATCTTATCATATCGCTCACTCTTGCTTTTGCAGCAGTCTCATGTGAGCCTCCGTATGTAGATCCGGGCACAGATGATCCGGTAGTACCTGTTGACCCAGTCGATCCAGTAGAGCCAGAAAAGGGTGATGTGTCTCCTGATCCTTCTTCCGGCATCAGTGTGGATCCTTCATATCCCGATGCCGACAAAACATGTGTGATCAGATTCTCTCCGACGGCATCATCACCATTGGCCGGATACAAAGGCGATCTTTATGCCCATCTCGGTATCATCGCAGCAGATGATGACAGGAGCGATTGGAGTTTTGTTCCTTTCGAATGGGGTGTGAATAATGACAAGTGCAAGTTCACAAAGGTGACGGAAAATTCATGGGAACTTGCTGTATCTCCTTCCATCCGTGAATTCTTTGGCTCGGGCGAGACTCCGGTCAGCCTTCTTGCCATTCTTGTGCGAAGTGCGGACGGTTCTCTGAAAAGCGGAGATGACCAGTTCTGTTCTGTAAAGGATACCAAATACCAGGTTGAGGCATTCACTCCTGATGCTGTAGTGGCGGAATCTCTGCCGTCAGGTCTGAAGCACGGAATCAATTGTAATGCGGATGGAACAGTATCTTTTGTCCTGTATGATAAGGACAAGAACGGCAACCATTCTCCGTATTGCTATATTGTAGGAGATTGGAATGAATGGAAACGTGTTCCTGAAGGTGCGATGAAGAGGGACGAAGCAGCGGGCTGCTGGTGGATTACTCTTGGTGGCTTCAATCCTGACAAGGAATACCGTTTTCAGTATCGCCTGGGAACTAAGAATGGTTCTGATATACGCGTCAGCGATCCGTATACTGAAATCGTTTATGATCAATGGAACGATCAGTATATACCAGGAATGCCAGCCTTTCCTGAGGGAGCCAAAGCACTTGTTTCTGCATTCAGAATAAACCGTCCGCAGTACGCTTGGCAGGTGCCGGACTTCAAGGTAGAGGACAAGAATGACCTTGTGATATACGAAATGCTCTTCAGGGATTTTACAGCTACCAAGGATATTGCCGGGGCCATGGCTGAACTTGATTATATCGAAAGGCTAGGTGTGAATGCCATTGAACTCATGCCTATCCAGGAATTTGACGGTAATCTGAGCTGGGGATATAATCCGAATCATTACTTTGCGCTTGACAAGGCATATGGAACACGTGAGCAGTATAAGCAGTTCGTGGATGAATGCCACAAGAGAGGGATGGCTGTGATAGTTGATGTTGTATATAATCACGCTACCGGTTCGCATACATGGGCAAAGATGTATTGGGATGGTGCAAAGGGGGCGACTGCTGCAAACAATCCTTGGTTCAATGCAGTGGCAAAGCATCCGTTCAATGTGTATCATGACTTCAATCATGAGAATGATATGGTCAAGGAGCATGTGAAGGCTAGCCTCGCTTATCTGCTTGAAGAATATAATGTCGACGGTTTCCGTTTCGATCTTTCAAAGGGTTTTACACAGAAGAATTCCGGTGAGAATGTTGAAGCCTGGGGAAGATATGACGCATCGCGTGTGGCCATTCTCAAGGGATATGCCGATCATATCTGGAGTGTGAACCCTGATGCTGTCGTTATATTCGAGCATCTTTCTGACTGGGATGAAGAGAAGGTTTTTGCAGAACATGGCATCCAGTTGTGGAGAAATGTCAACCATGAGTACCGTTCTGCAGTTGCCGGCAGCGCAGGTAACTTCTCCAACATGTATTCGGATGCTCCTTTCGGAGGCTTTGTAGGATATATGGAAAGTCATGATGAGCAGCGCCTTTGCTATGGTGCAGCAAGCAATGTATCTTCTGTTACATGGGGAGTGATCGGAATCGGCAACAAATGGGGCGAGAAGGACGACCACAAGATGGTTGAAGACGGATTGTTCGTGGTGGCGAAGAATGTTTCATGTGCAGCCAATGACCGTTTCAAAATCAGGAAATTCAATGACGGCAGCTGGAATGACTCATATAATTACGGCGCATCTTCAGACAACTTCAAGCTGCCTGTCGGTAAAGGATATGAAATGACTTTGGGCAGCGGATCGAAGGATATGTATATCCCGGCAGCAGGAGTATATGATATATATTTCTGTCCTGAAATCAAGACCATATGGCTGATGAAGGCCGGTGAAAGACCAGCAGATCCTCAGGTGGAGGTGTCGGGAGAAGACCCTATGGAAGTGGCCTTGCGCCGTGCCGGTGCATCAGCCGCATTCTTCCTTACAGTTCCAGGCCCTAAGATGATCTGGCAGTTCGGAGAAATCGGATATGACTATTCTATTGATTATAACGACCGTACAGGAGAAAAACCGGTTGTGACTGCCGAATATATGGCTGAACCGGCTCGCAAGGCTCTGTACGATACATATTCTAAGCTCATGCAGTTCCGTCGTAAGAATCCTCGATTCTTCGACGCTGATGCAAAATTCGAATGGACTCCTTCAGGAACCCTCAAGACTATCGTATGTTCTGTAGATGGAAAGACTTTCCGTGTCGTAGGAAACTTCGGCAAGTCATCTGTCAGCTACTCGGTTCCAGCAGGACAATGGACTGACTACATGACTGGAAATGTCGTTTCCGGAAACGTGACCCTCAAGCAGGGTGAGTTCAGACTTATCACCGACTTTTAGGATTGACGAAATATAGTACGTTGTGTGTATTCCCTGCCGCCGTGAGGTGGCAGGGATTTTTATCATGCATTAAGCCTGTTTGTAATTTCTATGGCCGATACTCCATGAATTAATGTAAAACCAAACCATTTTTTGCCCATGTCTTTTATAGAAGCTCCAATCAGATATACATCTTCATCAATGATAAGAAATCTGTCATGGGCTTTCCTGAATCGCTGGATTTCAATGGATTTGTATTGGGCATTGTGCTTCTGAATATCCAGTTCCATTTCTTTAGTCATTTGAGATGTATAAATTTTTGCAGATACTTGATCTTTCCGTTTATTCAGCATCGTGAGAACAGTGTCGTCAATGTAGTTGTCTATCAGAATGATGCTGTGTTGGGCTTTTCGTATCAGCCTGGTCACGAAAGTGTATGCATCATATATCTGTCCGTCAAAGAATATTCCTTGAGAAGGTATTTCGGGGGTGTTGTCTATGATGTTAAATATTTCATTGATCCTTTTATCTGTTTCCAGTTGTTTGTGTTCCATTCTTTCAATCCTCTGATATAAAGATACATTGTGAAGCTTCAATTTTCTTAGTCTGACAAAAGATTCAATGATTCGAATGCTGACATTTATGGCTGTAGGACTTTTCAATACAGCAGAAAGCATGGATATGCCTTGTTCTGTAAATGCGTTAGGCATAACAGAAGAATGTTTCAGAATTTTGAACCGGTCACATTTTGTGACCAGTTCATTAAATTCATCAACGTCCAGTTTAAACATGAAATCAGGAGGGAACCGTTCTATATTTCTTTTTACCTGTTGATTGAGCGCCTTGGTGCTGACTTTATAGAGATCTGCCAAGTCTCTATCGATGATGACCCATTGACCACGTATGTATCTTATCATTTCTTCCGGAGTTTCATAACATACCTTTTCGATACTTGTATTTGCTTCATTACTCATAATATTAGAAGTTATTAGCCGTATAAAAACAAAAAAAACGCAATACGGGCTATACGACTATACCCATATCGCGTTGTGGAACTCTGCCGATCCACGGTGTTCAATCTTGAATACAAAGATATAACAAAGAATTTAGTATCCGATGCTGCCTGACTTTTTTTGCTAAGCAGCTGCCTTGTTTGGTCTGAGGATTGTTCATGCAGTTCGTGGTAATTTAGAATGATTATAAATGAACTTATATGGACAGGGTTAGATACATACTTTTGCCGCTGGTATTGATGATCTTCGGCGGCACATTCCTGCATGCTCAAGGGGGATATGAGGTGAGTGGAACTATCGTGGATCAGTTCGGTCCTGTGATAGGAGCAGCTGTCGTTGAACAGGGCACTTCAAATGGAGTTTCAACAGGATTGGACGGAGAATATTCCCTTACAGTGACAGGCCCTTCTGCGCTGGTGGAAATCAGCTGCATAGGCTATGCCTCCCAGACATTCCAGGCCTCTATGCTTCCGAGGACGGTAACACTCACGGAAGATGCCGAATATCTTGATGAAGTCGTCGTGATCGGTTATGGAACCGTGAAGAAGGACGATATGACAGGGTCGGTATCGGCTATAAAGGCTGAGGAACTGAACAGAGGTGCGGTAGTGAATACACAGGACCTTCTTAAAGGAAAGATTGCCGGACTGCTGGTCACCCCTGGTGATGGAGGACCGGGATCAGGATCAAGGATAAGAATCCGTGGATCCGCCTCTCTCAATGCCTCCAACGATCCTCTCATAGTCATCGACGGGGTCCCTATTGCTCAGGGTGCGGGCGGGGCTATGTCAAATCCCTTGGACCTGCTCAACCCCAATGACATAGAGTCCTTTTCTGTACTGAAGGATGCATCATCAGCAGCGATTTATGGATCCCGCGCGTCCAATGGAGTCATTCTCATCACGACAAAGAAGGGTAAGGGAGGCAAGCCTCAGGTTGCATACAATGGTTCAGTGAGTGTCCAAAGCATTTCTTCAAGGATCCCGGTCATGTCACCAAAGGAACTCCGGGATTTTTATGCCCTGACATTTCCGTCGGGAACGCCGACAGGTGACCGTATCGCAGAACTGACAGGGGACAGCAATACTGACTGGCAGGAGCTGGTCTTCCGTAATGCATTCGCTACAGAACACAATCTCAGCATTTATGGAAATGTTCGGGAAAGGATGCCGTACAGGGCTTCTGTAGCTTATAATGGCCAGCAGGGAACCCTCAAGGAATCGCGGTATGACAGAGGAACAGCTGATGTGACTCTCTCGCCGAACTTCTTCGACAAACATCTTTCCTTCGATATAAACATGAAGGGCGTGTATTCATATCAGGATTACACCGACGGAGGCGTGGCTGGAAAAGCTGCATTTTTCAACCCGACTCAGGATCCGTATTGGAGAACACCTGACGGAACTATAGACTTCACTACGACAAACGGCTACTGGAATTACGGAAACGGCAGGGGAGAGTCATTCGCTCCTAATGTCCTTGTCGGGCCGAGCCCGTTTTCAATGCTTTATGATAATATAAGCTATGCCCGTTCGACAAGATTCATAGGGCGCGCGGCAGTTGACTACAAGGTCCATGGCTTTGAAGCCCTCAGCTTCAATGTCAGCGCTGGTATCGATATGACCTCTACAAACTCATACAACGGAGTTCGTCCAGGCTCGTTCCAGGCATATGCCGATACTGAAAACCTCCGTATCGGCCAGCATACACGAGGCTTCAACCGCACAAAAAGCAGACTTTTCGAAGCATATGCCAACTATAACGATACATGGGGAATCCACAATCTGGACCTGCTTGCCGGATATTCATGGCAGAACAACCATTGGGCAAACCGCGATGTCTCATATTTCAACATTACCAATGAGATAAAGCTCAACCCCGGCGAAACACCAGAAGGAAGATACAGCTGGTCCCGCAACGAAAACTTCCTGGTGTCATTCTACGGGCGTATCAATTACTCCATTGACTCCAGATATGTATTTACATTCACTGCACGAGGAGACGGATCCAGCAAATTCGCCAAGGACCACAGGTGGGGCTTCTTCCCGTCAGGAGCATTTGCATGGAATATTGCCCGTGAACCTTTCATGAAAGGCGTGAAGTCCGTATCTACTCTCAAACTTCGGCTTTCTGCAGGACTTACAGGACAGCAGGACGGCATAGGTGATTATGTTCATCTTGCGCGTTACAAAAGTACGAATGATCCTTACAGGCTGTACAATATGGGCAGATACGATTACATGGGATATCTTACCCCGCAGGCATATGACCCTATGATAAAATGGGAAACGACGCTGACATACAATGTCGGCTTGGATTACGGATTCTTCAATGAGCGACTGAGCGGAAGCGTTGATGCATACATACGTGATACCCGGGACCTTCTGAATTCGGTCCAGGTACCTATGGGCTCGAATTTCGGCAACAAGCTCATGACCAACATCGGCTCGATCCGCAACAAGGGACTTGAGTTCTCGATCAGCGCCATACCGGTCCAGAGGCCTGACTGGAGCGTGCAGGTGGGATTCAACGGTACATTCCAGGATACGAAGTTCACCAAGCTGAACCCGACAGAGGATAAGAACTACTATATAGAGACGGGAAACATTTCCAAGGGTACAGGAGGCTATCTCTGTCGTCAGATGGTCGGCTATGCTCCATATACATACTACACATGCAGACAGAAATATGCTTCAGACGGATCTCCGCTCCAGAATGAATTCGTTGATCTTGATAAAGACGGATCCATCACGGAAAACGACCGTTACATGACGGGCAAGAGCGCGTCTCCGAAATTCTATTATGGTATGAACCTGAAAGTTACGTACAGAAACTGGGACTTCGGACTCAATGGTCATGGTGCTGCAGGCACATGGGTATTCAACGACTTCGCTTCAGCCAATTCCACCGCCAGCCTCGACCTCAATTCCGGAGCTCTTCCGAATCAGGCACGTCTGGTGAAGAAGACAGGATTTACAGCTCCGAACAGCGGTCAGCAATGGTATTCCGACTATTTCCTCGAGAATGCCTCTTTCTTCCGTCTTGACGACATCAACCTCGGATACACATTCCGTGGCATAGGGCCGTGGGAGACAGATGTGCGCCTGGCTTTAGGCATGCAGAACGTATTCATCCTCACAGGCTACTCCGGAATGGACCCTGAAGTCATCTCCGAAACCGGAATCGACAATACCATATGGCCTCGCCCACGTACATATTCATTTCGCTTGAATGTTAATTTTTAGAAATATGAAAAAGATAATATACATATTAACGGCCCTTGTCCTAACAGCCTGTGTGAATGATCTCGATACCCTTCCTCTGAACAAGACGGAACCGATATCCGAATATGTTTACGGAACAGATGAAACGGCATATCGTAAGGGACTGTCCAGGCTTTACTTCCAGTTCGTATCGAACGACCTGACCGACCTGCAGCAGATGGACGGAGGGGCATCGGAAATAATCAGGGCATTCTGGTCGGTGCAGGAGACCACGACCGATGCTGCAAAATGTTCATGGGAAAATGACGCATGGGTACGTGCGCTGAACACGAACACATGGACCGATGTCCAGAATGACGCGGTCTATGCGGTCTATGTGCGTACTCTTCAAGGTATTGCTTTTGTGAACGAATACCTCAGACAGACATCTCCGGCACGTCTGAACGACAGAGGAGTTTCCGCTGAACTAGCCTCTAAGATAGACGTGTTCCGTGCAGAAGCCCGCTTCATCAGAGCCTATCTGTACTGGATGGCCATAGACTGTTTCGGTAGCGTTCCCTTCACGACCGAGAATTCTCCTTTCGGAGGCACATATTTCCCGAAGCAGGCACCACGCGCGGAAATCTTCAACTTCTGCATCAGCGAGCTGAACTACCTGATGTCAGAAGAAAGCCCCATGCCGGCTGCCAAGTCCGATTATCCTCGTGCAGACAAAGGCTCTGTTGCCGGCCTGCTTGCCCGTATGTATCTGAATTCCAAAGTATATACAGGAGTAGAACGATGGGCGGAAGCCAAGGCTGCATGTGAGGCTGTCTTCAATATGGGCTATGCCCTTTGCCCTGATTATGCAGCTCTTTTCCGCGGCGACAACGGTACCAATCTCCAGGCGCGGGGCGAAATGCTCTGGGCCATAGACTACAATGCGGAAAAGACCCAGTCGTACGGAGGAACATCATATATCCTGAGTGCAGCACTTGCCTCTACTGATATCACTGACCAATCCCGTCCTAACGGACAACGTAACGGATGGGCAGGCCTCAGGGTGCCATATGAGTATGTTTCGAAATACTACGGCGTCAGCGGACAGGATTATCAGACAGGTGAATATCAGGTGGCAGACAAAAGAGGAGAAGTATTCTATATCAAAGGCCGTTCTGAGTCGATGGATGGCGCGCTTTATGATTTCATGAGCGGCTGGTCATGCCTGAAATTCAATAACATACCGCACAACATGACTGATGAGTCCTATCTGGATATCTCGGCTGTGAAAAGCTTTTCCGACGTTGATTTTCCTATGATCCGTCTGGCTGAAATCTATCTGATATACGCTGAGGCCTGCATGAATCTAGGCGATCCTTCTCAGGCACAACCTTATATGGCAGAGCTTGCCTCCCGCGCCGGAGTCGATGCCCCGTCAGAAATAACCCCTGATTTTCTGGTAGCCGAACGTGCCCGCGAACTCCTCTGGGAAGCCCACCGCCGTACCGACCTTATCCGCTTCGGACTCTATGATACCGGGACCTATCTCTGGCCGTACAAAGGCGGCGAATCCTTTGCCGGACAGGCCTTTCCGTCCTACAAGTGCATCTTCCCGATCCCTCCGACCGAACTTGCCACCAACGACCAGCTCGTTCAGAACCCCGGCTATTGACTGCCTGGCGCGTAACTGCTATATAATCAGCCGTTTTACAAAAACTGCGTGCTCCCTTTTGTCGGCACGCGGTTTTCGTAATGGGTTGCTGCTCAATGTACTATGCGCCAGGGCACTTCATCCTCTAATTCCGACCATTCGTCATAATCTTCAGACATTTCGTCTTATATATTAAAATATATAAGAAAATATCCGTATATTCGTAAGATATGTAATTATGCACACACGAAACGCTAAATATTGAACATTGTTATGAAGATATCATTTAAAAATTTACTGATGGGTACAATTGCCGCTGCCGCTCTGGTGTCATGTGCATCTGACGGCGCTATCGTCGTGCCGGAAGCACCGCTGGAAGAGTGCGTTTATTTGGGTGACAAGACGGAGTTTTCCGTATGGGCTCCTGATGCAGAGGAGGCTCAGCTCAGACTCTACCGTTCGGCTTCAGATGAGGCTGCATTCAAGATCGTGAACATGAAGCTCGGAAAGGATGGGCTCTGGAAGGCCGTGGTAAAGGAAGATGTGAAGGGCGCCTTCTATACATTCCAGGTCAAGAAGAACGGCAATTGGCTTGAAGAGACTGCCGGTATCGCGGCGAAGGCTGTGGGAGTGAACGGAATGCGTGGAGCAGTCGTTGACTGGAATGAAACAGACCCTGAAGGCTGGGCAGAAGACAAGAGTCCAGAAATCAAACCTTCGGACATCATCGTATATGAGCTTCAGCATAGGGATTTCTCGATCCATCAGACATCGGGCGTGGACAACAAGGGAAAATATCTGGCTCTTACAGAAGAGGGAACAAAGAATCCTGACGGTCTCGCAACAGGTATCGACCACCTGAAGGAAATAGGAGTCACATATGTACAGCTCCTTCCTTCGACCGATTTCGCGACCATCGACGAGACACGTCTCGAGGATAACCAGTACAACTGGGGATATGAACCTCTCAACTACAATGCTGTCGAGGGATCATTCTCTACAGACCCATATAATCCTGTGACCCGTATCAAGGAATTCAAACAGATGGTGCAGGCTCTCCACAAGGCAGGCTTCCGCGTGATCCTCGATGTGGTTTACAACCATACCACAAACGCTGCAAACACCGGTTTCGAACGAACAATGCCAGGCTATTTCTACCGCATGCGCGAGGATGGAACATTCTTCGACGGCTCAGGATGCGGCAATGAGACTGCTTCGGAGCAGGAAATGTTCCGCAAATACATGATCGAGTCTCTTGAATGGTGGATGAAGGAATACCATATCGACGGCTTCCGTTTCGACCTTATGGCCATCCATGACATCGACACCATGAACGAGATCAGCGAGCGTCTCCACGCTATCGACCCGAATGTCGTGATCTACGGCGAGGGATGGGCTGCCCAGGCTCCTGCTTACCCTGCAGAGCAGATCGCACTCAAGGCGAACACATACATGCTTGACAAGGTAGGCGCATTCAGCGACAATATACGTGATGCCGTACGTGGCCCACTTGGCTGCGAGAATGCAGGATTCATGGATGGAGTTGCCGGCAACAAGGCAAATGTGGAGTTCGGTATCGCCGGCGGTATCGAGCACCCTCAGGTGACTGTCGAGGCATGGACCAACAATCCTCTCCAGCATGTAAGCTATGTCAGCTGCCATGATGACCATTGCCTCCGCGACCGTCTTGAAGAGGCTACCAAGGCAAGCGAAGCTGACCGTCTCAAGATGGTCAAGCTTGCTCAGACAGCCGTATATACATCTCAGGGCATTCCGTTCATCTTCAATGGAGAAGAACTTTACCGTCACAAGCAGGGCGTCAAGAACAGCTACAACCAGCCTGACGAGATCAATGCCATCGACTGGACATACAAGACAAAATACAAGGACCTCGTGGACTATTACGCAGCTCTTGCAGCTATTCGTCACGCTCATCCCGGCTTCTGTCTCGGAGATGCCGATCTCGTACGTGAAAAGCTTCAGTTCATCGAGACTGAGGACCCATGTGTTGTAGCATTCCGTATCAGCGGCCTTGAAGGTATAGATTCAGCCAAGTCTCTTACAGTCCTTCTCAACGGCTCGAAGAAGCAGGCGAAGGTAGAGATTCCGCAGGGCAACTATACAGTCCTTGCAAAGGACGGACAGGCTGACGCAGAGGGCCTCGGAGCATTCTCCGGCAACATGATCTCTGCAAATGCAACCTCTGCAACAATACTTGCTGAATAGATACAAAACACAAAACAATATGAAGAAGATATTTTTTGCAATCTGCGCTGCTATGATGGCTTTGTCATGCACGCAGACTCCACAGGCTCCTCAGCATCAGCCGCTTGAAAACTCTGTGGTTTACGAGATGAATGTACGTCAGTACACACCGGAAGGAACATTCGCTGCAGCACAGCAGCAGCTTCCGCGTCTGGCTGAGCTCGGTGTTGACATCGTATGGCTCATGCCGATCTATCCTATTGGTGTAGAAGGACGTAAGGGAACCCTCGGTTCATATTACGCAGTGAAGAACTATTGCGATATCAACCCGGAGTTCGGAACTCTCGAAGACTTTGACAATTTCCTCGCCGAGGCTCATAGACTTGGTCTTCGCGTAGTCATCGACTGGGTCGCTAACCATACTTCTCCTGACGCAGTATGGGTTACCGGACAGGCTCCTGAATGGTATGAGCGTGATGCTGAGGGGGGTACGACCTATACGGCAGACTGGTCGGATACCGCAAACCTCAACTACGAGAACAAGGACGTCTGGAAAGGAATGGCAGATGCGATGCGTTTCTGGATGGAACGTGGCATCGACGGATTCCGTTGCGACATGGCATGCGAGGTTCCACTCGAGTTCTGGCAGGAGACAATCGCAGGCCTCCGTGCAGACTACCCTGAAATGTATATGCTTGCAGAAGGAGAAGAACCTAAGCTTCATAGCCTCTCTGACTTCGATGCATCATATTCATGGGAACTCCATCACATGATGAACGCCATAGCACGCGGCGAAAAGAATATCCCGGAACTTCTCGAGTATCTCCAGAAGGATGCTGAAAGACATCCTGCGGATGCATTCCGTCTCATGTTCACATCAAATCACGACGAGAATTCATGGGCCGGTACCGAGTTCGAGAGAATGGGAGATGCGGCAAAGCTGATGGCTGTATTGACATTCACCCTTCCTAACGGACAGCCTCTTATCTATACAGGTCAGGAAATCGGTTGGAACAAGAGATTCGAGTTCTTTGAGAAGGATCCTGTCCCTGCATGGGAGGAGAACGAATATACGGAGTTCTACAAGTGGCTCATCGGTGTCCGTCATGACAACCCTGCACTCGCTGCAGGCGACAAGGGCGGCAAGTTCGAAGTTGTTTCTACAGAAGACAGCGTACTCGTGTTCACACGTACTCTCCCTGACAACAAGGTAACCGTAAAGGCTGAGCTCAAGGCTCCATGGTCATATGAAATAACAGCAGAATAATATGAAAAGAATCCTCATAGCAATCGCAATCCTTGTCCTTGCAGCATGTTCGGGCCCCGCATTCGACCCTGCCACAGTTGCTGACGCAACTTCCGAGCAGGTGACAAGAGTAGAGCCCCTCTCATGGTGGGTAGGCATGAAGACCGACCTCCAGCTCCTCGTGCAGGGTGCCGGCATCTCAGAATATGACGTAACAATCGAAGGTGGCAAAGGCGTGTATGTAGAGAAGATCAACAAGGCTGAAAGCCCTAACTACCTCTTCGTAGACGTGAATGTGGCTCCTAATGCAGCCCCAGGCACATACTACATCGTATTCTCAAAGGACGGCCAGTCATTCAAGTATCCATACGAGATCGCAGCCCGCGAGGAAGGCTCAGCAGAGCGCAAGAGCTTCACGACAGCGGACATGATCTACCTCATCATGCCTGACCGCTTCGCCAACGGCGACGCGTC
>JAZLAS010000029.1:0-42369 GCA_045613365.1 Candidatus Cryptobacteroides sp.
TACATCACTACAAAGAATAAGAAGAACACGACTCAGCGTCTGGAGCGTAGAAAGTATAATCCGTTCCTGAAGAAGGTAACCCTTCATCGCGAGATCAAATAATTAGGAGGAATTAGAAATGGCAAAGAAAGCAGTCGCAACCTTCAAGGCAGGTACACTCAAGAAGATGGTAAAGTGTATCCGTATGGACAAGTCTCCAAAGACTGGCGCTTATGTATTCACAGAGCAGCTTGTTGAGGAAGCTGAGGCTAAGGACTTCTTCGCAAAGAAATAATTCTTTCGAATAGTACGATAAAAGGACGGCGTGGTTGAAAATATTCAGCCACGCCGCTTTTTTATGCGCCTAAAAAGGCTTATATTTGCAAGTTAAACATTATGTTTTATGGGCATTTTTGATAAAGGCGTAAAAAAGACCAATATGGGCTTCTTTCAGAGGCTTTCCCATGCGATTGTAGGTAAGGCCAAGGTCGATGATGATCTGCTGGATGCTATTGAGGAGGCTCTTGTAGCAACAGATATGGGTGTGGACACTACCCTTAAGATCATAGAGAATCTGGAAGAAAGAGTAAGCAGGGATAAGTATGTTTCACTCGACGAACTTATCGATATCCTTCGCGATGAGATTGCGACTCTTCTTAATGTCAAGGAGGGTGAGACGTCCGATGATGTAGTCGAGCCTTTCGATTTCTCTAAGAAACCGTATGTGATAATGGTCGTTGGCGTGAATGGTGTCGGAAAGACCACTACCATCGGAAAACTTGCAAGCAAGCTTCAGGATCAGGGCAAGAAGGTGATCGTAGGAGCTGCCGATACATTCCGAGCGGCTGCAGTCGATCAGCTTACTATCTGGGCAGAGCGTGCAGGTGTGGATATCGTTAAGCAGAATATGGGCTCGGATCCGGCTTCTGTGGCCTTTGATACAGTCAGGTCGGCTGTTGCCAAGGATGCTGATGTGGTACTGATAGATACAGCTGGTCGCCTTCATAACAGGATTGACCTGATGAATGAGCTGACAAAGATCCGGAATGTAATGAGAAAGGTCATTCCTGATGCACCGCATGAAGTCCTTCTGGTCCTTGATGGATCGACAGGTCAGAATGCATTCCAGCAGGCGAAGGAATTCGCACGTGCCACAGATATCTCAGCTCTGGCTATAACCAAGCTCGATGGTACAGCCAAAGGTGGAGTGGTGGTAGGAATCGTCGATCAGTTCCGTGTTCCTATAAAGTTTGTCGGTATAGGTGAAGGAATAGATGACCTGAAGGTTTTCAACAAGCGCGAATTCGTCAAGGCACTCTTCTCGAAGGAAGATATCGCCTGATCACCGTTAGAATCAATAATGAATCAAGAATATTAAAAGATACAATATATGAAGATTTCGTACAATTGGCTCAAGGATTATCTTGAGTGTGACCTCTCTCCAGAGGCCGTAGCAGAGGCTCTGACTTCGATCGGACTCGAGGTCGATTCCCTCGAACAGATTGAGGAGATCCCGGGAGGTCTCGCAGGAGTAATCGTGGCAGAGGTTGTGGAATGTGTGGAGCATCCAGACTCAGACCATCTCCATATCACTAAACTGAACACAGGTGATCCTGAACTTCTTCAGGTTGTGTGCGGCGCTCCTAATGTGGCTGCAGGCCAGAAGGTGCTTCTAGCTACAGTAGGTACGGTTCTTGGCGAGGATTTCAAGATCAAGAAATCCAAGATCCGTGGCGTCGAGTCTTTCGGAATGATCTGTGCTGAAGATGAACTTGGAATCGGTGAGTCGCACGACGGTATTATGGTCCTCGATCCTGAGGCTGTGGTCGGTACTCCGGCCAAGGATTATCTGGGTCTTGCTACAGATGCCCTTATAGAGATCGGACTTACAGCAAACCGTGTGGATGCTGCGTCTCATATCGGTGTTGCCCGTGACCTTTACGCTTATCTCAAGCATAACGGTATCCCTTGCAGCCTGAACATTCCGGATGTTTCAGCATTTGCTGAAGGAGAAGGTGAGGCTATTCCTGTCGAGGTTACTGCAGTTGACGGATCTCCACGTTATACAGGTACTACAATCAAGGGCGTGAAGGTGACGGCATCTCCTGAGTGGCTTCAGAAGAAGCTTCTTGCTATCGGACTCAGGCCGATCAACAATGTCGTTGATATCACCAATTTCGTTCTTCATGAGATCGGACAGCCTCTTCATGCATTTGATGCTGCCAAGATCAAAGGCGGAAAGGTTGTGGTTCGTCGTGCAGAAGAAGGAGAGAAGTTCGTCACTCTTGACGGGGTGGAACGTACCCTCAGTGCAGCAGACCTGATGATCGCGAATGCAGAGAAACCTATGTGCCTTGCAGGAGTCTTCGGCGGTGAGGAGTCTGGTGTGACAGAAGAAACCGTTGACGTGTTCCTAGAGAGTGCATATTTTAATCCTGTGTCGATCAGAAAGAGTTCCAAGAGGCATGGTCTTAAGACAGATGCGTCGTTCCGTTATGAGCGTGGTGCAGACCCACTCGTCGTGGACTATGCAGCAAAGCGTGCCGCTCTTCTTATTCAGGAACTCGCAGGCGGACAGATCGTAGGAAAGGTTCAGGAATCATACCCTGAGAAGATAGAGAAGAAGGTTGTTGATCTTGATTATGACCGTATCGAGGCTTTTGTAGGAAAGAAGATAGGTCATGATGTGATAGAGAGCATTCTTGAATCTCTTGCATATGAATTCGTAGAAAAGACTGGAACAGGTGCAAAGGTAGCTGTGCCTTCATATATGATTGACGTGTATCGTGAATGCGACGTCGTAGAGGAAATCCTCCGTATTTACGGATACAACAATATCGAACTTCCTCAGGCGATGAGGATGTCCGTTAATGCACCTCAGAAGCCTGAGCCTGAGCAGGTAAGAAAGTCTATTGCTGATTTCCTTGCTGCAAACGGATTCGTCGAGACCATGAACAATTCTCTTACGAAGTCGGATTATTATTCGAAGCTCAAGACCTTCCCTGAAGATAAGTGCGTGAAGATCATGAATCCGCTCAGCTCTGACCTCAATGTGATGAGGCAGACGCTCCTTCTCAACGGTCTCGAGGTAATCGCATACAATATCAACCGTCAGATCAACAACATCAAGACATTCGAGTACGGTTCTGTATATTCTTTCGATCCAGCCAAGGATGGAAAGACTCTTGATTCGTACGAGGAACATACATGCTACGCTCTCTTCATGAGCGGCCAGCCTGACAAGTCTTGGAGGATAGATCCTGGCAAGGGCAATTATTTCCAGCTTAAGGGATATCTCGAACTTCTGCTCAAGCGTTTCGGCTGCGATATCTATTCTCTTGAGACAGAGGCGGCTCCTGCTGACCTGTTCTCTGAAGGACTTGCATACAACCTCCCTGGCTCTCATCAGCCTCTCGCTGTGATGGGAACAATTGCTCCGGCAAGACTCAAGCAGTTCGGAATCAAGCAGCCGGTATTTGCAGCTGAAATCAATTGGCCGGCACTCTTTGAGCTTGTAAAGAGAAACAAGATCAAGTATAAGGAGCTTCCTAAGTTCCCTGAGGTAAGACGTGACCTTGCAATACTTCTTGATGAGTCGGTAAGCTATGCTGATCTTCGCAAGAGCGCATTCCGTGTCGGAAAGAAGATCCTTAAGCAGGTCGGCCTGTTTGATGTCTATAGAGGAGACAAGATTGCAGAGGGCAAGAAGCAGTATGCACTCAGTTTCGTGCTTCAGGACCTTGACAAGACTCTGACTGACAATGATGTGGAGAAAGTCATGAACAAGCTTCTCTCTACATTCCAGAATGAATTCGGAGCGATATTGAGATAAGATGATGAGTGTCCTGCGACATATCATGATTTTCGCAGTTTCCGTCCTTGCCTTTGCTTCATGCGGCAAGGACGAAGCTGAGGTCATTCCGCGAGGCAAGCTGGCCAAGATATATGCGGATATGATGGTTACTGACCAGTGGATACATCAGTCTGCATACAGCATAAGGACCGTTGCCGACACCTCACTTGTATATGCTCCAATATTGGAAAGATACGGATATGATATAGATGACTATATCAAGAGTGTGGATCATTACATGAACGATCCTGAGCGATATTCCCGTATTTTCAGAACTGCAGGTGAGATAATAGATAAGAAGCTGGCTGATGCTAAGGCAAGGCAGGAAATACTGGACAGGAAGGCCCGTCTGCCAAAGATTATATCAGATTTCAAACCTGAGATGCATTTCCCGTATCTGTTTGACGAGCCATATGTCCATTATTACGACAGTCTAGGTATAGAAATGGATTCGTTGACTTGGCATTACTGTCTTGTTTCAGTGGAACGTGCTGATACCATTTATGATCAGTTGAGAATGATCGTCCTGGATTCCGTGCCTGATATTGATAGTGCGGCAGTTGAAATTCTTGAGGATATGTCGGATACATTGGCCGTGTCCCATGTGGCGGATATAGAGAAAGAGATATTGAAGAAAGTAGAGATATCAGAATAAGATGAGCAGAGTGAGAGTTACAGCATCAGTTGTGTATCCTTTGGATGCAGAGCCGATAGAGAATGGCTATATCGAGTATGATGACGCGGATGGAACCATACTTGAGGTAGGCGAATGTGAAGATTCAGAGGTAGAACCTGGAGCTTTGGTCCCAGGCTTTGTAAATGCTCATTGTCATGTGGAACTTTCTCATCTTCATAAGAAGTTCAGGAAGGGTACTGGAATGGCTGGATTCATCGATCAGATCAATGAACTTCGCGATTGGGCCGGCTTCGATGTTAAACAGAAGCTGGTTCGTGAGTGGATGGATAAGATGTGGGCGGATGGTGTATCGGCTATGGCTGACATCAGCAATGATGATTCGTCATTCGATGTGAAGAAGTCTCATGCCATGTACACAAGGACTTTCCTTGAAGTTTTCGGCAGTGAACCGGAAATGTGTGAGGGAGTGATGGCTGATGTCAGAGCCTTGAAGAAAGTTGCGGACAAGGCAGGTATAGATGCGGCTCCGACTCCTCATTCATGCTATACCATGAGTCCGCAGCTTCTGAGTGCTTCAGCAGCCGCTGGACTTGAATCTGGATATCTTTCTTACCATTCGCAGGAAAGTCAGGAAGAAGAAGACCTGCTGGTCAGCGGTTCCGGTGCCATGTATGAGAACAGGAAGAGATCAGGCATGAGCACTCCGCCTGTTACCGGTGAATCTTCTTTGAAATATTTCATTGACAGACTCGCTCAGGCAAAACCGGCACCATATGAGGAACATATTCTTCTCGTGCATAATGTCTGTCTCCAGCAGAGTGATGTAGATGCAGTAAAGGAAGTAATGAATAATGCTTTCTTTGCAATATGTCCGCTTTCCAATATATTCATACATAATGCCTTGCCTCCGGTGAGACTCATGAGGGACAATGGCCTGTCAATTGCTTTGGGCACAGACTCCCTTTCAAGCAACGATGATCTAGATATGGTGAAGGAGATGGTATGTCTTCATGAAAATTTCCCGGAAGTGCCGATGTCGGAAATACTTACATGGGCATGTCTGGGAGGAGCACGCTTTTTGGGAAAGGAGGACATGCTTGGAAGCCTTGCTCCTGGCAAGCGACCAGGCATAGTGCGTATCACTGATATTGACGATGAAGGTTTTGTGACATCTCATAGTACTTCAAAGAGGGTAATCTGATATGCTGCATTTTGATGAAATAGTATTCGGACCGATATTCAGTCGCAGGCTTGGTTCTTCCCTTGGTGTGAATCTCCTTCCATCAAAGGGAAAGCTATGCAATTTCGATTGTGTGTATTGTGAATGTGGCTGGAATAAGGACGGAATAGCGGAAAGAGTGTTTCCTCGCCTTGAAGATGTCCGTAGGGCAATGGAAGAAAAAATGTCGAAGGCTGCTTCCGATGGCGTTCCTGTAGATTCGATCACATTTTCCGGTAATGGAGAACCGACCATGAATCCGGATTTCCCGGAGATAATCGATGTCACTTTGGAACTTCGTGACAAATATTTTCCAAAGGCCAAGGTCTCGGTACTCTCCAATGCAACTCTGATAGGAAGACCTTCAGTAGCGGAGGCATTGATGAGAGTTGACAATCCGATTCTCAAGATAGATGCTTCATCTGACAGCCTCATAGCCCGGATCAACAAGCCAGTCGGACGTTACAGGTTGGAAGAGGTCATCGAAGCCATGATGAAGTTCGATGGCGCTTTTGTGCTTCAGACCATGTTTCTGAAGTCTCCGGATTTTGATACGACAGCTCCGGAAGCATTGAATGAATGGATGGATATTGTCAGAAAAGTGAGGCCGAGAGAGATAATGGTCTATACCATAGACAGGGAGACTCCTGACAAGAGCCTGGCGAAATATACGGTTGAAGAAATGACTGCGTTTGTGCAGCCGCTTATAGATGAAGGATTCAAGATACAGATAAGAGGATAATGAGAGTTGTGATTCAAAGAGTTTCAGAGGCTTGTGTTGCGGTGCCGGCTGAGGGGTACGAGTCGAAGATCGCTCATGGCCTTCTTGTGCTGGCTGCATTCATAGATGAGGATACAGAGGAAGATCTTGAATGGACTGCAAAAAAGATAGCTGCAATGCGTATCTTTGATGATGCGGAAGGAGTGATGAATCTTTCAGTGAAGGATGTTGAAGGAGAAATACTTGCTGTAAGCCAGTTTACTCTGTATGCTTCTACTGTGAAAGGAAATAGACCTTCATATATTAAGGCTGCAAAACCGGATGTGGCAATACCTTTGTATGAGAGATTTCTGGCAAAGCTGGAAGAACATCTGGGCAGAAAGGTTGGCAAAGGAATATTCGGGGCGGACATGAAGGTGTCCTTGACCAACGATGGCCCCGTGACGATAATAGTTGACTCAAAGTTGAAATTTTAAACATATTATAATGACTGATTTATTTAGTAATTACGGTTATGCTCCAGATCGCGAGGCTATCGGCAGGGCATTGGATATCATTGCTGCTAACCTGGATAATGTAGCATCAGAGCAGGTCTATAAGGAATGCTTTTCAATGATGGACCTTACAACGCTGAAGACGGACGATACTTCTGCTTCGGTGACCAAGCTGGTGAACAAGGTCAATAAATTCCAGGAAACATATCCGGAATGGCCTCTGCCAGCTTCCATCTGTGTCTATTCGAATTTTGCATCTGTCGTAAAGGCTGCAAGGGTAGCGGATTTCAATATTACTGTCGTTTCAGCATGTTTCCCTACATCGCAGAGCTTCCTTGAAGTCAAGCTGAAGGAAGTGGAGATGGCTGTCGAGCAGGGAGCTGATGAAGTTGACATCGTTCTGGCTCTGAACTCATTCCTTGCTGGAGACTTTGAAACGGCTTCTAAAGAGATCCGTGAGGTAAGGAGAGTGATTGACGAAGTCGCTGCAAGGCAGGGACGCGAGGTGCATCTCAAGGTAATCCTCGAAACCGGCTTGCTCAGGACGCCTGAAAATATCGCAAATGCTTCATTCCTTGCAATGGAGGCAGGCGCGGACTTCATCAAGACTTCTACCGGAAAGGTTGATGTCAATGCTACTCCAGTGGCTGCTTATGTTATGTGCGAATGCATAGCCAAGTATCATGAAGCTACCGGAAAGAAGATCGGTTTCAAGCCTGCAGGAGGCATCTCTACTGCCGCTGATGCTTTGTGCTACTATTCCATTGTTTCTTCAGTACTTGGTAAGGAATGGCTTAATAAAGGCATGTTCCGCTTTGGTGTCAGCCGTGTAGCAAACAGCATTCTGTCCGCAGTTGAGCAGAAGACGGTAGGATATTTCTAGAAAAAATTGCGGTTTTATAAAAACCGCAACAAATTTTGTCGCATAAATCGGCCTTTCACAGATGTGAGGGGACGATTTTTTTAATTAAACGTTGACTTTTTGAGTCAACGGATAATTGTCTGGAACTTTGCCTCCGTAATTAGAAGACAGAATTATGAGAGGTAAGATTACAATTTTGCTGTTGGCTGCTGTTCTGATGTCATGTGACAAGGACGGGTTCGATATGGACCGCGGACTTGATTATTCATACGGCCGCCATATTTCGCATGACATGATCGTCTTGGGAGACCGGCTCGAAAATCCCTATACGACAGCTAATATGACCAGGGCTTTTAATTCGCTGTATCCCACCAAGGCAGACAGGGTTGAAATAAAGACGACCGACCTGTATGTCAGATTCCTGCCTGCAGATGAGGCCGAGTATGATCATCTGCGCCATTGTGGTATTGATTTCCTGGATCATCCGCTGGATTATGCCATAGCGATAGAAGGGGACTGGTATCATGATCCATCTGTTCCGGAAGGGCATGTTACATGGCAATATGCCGTAGTCCCCAGGGATTTTGAATTCCCTACGATACGATATGAAATCATTGATGAGTGCTATATAGCAAAAAATGATTCTGCCACCAGGTCGGATGGTATCGATTGGGAGGCTGTCGAGCGCGAATCTTATATTCTGACAGGTAATTCTGAAAGACTGTCCTCTCCTTTGACAAGGGCTGGTTCAAAAGTGAAGCCCTCAGGACGTATTACAATAGTGGACGAGGACTTCAATGGAGGCAAGCCGTTCGGAGTTGCTGGAGTGAAGATCTCATGTAATTCATTTGTCAAATTCTCACATACCTATACAGACAGGGACGGATACTATGAAATGGATGTCCCTTTCGCTTCAGATGTACGTTACCGGCTCATATTCAAGAATGAAAAAGGGTTCAGCATAGGATTCAATCTTGTTCTGGTGCCAGCTTCGGTATCCACTTTAGGAAAGTCTTCTCCGGAAGGTGTGAATATGACAGTGACGAAAGATTCGGAAGGAAAACTATTCAGACGTTGTGCTGTAAATAACGCAGCTTATGACTACATATCCAGATGTGGGACAGAAGATCTGGATCTCGTTCTTCCTCCTAAGGACCTGTGTTTCTGGATCTTCAACGGAATGGAAGCCAGCAGTGCTGTAATGCTTCATCATGGAGCTGTACTCAGGAATGACCTGGTAGAAGAATATCTGGGTAAGTTTTCACGCCTGATAGAGTATTTCCTGCCGGATATCACTCTAGGTACCAAGAATATGCCTGACTACGACCGTATCTATTCTACGGTATGTCACGAGATGGCACATGCAACGCATTTTTCCAAGGTAGGAACCGGATATTGGAACCGTTATATTCGGTACATCATCGAATCATATATACGTACAGGAGGTATGACTTATGGCGGTGGGGAAGGTGATGGAGCAAGCCATTGTGAAGTGGGTGAAATGTGGGCGTACTACCTGGAGAGCAGAATGTTCAAGGACCGTTATGGCGGAAACTTTCCAACCTTCGGAAACAGCTATTGGTTCTCTCCGCAGATATTCCGGTTTCTTGATGAGAGAGGATTGTCTTCTTCGGATATATTCTCTGTTCTGAATGATGATGTCACTTCCAAAGAAAGTGTCAAGGAGGCATTGATAATGTCCTTCCCTGAAAAGAGAGAGATGGTTGAACAAGTATTCAGCAGATACTGATCATGAAAAAGATTATCATAGCAGCCATTCTTTTTCTGGCTATGTCCCATGGAGGAGCAGCTCAGACGTTTTCAGTGTCAGCAAATGTATTGGATTATCTCTGTCTGGGTACGATGAATGCTGATGTATCATATTCATTGTCAAGGAGATGGAGTATTACGGCAGGCGCCAGATATAATCCGTTTACGTATCGTAGAGGAGATCCTGACAAGCAGTTTCAGATGAGGCAGCAGTCTTACAGCATCGGAGCCAGGCTATGGCCATGGCATACTTGGTCCGGCTGGTGGTTTGCCGGAAAACTCAGGTATCAGGAATATAGTTTCGGGGGTATCAGGTCGCCGGAAACCCGTGAAGGAGACAGGTTCGGAGCAGGACTGTATGCAGGTTATACTTATATGATAAATCCTCATTTCAATATTGAGTTCGGCCTTGGAGTCTGGTCAGGCCTGGATATATTCCGATGTTATTCCTGTCCAGTCTGCGGACTTACGCTTCAAAGTGGAAATACTCACTTCATTCTTCCGGATGACATCATGATTTCATTTGCTTATGTTTTCTGAATATAAAATACTGATTCTGCTTGTTCTGGTCAGCATGATATCATGTTCTCCATATAAAAGGATACAGAAGATCCGTTCAGGATCCGTGGGTATGAGTCTCTCCGTGCCTTCTGAACCTCCGGTCGAAGAAGATGACGGGAATGAAATCGAGATAGACAGCATCAGAAGTACTTTATCTGATGAACCGATCATCATGAATGCCATAAGGGATACGGAAACTGGAGAAATGGTAGCAACAGACGTTATAAATGCTTCGCGGGTCACTGCCAGATTCAGGCATGTGGCTGAAAGAGCCGGTTATGTTTCCATAAGTTTTGATGTCAATGTGCCTTCAGCCTTGTCAGCATCGGAATGGCAGCTTAAGATACTGCCGTTCATGGCCTTGCAGCAGGATACGGTGTCTCTCGAATCATTGTATATAACAGGGGAAAGGTATCGTGCGGAGCAGCTTAGGGGATATCAGAGATATCGGGCGTTTCTGGCTTCCATTATTACGGATACCACGGATTTCATAAGAGTCGGACAGCTGGAGATTTTTCTGGAGAGACATTATCCTGAAACATTTGCAATGAAGAGGGATTCGTCGATCATACCGGCTCCTCAGGCTGAAAACCTGTTTGGAGTGACTCAGCGTGAAGCATTGATACATTATACACGTCATCTGAAATGGAAGTTCAACGAGAGGAGGAAAGGACGTGTCGGAAAAATGTATGAAAGGTTTGTCAAAGATCCGATAGTTACAGAGGGAATCAGACTGGATACGGTGCTGACATCGGTCGATGGTGATTTCATATACAGGTATGTCCATACATTCCGAAGCAGGCCTGGTCTTAAGAAAGTCACGGTGTCATTGGACGGAAAGCTGTATGCGAAAGGGGAGTGCATACATGAATTCCCTTTCCCTGAAGAACTGACGTTTTATATAAGTTCATTGGCGACTCTTGTAGATGACCGTCCGAAATACAGGATGTTTGTACTGGAAAGGAATGTTTATGACAACACAAAGGCATTCATAGATTTCAGGCAAGGAAGCTCGGAAATCGATACCATGCTTGGTGACAACGGATCAGAATTGCGAAGGGTCATGAAGTGTATTGATGATGTGGTTGCGAGAGATGATCTGGAGCTGGATTCATTGGTCATTGTGGCCTCCTGTTCGCCTGAGGGATCGTTTTCATTGAACAGACGTCTGTCTGCAGCCCGATCTGAATCTGTCAGGAAATATATGGGAGAGTATGTGCCTGAAGAGTGGAAAGACAGTCTGAAGGCATCTGTCCTGCCCGAAAACTGGGAGCAGCTGGAAAAACTGGTGGCAAATGATACGTTGATGTCGGAGCAGGCTCGCAGCAGAATCCTGGAAATGATTGGCGGAATGGGCGATCCGGACCGGGTGGAAAGAAAGATGTCGGCTATGCCGGAATATAGATATCTGCGTGAAAAGATATACCCGAAGCTCCGCAGCGTGAGGTTTGACTTTCATATGCATAGGACAGGAATGATTAAGGATACCGTTCATACGACCGAACTGGATACTGTATATATGTCAGGAATAGATGCACTGAAAGCTCTGGATTACAAGAAGGCTGTTTCTGTCCTGCGTCCATATGACGATTATAATGCAGCATTGGCTTTTATGTCTGCAGATTATAATCACTCGGCCTTGGATGTTCTTGGAAGGCTCGATGATGCAGACCCTAAGGTATGCTATCTTAAAGCAATGGTTCTGTCCCGGTTGGGACTGCATGATGAGGCTTTGAAGTATTTTGACCTGTGTCTGGCTTATGATCCTTATATGAGGCATAGGGCCAATCTTGACCCTGAGATGCATATGCTTGTTAAGAAAAGAGAAGAAACCAACCCTTAAAACAAATTAAATATGAGAAAAAAACTCTTTTTTGCGACTGTAGTCGCCATGGCTCTTGTGAGCTGTAATGAAAAAAGTGCCGATGTTCTACCGGCAGACGGAATGGTGGAGCTTGAAGTGAATGTGCCGGTTTTAAAGACAAGACTGACCGGAACACCAGTTTCGGAAGCAGCGGTGACCAATCTTCAAGTCTTCGTCTTTGACAAAACTTCAGGAACAATCGAGGCATATGGTAACCAGAATGCCGAAACATTGAAACTGAAATGTCTTCCTGGAGATAAAAGCATCGTAGCTATGGTGAATGCTCCTTCCTATTCAGGTGCATCTACATTGGAAGGGCTGCAGAAGGAAATCTCCAGTCTGTCAGAGAACGCTGCCGGTAAGCTTGTGATGTGCAGCGATGTGGTAAGCAAGACACTTACGGCTTCTGACAAGACTCTTGAAATCGATGTTTCCCGTATCGCTGCAAAAGTCAATCTTGTAAGTGTGACCAACAATATGGCACTTGAAGTCAATCAGAAGAAGGAGTTTGTCGTCACTGCTGTCTATCTGATCAACGTGGCTGGAGAATGGTCTTACTTCGGGGATCATAACCCGGATGTGTGGTATAATAAGATGAAGTACGAGTCGTCGAACTCCCAGTCCTTCTTATATGATGCTCCAAAGGCAAAGATAGAGTATGGAAAGGCGTATTCTACCGCGCATCATTTCTACTGCTATCCGAATCATACGGAGACTGATGCTAACGAGGGACAGTGGAGTGCCAGAAAGACACGCCTTGTCGTTGAGGCAACTCTGGGCGGTGAGACATGCTATTATCCTGTAACATTGGCAGGAGTTGACAGAAATACGGAATATTCGGTGTCATTGACAGTGACACGTCCGGGCTCTTCGTCTCCAGATATCCCGGTGACGACAGAGGAGGCTACATTTACAGTCAAGGTCAAGGACTGGATTGATGGAATTGATTATACAGAAACAATCTGACGAATAGAACAATGAAGATGAAACCGTCCAAAGTACTGCTGATGCTTTCATGCGTCCTGATGAGTTCAGGATGTGTCATCAAAGAATACAGGGAATCATGTCCATGCCGGCTTGTGCTGGATTTCAGTGAAGTTGATACTGCCGTTGCAGGGTCTGCGGACCTGTATCTGACAGTACCGGGCGGTTATGTCTTCTCTGATACATGGGAATCTGAGGCTATGGAGACAGATTATACGGTTACTGTACCTCGTACATGGCTGAATGTGAATGTCGTATCTGGGGATAACGGCTATTTCAGAGAGTCCGGGCTTCGGATTCCTTTTGGAAAAGAGTGTCCTTCTGTCTATATGCACTCTTCAACAGTCAATGCGGACTGCGAGATATGGAGGGAAGTAGTCAGAATGAGAAAGAATCACTGTGCGGTCAATATAAGTACTAAAACGGAAGAAGGACAAGGTCTGTCCTTAAGACTGTTGTCGAATGTATGCGGATATGATGTGAACGGAATGCCGGTGGAGGGACCTTTCAGATGTGATGGTGTCATTGATGGAGAAGGATTATGCCGCATCGTGATACCGAGACAGACTGACGATCATATGATAATGGAAATCATAGGTGATGATGGGGTCGTAAAACGGTTTGCATTAGGCTATTATATCGCTGCATCGGGATATGATTGGACTGCTGCGGATCTGAAGGATATCGATCTGGAACTTGATCTGGCTGTTGTCAGGTTGACGATCAGAATTCAGGGGTGGGATAAGGAGCAGGTGTATGATATAGTCATCTGATCATAAAAAGTAAGAAAAAGTTCGTAATTTAAAAACATTTTGTATCTTTGTCCCACTTTTCTGAAAAGCGGATGTGGTGAAATGGTAGACACGCTCGTTTCAGGTGCGAGTGCTTCACGGCGTGTAGGTTCGACTCCTATCATCCGCACCAGGGTCTGACAATAGTCGGACCCTTTTTTTATTCTATGCTTGTAATTCTCTCCAAGCCTTGTTATCTTTACGATTGAAAATCCTCTAAAACATTTCTGATGAAAAGATTAGTTGCTGCCCTGCATGTGGCAGTTGCCCTCTTGTTGAGCGGCTGTACCGCTATTGATGAACTCAATGTAAGAGTTGATGATCTTGAAAACCGTGTGACGTATCTTGAGGCCCTGTGCGGTGAGATGAATGCTAATATCAATTCTTTGAAGACGATTGTTGATGCCCTTCAGAGTAATGATTATATCACTCATGTCACTCCTATAATCGTGGACCGGGTGGAAATCGGTTATACGGTGTATTTCCTTAAGGCCGATCCTATCACTATCTATCATGGAAAAGATGGTAAGGACGGTAAGGACGGCGCAGATGGCTCTACTCCTGTAATAGGTGTCAAGATGGCTTTGGATGGAAGATATTATTGGACTTTGAATGGTAACTGGCTTCTGGATGAAGATGGCAATAAGATTGATGCGTCTGCTATTGATGGCAAGGATGGCGAGGACGGTAACGATGGAGCCCCTGGTGCTGATGGAAAAGACGGACAGGACGGTAAGGACGGTGTGGATGGTAAAGATGGAATCACTCCGGAATTGAAGATAGAAGAAGGCAATTGGTATATCTCGTATGATAAAGGAATCACTTGGAAATATCTCGGCAGGGCTGCAGGTGCTGATGGAAAAGACGGTCAGGATGGAGCAGATGGTAAAGATGGCAAGGACGGCAGTGATGGCGATTCGTTTTTCATAGGTGTGGACTATACAAGTGACCCTAACTGGGTGATTTTCAGCCTGGCGGATGGCTCTGAAATCAAGTTCCCGACATGGAGGGCATATGAAGAACTGACTGCATTGTGCAATACGATGAATGCTAATCTGCAATCCCTGAAGACTTTGGTAGAGGCGCTTCAGGAAAGGGATTATGTTACAGGAGTCTCACCTCTTATGTCAGGTGGGGAGGAGATCGGATATACGATAACATTTCTCAGATCGGGAACAATTACCATCTATCACGGAAAAGATGGACAAGATGGAGAAGATGGAAAGGATGGAGAAAGCAGTGAGGATGGCGAAGACGGCAAGACTCCTGTCATAGGAGTTAGAATGGATTCTGACGGCTGTTATTACTGGACTCTGAATGGTGATTGGCTCCTTGATGATGACGGAAATAAAGTCAGAGCGTCAGGACGTGATGGTGAGGATGGAAAAGACGGAGAAGATGGCATTACTCCGGAATTGAAGATAGAAAATAACTATTGGTATGTATCATATAATGGTGGTGATACATGGAGTCTCCTTGGGAAAGCGACAGGAGCAGACGGTAAAGATGGTAGTTCTTTGTTTGCTGAAGTATCATATGATGAGGATACGGTATGTTTTGTCTTGTCAGATGGGACAGAACTATTCCTACCATTAGCTTCTGGCTATGTTTTCAATCGTTTGAAGTCGCTGAAATACTTACCAGCTTATGATGATGGCAGGGCTTCCGTAGTATATCATGCAGCAGAGGATAGTTTTGTGGAAATCGATTTTATTGTTTCTCCTCGTGATGCGGCGGTGGAAATTGCTGGAAATTGGGAAAGGTATTTGTCGATGCAAGCATATTCAACGCAGACCAGATCAGTTGATTTTTCGGAAATGCCGATCTTGTCATGCTATACAGATGTTGATAGCGGGGTAATTACTGTTGTTGCTTCTGGTGCGGCTTTACCTGATGCCTTTTTTACTGGAGAGGTATCTGCAAATGCAGTGTTGATTGTATCTGATGGAATTACTGAGATCATTTCTGATGTCGTGCCAATGATGCCGTTACCAAGTGATACTCCTCCAAATGATGAAATTTGGTATTCGACTTCCAATGGTAAGGTGTTGAACCTAAGAGATTTGGATATTTGGGATAACCCTATGGTCTATTCGGATGTTTTTGGAGCAGATATAATATCAAATACCTATCAAGATGGGAAAGGTATCATAAAGTTTGACGGTAACGTTACAAAAATCGGTGATAGTGCCTTTGCCAATAATTATAATGAAGTCGAGACTCTGGTTGGAATTAAGCTGCCAGACAGTGTGACTTCTATCGGCAATCATGCTTTTTGGTCCGGTAATCTTTCGGAAATCACTCTTCCAAGGTATCTCGTTTCCATTGGAGAATATGCATTCCGAAATTGCAATCTTTCAGAAATAATCATTCCGGAAACGGTTGTCTCAATTGCAGACTATGCGTTTGATGGTAATGAGAATCTTCAAAAAATTGAAAATCGTTCAGAAGTTCTTTCAGCAGTCGGACTAATGGCGTTCGGACTAGGAAGGACTAAGAGCAAGGTTACCGGAATCAGCGGTAAATTGATTTCGGATGATGGCAGATGCATTATAAAAGATAATGTCTTGATAGCTTGCGCCACAGCCGGACTTACTGAATACGCCATACCTTATGGAGTTGAAGCTATTTCAGACAAGGTATTCATGTTTGGACAGCATCTGGCAAAGGTGACATTCCCTTCCACCCTTAAAAGAATTGGTGAAGAAGCATTCGCATGGAGCGATGCGTTGTTGGAGGTATCTATTCCTTCCTCCGTGACAGAAGTAGGTTATGGCGCTTTTCAGCTTTGTGCAAATCTTATGTCAATCAGTATTCAAAATGATTGTATTGCAGAACGGCAGTTCTATAATTGCCCGTCATTGTTTCCTGAACTCACTATTCCTGAAAAGGTTACTTCGATTGGAGCCTATGCCTTTTGTGAGTGTGGAATTGAGACGCTTATATTAGGAAACAATATTACGTATATTGGGGACTCTGCATTTGAAAACTGTAAACTGAAAAATGTGACGATCCCGGAAAGTGTTGATTATATTGGTGATTGTGCCTTCAAGTGTGCTACTATGGAGAAATTTGAAGGCAAATATGCATCGGGAGACAAGATGTGCCTTGTTTACCATGGCAAACTGATTCAATTGGCAGATGCAAAAGGTAAGACATTAAAAGAGTACACCATACCAGAAGGTGTGAATGAGATAGGAAGTTCAGTGTTTTCTGGCTATAGTAACCTTACTAGCCTGACGATACCTGAAGGGGTCGAAAAAATCGGTATTCACGGACTTAATGGCTGTTCTGGCTTGAGCAGGATTGTGCTGCCAAGAACAATCACGAATCTAGGAAATTTCGTCTTCTGTAATTGTACCGGTGTTTCAGAGATATATTTCAATTCACCCACTCCTCCAGGTACATGGGGTACAGTGATCTCCGGGTATTGGGAGCCCTGTGATCCGGGCACTGTTCTTCGTGTTCCGGAAGGAAGTGTGAGTGCATATAGAGCCTCACCATGGTGGGGAATATGTACGATAGTTGGACATAATGAGGAAATATATTCTTCTACGGATTTCTCTCAAGATGGTGTTGTCACTACACTCCAAAGAGCTTCGGACGGTAATGGTATAGATATAGTAATTATGGGCGATGGCTATTCTGACCGTCAGATTGCTTCAGGCAAGTATGATAATGATATCAACAAGGCTATGGAGATGTTCTTCTCTGAAGAACCATACTGTTCTTTCCGCAATAATTTCAATGTTTATCAGGTCAAGGCTGTGTCCATTGGTGAGGGCTATGGAGCTGGTTCTACTGCTTTTGGAGGATTCTTTGGTGAGGGAACATTGGTAGGAGGAAATGACAGCAAGGTGCTCCAATATACACGAAAAGCCATTAGTGATGATAAGATTGATAATGCCCTTATTATAGTCATCATGAATCGTGAATATTATGCGGGAACATGTTATATGTATTATCCTTCTGGCTATTCAGATTATGGTTTAGGTACATCTATTTCATATTTTCCTCTTGGAACAGATGATGGTATGTTGGCTGGACTGATATTGCATGAGGCTGGTGGACATGGTTTTGCTAAGCTTGCGGATGAGTATTCTTATGAAAGTATGGGAGGAATAAATATATCGGATGTAACTGGCTATAAGAGGCAACGTAGTGATTGGGGATGGTGGAAAAATGTGGACTTTACTAATGCCCCCTCATCTATAAGGTGGAATTATTTCCTCACCGATCCGAGATATGCAAATGATGGGCTAGGGGTATATGAAGGAGGACTTACATATTGGTCTGGTGTATGGAGGCCTACGGAAAATAGCATCATGCGCCATAATTCAGGAGGTTTCAATGCCCCAAGCCGTGAAGCTATTTATTATCGTATTCATAAATTGGCATATGGCGATACTTGGGAGTATGATTACGAAGATTTTGTCGAATATGATGCTATAAATAGAAAAAAGGCTTCCTCATCATATACCGAACCGGCCTATCCTAAGTATATGGTGCCACTCCATCCTCCTGTCTTGACAGGAAAATCATGGAGAGATCTGTAGTAGGGAATGATTTTATTGACTATTAATAAACTGCATTTATATGAAAATAGCTTTTCTTGATGCGGCTACAATGGGAGATGTGTCCTTTGAGCCATTTGAACGCTTGGGCGATTTTACAAGATATGATAGTTCTACTCCTGAAGAGGCTCGTGAGAGGGTCCGTGACCTTGATGTTCTTCTGATCAACAAGGTGTTGGTCGATAAGGAACTGATCGATTCTGCTCCGAATCTGAAGCTTATCTGCATAGCGGCTACTGGAGTTAATAATATTGATGTAGAATATGCTGCATCAAAGGGAATACCAGTGCGCAATGCTGTTGGCTATTCAACGGATTCTGTCGTTCAGGCGACATTCATGCATATCCTTTCCCTGGTGGGCGGAGCTCCGTATTTCGACCAGAGCGTGAAATCCGGAAGCTATTCACGTAGCGGTATGTTCACTGATCCGAACTGGAACTGGTGGGAATTGGCCGGCAAGACCATCGGAATCATCGGCATGGGTAATATCGGAAACAAGGTAGCTAAGATCGCGGAGGTGTTCGGTATGAAAGTATGTTATTATTCGACATCCGGCACTGGCCATTGCAAGGAATATCCTTGCCTGCCGCTTGATGAACTGCTCAGGATTTCTGATGTCGTCTCTATACATGCGCCGCTAAATGACAGGACCAAGGATCTTATAGGCAAGGAACAGCTTTCGCTGATGAAGCCTTCAGCAATCCTCGTGAATGCTGGCCGTGGAGCCATAGTGGTGGAAGATGCGCTTGCGGAGGCCGTCGATAATGGAGTGATTGCGGGAGCCGGAATCGATGTGTTCGTTCAGGAACCTATACCGGAAGATCATCCATACCTCAGAATGAAACATAAGGAGCGTATGCGACTTGCCCCACACGTGGCATGGGCCAGTATGGAGGCCAGAAGACGGCTTGTGGATATAATGGCTGAGAATATTGCGAAGGGCTGGTAATCTATTCCCACCAGCCCGGACCCCAGCCGCCGTCACCGTTGCCAGGACCTCCAGGTCTTCCGGGACCACCTCCCGGACCGCCGCCTGTACCTATCGTGACTGTCAGCTGATTGGATGTGAATTCTCCGAGTTCTGTTCCGTCAGAATAAGTGCCGTCAGCGAACACTCCGTTCCAATTTGAGGTGCTTCCGCTGATCTGTCCTCCGTAATATACCTTGTATGACTCGCCGTTTACGATTTTTGCAGAACTGTAGAACAAGCTAAGTCTTTGTGAAGAACGAGGAAGCTCGTACATGAGTATAGGTTCTTCATTGGAATTGCATATTACAATCAGCTCTCCTGATTTTGCTGAAATGCCGTTATAGATAACCGACCTTTGGGTGCTGGTAGTCGATGTCGAAATAGCAGCTCCTGCGGTGCCGATAAGAGTACCTCCGGTGACGATGAAATTCCTGCTGTTGTCGCAGTCGAAGCTTTCTTCCGGTACATCGCTTCCGGACGCTATTACAAGTCCTCCGTTGACTGTCAGTTTCCCGTTGGAGTCGATGCCGTCATTATGATCAGCAAAGGCAAATACTCTTCCTCCGTTGATTACCAATCCCACAGGATTGTCACCTCCTACATTTATTGCATCGTCATATGCATATACGAACAAGTCTCCGTCGTTTATCGTGATCATGCTCTTGCTCTCCAGCCCTTCTGATCCATCGCTTAGTCCTGTCACCTGAATGTTGAGCAGACCGCCGTTCATCTCTATGTTTCCGTCTGCCTTTACTCCTTTAGGAGACGAATCAAGGTCAAGAGCGGAATTATAGACGTATTTCTTGCCGGAAGTCGCAATATGTATCTTTCCGTCATCAATGGTAAGATTGCCGTCTGCATTCAGACCTTTTCCTCCATCTCCGGTACTGATGCAAAGAATCTCGCCTCCTCTGATGTATATGTCTTTGTCTGATTTTACGCCGGCAGGAGATGATGTGTCGTTTTCATCGGCTTCGTAGATTGAACCTCCGGTGGTCTGCAGCCTTAACTTGCCCCCGGCAATCTCAATATCTCCGTCAGAACTCAGGCATTTTCCTGCATCTGCATCAGCTGTTGCCCAGATGTAGCCTCCGAGTATAGTGATCCCATCGGCCTTGATACAGTTGTCCGCGATGTCTTCTGTGACAAGCGTCGCTCCCGGTCTTACAATCACTTCCCCTTTGGCTGAAATACCATGCTTCTTCTTTCCGGAAACCTTGAGCAATCCTTTTCCGCTTATCACGATGTTCCCTTTGCTGTAGATGGCTCCGTTTCTCTTCTCATCATCGGCAACGACTCCCTCCGGATAGAATGATTCATCGGACTGTTTTGAAGCATCGCATATGATGTTTTCAGTATTATCTGCCATATGGATAAACAGGCTTCCCTTGTTCTGAAAATTGATTGCGGAGCTTTTGGCTGATGTCAGTTCCAATCCGTTGAGGGTCAGCTTCACGTTGCTGCTGCCGTAGATCTTCAGCTGTCCGTCCGTAGTCTTGCCTTCCATAACTATTTCCAGACCTTCAGCGGTGGAAGGAACGACAGTTATATCTGCACCTGAAACATGACATTCAAGAGACTGGTCTGCGCCTTTCACTTCAGCGTCGCTTCCGTTGAATCTTATGGTGATCTTTCTGTTGAATGTAGATTTCTCCCAATACGTATCGGCATCTTCTCCGATGATATCATCAGAGGCGTCATCAGCAAGCTCACCCGAATATTCGCAGATGGTCGCATCAATCAGCCCCGTGTTGTTTTCGGTTACATTTTCTTCCTTGCTGTCTTCCGGCAATGTAGGGTCGTTCTGATCCGGACCGCATGATGTGATGGCTATGATTGCAGCCAGCATCGCTGAAAAATACTGTTTCATGTTTAAACCACAGAATGTTACGCTTCAAAATTAGTAAAAAACGGCAACGAAATCAAGGTATAAGGAAAAAGAAAAAGGACAAACCCTCAATTTTGAAGATTTGTCCAGTGTGGCTCCCGAACTTGGACTTGAACCAAGGACCCTCTGATTAACAGTCAGATGCTCTAACCAACTGAGCTATTCGGGAATGTTGTTTTCAAACGTTTTGTTTTCGTTTGGGATTGCAAAGGTAGGTATTTTTTCTTTACTTCCAAACTTTTTCACAAAAATTTTTGAAAAAATCTTATATTTGCAATGTTTTCCTAGAATAACCGGCTTTTTTAGCCTTATAAAACAGCAGCATGGACATTGATCTCTTATCTAAAATGGTCAAGGAACTTATTCTTGACAATGACAGAGTGGTACTTCCCGGCCTTGGCTCATTTGTGGCAGAGGTCGTCCCTTCGACATTTTCGGATAAAGGATATACTATCAACCCTCCATATCGCAGGCTTTTCTTCAGGTCAAAGCCGGATGAGGGCTCTGAACTCGTAAGCTTTTATGCTTCGAGCAATCAGGTCGAGCATGATCTGGCTGAAAGGATCATCAAGGACTTCGTGGCTGAGCTCAAGACCATACTGCATTCAAAGAAGGTTGTGGTCTTTCCTGGCTTAGGAAGATTGAGAGCTACCAAGGAGAATGCTGTGTTCTTTGTAGCTGATGAAGACCTGGATATCTATCCTGCCGGTTTTGGTCTGGAGCCGATTTCGTTGAAGACTCATCAGGAGACCAGGGAAGAGGTAAGTGCAGCTGTTGCTGGCCTGAAATCATTGCTGGAAGAAACTGTGCAGGAAGTTCCTGAATCCGCTCCGGAACCTATAGTAGAACCGGAACCAGCTCCAGCAGTTACTGAGCCGGAACCAGTTACTGAGCCGGAACCAGTTGCCGAGCCGGAACAGAAGCCAGAACCGGAACCTGAACTCCAGCCAGTCAAGACAGAGAAACCGGCTGCCCCTACTGTGGTCGAGGAGACATCTCGCAAGCGTACTGCGACAAAGCCAGGCGTTCTGGCATTGACGGTCCTGGCTGTCCTGGCGGCTGTTCTCATCATAGCGCTTGCGATTATTGGAAGAACAGCTCCTGACTTGGTGGACCATCTGCTCTACACCCCTGAAGAACTGAAGATTCTTAACTACACCATAAAATGATAAAATATACAGAGAAGCATACTATCCCTTGTTATGACACTGATGCAGCGTGGCGCCTGAAGCCTACTTCTTTCATGAATATGGCTCAGGAGGCTGCCGGACGTCATGCAGTCTATCTCGGTTTCGGATATGATGATCTGATAAAGAACAATACGGCATGGATACTTTCGCGTGTCCATGTGGAATTTCCGGATACTCCGAAATGGAGGGAAGAGATCACTCTTAATACATGGCACAAGGGCTTGAACCGCCTTTTCTTCCTCAGGGATTTCGTTCTTACCGACAATGATGGAAAAGAGAGGGTCAAGGCGACGACATCCTGGCTTGTGCTCAACCTCGAGACCAGAAGGCTTGTCAGGGATCCGGAACTCCTTGAAGAAGGAACCGTTTGTAATGAAAATGCTCTTGAAACACCGGCGGACAAGGTTCAGATGCCTAAAGATCTGGAACCTGAACTCGTGAGGACGCATCTCGTTTCATACTCGGACATAGATACAAACGGCCATACGAACAATGCAATGTACATGCAGTGGTCGATGAATGCCGTAGGCTATGATATTACTTCCTCAAGGCCGGTCAAGGAATTTACGATCAATTTCAACCATGAGACAAAGGCCGGTGATGAAGTGGAAATATACCGTGCAGCCGTAGAGCGTGAAGATGGACTTCATGTCTTTGTTGAAGGTAAGATAGGTGAGGTGTCGTCATATTGCGTAGAGATAGTATTCTGAAATGATTGAACTTATATATCCGTTCGATATAGCGCCGGTTGTTCCGGCTCCTACCGCAGGCTCCAAGGCTGTGACGGCTCATGGAAGCGAGTGGTTTCCGGTCGTTTTGCCTAGCGGCATGGTCATAGGACGCTCTACCCGTGAGTATTGCCATAGTGGAGCCAAGCCTCTCCATCCGGTGATCCATATTCATATCATCGACCGCTTCTCGCGCATATATCTGCAGAAACGCTCGATGCATAAGGATATACAGCCCGGGAAGTGGGATACCGCCGTAGGCGGACATGTGTCATATGGAGAATCCTTGATAGAGGCGGTGTATCGTGAGGCATCGGAGGAATTGGGATTTACGGAATTCAATCCTATTTATCTGGAGACTTACGAATTCGAGTCTGCGATCGAAAAGGAAATGGTCAACATCTTCGCGGCTGTAGGCTCATATGAACTCCACCCTGATCTTGATGAAGTCGATGAGGGCCGATGGTGGGAACTTGACGATATTGATGCCAATCTCGGAAAAGGAGTTTTCACTCCTAATTTCGAAAGCGAGTTCCAGATGATACGCAACTCCCTTCTTGCTCTGCTCTAGAAAATTGATTACATTTGTCTTTAATATGTTAAAGCAGATGTAACCATGTCCTTTATAGAGTGTTTTATCCCTTCCATGTCCGCTGAGGACATTTCAACGACAGTCGAATCTTTCAGCAGGAGCGATGCATTTTCCGGCGTGACCATGCTTTCCGGAGTCTCACTCAGGTCAACGGAGACTTTGAGAAGCATAGCGGAGGCTGTTTCAGATAAATTCGTCCTGATCTATACAAAGGATTTGCCTTTGGAAATGGGCATGTTTGCACTGGATCGAATGATTTCCATTGCTGAAGATACAGGGGCGGATATGCTGTACGCGGATCATTATCAGCTTGTTGCAGGTCCTGACGGTCAACCTTGCAGAAGAAGGCACCCTCTCATCGAGTGTCAGAAGGGGGCATTGAGAGATGATTTTGATTTCGGAAGTGTGCTTGTCTTCAGAAGCAGCTCGTTCAGAAGGGCTGTGCGTGCCATGGAGACTGATTATGAGTTCGGCGCTTTGTATGACCTGCGTCTGCGCATGAAGAAGATAGTTCATATAAACGAATATCTTTATACGGAAATAGAGACTGATGACCGTAAATCAGGAGAAAAGCAGTTTGATTATGTGGATCCGAGGAACAGGGCTGTCCAGATTGAGATGGAGAAGGTATGCACCGCTCATCTGAAGCGTATCGGTGCGTGGCTTGAACCTAGATTCAAGGATCCTGACATCAAAGAGTTCGGAGTACGGGAGTTCCCGGTCACAGCTTCAGTCGTGATACCGGTATTCAACAGAATCAGAACAGTAAAGGATGCAGTGGAAAGTGCTCTGAGCCAGAAATGTGATTTCCCTTATAACGTTATTGTAGTTGATAATCATTCGTCAGACGGTACGACAGAGCTTCTTGAAGAGCTTTCTTCAAAAAATGAAAATCTGATACATGTGGTTCCGGCAAAGTATGATCTTGGGATAGGAGGTTGCTGGAATCTGGCTGTCCATCATGAAATGTGTGGCGAATACGTCGTACAGCTTGACAGCGATGATGTGTACAGCGGACCGGATACATTGCAGAAGGTAGTGGATGCATTCCATGAGCAGAAATGCGCCATGGTGGTCGGTACATATCAGATGACGGATTTCCAGATGAATCCGATTCCTCCGGGAGTTATAGACCATAAGGAATGGACTGAGGAGAATGGCCGTAACAATGCGCTCCGAGTCAATGGTCTGGGGGCACCGAGAGCTTTCTTGACTCCGCTTCTCAGGACCTTGAATCTTCCTAATACAAGCTATGGCGAAGATTATGCTCTTGGATTGCGCATAAGTCGTGAATACCGTATAGGCCGTATATATGATGTGCTTTACTGCTGCCGCAGATGGGAGGGTAACTCTGATGCAGCTCTCAGCATTGAGAAGGTCAATGCAAACAACCAGTATAAGGACCGTATCAGGACATGGGAACTTGAGGCCAGGATGCGTATGTTATCCCGTTCGAAATAAGGAATATGAACAACAGCAGAGCTATACATAAATTTGTAGGAGACCAGCTTTCACGCTGGCCTCTTGCGTGTGATAATTTCAGGGCACTTAAGAATGTGCAGGTGAGGGAAGTCGATGCAGGAGGCTTGACAGTCAAGCTTCAGCATAATCCTGCAAGGATGATTTCTTCGGCTGCAAAGCTCGATAAGGCGGACATCGCCAAGAGAAAATGTTTTCTGTGCAGGGAGAACAGACCTCCTGAACAGATCATGATGAAATTTGAAGGACGCAAGGGAAAGAAATACCATATCCTTGTCAATCCTTATCCGATTTTCCCTGACCATCTTGTCATAGCTGCTGACCGACATACGGACCAGACAATCTGGAAACGATATGTCGATATGCTGGATCTTGCCAGGAAATATCAGGATTTCACATTCTTCTACAACGGACCTAAAAGCGGTGCTTCAGCTCCTGACCATCATCATTTCCAGGCAGCTCCGAGGGGACTGATGCCTTTAGAGACAGATGTGGAGAGATTCCTCGATTCCGCTCGGAATGACAATGCTGCGGCCCGTCAGGACAAGGATAACCCTCTAGTTTATCTGACGTCCCTGCAGGATGCTGAACTGTATCATTATAAGAGGTTTACGGCCGGAGTCTTTGCCCTGAGATCTGAGACTTCCAAATCGGCTGCCAAGCTTTTTTACAGGCTTCTTGACTGTATGGAGATTCCGGAAGGGGAAACGGAGCCTATGTTCAATCTCTTTACGTATTACAGCGGAGGGGAATTCCGTTCCATCATAGTATTTCGCAGCAGACATCGTTCCCATCATTATTTCAGCGAAGGACCGGACCACCTTACGATGAGTCCCGGATGTGCAGATATGGGAGGAATGTTCATTGTACCTGTCCATCAGGAGTATGAAAGATTGTCACAGAATCTTCTTGAAGAAATGATACGCGAAGTCTCGATAACCGCAGAAGAGGAAGAGCTTGTCATTGACCGTCTTACACGTGAACAGCCTGATGTCGAGGTCGGGATAATGTCGGGGAAAGAGATCGAATTCGAAATACTTTCTGATGGAGCAGGACTTCGTAAAGCCGTCTTCAGGGAAGGAAAGATAGAATATGACGGTGCTTTGTACGATGAACTGTATTTCGGTGCCCAGACTCCGTCCTCTATGTTTGCAGAGCCGTCCTTTGCTCTGCACGGTGTGACCATAGGTGTGAATTTCCATTGGGAAAGGAAGGAGGATCAGAGATTCGCTGGAGCTTTGAAGATAATAGTCGATAAGGATAAGCTTGTTGCTGTCAATGTGGTCGGTGTCGAGGATTATCTGCTCAGTGTGATCTCTTCAGAAATGAGTGCGTCCGCATCGGAGGAGTTCCTCAAGGCCCATGCTGTAATATCCCGTTCGTGGCTTATGGCCCAGATTTCGGCGTCGCATGGTGCCCGCGTATCTTCTGTACCGGAGGGCGTCTGCAATCTGCCGTCTCTTATGATGAATCTTGACAGCCTTATGAATCGTCAGGAATCGGAAGAAAACGAGAGTGGGGGTTATGAATATGTGAAGTGGTATGATCATGATGACCATAGATTGTTCGATGTATGTGCAGATGACCATTGCCAGAGATATCAGGGGCTTGGAAGGGCTGTAGGGAAGACTGTCAGGAGGGTGATCGACAGTACATGGGGGCAGGTGCTCATGCATGACGGAAAACTTTGCGATGCGCGTTTCTCGAAATGTTGCGGAGGAAGGATGGAAAGATTCGGTACATGCTGGGAAGATAAGGATTATCCATATCTCCAGCCTCTTCCTGATACTCCGGATCATGCGGAAGGTGGAAAATGTTTCTGCGATACCCAAGACAGGAGTATCCTGTCGCAGGTGCTTAACAACTATGATCAGGAAACTGTGGATTTCTACAGGTGGAAGGAAGAGTACGATTTAAATGACCTGTCTGAACTTATCGGACGCAGGAGTGGTCATGAGATAGGAAAGCTAATAGCTCTGGAACCTTTGGAAAGGGGAGAGTCCGGCAGAATATTCAGACTGAGGATCATCGGGTCAGAGAAAACAATTACCGTAGGAAAGGAACTTGAGATCAGGAGAATCCTTTCCGAGAGCCATCTCAAGAGTTCAGCTTTCGATGTGGAAATTACGGGTGACCGTATAATTCTCCATGGTTCGGGCTGGGGGCATGGAGTTGGCTTATGTCAGATAGGTGCTGCTGTGATGGCATCTGAAGGATATGGCTATCGCCAGATCCTCGAACACTATTATCCGGGAACAATTATAGAATGATGATGTATGAATAAAAATCCATGGTGGTGGATACCTACGCTGTATTTTGCTGAGGGAATTCCGTATTTCATAGTTAACAATATCTCTGTGATCATGTTCAACAATATGGGCATGTCTAAAGGTGATATGGCGATGTACACCAGTCTTCTTTATCTCCCATGGGTAATCAAGCCTCTCTGGAGCCCGTTTGTCGATATCATAAAGACCAAAAGATGGTGGGTCATGGCAATGCAGGTGATAATGTCTGCAGCATTTGCGTTGGTCGCTTTCAGCCTGCCTCACCCGTCTCCGGAAACCATTGCAGCAGGAGGTACTCCGGTGTCGCTGTTTACCCTTACACTTGTTCTTTTCTGGATCACGGCATTTGCATCTGCTACTCACGATATTGCAGCTGACGGATATTATATGCTGGCCCTCAAGCCAAAGGACCAGTCGCTTTTTGTCGGCATCAGAAGCACCTTCTATCGTCTTTCTTCCATCTTCGGCCAGGGTGTCCTGGTTGTTATCGCAGGGCTTCTGGAAAAGAATCTTGGAGATATACCGAAGGCATGGTCCCTGACTCTGATCGTCAGCGCCGTAATGTTCTCTCTCATAACTCTCTGGCATACTTTCAATCTTCCTAAACCGGAGTCTGATCGCACGCGTGCTCAAGGTACTGATGCAAAGGGAATCATCAAGGAGTTCGGTCGTACGTTCGTTACATTCTTCCGGAAGAAGCATGTCTGGATAGCTCTCCTTTTCATGCTTCTGTACCGTCTGCCTGAAGCCTTCCTCATCAAGATGATGAACCCGTTCCTTCTTGATCCGGTTCAGCAGGGAGGCCTGGGACTTTCTACTGAGACAGTTGGAATAGTATATGGAACAGTAGGAGTCGCCGCCCTTACCGTCGGAGGAATCCTCGGAGGTATAGCAGCTTCACGCTGGGGACTCAAGAAATCATTATGGCCGATGGCACTGGCTCTGACACTCCCATGTCTGTCATTCGTCTTCCTCGCAGCTTTCCAGCCACAGAGCCTGATTCTGATCAGTTCTTGTGTGGCTCTGGACCAGTTCGGCTATGGATTCGGATTTACGGCATACATGTTGTATCTTATCTATTTCTCAGAAGGGGAGTTCAAGACGGCCCACTATTCGCTATGTACAGCTTTCATGGCTTTAAGCATGATGCTTCCGGGAATGATAGCCGGTTATGTGCAGGAAATCATGGGATACACTTATTTCTTTGTTTTCGTCATGATATGCTGTCTTGTGACTGTTGCGGTCACATCATTGCTGAAAGTCGATCCTGAATATGGAAAAAAATGATAAACTACGCTATATTATGAAAAATCTTATCTTATCTGCAGCCATGTCTGCATTATTGCTTGTTTCTGCTTGCGGTCCGGCATATGAGAAGCCGACTGCTGGCTCTGATATCGGATTTGCACTTGATTTCTTCAAACAGGTGAACGCTTCTTCTGAAAACGGAGCGAATGTAGTGGTTTCGCCTTATAGTGCAGGCGTAGCATTGTCGATGCTTGCAGAAGGTGCTGCAGGGGAGACCAGAGCAGAATTTGATGATGTCCTTAATGGTTGCCTTTTCAAGGCTGAACCTTCAAGCGATGGTAAGGTGATCGCTGAATCTGCAAACTCTTTGTGGATCGATGGCGGCTTCAAGGTAAAGGATAAATATACAGAGCTTTTAGCCTCTGATTTCGATGCTTTGGTAAAGACGGAAGATTTCTCTGATCCTTCTACAGTCAAGGCTATCAATGACTGGTGCTCTGAACATACTTCAGGAAAAATCACTGAGATTATTGACCGCTTAAACCCGGAAATGGTCATGGTGCTTGTAAATGCATTGTATTTCAATGCTCCGTGGGAAAAATCATTCGATCCGGCTATGACCAATGAAGAGACATTCCATGGAACCAAGGGCGAAAAAAAGGTGCAGATGATGAGCATGCAGTCAGAATTCTATTATGCCGAATATGAGGGCTTCAGTGTCATAGCAATTCCTTACTCAGGTGGCCGTTATGCAATGTATGTGGTTCTGCCTCCTGCAGGCATGAACGTGGATTCGGCTCTTCCTTATGTCAATGAATATACATATGATGCTGCCATGGACATGATGACTTCTTGTGAAGTGCGTCTGAAACTCCCGAAATTCACTCTCGAGACATCTCAGGTGCTTAACGGAATCCTCATGTCAATGGGCCTCAAGTCTGCCTTCACTCCGGCAGCAGATTTCAGCGGTATTTCTTCAAACGGAGCTCTTGTCCTCGATCAGGTAAAGCAGAAATGCTATATTGATGTGAGTGAAAAAGGTACTGAGGCAGCTGCTGTCACTTCGGCTCAGATCAAGCTTACATCCGCAGCCATCACTCCTAGACCGGTAGAAATGGTTGTTGACAGACCTTTCCTCTTCCTTATCGCAGATTCTCAGACTGAGAATATCCTGTTTGCGGGAAAAATCCTGAATCTTTAATTTTCTGAACTCATGAAAAAACTGTTCTCTCTGTCAATATGCCTTTTACTCGCTTCATTCTGTCTCGCTTCGGCACAACCGGTAGTCAAGACCGGCATAGAAGTGCTGCGCGACAGAGGCTTTGAAGGACTGGTCGGCAAGAAGGTAGGTCTGGTGACCAATCCCAGCGGAGTTGACAGATATCTTGTATCAACCATAGATATTCTATATAATGCTCCGGGAGTGGAACTGACTGCTCTATATGGTCCCGAGCATGGTGTCCGTGGAGATATGTATGCGGGTGACCATGTCAAGGACTCGAAAGATGAAGCGACAGGCCTGCCGGTCCACTCCATATATGGCGCTACCAGAAAGCCGACTCCTGAGATGTTGGAAGGCATAGATGTAATGGTCTATGATATTCAGGACGTGGGGGTAAGATCATATACATATATCAGTTCCCTCGGTCTGGTCATGGAAGCCTGCGGGGAGCTTGGAATTGAAGTAATGGTCCTTGACAGGCCTAATCCTCTGGGAGGAAACAAGATAGAAGGATGTTATGTAGAACCAGGCTTCTTTTCATTTGTCAGCCAGTATGAGATCCCATATGTTTATGGACTCACTGTAGGGGAGCTTGCCGTTATGATCAATGAGGAAGGTATGAACAAGGGACAGAAAGGAAATCAGGAACCGGCGAGATGCAAGCTCACAGTCATACCGATGGAAGGTTGGACACGTGACATGGTATATGAAGATACCGGTCTGCCATGGGTACTGCCTTCGCCTAATATTCCTTACAAGGATACACCAATGTATTATGCCGCCTCAGGCGTATGTGGTGAACTTTATGGCTTCATGAATGTCGGTATCGGATATACATTGCCGTTCCAGGTGTTCGGGGCTACATGGCTGGACCCTGTCAGGCTGAAGGAGCGTCTTGAATCATATGGACTGCACGGCGTTTCCTTCCGTACCATTTGGTTCAAACCTTTTTCGGGAAGCCAGAAAGGACAGCTGGTCAAGGGACTGCAATATTTCTTTACGGACTATGAAAAAGCACGTATTACAGAGACTCAGTTTTATGTCATGCAGGCTGTTGCAGAGCTGTATCCTGATAAGAAGGCATTCGAGATCATAAGCGGCTACGGATTATTCGATAAGGTTTGTGGCACGGATTATGTAAGGACAGAATTCAAGAAGCAGTATAATGTTACTGATATTCTGGATTATTGGCGGAAAGATGAAGAAGATTTCCGTGAATTGTCGCAAAGGTACTACATCTATTAACTTAAAACTGTACGATTATGAGAACAATCAGAACAACCCTTGCCGCAGTGATAGCAGCTTTGTCATTGCTGGCATTCGAGTCTGATGCGGATGCACAGGCGCGCAGAGGAGGAACAAACGTTACTAGAACCAATCCGAGCAGCTCAAAATCGTCAAACAGCTCAGTTACACGTCAGTCTTCAGGTCGTTCTTCAGGAACTGTAAGCAGAGGCTCATCGTCTTCTTCAGACAGAAAGTCTCCAGTTGCACGTCCGTCAACTCAGACCAGACCATCGTCAACTCGTCCTTCAGGTCAGGTAAGGCCATCGGTGTCTTCAGACAGAAAGCCGAGTACGACTGTGACAAGACCGGCTACAAGACCTTCAGGACAGGTTACAAGACCGTCAGCAGGTCCATCGACCAAGCCGGCAAACAAGCCGGTAACCAAGCCTTCCGGTTCAAGGCCTGATTTCAAGCCAGGCAATCAGAACAAGCCTGTATCAGTGAGCCGCCCTGGTTCACGTCCGGGAAACCGTCCTTCAGACCGCCCTGATGTGAGACCGGACCGCAGACCGGATCACAGACCTGACAGACCTGTAATGATACGTCCGGACCGTAAGCCTGATGTACATAGGGTTCACCCAAGAGACAGAGATTTCATGGTATATAGTACACCATCTTTCTTCTGGTCACACCATAACCACTGCTACGGTTACAGAGTAAGGATACTGCCATCGCATGCAAGAAGATATATCTATCACGGCATAACATACTATTGCTACAATGATATATGGTATCGCCCTTATGGCGGATATTACATGGTATGCAGACCTCCTCGCGGAACTGTCCTTGCAGCAAACCTTATCGCTGACATGGCATGGACTGCAGTAAGACTGTCGTATTATCACACTGTTGTGAATACATATAAGACCATCAACGAGAATAATGAGTATATAGCGAAGCAGAATGCGATAATAGCTCAGAACAATGCTACAATAGCAGCCCAGAACAAGACAATGTCAATGAACCAGCAGCTCGCATCTCAGGCTTATACACTGGCAAATGAGCTTGGACTTGTACAGAGCTATGCAGCAGCAGACGGAAGCTATTATTATCAGGACGGCGTATTCTATACAATGGATGCAAATGGTGAATACAAAGTCATTCTTCCACCTGCCGGAGCACTCGTCGAGACACTCCCAGAGGATTACGACATGGTGACTCTCAATGGAGAGGAATATTACAAAGTCGATGAAACAGTATATAAAGTGACAATCAATGACGGAAAGCCTTATTTCGAGGTACTTGGTCAGCTTTACAGTTAAACAATAACAGCAGCGCCCGATAAAATCGGGCGCTTTTCTTATTTTATCATTTCATATGTCTTGTTCAGTGCGATAGGATCTCCGGAAGAGTATAAGGAAATCCGGAATCCGTCGTTATGTATCAGTTTTTCAGCCTGCATGACTTCTTTGAGATGTCTGGCAATCGCGGGAGCCGGGTCTATGACTTCGATTCTTCTGTCGGGTGCGATGGCTGAGGCTTCCTTGATTATGACTTCGGACAGAAACGGATAATGTGTACAGCCGAGGACTATCCGATCGGCACCTTCGTCCATTAATGGCTTCAGACTCTTTCTTACTGTTTCTTCTGCTTCTTCTCCGCTAAGACAGCCTTTTTCAACGAGCTCGACGAATCCTTGTCCGACATGCTCGACGATCTTCACGCCTTCAGAGTATCTCTCCCTTGTGTTCTGATATTTATCTGCTTTCAATGTCCCTGATGTGGCCAGAACTCCGACAACACCTGTTTCTGTGCTCATTACTGCTGGTTTTACAGCTGGTTCCATGCCTATGAATCTGACATTGAATTCATTACGTAGTGTGGATATTGCTGCAGCTGTCGCTGTATTGCAGGCAACAACTATTATCTCAGCCCCTTTGTCTAAAAGGAAGCGGGTAATCTCTCTTGCCCTGTCTATGATGTATTCTACGGACTTTTCTCCGTAAGGACAATGAGCATTATCGGAATAATATATGTATTGTTCATCAGGCAGTACCTTGCATATCTCCCTGAGTACGGAGAGACCGCCTACTCCTGAATCAAAAATCCCTATCATATCGTCAAACTGTTAATCATATCCAGCTCTTCCTTGCTGAATCCGGTGTTCCTGATCGCTTCCATGTTCTCGTCAAGCTGTTTTACACTGCTGGCTCCGACAATGACTGAAGTCACACCAGCATCTTTCAGAACCCATGCCAATGCCATCTGTGCCAGGCTCTGCCCCCTTTCCGCAGCCATTGCATTCAATTTCTCAAGTCTGGATATCATTCCCGGAGTGATTGTTTCACTTTTCAGCGTTGCATTACGTGCAGCTCTTGAATCAGAAGGTATTGAACCTCCGAGATATCTTGAAGTCAGAAGACCTTGTGCAAGCGGTGAAAAAGCAATGAACCCTGAACCGGCCTCTTTTGCCTGTGATATCAGTCCGTCATTTTCAGGAACGCGATGGAACATGTTGTATTTCAACTGATGAAGAAGGCATGGCACGTCATGTGATCTTAAATAATCATATGCATTTGATGCAGCCTCAGCAGGATAATTCGATATTCCGGCATAAAGTGCCTTTCCGCTTCTAACTATGTCCGTGAGGGCCTGCATCGTCTCTTCCAGAGGAGTGTCCGGATCATATCTGTGTGAGTAGAATATATCCACATAGTCGATCTTCATTCTTTTGAGGCTCTGATCAAGACTGCTGATAAGATATTTTCTGGATCCATGATCTCCGTATGGACCTGGCCACATGTCATAACCGGCTTTGGTTGAAATGAACATCTCGTCTCTATAAGGACGGAGGTCACTTTGCATTATGCTGCCGAATGTCGCTTCAGCACTGCCGTATGATGGACCGTAATTGTTTGCCAGATCGAAATGGCATATGCCTTTATCAAAGGCGTGAAGAATGATTTCGCGACTCTTTGCAAGCGGAGCCGAATCTCCGAAGTTCTGCCACAGGCCTAGAGATATTTCAGGAAGAATGATTCCGCTCTTTCCTGCTCTGCGATATTTCATGCCATTCTCGTAGCGGCATGCATCAGCTGTATATCTTTCGTTTATCATGATCGTTATTTTAATATACTGATACTTCATCAAGAAAGAACCATGAAGGATGGCCTACTCCGTAATGCCAGTATGGGCAGTCGATGGTTCCGTCAATCTCTACTTTTATATATCTGGCTTTGACAGGAGACTCTGACTCAGCAACTCCCTTGACGAACTTGATCATAAGGTTGCGGTCTTCTGCAAATGCGAATGAGCCGAAGTCAGTATAGGACGCACCGTCGTTCGAGATGCTGTATCTTCCTCCTGTCGGCAACAGAACCCACGCGCCAAGCTGATGGAGGAAGTCGCTCTCGATCCTTGAGAATTCTGTGGACTCACCAAGGTCAATCACGAAGGAGGCGTCGCTGCCTTCCCAACCAACCCAACTTTCAACATATGTCGTCCCTCCATACAGTCCGTCAGTGAGAGCTTCGTCAGCCATGCCGATATATCTCTGATGAGGAGCGGTAATCCATTCCACTTTCGCTCCCAGAGCCTTGCTCTTTATTTCCTGTGGCAGAAAACGTGTTCTGTAAAGACTGCAGTATTCTCCAGGAGGATTGTTCCTTTCATTGAGTGCTGGGATTTCATATTCTTTAGTCCGCTGCTCGAAAAGGTCGAGCTTGGCGAGGATGTCATCAACGTCCATATCATCTCCCGTTCTTGCAATCTCCAGCTCGGAGAACATGACACTCAATCGGGACAATCTTACCCTGTCAAGCTTTTCAGGATCATCTGCCACTGCCTTTTCCGCTTTGTCGAAAATCTCGTTATATGTCTTCAGAAGCTGTGGATTGAGCATGCCGTCCTTATGGGAAATTGCGGAATCGTATATCCAGAGATCCTTCCCGCTAGCCAGAAGCGCGCCTTCCAGAATCTTGAGGTAATCTCCGATATGCTTTCCGGCTTTGCCATAATAACCGTCCAGGAAAGTCGTCATGAGAGAATCTGCATCCTGATAGGGATCCCACATAAGCTTGGAAAGCATATAGGACCTGAGTTCAGGGAAATCTCCTCCTTTGGAACCGTTTACCTGGGCGAAATACATCGTCACATCGTTCTCCTTGTAAAGCTGTATGTTCTTCTGCATTGTATGGAAGTTAGGGAAAGGAGTCAGATATCCGTCGAAATTGATGCCGTAGTCCCAAAGGAATATATTGTCGGAAATGGCAGACCAGCCTTCTAACGCTTCAACGAAAGTCCTTCCTGATTCGTTGTCGGTAAGAGGGACTTCTCTCTTGCAGTCAATGTTGCAGAGCATGATGTTTACATTAGGAAGCGGCTTGACGTGCTTAGGCGGCTTCATTGTAAACAGATATGCGAGGGTCGAGAATTCCTTGTCCGGATAATGGACTGCAAGTTTGTTCAGGAAATGTATGAAGTTTCCTGAAGGAGCCTCTTCGTATTCTTCGAGCGCCTTGCAGTCCGGGCAGGTACATTGTGTGAAATTTCCGTCGTTCTGGCTGACTGAAAGCATCTTCATGTCAGGATTGGCCAGAAATATGGAATCCAGCTGCTTGACTACCGCATCGAAAACGGCAGGACTAGTCAGACACCACTGGCTGTTATGTCCCGGCCTTCTCTGTCCGTTGATGAGAGAATAATATTCGGGATGTTCTTTGCCGAATCTGTCGGAAGGAAGGATACGGTTGAAGGTGTGTACCCACATCCTGTCTATGAATTCTTCATCAGGGGATTCAAATCTGTACCATAATTTATATGTCGGATCCTTCTGGCAATAGCTGCTGCTCTGTCTGTAGCGGAATGCCGGGGTCTCTTTGATGTGGATCTCAGGAAATGTGATGCTTTTCAAATGAGGATAGTCGCAAGTGCCTGCAGTCCAGTATGATACGCCGAGATGTTGTTCAAGCAGGGTCACGACTCCATAGATTGCACCCTTACCTCCGCCGCTACGTATGTAAAGGTTGTTTCCTTCTGTGTCGATGCTGAACCCGTCCTCTCCGATTTCTCTGACAGTCTCGCCTCCTATGATGACCCGCCCCGTTCCCCCGGCAGTAATAGCCAGTTCGGCACCGCTGATCCTTTTGATGAAGTCCTGAAGCAACAAAGCTGCCTGATGTGTCTCAGCTGTTTCGTCAGCTGTTATGATGCATGTTCTGGCCTTTCCGTTTTTTGTTATGACGGTCTGACCCGCAGCGTGAGTCGCTGTGAGCAGCAATAAGGCTGAAGTGATGACTACAATGAAATGTCTTGCCATAGCATGTCGGTTTAGATTTTACAAATATACTCTTTTTATCTTATTTTGCCTTGCTGCTGAATTTGTTTAATTTTGTGGAATAATAATGAAAGCTTATGGCATTGATAATACCTGACGATTATTGCAATCTTCTGAGTACTGTAGAAAATACGGAAAAGGCTATCAAGAATGTAAAGGATATGTTCCAGGATAACCTTTCGGCCCAGCTTGCCTTGCTGAGAGTGACAGCCCCGATGGTCGTCATGAGCGGCCTCGGCCTGAATGATGACCTTAACGGAGTAGAAAGACCTGTGTCTTTCCCGGTACGTGATATGGAGGGAAGCAGAGCTGAGGTCGTACATTCCCTTGCAAAATGGAAGCGTATCAAGCTTGCGGAAATGAAGACAGTGCCCGGTAGAGGCCTTTATACGGATATGAATGCTCTCCGTCCGGAGGAAACTTTGGATAATACTCATTCCATATATGTGGATCAGTGGGACTGGGAAGCAGTCATAAGAGAGGAACAACGCAATCTTGCATATCTTAAGAATGCCGTCAGAAGAATATACGAGGCAATAAAGGTTACAGAGAATAAATTATACGTGGAATTTCCTCAGATTGAGCCTATTCTGCCGCAGGACGTGTATTTCATTCATTCTGAGCAGCTTCTGCAGATGTATCCCGGCATGTCGCCAAAGGAGAGAGAGGATGCTGTGACTCGCAGATATAAGGCGGTCTTCATCATAGGAATCGGTGGGGAACTCTCTGATGGCTGTCCACATGACGGCAGGTCTGCGGATTATGACGATTGGTCAACCGTGAATGAAGATGGTTATGAAGGACTCAACGGAGACCTTCTTTTGTGGAATCCTGTGCTTGAATGCGCATTTGAGATCTCCAGCATGGGAATCAGAGTGGATGCCGAGGCATTGGCAAGACAGCTTGAAATACGAGGGGAGACGGAGAAGTCAGGACTGATGTATCATAAAAGGCTTCTTGAAGGTAAACTTCCATGTACTATCGGAGGAGGCATAGGTCAGTCCAGATTGTGTATGTTCCTGTTGAGAAAGGCTCATATAGGAGAGATCCAGAGCAGTGTCTGGCCGCAGCAGATGAGGGAAAAATGTATGGAGGCGGGGATTGTCCTTGTGTAGATGCATTTAAATGCCTATTTTTGTATGATTTATCGCACGGTTAAGTGCCTAGGAGTGATTTGTCATGATAAGTATAGAACAGATAAAGACTTTGCAGCAGCGTGTCGAGACGCTTGGCAGATGCATCGGTGTTGATGAAAAGCGTGCAGACGTTGAATCAAGACAGGAGAAGACTCTGGCTCCGGATTTCTGGGACGATCCCAAGGAAGCGGAGAAGTTTCTGAAGGAACTTTCAGGAGTGAAGTTCTGGGTGACAGGTTTCGACAAGGTGTCTGCAGCGGTTGAGGACCTCAATGTGCTGCTTGAATTTGAAGCGGAGGAGATTGATGATGCGTATGCTTCTGCTTTGAAGGAACTGGAGGCATTGGAGCTGCGCAATATGCTAGGAGAAGAGGGTGACAATCTGGGAGCGGTGCTGACGATCAATTCCGGAGCAGGCGGAACAGAGGCAAACGATTGGTCTGCAATGCTTATGCGTATGTATATACGTTGGGCGGAGAGAAACGGATATAAAGTGACTGTTACTGATGAACTTGAGGGCGAGGATGCCGGCATCAAATCCGTGACCATGCAGGTGGAAGGTGATTATGCTTTCGGTTACCTCAAGGCTGAGAGCGGCGTACATCGTCTGGTCCGTATATCTCCATTCAATGCTCAGGGAAAGCGTCAGACAACCTTCTCTTCTGTATTCGTATATCCTCTTGTCGATGATTCCATCGAGATAGAAATCAATCCCGGCGATCTGGAGTGGGATACATACCGTTCAAGCGGCGCAGGCGGCCAGAATGTCAATAAGGTTGAGACTGGAGTACGTGTAAGACATATCCCGTCGGGAATTGTCGTCGAAAACACTGAGACACGTTCTCAGCTGGACAACAGACAGAATGCCCTGCGTATCCTCAAATCCCGTCTTTATGACATAGAACTGAAGAAGCGTCAGGAAAAGCAGGCCGAACTTGAAGGCCAGAAGAAAAAGATCGAGTGGGGATCTCAGATCCGAAGTTATGTCCTTCATCCGTACAAGATGGTCAAGGATCTCCGCACGGGTCATGAAACCTCTGATACCCAGGGAGTTCTCGACGGCGACCTGAATGATTTCATGAAGGTTTTCCTCATGGAGAATAATTAAGGTATAATGAAGCGATTTTTTGTGTTATTGCTGACGGTTCTGGTGTCGGCAAATTTGATCTGGGCTCAGGCAGCCACTGCCGAAAAGGCTGAAGGCAATAAATTCCCATTTTCAATCAAGGCGTATCCTTTCAGGGGAACATTTCTTGACAAGGGTGTCCATTTCGAGAAATTCGGTGGAGCGTATCCTGCAGGTGTGCACCTTGGATTCGAACTCCCGTCACAACAGCAGCGACCGTGGCAGCAGTATCTTGGCAATGCTACAGTTGGAGTCGGTCTGACGTGGATAGATCTGGGCCATGAGATGACCGGCCATTCGATAGCTCTGTATCCATACATCATGTTTGATGCTATTGATACGGAATATTTTCAGATGAGGTTCAAGGTTGCCGGAGGTTTGGCGGCTGTAACGGAGCACTGGTTCACACAGGAAGACCAGGATCCGGATCATTATCTGGAACCTACTGTAAATACCCTTTTCAGCAGTTATGTCAATGCATATCTCAATGCCGGTGTCAATCTGAATGTACCGATCACTTCGTATCTGGCGTTGGGCGCTGAATTTGGATATATCCATATGAGTAACGGACGTACTTCCATGCCGAACATCGGTATAAATGCTCTTTACGGATCGGTGGGAGTTACCGCAACATTAAATGCTGATGTGAAGAAGGATCCTGTTGCGTTCCCTGACCTGCCATATGGATGGGCGGTGAACATTACAGGTGCGGGTGGTGTGCATAAGGCTACAATGGCGGATAAGGGCAGATATCCGACCTCTTCACTCCATACGGGAGTCGTATACCATGTGAACAACTGGTATGGTGTCGGTGTCGGTGTGGACGCATTCTACAATGGAGCCGTGACCAAAAGGACCAATCATGACCTGTATTGCGACGGAGAGTATGAGATTGAGAATGTGATGGTGGAATGTACCACTTGCGGCAGTGAGAAGGATATTGATCACCCGTTTAAGAATAAGGTGCGCGTGGGTGTGGCGATGAACAATGAGTTCAAGTTCGGCCTTGTGACTGCTGTTCTCGATTGGGGTGTCTATGTCTATAACCAGTCTCGCAACCTCTACAACGATTATCACATGGACTATCATGGATCGGTTGCTCCGAAGCGTCCTTTGTTTTATGAATCTTCTCATGGAGCCAGACGTGAAGAGGCGTTCCATTATTTCAGGTTGGGAGCAAGGTGCCGTGTTGTTGACAATTTTTATGTGCAGGCAGCTCTGAAAGCCCATTTGAATGTAGCGGAGTTTATTGAGTTCGGTGTCGGTTATCAGATTCCGTTCTTCAAGAAGGGCAACCGCTCGGAAGACCAGGGCGTTGTTTTCCACTATAGGAAGAACTGGTGGAAGGAGTAATCTCCGGACATTTACATACTTATTACCTGATGCCTGCAACATTTGCAGGCATTGCTGCATCTATTGAGGCGGTTTAGTATATAAGTAGTGTAATGAAACGTATCTTTATATTGTTGCTGATATCTTTTCTATCGGCAAATTCTCTTTCGGCTCAGAGTATGAATGCCGAAAAGTCGCAAGACAATAAATTCACGTTTTCGATAAAGGCGTATCCGTTCAGGGGAACCTATCTTGACGGCGGAGTCCATTTCAGGAAGTTTGGCGGGGCCTATCCTGCAGGAGTCAACTTGGGATTCGAACTTCCTTCACAGCAGCAGCGCCCTTGGCAGCAGTATCTTGGAAATGCGACTGTCGGTATCGGTTTGTCGTGGATGGACCTCGGTCACAAGATGCTCGGTCATTCGGTAGCCATGTACCCTTATGTGCTGCTTGATGCAATAGATACGGATTATTTTCAGTTGAGGTTTAAGGTCGCTGGCGGACTTGCCGGGGTAACGGAACATTGGTATACCCAGGAGGATCAGGATCCGTCACATTATTATGAACCTACCGTGAATACGGTGTTCGGCTGCTTTCTTAATGTGTATCTTAATGCAGGTTTTCAGCTGAATGTCCCAATAACCAAGTATCTGGCATTCGGTACTGAGTTCGGATATATTCATATGAGTAACGGACGTACGAGCATGCCTAATATCGGTATGAATGCCATTTATGGTTCGGTTGGTGTTACTGCGACTTTCAATTCTGACGTGAAGAAGAAGCCTGTTCAGTTCCCGTCGCTTCCGTATGGTTGGGCTATCAATATCACAGGAGCGGCAGGAGCGCAGAAGTCTGCCATAGAAGATCCCGGCAGATTCTTTATATCGTCATTGCATGTTGGAGCAGTGTACCATGTGAATGACTGGTATGCTATCGGCCCCGGATTGGATTTATTCTATAATGGGGCTGTTACCAAGAACACGGAGCGCATCCTTTTTTGTGATGGAGAATTCGCAGAAGATACTGATGCGGATGGAAAGGACGATTATTTTTATGATTGCGTGACATGTGGTCATGAGAAGGATATCGATTACGGGTTCCATCAGAAGGTTCGTGCCGGTCTTGCGATAAACAATGAGTTCAAGTTCGGAGCATTGACCGCGATAGTTGACTGGGGACTGTACTTCTATAATCCTGCTCGTCATATCTATGCCGATTATCATAAGCTTTTTAAGGATGGACCTGCACCTAAACGCGCTTTGATATATAAGTCTCAGTATGGAGCTATCGCAGAGGAGGCTCCCCACTATATCAGATTTGGTCTGAAATATCGCGTGTGGGATAACCTCTACCTTCATGCGAGCGCAAAGACTCACATGAATATCGCAGAGTTCATCGAGTTCGGACTCGGATACCAGATCCCTTTCCTCAAGAAGGAGAACCGCAAGGAGGGCAAGGGCATCGTCTTCCACCACCGCAGGAACTGGTGGAAGGAACAGTAAACGGAAAGCCAGGTTGAGTGCATGTGCGTGCCCTTGATATGTAGGCGGAGAGGCCTTCGAGGGTAGTCATGAAGCGGATTTTGCCTTCTGATGCTTCGTAGGCTTTCTGCATTGACATGCTCAGGTTGCGGATGTGGTCCGGGAATCGTTCTGGGTCTGGGATTGCGATTGTATCTGGGTCAAGTCCTTGGATTCTGGCATATTCGGCAGCAGTCTCGTATGTGTTCAGGTGGTTTTCGGCTCCGAAATTATATACTCCTCCCGGCAGATCGAAGGTGTATGGGATATTGCGCACCACATCTTCAATCCAGGTTATGCCTCGGAATTCCCTTGTGGCAAAGCGCAGGGGAGTTCCGTTTTCATTTGCTTCATGGAAATTAAGGACGAAATTTTTGTGGGTCTTCATTCCATGGCGTTCAGAATCGTACATCCATGTGGCACGCAATGCCACGCTGTCGGGACATATCTCCATCGCGCGCTTCTCAGCCAGAAGCTTATGTCTGCCGTAGTGGTTTTCAGGTGAGAGTGCAGTATCTTCTGACAGGAGCCCAAGTCCGGTGCATCCATTATATACTTGGTCTGGAGAGAACCAGACCAACTTTATACCATGCTTGGCTGCGGCCTTGGCTATGTACTCGACACTGATTACGTTCACGAGATAACTTTCCTGCGGGTGCTCCTCGCAGTATCCTGTGTTGGAGAGCGCGGCGAGATGCAGGATCGCATCAGGCAGTGTGCGGCTGATGAAACTCTCGACCGCTTCTGCAGACGTGATGTCCAGTTCGCTGTGGCTTGGT
>JAZLAS010000030.1:0-1806 GCA_045613365.1 Candidatus Cryptobacteroides sp.
GTCTCCCTCGCGTGGTCTGTAAATACGGTCGACCAATGCAGAAATACCAGGAATGAGAGTAAGCCATGCGAGAAGTTCGAAATAGATCGGAGCATTCAGAGCAGGAGAAACGAATACATGGGGAACACCGGATATCCTCAACGCATGCAATGAACCGAGTGACTCCCGTATGACCAGTTCGGGCTTCAGTTCAGACACCCACCCTGCAATCTGTTCAGATGCAACATCCGGATCAAAATCATAGGTCCTGACAACAATATTGACATCCGTCTCAGAAAATTCCTCCTGCAGGATGGACGGAATCCTTGAATCGGAACCGCCGCCCATGCCGTGTATGTATAGAACATTCCTCATATCCCTGCAAAGTTAAGTATAATTTACTATCTATTCTTATGGATTTTCCAAATGACTTGGAAATAAGTTGTATTGTAAGTCATCACTTCGATTCAACGGCATAGTGTGTGGACATATATTGCGCTCATAGGTGCGTCCCGCCCCTGACCGCGCGGCTACCCCTGGTATGCATTAGCAGGCAGGTTTATATTGTTTGGTGTATTCCGCATCACGTTTTATGACAGAGAACATCCTGTGGACAAGTTTAGCACGAAGCACGTTCATGATACACATAACATGCTTTCCTTCCTTTAACTTTCGTTCGTAATAGTCTTTGTATTCGCCCTCCTTCATTCGTGTCGCTACATTGACCGCACTCAGGTGCAGGAGAGCTTTCATGGTCTGGTTGGAACGTTTGGATATTTTGGCTTTTGATCGGACAGAGGTGCCAGAGTCGTACCTATATGGCGTAAGGCCGGCAAAGCTGCAGAACTGACGTGCATTCTGGAAGCGCGTAAAACCTCCTGTAATGGCAATCATATTTATTGCAATGCGATTACCTATACCGTCAATGCTCACAAGCAGTTCTTTTTGACGGGCCAATACCGGATCGGCGGCGATGAGTGCGTCAATCTCAGCATCAATGGATGCGATCTGCTCCTCGATTGATCTGATGACCTTTTTCCATCGAGTACTCTTATGCTTGAAGTCTATAGGATCCATATATCTCTTCTGGTCGGAGAGTTGTGCCTGATAACGCTTCTTGTCGATAAGAAGAAATTCCCTGTCTGAAAGCAGGTTCTTCATGGACACGAGGGCAGCATCCGGAATCGAATATCGAACGGCTTTATCACTGTACCGGAAAGCATATTCGGCAATTCTGGCAGCATCAATGGCATCATTCTTTCCACGAGTAAGGCCCATAGAGTTCTTGATGCGGGTTGGGTCATCAAGCCAAAGAAAAAGGTCAAGTTCCTGGCAGGTTACGGTCAGGGGATATATGTATCTACCTGTATATTCAGCACATATAAGAACTTCTTCCTCCATAGCTTCGACAGCCTTTAGCGCTGCTTTAATGGCCTTTTTAAGTGCTTTGATTTCGTTTAAGCATTCTTCTTCGCGGACAATCTCAAGGCCACGGCGGTAACAAAGATTACACTTTTCTTTGCTGATGTCGATGCCGACATAGATTTTATTCATAACTTGCACTGCTTTTATCTGGACAGTGGACCGTAGATCTGTCACCTACAAACCTTATTGGGACTAAGGCGATATTCTTATTCAGGTCCTCAGATCAACGGACCGGGCGGGGCAAAAAAGATAGACGGGTCTTTCCCATTTGTGAACTTTGAGAACCGCCCGGCTCCATTGTCCTTGGTTAAACTTTCATTATCGGCATAAATTTACTACTTTTGTCATACAAACCTTGATGCAGAAAACTACGCTGCAAATCTAAGGTTTGTGCACATCAAG
>JAZLAS010000031.1:0-3785 GCA_045613365.1 Candidatus Cryptobacteroides sp.
GTTAAGTTAATAAATATAATTGCGCTACGACAGCTGATCCTTTATCTCATTGCTCACCAATGCGACAAAATCGTCAACCGGCATAGATCCTGCGTCAATACCACCCTGCCTTCTGACAGAAACCGTGCCTTCGGTCATTTCTTTTTCACCTACAATCACAAGGAAAGGAATCCTCTTGAGCTCACTCTCACGGATTCTCTTGCCGAGCGTTTCGTTTCTATCATCTACGGCGGCGCGAATATCGGAATTATTCAGCAAACTGCAAACTTTTTTTGCATATTCCTCGTATTTTTCGCTGACTGGCACGATGTTAACCTGATCTGGAGTCAGCCAGAGAGGAAGCTTTCCGCCTGTGTGTTCAAGAAGGACTGCGACAAATCTCTCAAGAGATCCGAACGGCGCACGGTGAATCATTACCGGACGATGTTTCTGATTGTCGCTTCCGATATACTCGAGTTCGAAACGCTCAGGAAGGTTGTAATCCACCTGAATTGTTCCGAGCTGCCATTTTCTTCCGATCGCATCCTTCACCATGAAGTCAAGCTTAGGACCATAGAATGCTGCTTCTCCATACTCGACAACAGTATTAAGTCCCTTCTCCGAAGCAGCTTCAATGATAGCAGACTCCGCTTTTGCCCAGTTCTCGTCAGAGCCGATATACTTTTCCTTGTTCTCAGGGTCACGGAGAGATATCTGAGCCACATACTCCTTGAAGTTCAATGTCTTGAACACATAAAGGATGATGTCGATTACCTTGCAGAACTCCTCCTTGATCTGGTCAGGACGGCAGAAAAGGTGTGCATCGTCCTGAGTAAAGCTACGTACACGTGTAAGTCCGTGAAGTTCTCCGCTCTGCTCATAACGGTAAACTGTACCGAACTCTGCAAGTCTGAGAGGGAGATCCTTGTAAGAACGAGGCTTTGTCCTATAGATTTCACAATGGTGAGGACAGTTCATCGGCTTAAGGAGATACTCCTCACCTTCCTGTGGTGTGTGGATTGGCTGGAAAGAGTCCTTTCCGTATTTTGCATAGTGACCTGAAGTTACATACAGATCCTTGTTTCCGATATGAGGAGTGATTACCGGCAGATAACCATATGATTTCTGGAGCTTCTTGAGGAAGTTCTCGAGGCGCTCGCGGAGAGCGGCACCCTTAGGAAGCCACAAAGGAAGACCCTGACCTACTCTCTGGGAGAAAGTGAAAAGCTCCATCTCCTTACCGATCTTTCTATGGTCGCGTTTCTTAGCCTCTTCGAGCATTGCAAGATACTCGTCAAGAAGAGACTTCTTAGGGAATGTCACACCATAGACACGGGTAAGCATCGGACGTTTCTCATCTCCTCTCCAATATGCGCCTGCAATTGCTGTAAGCTTGACAGCCTTGATTACAGATGTGTCCTTGAGGTGAGGTCCACGGCAGAGATCGGTAAAATCACCATTGCTGTAGAATGTGATTGTACCGTCTTCAAGCTCGCTGATAAGCTCGCACTTATACTCATCGCCTTTCTCGGTGAAGGTCTTGAGAGCCTCCTCCTTGGAAACTTCTGTCCTGATGAAAGGATTCTTCTGACGGGCAAGCTCGATCATCTTGTCCTCGATAGCCTTAAGGTCAGCCTCTACAAGAGACTTTCCGCCAAAATCCACATCATAATAGAAACCAGTCTCGATAGCAGGTCCTATACCGAACTTCACACCAGGATAGAGAGCTTCAAGAGCTGCGGCAAGAAGGTGTGATGATGAATGCCAGAAAACATGCTTAGCCTCCGGATCCTCCCACTTGTGAAGGCGGATTGACGCATCTTCCGTAATAGGACGTGTCACATCATATACTGTACCCTTTCCTGTCGTATCGGCAGCAGTTACAACTGTTGCAGCAAGAACATCTGCTGCAAGTCTCGGACTGATACTCTGTGCAATGTCAAACGCTGAGACGCCGCTTTCGTACTGTCTCACGCTACCGTCAGGAAATGTAATGTTGATCATATCTATATCGTATTTTTAAAATTCTTACAGGTCTTGTAAATCCAAGAATGCAAAGATAGGAATTTTTTCTATCTTTGTAGCACATAAGAGCACGAATATGGAACAAAATGTATTTCAGAAGAATATGTGGAACACAGCCGGCAAAGCAGGACTGGCTTTAGGAGGCATTTCTACAGCATACCTTTTCCTGACGCAATGGATTGGACAGGCTGAGCTACCGGCATTTCTTTCAGTAATCATGAACATGTTGCTTTGGGCGGCAAAATTCGGAGGCTGCATCTGGCTTATGATGTTTTTCATGAAGGCATTCGCTGCAGAGAATCCTGAGGCAGACAATTCCGGTACATTCAAGCTGGGAATGGCTATGGCCCTTCTTTCTGCTATTGTATATTCCGCATTCTCTTTTGCAAATGTGGCATTCCTGAACCCGGACCTCTTTACTGAACAGATGGACATGGTAATGCAGCAGATGGCTCCGATGCTTGATTCGAACACTATGGTCGAAATGGATAAGACAATGCAGAATCTTCCTCAGATAACATTCTTTTCAAACCTGATATATTGCTTCATATACGGAACGATACTTTCATTCGCATTGTCCCGCAGTATCCCAAGCAAAGATCCATTCGCAAACTACAAACCTGAAGAACAATAAGCCATGACATATTCTAAAGATCTTTCTATAGTCATATCGCTTTACAACGAAGACGAGTCGCTTCCTGAACTGGTCAGCTGGATCGAGAAAGTAATGACAGCCGAAGACTACCGATATGAAATAATCATGGTAGATGACGGCAGTCGCGACAAATCATGGGAGATAATCAAGGAACTTTCTGAAAGGAATCCTTATATCAGAGGTATCTCATTCAGACGCAATTACGGCAAATCAGCAGCCCTTTATCATGGATTCAAGGCTGCAGAAGGACGCGTTGTCATCACTATGGACGCAGACCTTCAGGATTCACCTGATGAGATTCCTGAACTTTACAGAATGATCATCGAAGAAGGTTATGATATCGTATCCGGATGGAAGAAACAGAGGTTTGATAACAAACTGACCAAGAACCTTCCTTCAAAGCTTTACAACTGGACAGCAAGAAAGATAACAGGTATCAAGCTTCATGACATGAACTGCGGACTCAAGGCATATCGAAATGAAGTCGTGAAGAATATCGAGGTATATGGAGAGATGCACAGATATATCCCGTATCTGGCAAAGAATGCAGGATTCGACAAAATTACAGAAAAACCGGTACAGCATCAGAAAAGGAAATACGGAAAGAGTAAATTCGGACTTGAACGATTCGTAAACGGTTTCCTTGACCTGATTTCTCTATGGTTCCTCAGCACATTCGGCAAAAAGCCTATGCATTTCTTTGGTTTCACTGGCATACTTATGTTCCTTGCAGGAGGTATCCTCGCCATATGGATCATAGCGGAAAAACTGATCCAGCAAGCACAAGGCCTGATATACAGACCTGTAGCTGACCAGCCGTTATTCTATCTCGGTCTGGTAGCAGTACTCTTGGGATTCCAGCTGTTCCTGGCAGGATTCATCTGTGAGATGGTATCACGCAACAGCCAGGAGCGCAATCATTACAACATCAGAGAAGAGATCTAGCCTTCAGGGAACTACAAGATTCTTGGACTAATCAGACATAATTCAGCCAAACAAAAACAAAACACCCCGTCATCGTCAGATGACAGGGTGTCGTATAAGAAAGTGGCAGCTACCTACTCTCCCACCTGGTGGGGCAGTACCATCGGCGATGGTGAGCTTAACTTCTCTGTTCGGAATGGGA
>JAZLAS010000032.1:0-1805 GCA_045613365.1 Candidatus Cryptobacteroides sp.
TGAACGCCCTGCGGGCGGCCTTGCCAATCAATCCTGCAAACACTATTGGAGGCCTATCTGAGACGAACAACAGGAACTAACAATACAAAATATCAACAAACCAGTCTAATTGCAGACTGTCCTAAAAAGGGGAAGCGCACACTAACAGGGAAGGCTACAAAATGAGAAAGCTAATACGTCTGGGTATGGCTATGATTTCAATATGAGTTTCGTATATAACTTCGTCAATTTCAGTGAAAATATGGGATTGAATAAAAAGAACGGAGATACCTTCCTGGTGTCTGCTGATTATTATATTAATCCTAAAGTATTTGTTGGCGGAGGACTTGGATGGTGCAGTACATATTTAACATCGGAATATGAATACTATAATTCGACTACATGGATGCATACGTTTCAAATACCTGTTTATATCGGATTAAATATTAATCATCGATTACTCTCGATAGATACCGGTCCTTATTTTGAAATTCCATTTGCTGCAACAACTACCCTTAGACATCTCGGCGACGAAATCAGTAAAACAAAGTTAAAAGATATGAATGGGGTTAATGATATAGCTTTAGGCTGGGCAATCAATTTTCGCATAGCGAGATTCATTAAATTCAGTATCGGAACAACTCTGACAGATAGTGTATTTGGAGATGACATTGGAATGACAACGATATCCATTGGAGTAGGCTTATAATTAATACTTAATAGAAATTCGGATCTTTTCCGAAGGAACGGGAGACGAGTCGAGCGTTGACCTGCGGCAGCAGGTTGTATGCCGCGAGACGAGCTCCCGTTCCTTTGGAATGGTCAGTTAAATAAAATTCTGCGGTGTATTCTTGCTGTTCTGACTTCTGCTAAAAAATTGCATCTATGAAAAGGTGGTGAATGAACAAACATCGGCAGATGACCCAGAAAGACCTGGCTAAGGAAATAGGCGTCAGCCCCTCCCGTATAAATGATTTTATAACAGGAAGGGCTGAACCGTCGTTAAAGTTTGCCAGAAGGCTATGCGTATCTCTTGGAATTACAGCATCTGCAATGCTCGGATTATGATCCCCTCTGAAGCTCCTCGATCTGTTCGAGGATTTCGCCGGTCTTGCGGACGACCTTGCGGTTGATGCGGAACCCGATGATGCCTCCGATGATGGCTCCCACAGCTGCTCCGCAGCAGAATCCGATGATGTATGGCTCGTTGCCCAACTTGCTGATCATCTCGTACATGAGCCAGCCTAGCCAAATGATTATCATAGGGATAGCTACCCAATGCCATTCGCTGTAATGTTTCTTTACCTTGCTCAGCTGTACTGCAGTTTCGACCAGATTACCTTCCGAAAAATCTAGTTTCCTGAGTCTTACCTGCTGCAAGATCGTCAGCCCGAGACATATTGTAAGCATTATGGCTGTAGCTACAATGAACAGCATTGAAAGATCCTGCGACCAGAAGAACCATGTACAATATGGCAATGCCAATGTGCCTGCTACTATGGTGCCGGCAATCGTCCGGTTGATGCTGGACATCTTTGATTTCATCGACCGGCGGATATGCTGTTCGTTGATTATGTTCTGCTTTTCAAGCTTATCCTTGAGGAGACTGATCTGTGAGCGCATCTGCTCAAGTTCGTTTGATATGAGAGTGTTGTTTTCCATCTTCTGAGCTATTTTTCGTCCGACATGTTCCTGAGTTGTTCCTTGATTCTGAAAAGACGGACGGAAACGTTCTTGGCCGTGATTCCCACTATGTCTCCGATCTCGTCGTTGCTCAGGTTTTCCAGCCAGAGGAGGACAATAGCCCTGTCGAAGGGGCCTAGTCT
>JAZLAS010000033.1:0-10882 GCA_045613365.1 Candidatus Cryptobacteroides sp.
ACGTTTGTTGATGGAGCCTTGAGGAGTTCGTCTCCCTTCATTGCTGAAACGGCTGAAGTCATGGATGACTTCTTCTGAGTACCATAACCGACAACAATTGTCTCTTCAAGGAATGTTGCATCCTCAGTCATAGTGACATTGAGTCTTGTAAGGTTACCGTCACATGTGAATGTCTGGTCTCCCATTCCCATGCTGGTGAAAAGGACTACATCACCGGTCTTGAGTCCGGAAAGCACATAATCACCATTTTCATCTGTCATTGTACCATTAGTGGTACCGCTGACCATCACTGCTACTCCCGGAAGAGGCAATCCGTCAGCATCGATCACTTTTCCTTTCAGTGTCGGCTGAGCGTATGATAACGCTGCCCCCCCCATAAGGAAAATGAGCGAAACCAGAAGATTCTTAAAAATCGCTTTCATTGGGTTATTGATTATTTTATTATTAGTTATTTCGATTCATTCGCATTATTCATAGCTTCCTCAAGCTCATCCCACAGCTTATGCTTGTTGAGATGAACGATATCAAAGATCATCACGCCGTCAGTGCTCTTGAGTGCCTGAGTCACAGCAGGTCCGAACGGAGTAAAGTCTCCGAGGTACTGCTCCACATAGATCGAACCGATCACAGGAACGACACCTTTTGTGATATGCTTTGCTATCTCTGCACCGCCCTCAACGCTGTAGCAGTATGTAAGGCTGTTGTCCATTCCAGCCTCGCTGCGCTGTCCTACGACACCTGTAGCCTTATCTACATCGTCCTTTGTGATGAATGAGTAGTAGAGGCCTGTCATATAGACATCAAGCATCTCTGCATATCCTGTCTTATGATAATTTTCTGAAGCCCATGACTGATACTGAGGGACCTGATATGGATCATAATTCTTGCTTGCCCAGTTCACGCCAAGCTGCCAGTATGTAGGATACCATGCTCCTGTGTAGTCACCGATGATAAGGTCAGGATTGATTTCCTTGAGGGCTTCATGTGCCTTCACAACAAAATCATGGATAACTGTAGCACGCCACTCGATCCACTCCTTAGCATATTTGCCGAGCACCCAGCTGTCACGGAGATTTCCGTTCTCATCATACCAGCTGAGGATATCTTCAGGGAAATTCTCCACAGTCACACCTGCATACTCCTCGAACTGTTTCTTTGAAAGCTCGCTGAAGTCGGCAGTGATGCCGTCATAACGTACGCGGTCGAAGATAAGTCCGTCAACCTCAGGATATTTACGCGCAAACTCCTTGAGGATCTCGATCTGATATTCCTGAACTTCCGGATTGGAAGGATTCATCATGCAGTTATAATTTGTCTTGATCTCAGAGATAGGTGTAAGCTTTCCGTTGTGATAGCAGATCGACTGCCATGCACCTTTATCCATATACACGACGCCACGGTCAAAATAGTTATGACCACCGGCGAATACATTGAGGGAGCCGAAGACCTTGAGTCCCATTTCATGGCCATACTCGATGAAGTATCCGAGCATATCATAGTCACGTGAACGCTCGACTCCTTCCCAATCACCCATATATGGAGCGATCTGGCTGTCATAAAGGACTTCACCCATTATAGACTTGACATCTACAACAACATTTCCGAATCCGAGATCCTTGCATTTCTCCAGATAGAATCTGATTGAATCCGGTTCAGAGAGTGTCCTGTAGTTTGCCTCGCAGTCGAACCACATGTAATTATGGTTCTCCACAACATCGTTCCTCCTTGATTCACAAGAGATTACAGCCATCGCTGCAATAATTGTCGCTAATATAAGACGCATCATTAGTATTTAAAAGTATCAAACAATCCACAAAAGTATTAAGTTTTTTACAAATTCCAACAAAAAATAACAACATTAATTAAATAATTTTAAAAATAGGGCCACATTTATTAAAACCATCACACCCATCATTACCTTAGAAACTAAATAATAACTATAGTATCTGATAAGGAACATAGTACTTTTATAGAAATTTAAGTATATTTGCATGTTTGATTTTTAAAAAATATTAATAATACTATAACAACATGGCAGACCGCAGAGATTTTCTGAAAACAATGGCAATCGGAGGAGCTTCAGCAATTGTTGCACCCTCTCTTCTGACATCATGCGCCTCAGACAACGAGGGTGCAGGAACAGTCTTGGACACATCCGCAGGAAACCTTATCGTGCCGAAGGACAACGGCCTTCGCATCACAGGAACATTCCTCGATGAGATCTCACATGACATTCCTCACCAGAACTGGGGAGAAAAGGAATGGGATCAGGACTTTGCATATATGAAGGCTATCGGAATCGACACCGTGATCGACATCCGCTGCGGATACCGTAAGTTCATCACCTACCCATCCCCTTACCTTTTGAAGAAGGGATGCTACATGCCTTCAGTTGACCTTATCGACATGTTCTGCCGTCTTGCGCAGAAGCACGGAATGAAATTCTACCTCGGACTTTATGACTCGGGAGTATATTGGGACACCAAGGACATGAGCCACGAGATCGAAGATAACAAGTATGTCATCGACGAGGTGTGGAAGATGTACGGAGAGAAGTACGACAGTTTCGGAGGCTGGTACCTCAGTACTGAAATCAGCCGCGACACCATTGGAGCGGTTGACGCATTCCACGCAATGGGAGCACAGTGCAAGGAAGTGTCAGGTGGCATGCCTGTATTCATTTCACCTTGGATCGACGGTAAAAAGGCGGTCAGCGCTGCCGGAGCCGCTCTCACAAAGGAGGATGCAGTTTCAGTCGAGGCACATGAGAGAGAGTGGAGCCAGATTTTCCAGGGAATCCATGACGTTGTGGACGCTGTAGCCTTCCAGGACGGTCACATCGACTACGACGAGCTCGACGCATTCTTCAGCGTGAACAAGAAGATGGCAGACAAATATGGAATGCAATGCTGGACAAATGCAGAGACATTCGACCGCGACATGCCTATCAAGTTCCTCCCTATCAAGTTCGACAAGCTCCGCCTCAAGCTGGAAGCTGCCAAGAGATGCGGATATGACAAGGCTATCACCTTCGAATTCCCTCACTTCCTGAGTCCGCAGTCTGTTTACGGTGCAGCAGGAAATCTTTACAACAGGTATAAGGAATATTTTAACATTAAATAATGAAACAGAAAAACACACTTGGATATGTGATCTTCATGGCGGTGGTTGCCGCCATCGGAGGAATCCTCTTCGGATATGACACAGCCGTCATTTCCGGTACGACTGCAATCGTAAAGAACCAGTTCGCCCTCACAGACATGATGGAAGGCTGGTATGTAGGCTGCGCCCTCATCGGGTCCATCGCCGGAGTGCTTGTAGCAGGCTCGCTCAGCGACTACCTTGGAAGAAAGCTTACAATGCTCATCTCTGCAGCGCTCTTCAGCATCTCTGCCATCGGATGTGCTGTCTGCGGAAGCTTTGACGGACTCGTAGCATACAGAATCGTCGGCGGAGTCGGCATCGGTATCGTCTCAATCGTCTCACCTATATATATATCAGAGGTATCGCCTGCAAAGATCCGCGGAACCCTCGTATCATTGTATCAGCTTGCTGTGACAGTCGGTTTCCTTCTGGCATACCTGATGAACTGGGTGATCGACGTTAATGGCGACCTGGCAGTATCAGGTGAGCTGTGGACAAACATGTGGAACTGCGAAATGTGGCGCGGAATGCTCGGAAGCGAAACCATTCCTGCCCTCCTCTTCTTCATCATCATCTTCTTCATACCTGAAAGTCCTAAGTGGCTGATCGTCAACGGAAAGCTTGACAAGGCATCAGTTGTACTCAGCAAGATCTACGCAAGCGAAGCTGAAGTAAAGGAAGAGATAGAGCAGACAAACGCATCACTCAAGGGTGAGACAAAGGGCAGCTGGTCTGACCTCCTCAAGCCAGGCATCCTCGTGGCTGTAATCGCTGGTAGCGCCATCGCTATCCTAGGACAGTTCATGGGCGTCAATGCAGTTCTTTATTATGGTCCTAAGATCTTTGCTGACGCCGGATTCGACAATCCTATGTTCTCTACAGTACTCGTGGGAGTAGTAAACTGCGTGACAACCATTCTTGCAGTATTCATCATCGACCGCGTAGGCCGCAAGCAGCTCATCTACTGGGGAGTAAGCGGCATGATCATCTGCCTCGTAGCCATCGGCGTCTATTTCGCATGGGGCGCACAGATAGGCCTTGGTAACGGATTCATGCTCACATTCTTCCTTGCATACGTATTCTGCTGCGCAATCTCGATTTCAGCGATCGTATTCGTTCTTCTTTCAGAGATGTATCCTAACAGTGTAAGAGGTCGTGCCATGTCGATCGCAGGCTTCGCACTTTGGATCGGAACATACCTGATCGGTCAGCTCACTCCTGTACTTCTTGGCTGGAGCCAGGCTGGAACATTCTTCATCTTCGCAGTCTGCTGCGTTCCTTACATGCTCATCATGTGGAAGGTAATTCCTGAGACCACAGGAAAGACTCTCGAAGAAATCGAAGCATACTGGATCAACAGAAAGAAATAAAATCTGACTTAACCTGAACTTAAACTAACTACTCAAAAAATTACAATGAAAAACACTGACAGCAAAAGTTTCAATCTTAAACGCAAGATCCTAGGACTCTGCATCAATGACGGAGACTACAGCCTTGCCGATTTAAGCAAAGAGCTCGGAGCAAGTATCCCGACAGTAACCAAACTGGTCGGAGAACTGCTCGAAGAAGGCCTGCTTGAAGACCTTGGGAAGCTCGGCACGAACGGAGGAAGACGTCCAAGCATCTATGGACTTAATCCTTCCGCCGGCTATTTCGTAGGCGTCGATATACGCAGAAAGTATATCAGCCTTGCCGTAACCGACTTCAAGGGAAAGGTCGTAGATCAGCATGAAAATCTGCCTTTTTCCGTACAGAATTCGGAAGATTCATTCAGAGAGATGTGTTCTTTCATCAAGAACACCCTTGAAAACAGCCAGATATCTCTGGAAAAGGTACTGGCATATGGTTTCAACCTGACAGGTAGAGTCAACAACGAGACAGGATACTGCTTCTCTTATTTCCTCGGAGAGGACAAGCCGATCGCCTCTGTACTCGAAGACGAACTCAAGACTCCGGTATTCGTAGAGAACGACTCAAGAGCGATGACCTACGGAGAGTACCTGTGCGGAGTAGCCAACAACGAAAAGAACATGCTTTTCATAAATGTTGGTTGGGGACTTGGAATGGGTATGATAATCGACGGCAGGATTTCATACGGAAAATCAGGATTTTCCGGTGAGATCGGCCACTTCCCTTTCCTCAACAATGACAGGATATGTCATTGCGGAAAGACGGGATGTCTGGAAACAGGAGCCTCTGGATCAGCTGTTTACCAGCTTTTCATGGAAAGGTTGCAGGAAGGCAGGACATCGATGTTGTCAGAAAAATTCAACAAAGGAGAAAAGATCCATATCGAAGAAATCATTGATGCCGTAAATGAAGAGGACGTACTGGCAATCGAAGTGATTGAAGAGATAGGTGCGGTTCTAGGACGAGCGATAGCAGGCCTGATCAACCTGTTCAATCCTGAACTCATTGTAATCGGAGGTAATGTAGCTGCTACAAAAGAATATCTCCTGCTTCCTATAAAGAGTGCAGTGCAGAAGCATTCCCTCAACATCATCAACAGCGACACAACCATCAAGTTCTCCAAACTAGGAAAGCATGCAGGAACCATAGGCTCATGCATGCTCTCAAGAAGTAAGCTGTTAGGATTGATTTAACTATCTCTTAGGAAACAGCAGCTGCATATCCTTGTCCATTGCCTTTGAAGCAAGGGTTTCAGGGACGAATTTCCACTCTCCTATCACAGATCTGTCCCCTATCACTTCAGGATCGATCTGAGAATTCTTGAGAAGATAATCATACAGGATATTTCTTATTTCAGGGTAGTATTCCACTACCCTGTCATTAATTTTATCCGTATCGACACCAGCGCCGTTACGCATGATTCCGCCACCACCGCTTGCACGGTATGATGTCATGGCCACATTATATTCGGCTGTCTCATCAAATGAACCGCCGTCTGCAAGAGATTCAATGCAGACACGCTCGCCTGCCGGTTTAGTAACATCTACAGTATAGATCAATCCTCCGGCAGAATCAAAATTATATGAACGGTTCACGAAAGACCAGCGTTTCTGGCCGGTACGAGGATCCGGTTCGTTCACGATCTTCAGAAGATGCTCGTCTGCCGAGGAAACAGTATTGATCCATGCATCATACGAATACTCAAGATAATCCTTTATCTCCTTACCGGTCATCTTTACAACAAAGAGCTGATTCTCAAACGGATAGATTGTAAAGAGATCATTATAGACCAATGTACCTGCTTTCACGAATCCGTTGAATGTAAGAGGAGCTGCAAACGATATCTGAGCAGGAGTGCAGCCAAGAGAAAGCGTATGTATCAGATTCACATAATCAGACATACCGGAATATGCGTCACGGGTACGCAGATCAGCTTTCAGCTCACCCACCTCCTTCAATGTAAATGACTTTACAGCTTCAAATTCAGGACGGAACATTTCCTGCATCTTCTTATCGACATTCTTCTTATCAACAGGAAGAAGTCCGGCATCCAATGTCTTAGCGACGACCTTTCCGTTTTCTACCTTAACCGTCACTGTTCCCAGGCCGAGATTACGGCAATGGCTGCCAGCATTGATCAGACATATGCTATCTGTCTTATGTACCACAGGTCTATGATCATGCGCACAGACTACGAAATCCACTCCCCTCAGAGTCTTGAAAAGGTCCAGTCCCTGGCTCTCAAGCTGACTTCCGTCGCCTTCCCCTGTTCCTGCATGTACCGCAACGACTACCACATCGGACTTCTCCTTTGCAACAATTCTGTCAACACATTCCTGTGCATACGGCAGAAGAGACTCGAAAGTCATTCCCTCCCATAGAAGCGGTGAAAGCCAGCTCTTGATATTAGGGTTGGTAAATCCGATGATGGTAATGTTCAGCCCATGACGTTCAAGAGTGACGTACTCCTGAAAATATGGCTTGCCATTGTCTGTCCGTATCGCATTTGCAGCAAGAAAAGGAACATTCATGGTCTTTACAAGACGATCATAGACAGGATGACCGGTTTCAATGTCATGATTTCCTACAACCACAGCATCATATCCGGCATACTCCACCATCCGAGCGAAAAGATGCTTCGCCGTAGTATCTACATAGTTGTAATAATATGCGGCATTATCTCCCTGCAGGCAGTCACCAGCATCTATCAGGACTACATTTTCCGCGCCATCGGCGACACGGATACTGTCAGCATACCATGCGACATTTGTCAGCGCATTGCTTGTCCTGTCAGTGACATAGAGCGAATCGAAATAGCGTCCATGGACATCATTTGTAGTAAGAAGACGGAATGTATATTCACCGTCCTCTGGCCCGCAGCATGAAGCAGTCAAAACTACTGCCACAATGATTGCTTTAAATATTCTTCTCATATTGTCTTCTTTATCATCTGTTTCTTAACTCATGCAGATTGAATCTGATTCCGACCATCTGCTGGCAACCGGAATACTTGAAATCATGGAAATGGAAACGGGCCGAAATCCTTATGGACAGATACCTGCCCAAATGCGGCTCATAGAAAGCCTCAAACCTGTCATACATTCCCGGTCCGGAGGTACCATCACTATGAATCCTGTAGAAAGGGTCACCCATATAAAGACGGTTACCATATTTATCTCCACCTTTATCAAGACTATTATAATACGGCATCATGTCAGTACCATAGAAAAGCTTGTTATGGATACCTACATTCCATTTTCTCATCTTCAGATCGAACTCTCCACCACATGGAAACACATAATGCCCGACAAACTCTCTGTCATGCTGCATAGCCTGGAGCCAGCCGAAGCGGAGCGAGAACTCCTGCATGTTCATGCTTTCTCCGAAATCGAATTCCGCATATGGATTAATCAGGATATTGTCCACAACTCCTCTGGCCTTTCTGGAACCAGCGAAATGGTACATATATGCAGCATAACCTAGATCCATGAAAGAAGCGACATGGCTTTCTCCTGAAGAAAAAATCATGAATTTCTCCTTTCTGGCATAACCGGGTTTCCCCATCCAGTCGCACCCGATCTCCCAATATGATTTCGGACGATAAATCTTCAGAAGGAGTCCCTCAAGATTATTGTCATAGAATCTTAGAGAATCCGAGAAAAATGCCTCGGAATACCTTCCTTCGGCAGCCTTACGTGGAAAAACTCCAGCAAACATCTGCAAGCTTGTATTCTCAGACTTTTTCTCAAGCACATAGTATAATGTGAGCTCGCGAAAAAGATGTTTGTTATTCAAAGCTGCATCCGATTCATTATCTGCCCCCCCCGAGAGCTCAGCAGAAAGCGGAGAAGCGCCGAAATCCTTCATCACATCGATTCCTGCCATCAGTCTATGCATCATTCCTTTATCCGGCTGAGGCACGGTGATTCCTACAGAAGGAGTCAGGCGGGCGCCGAATATGGTCATTGACTTGCTGAATCTGTTGCCGACAAACTCTCTGTTGTCGAAATTCATTTCAAAATCAACGTCATATGCAAACTTTACCTTTTCACCTCCGGTCTGAGCGACAGACAGATGAAAAGTCATGAACAACATCGTACTAAGCGCTAATGCGCGCAAACTGAATAATTTCATTACAAGTTTCCGGTTAAAATCATTCAAAGATAGGGAACTTACTTCAGTTAAGGCACAGAAAATGACTTTTTTGTGCTTTAAAGCTTATATTTGCAAGGAAAATCTGATGACATGCTGAAATTACAGACCCCTGTTACCGACGCTCCATGCAGAGTCGGCATATCGTACGAAGACAAGATCATGATGCTAGGAAGCTGCTTCTCCGACAATATCGGCAGGCAACTCGAAGAATTCGGATTCGACGTATGCATCAATCCTTTCGGAACCTTGTACAACCCCATGTCCATACTCCATAGCATCGAAAGGCTGATCACTGGTACTCCTTTCGAGCTAGAGGACTGCATCCGGATCGGAGCCGGAGACATGCGTTGGTGCTCGTTCAGCCATCATACCTCATTTGCCCGTGAAACATGTGAAGAGTTCCTCGACAATGCCAACATGTCCTTAGAGACTGCCAGGAAATATTTTATGGAATGCAACAAGGTGATCATCACACTCGGCACCAGCTGGTGCTTCAAACATAGAAAGACAGACTACATCGTTTCCAACTGTCTCAAGCAGCCTGCCAATGATTTCTTGCGACTGCGCCTTTCATGTGACGAAGTCATCACTGCTCTCCACCATATCATCGACCTTTGCAATTCAACCGAAGGCTGCACCCGCAAGCAGTTCATCTTCACGGTCAGCCCTATCCGTCATTTCAAAGATGGAGCCCATGAAAACCAGATAAGCAAGTCAACCCTGCTGCTCGGCATCGAAGAACTCATGGCTGGACTTCCTGTCGATCTCAGCATGAGACCATTCTATACCGCCGATTATTTCCCAGCATACGAAATCGTCTTGGACGAGCTTCGCGACTACCGCTTTTATGCAGAAGACATGTGCCATCCGTCCGCACAGACCGTGAACTATATCCGAGAACGTTTCCTGAACTGGGCTCTTCCCGCTTCAGAACAGCCGACACTGCAGGAAAATATCAAGACCGCCCTCCATCATCGCCATCGCTAGTGGAGCGCAACCTCCTGAACACCAAGTACTTCCCCACACCCACGTGCTCACCTTTGGCGGCACGTGGGTAGCAGGATATTGCTGGCAATCAACAGGTTACGCTCCACGCGAAAATTTCCTTTGAATTTTTTTCTGCAGAAAATCTTGCGGAAATGAAAATTATATCTACCTTTGCAGTGTACTACTTCACTAATACACTATAAAATAGAATCCCGAAAGGGAACTTAACAAATAGATTAACAATATAGAGTCATGATCACAATCAAAAATCTTGGTTTCACCTACGGGGAGACCGGAGGCATAAAGACAATCAGCCTCAACAAAGAAAAAGGACATATGCTGCCGGCAGACAGATATGTTCTGAAGAACATCAACATGAATCTGGAGGAAGGCCGCATCTATGGCCTGCTGGGAGAAAACGGAGTCGGAAAGACTACCCTTCTGACTTTGCTGTGCGGGCTCAAGAAGCCGCAGCTCGGATCGATAGATATCGACGGGTACGCGCCATACGACAGGAAGCCGGCATTCCTTGCCGATCAGTACTACCTAAGCGATGAGGTTGCTGCCATGAACATGAAAGCATCTGACTATGCTGCCAACTACGGGAAATTCTGGAGCAGATTCGACATGGGGAAATTCAATGAAGTAATGAATGTCCTCGAAGTGGACCCGCAGCAGAAGATGAACAAGATGTCATTCGGACAGCTGAAGAAGACATACATCGCTTTCGCGCTCGCATGCAATACAAAGTATCTGTTCATGGATGAACCGACGAACGGCCTGGATATCCCCTCAAAGGCCCAGTTCAGAAAAGCCGTGACAAAATACACTCGAGAAGATTCGGTCATCCTCATATCCACCCACCAGGTCCGTGATCTTGAGAATATCATAGACCCTATCATTATCCTGGACCGTCAGAACGTGCTTCTGAATGCGTCTGTTGCGGAAATTTCGGAAAAGCTGTATTTCGACTACACCAACGGAAGAAATCCTGACGCTCTCTACTGCGAGATGATTCCTGGTGGAAACATTCAGGTTTATCTCAATCAGACTGGAGAAGACAGCAAGGTAAATCTTGAGGCTCTCTTCAACACTGTCCATCAGCATAAGGAACTTATCAAAGGAATCTTTAACAAATAGACGCCATGAAAAACGAGATATTCAATTTCCGCAGATTCGGAAAATA
>JAZLAS010000034.1:0-11621 GCA_045613365.1 Candidatus Cryptobacteroides sp.
GTCGAACCCCCGACCCTCTGCTTGTAAGGCAGATGCTCTAAACCAACTGAGCTATGCTCCCTTTGGCGGTGCGGACGGGACTCGAACCCGCGACCCCCGGCGTGACAGGCCGGTATTCTAACCAGCTGAACTACCGCACCATTTGTTCAGACTTATGCGTTTTTCTCTAACGCGGATGCAAAGGTACGCAAAAAATCGGAACCTCCAAATTTTTTGCGTACTTTTTTGCGATTTTTTTATCATTTGACCTCAATTTCCCTTTTCCCTTCTTCTACTTTCACCTTCTCCATTTTAGGGATATTGACCCTCAGTACTCCGTTATTTACCTGAGCCTCAATCTTTTCTTTGTCTGCATTGTCAGGAAGAAGCAGAGTCTGGCTGAATTTAGAGTATGAGAACTCTTTTCTGAGGTATCTGCACTCTTTTTTGTCCTTTTCTTTGTCTTTGCAGCAGCAGTCGGTCTTTTCCATCTCGATCACGAGGTTTCCGTCTTTGTTGAGATGTACCTTGAAATCGTCCTTACATGCTCCCGGAGCTGCAAGCTCCATGATGTATTCCTTATCGTTTTCCATGACATTCATTGCGGGGGTCATGTTCCCCATCTTTTCCAGCGCTCTGTTTTCAAAGAAATCATTGAAGAAGTCAGTGATTCCAAGCTGGCTGTTGAATCTTCTTGCAGGTAACATATATTATTCTCCTATCTGTTAAATTGTTTATATATCGTCCCGTTTACCGAGACAAGGGGCAAATGTCAATATCTGTACCATTTCTGATGTATGAATGGTGTAAAATTCGTATATTTGTAAGCTTGCCTCAAATGCGGCAGGCATGACCAGATGAAAGAAGAAGGAAATATCATAATAAGAAGGGCGAAGGTCAATAACCTTAAGGATATAACTGTAGAGATTCCACGAGGCAAGTTTGTCGTGGTTACGGGCATATCAGGTTCCGGCAAGTCTTCTTTGGCATTCGATACGCTTTTTGCAGAAGGACAGAGACGTTTCGCGGAAAGCCTTTCTTCATATGCCCGCCAGTTTCTTGGAAGGATGTCAAAGCCTGATGTGGAACTGATTGAGGGCATCCCTCCTGCTATCGCCATCGAGCAGAAGGTCAATACCAGGAATCCTCGTTCAACGATTGCTACAAGTACGGAGATATTCGATTATTTGCGAATGATATTCGCAAGAATAGGACGTACGTATTCTCCGGTTACAGGTGAAGAGGTAAAGTGCCATACTGTCAATGATGTAATGGCATGTCTGTTCGAGGGAGATGCTTCGGCTGCATATATCCTCGCCGATCTGGGTTGGGAACATCGTAAGGATAAGGTGGAACTCATGCTTAAGCTCAAGGAAGAAGGTTATTCGCGTTTCTTCACTGACAGGGCTGTAAGGATAGAAGAGGTCATGCAGAAGGCCGGGACAGGGGAGTATCCGTCTGAGCTTTACCTTCTTGTTGACCGTGTCAGACTTCCGCACATGAAGGAATATCTTCCTGTTGATATGGACCAGACTGACTGGGAAGATCTTCAGACCCGACTGCATGCGTCTGTAGATGCTGCTTTTGATAAAGGCGGGGGAACGATATATGTGCGTAAGGAATATCCGGATGGGAAAGTTTCACTGACCCAGTTCATCAACAGGTTTGAAGCAGACGGGATCGAATTTGCAAAACCGGATGAGTATCTTTTCAGTTTCAACAGCCCGTTAGGCGCCTGTCCTGTCTGCGGAGGTCTGGGGCAGATAATCGGTATCAGCGAAGACCTGGTGGTTCCGGATAAGAGCAAGACGATATATGATGGAGCTATAGCATGCTGGAGAGGAGATAAAATGGGCTGGTTCAAGGATCAGCTGGTCAGAAATTCCTCCAGGTACGGTATTCCTATATTCGAACCATACTGCAATCTCAGTCAAGAGGTTAAGGACCTTATCTGGAAGGGATATGCGGCAGAAACAGAAGAAGACTCCATCATAGGACTCAACGAGTTCTTCAAGTGGGTGGAGGCAAACCGATATAAGATTCAATATAAATACATGCTCAGCAGATATTCCGGCAGGACTGTCTGTCATGAATGTGGGGGAAGCCGCCTGCGTAGAGAAGCGTTGTATGTAAAAGTCGGAGGCAAGACGATTCATGAGCTGCTATGCATGAATGTGTCTCAGCTGCTTGATTTTCTTGAGAATGTGCAGCTGTCTGATTATGACAGACAGATAGCATCAAAGGCTATTGAAGAGATTGTCTCAAGGCTCAGATATATTCAGGATGTCGGTCTGGGTTATCTTACCCTTAACCGTACTTCCAACACCTTGTCTGGCGGAGAAAGTCAGAGAATCAATCTTGTGACAGCTCTTGGAAGCTCGCTGGTAGGATCGTTATATATACTCGACGAACCTAGTATCGGCCTTCATCCTCGTGATACGGAAAGGCTGATCGCAGTCTTGAGGCGTCTTCGTGATATCGGAAACACTGTCGTGGTCGTGGAGCATGACGAGGAGATAATGAGGGCGGCAGATCTGCTTATCGATATAGGGCCTAAGGCTGGTATAAACGGAGGTGAGATCATTTTCAAGGGAAAAATCGGTGATGAGACTGACAGGTCTGTCATGGACCGCTCCCTTACCCTGCAGTATCTTGATGGCGAAAGAAAGAGATATTCACGAAAGACACGCAAATGGACTTATTCCATTACTGTGGAAGGAGCCATGGAACATAATCTCAAGGATATAAACGTCAGATTTCCGTTAGGTGTCCTGACTGTTGTGACGGGAGTCAGCGGAAGTGGCAAGTCGTCTCTTGTAGGTGATATCCTGTATCCGGCATTATATAGGGACTTGAATCATACAGGTTCAGCTCCAGGTACATTCCGGGGCCTTTCCGGAAATCTGGACCGTATCACTCAGGTCGAATATGTGGATCAGAATCCAATAGGAAAGAGTTCACGTTCCAATGCTGTCACTTATCTTAAAGTATATGATGAGATAAGGAAGCTCTTGTCGGACCAGCAGTATGCAAAGATGAACGGATATACTCCTTCACATTTTTCTTTCAATATGGATGGAGGACGATGTCCGGAATGTCAGGGAGAAGGATTTGTGAAGATCGGTATGCAGTTCATGGCTGATGTTTCTATGGTATGTGAGGCTTGTGGCGGTAAACGTTTCAAGCCGGATATTCTGGAAGTGAGATATAAGGGAATGAATATAGATGATATCCTGAATATGAGTGTAGAGGAAGCCATTGCCTTCTTCTCCTCTCAGGACGACCCGACAGCAAAGAGGATAGCCGAAAGACTGCAGCCTCTCGTCGATGTCGGTCTGTCCTATATCAAGCTTGGACAGAGCAGCAGCACTCTTTCCGGAGGAGAAAGTCAGAGAATCAAGCTGGCATACTTCCTCTCCATGAATGATACTGGATCCAAGGTCAAGAATCAGAAGATATTGTTCATCTTTGACGAACCAACCACAGGCCTGCATTTCTATGATGTCGAGAAACTGCTGAAATCCTTTGATGCATTGCTTGCGAAAGGCCACTCGATCGTTGTCGTCGAGCATAATCTTGATGTAATTCGTGCGGCTGACTGGGTGATCGATCTCGGCCCGGAGGCTGGAGATGATGGCGGAAACCTTGTGTTTGCAGGTACGCCGGAACAGCTGGCATCATGTGAAAACTCATATACGGCACGTTATTTAAGGTAGATTCACTTCAATGATAAAGAGGGCGGCTTCATTTATGGGGTCGCCCGCTTCCATGTATATTTGTCCTCTTCCTGGCTTGGTGAGTGTAAGCACGGCTCCATGACCGTCTTCGTCTATTACATAATCGTATATTCCTCTTTCCTTGTCATATTCCATATCAGATATACCTACATCAAAAGGCGCGTTCCATGGTGAGAATTCACACCATATATGGATTTTCTCACCGATGTCGCCTTGTATATAGTCGGAAGGGCAGGCCTTGAACGCAGGCGGACCGAATTCGTGCAGCAGACTCTTATCCACACGCCAGCTGTCTTCTGAGAGGCCGTCATCTTCAGGAGAAACGGTTATGTGATAATGACAGTTACGCTCGATGTTGAGGTCATCAAGGCCTTCTCCCAGATAGAAGCGATAAAGCAGTCCCTTGCCTGTGCTGTAGATGCTCTCGGAAAGATAGTCGATCTCCATTTCGATAAACGAGCATGTTTCTCTTCTAGGGTCGTCCTCATCGAATACTTTCTGGCTGTCTTCCTTGATGTCTTCATTCATCTTGCCTTGCATGTTTTCCAGCATATAGACAGAAATCTCGCCGCTTACTCCCTTGCTGATATTCCTGTTAAGAATATCTGTCTGCAGATCGTCCCTGTAAAAACCTATGGGGAAGCAGTCATCAGAATCCTTTATGGCGTTTCTTGCAAACGGTCTTACAGATTTCGGGCAATTCCCGATCTTAAGACCCCTAACATTCATTTCCACTCCGTCTGAAAGCCTGCTTCTGTCCATTCTTATGCTGATTCTGGCCATCAGCTTCTCTAGGTGAAGTGACAGTTCGTTCCCGTCTCCTATCGTTATCCTTTCCCTCGCTGCCATGGGAATCCCGTCATGGAATTCATCGGGGTAAGCCATGTAATATGTGATTTCTTCCAATTCGTCAATATGGTCGGCATAGACCTGATATCCGAAATTGGCGCAAGCGCAGAATATGTATTCCTTCCCCTTGATCAGCCTGACTTTGCAGGTTTCATTCCTGTCCGGAAGCCATATGCATTCCTCTGCGTCACCGTTGATGTCAAAGATCATGAGACTGATGTCACTGATCTTGTTTTCATCAGGGTCGGCAGATCTGTTGGACAGATATGCCGCTTTGAACCTTATCGTGACTTCTTCAGTCTCTATGTGTTCTTGAATGCAACTGCTTGAGACAGAGATAGTCAGGTAAAATGTTGCGATACCTAGAAACCAATAAGGTAATTTTCTTTTTCTTCCCATGTCTTTATCTCGAAACTTATGTCCAGGTCTTCAGTATTTACCGGTCTGTCCGGATCGTCGGAACCTTTCCTTGTTATCTTTATGTCATAAATGTACCTTTGATTACGCCCGATGCCTGATCCTCCTTCTTCACGGTTTATGTTTACAGGCCAGTAGAATGTCTTTCCCGAGATCTTGCCTTCTATGACCAGTCTTGTGTATGGGGTGCCAGGGCTTTCTTCTTCAATGTTGCCGGGGTAGCACCATAGTCTGATGTCGGGATATATCCATGAAGTTCCTATGTCTTGCGGAATTTCCTGAACGATCAGGCTGGTTTCGCTGAACAATCTGACGTCTTCCTGACACAGTCTTCCCGGATTGATGATTCTTTTGGGATATATCATTCCATCTTCAAGCAATCCGCATTCAGCATTGACATTAGTAAGGTAAACCTTGACGTCATGAATCTTTTCTCCGGAGTAAGGCTTGCCTCTGAAATCACAGCAGATCGATCTGAGATAAATTTCGCTGACTAAAGGATATATGGATATTTCAGTGATATCCTTCCTTTCGGCATTCATTGTGATTGCCGCCTCGCCGCTCATCAGAGGAGTGTCTCTTCTTTCCAGTTCCAGACTGGCTGTAATCTTGTCCAGAGTCTGTCTTGATCTGACCCATGCCCATTCGTCACATTCCAGCTGCCCGTTGGCACAGATACTGATTATTCTTCTTCCTGTGCCTGATGTGACGTTCCTGTCCCATTTGCCGGTGTCCTCGATTCTTTGATAGCAGTCAAGCAGTTTCAATTCGTCATCTCTGAACACCAGAATGTCCAATGTCGCTATTTCTCCCGCATTTCCCCCTTTTGTAATATTGAGGGATACTTCCTCTGAAGTGTGAACAGGGGAATGCATGTCTTTCTCGGATATGCTGCATCCGTATGTCATTGCCGGGAGCAGACTTAATAAGGTTTTGCCCAGAACGGACTGAGAACAAGGTGATTGAGATTTGATAGAGATGAGTGTGAAGATCTCCCGGCATTTCTTTCCAATAAGTTTCATTTCAGAATATTTGATTTATTGCTATTCCAAGCCTGTTTGCGGTTTCGTCTGTTTCATGTACATTCATTTCATAAGAAAGCCTTGCTTTCAGACCTTTCCATATCCTGATGTCGTATGCACAACCTATCCGACATTTGGGTACCGGTCCTTTCGGGAACATGTACCCGAGCGATAATGAGACGCCTTGAAATGCTTCTGATGGCCAGAAACGCAGACGGATTGCAGTGTCGTGCATTCCGGTTTCTTCTTCCCGTTTCTTTAAAAGACTATGCGGACCGAAAGGAATAGCGGCTTCCATTGACCAGTTCTTTGCTATTTCATGTCCTACAGACAGGCTGACACTACCATATCTGAAATCGCTCAATCCGACTCCGATAAATGACTTCGGCTGTCCGTATGCCTCGGAAATGCAGCCTGCACATACAATCAGGATAAGTAAAAGCTTCATTTCTTTTTGCTGCAAATCTAAATGATGCATCCATGACCATTAGCCGATTTAAAAAAAGAAAACCGATTTTTTTCTTTTTTTTATGAGCTTTGAATTTATTTGAAAGACACTTAAATTTTTTTTATTCGTTTTTTGTCTATATTTGGACTGTTATATCAGTGATGATTATGAAGATTGTAAGATTTTTCCGCAGAATGTTTGGAAGACGGCAGCATCATGTGCATGTTTTCGTCCAGCAGGCAACGTTTCTACAGCATGCCTCTGAAGCGCTCTGCAGTATGACAGAGACTTCGGATGTGCTGAAATGGAGATCTCTGGAAAGAGAAGTGAAGGCATGTGAAGTTCAAGGTGATGCGCTGCTCACAGAGTTTCATGAGCAGTTGTATGAGAATATCATGACAAGCATACGCAGAAGCGATATGCAGACCATTGCCATGGGAATCGATGAATTCCTTGACCATATAAATGATTCTGCGAAATCCATTCTTCTTTATATGCCGGAGAGGATTGACGTTCAGATACGTGATCTAGCCCAGTATATCAATGCTGAAGCGGAGTCGCTTCGTATGATGATGGGACTGCTTACGGATATGAAGAAGAATTATGCTCAGATATCCCTTCAATGCGAAAGGATAACCGAGCTTGAACATGCTGCTGACGATGCGTTTGCTGAGTATATCGGTTACATCTTTACAAACGAGAGCAATGCAATAGATGTAATGAAATATAAGAATATAGCTGAAGCGTTTGAGGCAGCGACGGATGCGGCCAAGGTCGTTTCAGACAGTGTGAGGAAGATTATTCTCAGGTATGTTGAATAAGAGACCTTTCTTTTATCCATGACGCAAGTCCCTTGCTTGCATTGCCGTCTTCACATAACCCTATGTTTCTGTCGAAGAAACATTCGACGTCGTTCCGGTATTTCTCGATATCGAAAGTCTTGATGTTGTGCTCAAGTTCTTCCTGATTCCTGGCAAGAGGGAACGGCAGTTCAGTAAATTTGAAATAATAGCCTCTGTCATATTTCTCTATGTCTGTAGCATAGAGAAGGCATGGTTTCTTGAGCATGGTTATGTCAAACATGGAGCTGGAGTAGTCTGTAATCAGCATGTCGCTGATGCATAACAGTTCCTGCATGTCATGATATCCGGTGGCATCCATGACTCTCGGATCATTCAGAAGCGGAGTCGTGTCAGTCTTGCCTATGAGATTAGGATGCAGACGTAAAAGTACCGTTATTCCGGAACCATGATAAACCTTTTCCAGAGCCTTGATGGTTTCAGACCAGTCTATCTTGTAAGGTTCTATGCTGCGGTCTGTCCTGAATGTAGGTGCGTAAAGTATGACCTTGTTGTCTTCTGCGATGCCGTAATGCTTGAATACCTTCTTTCTGAATTCTTCGTGCATTGATGTCTTGAAGAATATGTCATTTCTTGGAATACCCTTTTCAAGGATTTCACCATCATACCAGAAAGAATTCTTCAATAAGTAAGTCTGGAATCTGCAGCCGGAAATCATAAGGTCGCAAATGGACGAGTCCAATAAAGCCTTGCGTCTGTAGCTGTAGCCAAGTTTCTTCCCTGCATCTTTCTCTATTCTCTTCAATGCCACGCCTCCGTGCCATAGCATAAGGTATTTCTGTTCCGGTCTTTTCTTCCAGTATATCCTGTACGGGTCTGTACGTGAGTTGGTTATGAGGAATTCTGCTGTGTTGACCAGCATGTAATAGCGGATTGAACGGAATCTTACACATTTGATGCGTTTATCGACTTCGGAAATGTCGATCTTCTTTCTGAATACCCAGTAAATCTCAAATTCCGGGTTATTCTCAAGCAGATATTCACTAAGATACCTTGGATTGCAGCTATACTGCTTGAAGTTATAAGCCCAGCACATGACCCTCTTGCTTTTGACGGAGGTGCGGCTTCTGACAATGAGGGAAAACAAGTTTCCGAATACTTTAATAAATCTGTTCAGCCCCCAGGCTATGGCCTGTACAAAATCCTTCATATGCTGCGTGATTGCTGTTTGTTACTCAAAGATACTAAATTCGTTTACAAAATCGAAAAAAATGTATAATTTTACAAGTTATTATAATCATTTGTATAGATATACCGGTATAAGATGGAAAATATCGCTTCAGCAACTGATCTTGGCAGATATAATCCGGAAGGGAGTGCATTGAGAAGGGATCAGAAGGAACTTTTCAGGATGCTAAAGGTTGTGGATGGGATCTGCAAGGAACATGGAATACAATGGTGGCTGAGTTCAGGAACCTTGTTAGGCGCGGCGCGTCATAAGGGCTTCATTCCATGGGACGATGACATCGATATCGTCCTGCTGCGTGAAGATTATCTGAAGCTGGAAAAGATCCTTTGCGAGATGGATGATCCTGAGTTTGTGTATCATTGCATAAAGACCGATACGGATTATGTCAATATCTACGGAAAGTTCAGGAAGAGGCATGGTAAAGTCAGCTCAACCCACCGCAGGTATGATTATTATAAATGGGCAGGTATAGGTCTGGATATCTTTGCCATTGAAAAGACCAGCTATGTTTCTGCGGCCCTCGGCCGGTTCTTCTTTAAGATCGGCCAGAAAATGACGCTGAATATCAGAAATACCAGGATACGTCATGCTGCTATCCGTTTTGTTGAGTTCTGCAATTTCAAGGTACTTTTCCCTTTCTTCAGGCTGATAGGCAGGATCAATCCAAAGCAGGAATATCATTATGCCCTTGGTTCCGGTTGGGCCAAGCATACTTTCTATATGAAATACACGTTCCCGCTTATCTCTACTGAGTTTGAAGGAACGATGATGCCGGTACCTTGTGACATGGATTCATATCTGACAACAGTATATGGCGATTGGCGTAAGATCCCGTCAGAGGAGGTGATAAGGAAATCTATCCACTGTCAGGAATACAAGGATGAAATCTTCGGAAAGAATTAAATAGGAATAAGATGAGACGTGTAATCACTTACGGTACATTCGATCTTTTGCACTATGGTCATATCAATCTTCTCCGCCGTGCAAAAGAGTTGGGCGACTACCTTGTAGTAGTCGTGTCGTCGGATGAGTTCAACTGGAACGAGAAAGGAAAGAAGTGCTATTTTACATATGAGCAGCGCAAGAAGATGGTAGAGGCCATCAGATATGTCGATCTCGTGATTCCGGAAACGAACTGGGAACAGAAACGTACTGATGTCCATGAATACAATATCGATGTGTTCGTGATGGGCGATGACTGGGAAGGCAAGTTCGATTTTCTGAAGGATGAAGGTGTGGAAGTTGTTTATCTTCCAAGAACACCGGAGATCAGTACGACACAGATCAAGAAAGATTTGAACAAGTAATGGATATTGTAATTACATACGTTGATGGAAATGATCCTGTATGGAAGCAGGATTATGAGAAATATACCAATGTCCCGGTCATGCAGAAGCGTTTTCGTGACTGGGGGACTCTCAAGTATCTTCTCAGAGGCATAGAGGTCAATATGCCTTTCATAAGAAATGTGTATCTGGTGGTGTCGCATTCTTCTCAGGTGCCTCAGTGGGCTGATACTCAGAATCTTAAGATTGTTCTTCATAAAGACATTATACCTGCAGACTATCTTCCTACATTCAACTGCAACCCTATAGAGATGCACCTTCATAGGATTGAAGGATTGGATGAAGAATATCTGTATTTTAATGATGACCTGTATCCTCTTGCTCCGTGCAGACCAGAAGACTTCTTCCGTGACGGTAAGGGAGTGCTCGGGTTCAGCCGCCATTTCCTTGCTTCAGGAATGTATAAGAAGATTTGCAGGAATTCAGATACGCATGCCAAGAAGGCCCTCGGACTCAAGCCGTCCTTCTGCTTCGTGCGTCCGCAGCATACATGTACGCCTATGTTCAAGAGCGAATGTGAGCAGCTTTATTCAATCCTCGAACAGGATATCCTGGCTTCTCTTACGCGAGTGAGGACTTCCGGAAATCTCAACCAATACCTTTTCCTTGACTATCAGTTGTATAAAGGACGTATGGTTAATGAGAAGATATCAAACAAGCACTATTCTGTGGCAGTGACTTCCCCTGAGAAACTGAAGTCATTCATATTATCTCCGACACGTAATCTCATGTGTGTCAACGATGTCCGCCTCAGTGAAGAGCGTTACCTGAAGTTAAGGACTGCTATGATCGAGGCCTTCGAGCAGAAATTCCCTCAAAAGTCAAGATTCGAGAAATAGTGCCTATGAATAAAGATATAGTGATTTCTCTGGTAGTGCCGGTTTATGGTGTCGAGAAATACATTGCTGAGTTTGCCAGATCGGTGTTCAGTCAGACATATCCTCATGTTCAGTTCATCTTTGTGAATGATGGAACCAAGGATAATTCCATTCAGGTTCTGAACGATGTGATCGATAATGAATTCCCTGCATTAAGGGATAGAATAGTTATCGTCGACAAGAAGAATGGAGGATTGCCTGCTGCCCGAAAGACGGGTTTGGAGTATGTGACAGGTGATTATGTGTACCATGTCGATCCTGACGATTGGCTTACGCCGGGATCATTTGAGGCGATTGCTGCTACAGCATCAGTAACTGATGCAGATATAATCTTCTTCAACTATGTCAGGGAGTATGCTGATCGCTCATCGATAAAGAAGGAAAAACCATATACTGTACAAGATAAAGCCCAATATATCAGAAACATGTATAACCATAGGGCTTTCGGCACATTGTGCAATAAGTGTGTGAAGCGTAGCCTGTATCTCGAACATGAACTTCATCATCCGAAGTATTCATATGCTGAGGACTGCTACCTCTCTGTGCAGCTGGTAGGTAGGGCCAAGTCCCTGGCTTATCTTGATATGGATATTTACCATTATCGCAAGAATAACCCGAATTCCATAACAAGGCAGGGCCGAAGGCGCCGCAAGGAGGAATATGCATTAAATTTCCTCGACCTTTACGAGAAGTATCGCAATGAGTCATCTGTCGAGAATCCGGTAGCTCCGATCTTCGATGACATACTTATCCAGGCAGGATGGTACTCCATAGCCTATGGATTGAACCTTTTCCGCCGCTACCCATACCTTGCCTCCGACATCAGAAAAGCGAAACTCAGATCTGGCTCCGATGTCTGGCTCCCTCTCCAACTTTTCGTAAAACTATACGCCCTT
>JAZLAS010000035.1:0-28104 GCA_045613365.1 Candidatus Cryptobacteroides sp.
TACAACGACCCGAAATACTTTCAGGAAGACCCGATAATCTTCCCGACGAAGTTTGCTCGCAAGTATGAGGCGGGCAAGGCTGTTCTTGCCGATGTAGAGATTGCCGGCTTGCTGGCAGCTCATCTGGCATGGGGCAGGCGCGCGATGATCGTCAGAGACTGTGACAGGATGTTCGAAGAGATGAGCTGGAGACCTTATGACTACGTGATGAACGGAGAATACAGGGATGAGAATGTCAGTCTGCACAGGACGATAAAGTGGAGCCAGTTCGCACAGATCTGCGAAAACCTGCGTAACATATATGGAGAACGCGACAGCCTGGAAGGACTGACCGACACAGACATAAGGTGCAGGATCTTTGGACAGAAGGTAGACAGAAAGGCACCTAACAAGAAGATCAGCATGATGCGCAGGTGGATGGTCAGGGATGACGGCAAGGTTGACCTGGGAGTTTGGAAGAACTCCGATAAGGCCAGTCTGATTCTGCCTCTTGACGTGCATGTATACACACAGGCAACGGCTCTGGGACTGACATCACGCAAGCAGAAGGACATCGTGACCGCACAGGAGATCACCGACGCCTTCCGCGAAATCTGGCCCGACGACCCCTGCAAGGGCGACTACTCGTTATTTGGCTATGGCGTCACACATAAACTCTAATTTATGCCAAGACTATATATAATATCAGGTTGCAACGGAGCTGGAAAGACCACAGCTTCATACTCGCTGCTGCCTGAGATGCTGGACTGCAGGGAATTCGTGAACTCTGATGAATTTGCAAAAGGTCTCTCGCCGTTCGATCCCTCAAAAGCCTCGATTCAGGCGAGCCGCTACATGATCATGAAGATCAGGTATCTTCTCAAGAAGCAGATGGACTTTGCAGTAGAGACTACCTTGGCCACCAGAACATTGCTCAAGACCGTAAGTATGGCCCAGGATGCCGGATATACGGTCACACTCCTGTACTTCTGGCTCAACAGTCCGGAACTTGCAGTGGAAAGAGTGAAAGCAAGGGTAGAGACCGGCGGACATGACATTCCTGAAGAAACGATACGAAGAAGGTATAGTGTCGGCATCTACTACTTCTTCAATCATTACGCTCCGCGATGCGAGCGATGGATACTTGCAGACAATTCCAAGGCACCGTTCCGCGTGATAGCGGAAGGTTCCGGAAAAGAAATCATCAACATCAAGGACGAAGAGACATTCGAAAAGATCAAGTCGATCGCCGCTGAGCGAGAAAGGATCATTGAGGAATCTGGAGAAATCCTTTCACTCTGACATTTTATTCAATTTGCATGAAACACCATTATCTTAACATATTCAAGGTTACCGAGCCCCAGCTTCAGACTCTTTCGGCGACAGCACTCGCTCATGGAGGGGACTATTGTGACCTGTATTTTGAACACACCACATTCTTCAACCTTCTGTTGAAGGACGGTACAGTATCATCAGGAGGCTTCCACACTGATTTCGGGGTCGGGATAAGGGTACTTAAAGGAGAAAAGACCGGATATGCGTATTCCGAAAACACAGAAATGTCAGACATGCTGAGCGCTGCCAAGGCTGCAGCAGCGATAGCTGCAGGCACAAAGGGCCCGGGAAGAGCTTATGCCAGCATAGCAGACAGGAAGTCCGATTTCTACCCGATGAAGGAGAACTGGAGAGAAAAAGGAGCTGATTCGTTTCTGACCTTCATGAAGGATCTTGAAACTGCTGTCTTCGCAAAAGACACAAGAATCGTCAAAGTGATAATACGGCTTTCCGATTCTGTCAGCGACGTGATGATGTACAACTCGTTGGGAGAGCTCACTTATGAGACACGCCCTATGGGAAGCGTGACTGTGACAGCGGTATTCCAGCAGAACGACAAGACAGAGAACAGAAGCGCATCACGAAGTTTCAGGATGGGCGCTGAACTTATCGGGCAGGAATTGCTGAATGAGCTTGCAGAAGAAGCCGTAAAGGGAATAGATGAAAGATTCGAAGCCATAAGGCCTAAGGGCGGGCAGATGAATGTGGTCATGGGTGCAGGTGCCTCCGGGATATTGCTCCATGAAGCCATGGGACATGCATTCGAGGCTGATTTCAACCGTAAGGGACAGTCGATCTTCTCAGACAAGATGGGCAGGCAGGTCTGTCCGAAAGGCATCAGCGTCGTGGACGATGGCACTGTGGCATACAACCGTGGAGCCGGCAACTACGATGACGAAGGTGTTCCGGGCGAAAAGACATACATGATCGATGACGGCGTCCTGTGTTCATACCTCCACGACAGGATCAGCGCCAGCTGGTACGGGACAAAGCCTACCGGCAACGGACGTCGCGAAAACTTCAGATACAACCCTATTCCCAGAATGAGGGCCACATACATGGAAAGCGGCGACGCAGATCCGGAAGGCATAGTTTCTTCAGTAAGGAACGGAATTTATGTCAATGAGTTTTCAAACGGCCAGGTAAAGATCGGAGAAGGCGACTTCACATTCTTCGTAAAAAGCGGTTTCCTTATCGAAAACGGCCGCCTGACCGCTCCTGTAAAAGACATAAACATCATTGGAAACGGTCCGCAGGCACTCGCAGACATCGTCGCTGTCGGCAACGACCTTAAGATAGACAACGGAACATGGACATGCGGAAAGGAACAGAGCGTACCGGTATCATGCGGAATGCCGACAGTACTTATCAGCAGTCTGACAGTGGGAGGAGAATGATATGATCACGACTAATGAAATAACCCTAGCACAGCATTGCATCAGACATGCCCTTGCATGCGGCGCGTCAGCAGCCAGAGTCTATCTGAACAAATGTGTGACGGACTCATATACGATCCTGAACGGAGAGCTGGACAAAGTGACCCACTCTGCCGACAGGTCCATATATCTGTATATTTTTGCAGACGACAGATACGGGACATTCTCGACCAACAGGCTGGAAGAAAAAGAACTTGAAGAATTTATCCAAAAAGCCATAGAAATGGTCAGAATGCTTGGTGAAGATGTCTGCAGAAAACTCCCTTCTCCGGAAAGGACTGCTAAAGATGCCGTCACGGGACTTGAGCTCGGGCTTTATGACCCTGAGTACGAGCAGATGGATTCTGATTCAAGGCTGGCAAATGCTTACAGGCTCAGCCGATATGAGGCAATCAGGGCCGAGAAGGATGGCTACAGGCTTATATCAGAGGAATGCGAGTATTCCTGCACCTCCGACGACAGCTACACTGCCGATTCACAAGGTTTTGAAGGGCGCCACAAGGAGACCACTTTCGGCACATTCTCCGAGATGACAATCGAAGATGGAGGTGGCAACAAGTATAGCGGATACTGGTGGCAGACATCTCCAAGAATGTCAGAAACAGATTTCGAAGAATGCGGAAAGAAGGCACTTGAAAGAGCTGTCAGACAGATCGGCCCGAAGAAAAGGCGCAGCGGCAGATACCGTATGGTTGTTGACACCACCGTCGCATCAAGGCTGCTCTCACCTATCCTGACGGCACTCAATGCCGCCTCCATACAGCAGAAGATGTCATTCCTTGACGGCAGTATGGAAAAGAAAGTCTTTCATGAAGGCATGACCTTGATGGACCTTGCCAGGACTCCCGGAATGAACGGTTCAAGGCTCTTCGACACCGAAGGCGTAGCGACAAAAGACACTTCGGTCATCGAAGGCGGTATTGTCCGACAATATTTTGTCAATACATACCAAGCCAACAAAATGGGGATAGAGCCGACCATCGAAGATGTGTCACGCCCATGTCTTATGCCGTTTATAAAGGGCAATGACTTGGAGTCATACGAAAAAACAGTATCTTTGAAAGATATTTTGAAGCTGGCTGGAAACGGAATACTTGTAACAGGCTTCAATGGAGGAAACTGCAACCCTGTCACAGGCGACTTTTCTTTCGGCATCGAAGGATTTGCCTTCAGCAAAGGAAAGATAGCACATCCTGTGAGAGAGATGCTCATCACAGGCAACATCATCGAGCTTTGGAACAATCTGCTTGCGGCAGGAAGCGATGCACGTCCTAGTTCAAGATGGCAGATTCCATCATTAGCATTCGAAGACGTGGTCTTCTCGGCATAAGCCCGATTGCGACATTAGAGGAAAGGAATAATTAATAAAACAACGTTGAAAATATGAAAATTGCACAGAACACAGTAGTGGAATTCAGCTACGAACTTGAGGTGGACGGACAGATTGTCGATCATACTACGAGCGAAAGACCGCTCGACTATATCCATGGCACAGGAAGCCTTCTTCCTAAGCTTGAGGAGCATATTGAAGGAATGGAGCCAGGTGATAAGTTCGACCTGACTCTCGCACCGGCGGACGGATATGGCGAGATCGACCCTAGCAGGATCATCGACCTTCCTAAGGCTGCATTCGAGGTGAACGGAGAAGTACGTGAAGACCTCCTAGTTCCCGGCAATACGATTCCGATGATGAACAGCATGGGCGGAGTGATTCCGGGTGTTGTGCTTGAAGTAAGCGAAGACACCGTAAAGATGGACCTCAACCACCAGATGGCAGGAAAGACCCTCCATTTCACAGGTGAAGTCCTTACCGTTCGTGAAGCTACAGAAAAAGAGCTCACAGAGGGACTCCACGGCGAGTTCGTCCACTCTTGCGGCTGCGGCGGCTGCCATGGCCATGAGGGAGAATGCGGTGGCTGCGGTGACGGTCATTGCGGAGAAGGACACGACGGTGATTGCGGCTGTGGCTGCCACTAGACCCACAGATGAAGACAGCTGTAGTCATACTTAACTGGAACACGGAAGGATTCCTGAAGGAATTTCTTCCCGGTCTCATACGCTCTGTCGAAAAAATTGAAGGAGCTGAGGTGATTGTAGCGGACAACGCTTCTACCGACGGTTCCTTAGAGGTCATGAAGACGATGTTCCCGCAAGTCAGGACTATAGTATTTGAAAAGAATTTCGGATTTACAGGAGGCTACAACAAAGCATTCGATCAGATAGATTCCGACCTTTTCGTACTGATCAACTCCGACATCGAGGTCACTGAAGGCTGGCTGGAACCGCTGGTAGAATGGATGGAGAGACATCCTGATTGCGGAGCATGTGCTCCTAAGCTCCACAGCTGGCAGGAAAGGGAAAAGTTCGAGTACGCAGGAGCTGCAGGAGGATATATCGACAAGTACGGATATCCGTTCTGCAGAGGCCGCGTGATGAAACACCTCGAAACGGATCATGGTCAGTATGATTCACCGGCTGACGTATTCTGGGCGACAGGAGCTTGCCTCATGGTAAGAAGCAGTCTGTACAAGAAACTCGGAGGGCTGGATGAAAGATTCTTTGCACACATGGAAGAGATCGACCTCTGCTGGAGAATGCAGCTGGAGGGATATAAAGTCACAGTATTGCCGGAATCAATGGTTTACCATGTCGGAGGCGGCACCCTGCCGGCCACATCGCCTTTCAAGCTGTACCTCAATTTCAGGAACAATCTCCTGATGCTGGAAAACAACCTAGCAAAGACATACGCAATCGCGTTCATGAATCAAGGACTTCCAGCGGAAAAAGCTGCTTCCAAAGGTCTGAAGAAGGCATCAGCGCGGATAAGGTTCCGTAAATGTCTTGATGGTCTTTCTGCTGCGGTATATCTGCTGACACTCAGGACAGACTGCCTCAAGTCTGTATGGAAGGCACATAAAGATGCGGCAGGAATGATAAAGAGACCAGGAAGACAGGAGATCGCCGGCTATCTGAAGACAGGCAAGGGACATGTAACCGGAATTTACAGGAAATGGATTATCCTTTCCTCTGTTTTGAAAGGGGACAAGATATCTGAAAGCATCCAAGGAAAGGATTTTTATAATATTTAGGATATGAAGATCATTATCGCAGGCGCCGGAGAAGTAGGTTCTCACCTTGCAAAAATGCTCAGCAATGAGGCAAATGACATTACTGTCATAGATGAAAGGCAGGACAGGCTTGACGCATTGGCAGCAAATACAGACATCGTCACAGTAGAAGGCAATCCTTCCGCTATCCGCACCTTGCAGGAAGCCGGGGTTGCCGAGGCGGATCTGTTCATCGCTGTAAACCCATCCGACTCACAGGATGTCAACATCGTAAGTGCGATGCTGGCGAAGAAGATGGGAAGCAAGAAGGTTACCGCCCGTATCAACAATGAAGAATACCTTTCCTACGAGAACAAGTACCTGTTCACAGAGATGGGTATCGACCTGCTGTTCTATCCGGAAAAGATTGCTGCAGGAGAGATAGTGGATCTTCTCAGGAGAACTGCTTCTACGGATTCGATGGATTTCGCTCGCGGAAAGCTTCAGATCGGAGTATTCAAGCTTGAAGAAGACTCACCTCTGATAGGCATGAACATGGTGGAATTCAGCCAGGTAGCTGCGGAGGACGGTCAGAAATTCAGGGTCGTGGCCATAGCGCGAGGCAATGATACGATCATACCTAAGTTCGATACCAAATTCAAATATCATGACCTTGTCTTCATCGTATCCAAACGAGAAGGCATGGATATGCTGATGAAATATATCGGCAAACGCAACATCGAGGTCAACAGCGTGATGATTCTGGGAGGAAGTCCTATCGGAGAGATGGTTGCCAAACAGCTGTCAAAGCAGATGGACTCGATCAAGATGATAGAGATGAGCAAGGCAAAATGTCTTGCCTTGTCTGAAAGCCTGCCGGGCAATGTGATTGTCGTGAATGGCGACGGACGTAATTCCGATATGCTTCTCGAGGAGTCCATCAAGGAATATGATGCCTTCGTTGCGGTCACAAACAACTCAGAGACCAACATCCTCGCTTGCGTGGCTGCCAAGAGCCTCGGTGTGGCAAGAGTCATAGCGGAAGTCGAGAATATCGAATATATCCGCCTTGCGGAGAGCATGGGAGTCGATGCCGTCATCAACAAGAAGCTTATCACTGCCGGACGTATATTCAAGTTCACGCTCAGCAACAAGGTTCGTTTCATCAAATACATGAGTGGAACAAATGCAGAGGTTCTTGAATACATCGTTGCTCCTGACACGGCTATCACGAAGAAGCCACTCAAGGATATGAATTTCCCTCGGAATGCCATTGTAGGAGGCGTGATCCGAGGCAATGAGTCTTATATCGCTGTGGGAGACACTCATATTCAGGCATATGACAGGGTGGCTGTGTTCGCACTGCCTGATGCTGTCAAGGAGGTTGATAAATTCTTTAAATGATCAGATGGCAAGCTATCTACAGATTGAAAACATATCGAAGAGCTATGGACCTAAGGTTCTGTTCGAGAAGATAGGATTCAACATAAATGAGGGCGACAAGATCGCTCTCATTGCTCCTAACGGCACAGGAAAGACCTCATTGATGAGGATTCTGGCAGGTAAGGACAAATCGGATTCGGGCGGAAAGATAATGTTCCTCAAGGACATCAAGATCGCTTTTCTGGAGCAGGAATATGCTTTTGACCCGGAAAAGAGCATCTTCGATCAGATCATGTCATCGAGCGAGGAATTCACCAAGGGACTTGATCAGGAGCATGTATGGGAATATGAGCGAAGGGTCGTGAAGTTCCTGACCAATTTCAATCTGAATGATCCTGACCAGAAGATGAAGGAGCTCTCCGGAGGAGAGGTGAAGCGCGTGGCACTGACACAGATGCTTGCTACGGAAGCGGAGTTCTTCATCATGGACGAGCCTACCAACCATCTTGACATCGATGCCATCGAATTCCTCGAAGGCTACCTGAGCCGTTCACGCTGTACCCTGCTCATGGTTACGCACGACCGTTATTTCCTTGACAGGGTATGCAATATCGTCATGGAGATGGACCATGGTGCCGTATATACCTATAAAGGCAACTATCAGAACTATCTCGAAAAACGTGAGGAAAGGATCGCCAATTACAATGCAGAAACGGACAAGGTCCGCAATATCCTGCGTCGAGAACTGGAATGGATCCGCAGCACTCCATGTGCCCGTACAGGCAAGGCACGCTACCGTATAAACGCATTCTATGACCTCAAGGACAGGGCTTCGCAGGTCTATACCCAGAAACAGGTCAGCATGGAGGCGATGAAAGGATCCACAAGACTCGGAACCAAGATCGTAAACTGCAAGGACCTGAGCTTCTACTATGGCGACAAATGCTATCTTGACGGCTTCACATACAATTTCCAGAGATATGAGAAAGTCGGCATTGTCGGACGCAACGGAGCCGGGAAATCGACTTTTCTGAATATAATCACTGGAAATTTCACGCCGGACATGGTTTCCACCGATCCTTCAGAAATACATGATGGTCAGGGACTGATGACCGGAACAATCGAGCGCGGAGAGTCCCTGAAGATAGGATACTATCACCAGAGCGGCATGTCCTTCAACCCTCAGGACACAGTCCTTGACATAGTGAACGACACATGGCTGCTCAACCGTTTCCTCTTCCCGCATGAGATGCTCAACAACAAGATCGAGAAGCTGAGCGGAGGAGAGAAACGCAGGCTATACCTGCTTACCATACTGATGCAGCAGCCTAATCTCCTGATTCTCGACGAGCCGACAAACGATCTCGATATCGTTACCCTGAACATCCTCGAAGAATACCTGAAGGAATTCGGGGGATCGCTCATAATCGTATCCCACGACCGCCATTTCCTCGACAAGCTGGTCGATCACCTGTTCATATTCTGCGGAGACGGACTTGTCAAGGACTTCGTCGGCAGCTACAGCGAATACCGCGAATTCATCAAGGAATATGAGGCGGAGCAGCGTTCTCTAGCCCGTGCAGAAGAGAAGGCAGCCAAGGAAAAAGCCGCAAAGGATGCGGCGGCATCAGCTCCGGAAGCCCCCGCAAAGAAACGCAAGCTGACATACAAGGAACAGAAGGAACTGGAGCAGCTCGAAAAGGACCTCGAAGCACTGGCTTCCGAAAAAGCAGAACTCGAAGAAGGCCTTAACAGCGGTACACTCCCCTACGACCAGCTCCAGAAAGCTTCCGAGCGCATCGGGCAGATCCTCGAAGAGACAGACGAAAAAGAGCTCCGTCTTCTGGAGCTCTATGAATTGCAGTAACTTAGAAGCAGTATCAGTCATGCCGCGAAGACGAAAAACCGCCAGATATTTCGTCCTCGCGACAGATAAACGCCTCTTCTCAAATCCCTCGTTCGCGGCAGATGGCTTCATAGGCCTGGGATACAGCCTTGAATTTTTCTTCTGCGGCTTTCTGGACGTCTTCTCCCAGGGTGGCGACCTTGTCCGGGTGATACTTGACAGCCATCTTGCGATAGGCTCTTCTTACCTCGTCATCAGTTGCATTCGGATCGATTTCGAGAATCCTGTAATTGCTGTCATTGCTTGGTCTGAACTGAGCCATGATCGAGTCAGAGTCACTTTTAGACAGCCCGATATAAGTAGCGATGGTTTCGAGAACATCCACCTCCCTCTGGTGAAGGCCGTCACATGATCCTAACGAAACAAGGAAATGATACAGCTGAAGACGCTGATGATAATCCATGCATGAACGGATCTGTCCGCACACTTCATACAGGTTGAAATCCTTCTGCAGCAACTCTCTTACGATTTCTTCCGCTTCAGATGCAGCCTGTACTCCGAAATTTCTGGCAAAGAACTCTCTGAGCCTCGAAATTTCCTCTGACGTTGTTTTGCCATCAGCTTTTATAACGGCTGTAGAAAGCACCAGAAGGCTCATAAAGAAGCTGTTCCTCTGTCCCTGATTCCATGTCTGATCTTCACCATAGACAGAAGCTGCCTCTGCAAGCTTTTCAAGTCTTGAGGTGAAGAAATATCCCAATATGCCTCCGAGAGGGCCGAACATCGCCCAACCGAGAGCACCTGCTATCCATTTCCCAAATCCCATTTTCTGATATTAATCAACTGTAAATCATTCAACTTCAAAACTACGTGTCCAGACCTGACCGAATCGGCTACGGACAGTGATGGTGAGAGTACGGGCCTCTGGCGATGGGACAGCGGCAAAGTTGTGGCCGCTTGAGCGGGCACTCTTCCAACGCGGGATTTCCTCGCCCCTGTTTTTGTATGCCTCGGCGATTTCCTTAGAGAAAATCGGGGAAACAGCCCTGACAGGAGTCATTTCACCCATGTATTTTCCATCTTCATACCACTCGACCTTCCACATCGGATCCCAGTCCCAGACATTGACGACAAAAGCATCAGGGTGGTCTGCGACGCAGCCTGGAGCGAATGCCTCAGCAATATGGTCCTTACCATAGCCGACCGGCTTATAGTACCATGAGAGCTCCCCTGCAGTCTTTGTAAAGACCTTGTACCCGCGCGGAGTACCGTCCGTACAATGTGCTGTCTCCCACCATGCTCCGCAGATCGCAGCGACATTATGTTCAGTAATCCCCTCTCCGATGATATGGTTCCCGTTAACATGCGTATGTCCGGAGAGGAAAGTGATCTCATGTCCGCGAAGAGCCTCCAGCAGCCTGTCACCATTGATTATCCTCCTGCCTCCATGACCTAAAGGAGAATGGTGGGCGACATATATTACTGCGTCCTGAGGAAGCATTGTGACAAGCTCCTCGACCCATTCCATCACCTCGTCAATATATCCTATACGGCATTTGAAGTTGGTTTCATATATGATGTTGTCCAGAACAATCACGACATCCGGCCCGAGGAAGAATGCATAATTTTCCGGGCCCATCTTTGACCTGTACGTAGCCGAAGCCTTGCCGTCACCTTCTATATAAGCCTCATTGTCATGGTTCCCGACAACAGGATAAAACGGGATTCCGGCACGCACGACAGCCTTTTTATATTTATCCAGGATCTCTATACGGTCCCAGCTGATATCCCCCAGCGTAAGGCCGACAGACGGAGCCTCGAATGTCTTGGCGGTTGCGGCTATATCAGCAAGAGGCTGTCCTGCAAATTCATCGAAATGAGCATCGCTGTATGTCTGCGGATCCGCTATGGCAACGATATGATAATCGTCCGTATCCATGGTCTTCTGAAGGTCGAAGAGGAACTTTCTGCGGCCTTTTGCAGACTGATAGAATGCAGGAACACCGGATGACCAGTCAGCGACATAGCCGGACGGAGTGACGATATACACAAATTCTGTTGAATCATCTATGTCCATTCTGAACTTTCCATTGTTTCCTGTACGGGTAAAATTCTTTCCGTCAGTGACAATGACACCGGAGAGAGCCCTGCCCTCAGACTCGACATGGCCTGAAACTTTTCTGGCTTCCGCAAGAAGCGCAGAAGCCAGAAAGACCAGTATAAGTAAAAGATTACGTTTCATTACTTGTCATTAGGGAAAACATATCCTCTAGTCTGGAGCAGAACCCTGTCAGGATAATTCGAAATGATCGCATCAACCTTGAGGTCAAGGATACGCTTGATGTCTTCCGGCTTGTCAACTGTCCATGGGACGATCTTCATTCCTTTTTCACGGCATTTCTGAACGAGAGCCTCGTCAGTAATGGAATGATGAGGGCTGAGCCACTGTGGAGTAAACTTCAGCTTCGCCATGAATGTCTCGAAATCAGGAGCCTTGGCATCAACCAGATACGAAAGTATGAACTCCGGATATTTCTCATGCATATAGTTCAACGCTCTTACATCGAAGCTCTGCACGACGAGTCTGTCATCAAGCTGCTTCGAATGAAGGAACTTGCAGCATGCAGTGACGAATGCATCGTATGTAGGCCAGTTCTGTCCCTCACCGGCAGCATCCTTGGACTTGATCTCGATATTGTATCTGACTGGCGAGAGGCCTTTTTCCTTGGTATAATTCTCGACGAAGTCAATCAGGTCCTCAGCGAGAGGCTTGACTGTCTTGACACATGCCTTTTCAGGCCATACTTCGCTTTGACGGCTTCCGACATCATACTTCACGACCTCGCTGTATGGCATTGTATAGATATACTCCTTAGCGTCTTCCTTCTGCACATAGCTTCCGTCCGGACGGATTGCATAACGATAGTGGAAATAAGGGTCATGTGACACAACAATCTGTCCATCCTGGCTGACCTGAAGGTCAAGTTCAAGGGTATTCATACCCATATCGAGAGCATGCTTCATCGCCTCTATGGTATTCTCTGGCATGAGGCCAGCACCGCCTCTATGTGCCTGAACATCGACATAATCAGACATATCGACATTATATACCCAGCTCTGGCCGAAACGGCTTGTAACAGATACGGTCACATTCTTTGCATATTGGCTTGGAGTTGCAGCAAAGTAATGCTGCTCGGCGCTCGGAAGCTTGTAATCAGGAGTCTTCTTACCCTGGTCATGATATACCGACCTTATCTCATTGATGAAGGCAGGAGAATAATCGCTCACAGGAAGAAGCTTGCCCATAGGCTTGCCGTCTTCAAACCACTCGACTTTCCATGCAGGATCCCAATCCCATACATTGAGTACAACGCTGTTAGGGTGCTTGGAAGCCTGGCCGGGCTTGAATATTTCCACCTGATAGTCCTTGTCATGGTCAACCGGCTTATAATACCATTTGAGCTGGCCGTCCTTCTTGGTATATACCTTATAACCGCGAGGAGTACCGTCTGTACAATGCTCTGTATCCCACCATGCTCCGCATATGGCTGCTACATTATGATCGACGATCCCCTTCTCGAATTCATGGTTAAGGTTCACATGGCTGTGGCCTGAGATGAAGATGACATCATGTCCTCTCACGATATCGAAGATATCATTCGCATTTTCGATCTTCTGGCTGTATGCGAGTCTTCTCTTGCGCACAGGCGAATGCTGAGCGATGTAGAGGTCAGAATCATGCGGGATAAGCCTCTCCAGCCCCTTTACCCATGAAATGACATGTGGTGCATAACCTTCCATATATTTCTTGTTTGCAGAATAGATGATGTTATCCAGAACGATTACAACATCATCACCAAGGAAGAAAGCATAGTTCTCCGGACCCATGATCTTCCTGTATGCAGCAGTTGCAGCGATGTCACCACCTTCTGCATTACGGTCATGATCATGATTTCCTACAACCGGATAGAACGGAATGCCTGTACGGACAATCTCCTTCTTATAATCTTCAAGAATAGGAAGCACATCCCAGCATATATCCCCCAGAATGATACCGACAGCCTGTCCTTCAAGCTTTGAAGCTGTTTTGGCAAGATCTGCTACAGGTTCAGCTGCAAACTTGGCAAAATGCTCTTCATTCCTTGCCTGAGGATCGCTCACTGCTATAAATGAATATGAATCACCTGAGGCTGTCTTATTGAGTTCGAAATTGAACTTGTTCCTGCCTGCTGCCTCCTGATAGAACTGAGGGACACCGGAAGTCCAGTCAGCGACATATCCGGAAGGAGTCACGATATAAACGAACTCAGCATTCTCCTCTATGTCAAATTTGAACTTTCCATTCTTCTTTGTCTTCGTGAAATTGACACCGTCCGTAACGATTACTCCGGAAAGCTTCTCATCACCGGATTTCACACTACCCTTGACCTTGCGGGCATCTGCGACACCGGCGAAAAGCATCAATGCCAACGTAAATGCAAATATCTTCTTCATATAAATAAAAATTTATTTTCCTGCTTTCTTGATCTCAGACTTATACTTGACAGGATAATCAAGCTTGTCCGGATCCAATACATATACCTGGTACTCCTCACCGCCTTCATATACTCTCACAACGATATGACCCCAAGGCTTGAAATAGCTCCAAAGCTCGTCACTCAGTTTTTCATGTGCCTTATCGACAGTGATGTAGAATTCACCCTGCTCTGTCCATACGAGCGGATCTGTCATTCTGGCCATGGTAGAAGGAACCGGATGATTGTTGCTTCGAGCATCTATGATCACCACATCAGGAGAAAGCGCATTCATGAAGAAACCGTTGCAGGTATCATAATATCCATGATGATTTGCCTTGATGACATCCACCTTTCCGCATACCTTTGCCACAGGAGTCTCCATATCCCTTTCCTGAGACTTGTAGCTCGTCCAGTTTCCGCCGCTCAGGTCTCCTCCGTTGTAATATCTGAAGTCTCCGTAAGTGATACGGATTGCACATGAATTCACATTCTCATCGAAAAGTGTAGGATCTCCCTTGTACTGCTTCTCAGCCGATGTACCCTTTCCTGTCCATACCTGACCGTTAGCCGCAAGGTTACGGATCTCGAAATTCTTGCGGTACTTCTTAGGATTGTTCAGCATCTTGATCTGATTCAGGGCACCGACATCGAATTTCTCCATTTCCATACCCTGCTCCATCTGATATTTCACGAACTTATGATATTCATCCATGAACTTCTTGTTGGCATTCGCAACATTCTTCTTTGACGGGAAGTCATAATCCGGATATGCCCTGTCTATCAGCTTGTTGTAACCGATAAGTTCGCCTACGAGAGTGATTCCAGAAAGTCCATATCCGTTCTTGCCAGGAAGCATCTGACGAATGCTGCCCATATGGTCGTCATGGAAATGAGTGATCATGGCATAATCGACCTTTCGGTTACCTGGAAGACCTTCCATGACCTTCTTCATATAGATAGCCTGCCATTCACCGGCACGCTTTGTAGTATCAGGATGCTGAGGGTCCTTGAGCTTTCCATTGTCTCCAGCATCGATCATAAGTGTCGTACCGTCAGGCATAACGACGAAAGTAGCATCGCCTCTTCCGGTTGCGATGGTATGAATATCCATGTATCCTTCCTTCCATTCAGGAAGATACTCCTGCGCCGAGAGGACGCTGAATGTGGCAGCAAAGGCCACAAGTGCCAAAAGAATCTTTTTCATTGATAAACTGTTATATTCCTATCTTACAAATATAACCGTTTATCGCGGTAAAAGCTGCAAAAAAGAGAAAAAAATCTGAGGAATGCGTCAATTGAATTCAAAAGACAGCTTGAAGAGGATTTCCGAATAGCCCTTCGTACTGATACCAGGCTCAATGCAGAAGCCGATGACCTTATGGGTCTTCATAAGGTATCTCACACCCAACTGACAACCGGCATAAGGAGACAGAAAGCCCCTGTGAGTCGGGATAGTCGCCCCTCCAAGGTCAAGGCCTACATAGGGGCTGAATGATTTCCGCATAAAGAAATATCTGCCATTCAGAAAGAGTCTGATGCCGAAATCACTGCCATAGACGCGTTCGCCCTTCTCCCAATATCCGTCATAATACGTAGAAAAGGTACATGCTGCTGAAACCCCGGCAAAAAGCCTTTCATTGAAATGTCGTCCAAGAAGATACGATGCCATGATGACCGAGCAATTCTTGTAGTCGTCGTTATAGAAACCGCCAGCGACGGAAACCTCATTCACCGTAAAGCCGACTCTGTCTGACTTGCCTGTAGAAGCCTGAGAGGTTATTACTGGCAAAATGGCGAGAACTATAGCTGTTAGCAATCTTTTCATAACGCATTATTAAAAAAACAAATATATAAAAAAATCCAGTGCAGATGTGTTTCTGCACTGGATTCTAACATATTGAACGGATTTATTACTCGACTGTAACGATCTTGATATTGTCAAGATACCATCTATTCTGCTTTCTGTCAGGGTTCTGAACAGCCGGGTCAGCATTTGTTGGACGGATTGTAAGAACCGTCTCTGCTGTAGCACCGTTGAGAATGATTGTAGCATGCTGCCAAGCAAGGTGGCTCTCACCATCTACTGTGGACTGAGTTGACTCGACACCGGCACTTGTCGAAGCACCTGTATCAGGGAACTGGCCTACAGTAGCATCCACAGATACTGTCATAATGTCTGCCTTGTTAGCACCTGTTACCTGCCAGCACCAGTCAAACTCAATCTGTACATTGGCTGTACCTTCGATTGCAGAGAGTGCTGGAAGTACAAGTGCACCATTATAGCTTGACTGACCAAACTTCAGATAGTTCTTCTGGATATACATAGAGCCTTCTTTTCCAACATCTGACTTTGGCTCCTGTGCGGGACCTTCTGCAAATTCAGTCGAACCTACAGTACTATAGAGATACTTGTAACCGAGCTCGTTGAACTTAGCGAAGAAGTCTGCGCTTGAAGCCATCTTCCACACGTTAGGGGCAGTTGCACTTGCATTATCCTCACCTACTGCATCACCCGCGCCCTCAGTCACTGCTATTGCATCGATCCACTCGAAATCTTCCTCGAAGACTGTCTTAGGACCAGGTGTTGGAGCTGCGCCTTCACCCTGGATGACCTTGATGTTGTCAAGATACCAACGATAGTAACCAGCATCGACAACACCTGTGAATGTACTTGGTTTAAGAACGATACGAGAGTTATCATCGATTCCGCTGATAGTCACAGTTTCAGTCTGCCACTCCCATTCACCTGCAGTATGAGTGAAGCTTGTCTTATCTGCTACACCATTACCCTCAATCTCAATAACAAGTTCAACCTCATCCGGTCCACCGGATCCCACGTGTACTCCCCAGTCGAATGTGAGGACAACATTGGTAGTTCCGCCATACGTAATCTGAGGGAATCTGATACCGTTGGTATTCTTACCCTTTGAGAACTTGAGGTAGTTGGTCTGGAGATAGATAGTCTTAGAGCTTGGGAAGAGGTCCTCGTAACCCTGAGCTGCAAGAGCATCTGCAAAGCCTGTAACTGCAGTATATGCATTCTTTGCATTATCATCACTGTTTGTACCCATAGAGTCTCCGGAGCCGGCTGCAATTGCAAGGTCTGAAACCCAGTCGAAGTTATCAGAGAAGTAGATGATCTCATTCACTCCGAGGTCAACGATCTCAACAGCAATGATATTCACTACAGAAGCAGTTGCACCTGCACTATAACCCTTTACAGTGACATTATGTCCGTTGAGGGCAGAAAGATTGAGGTTTGAAGTAGGGTCAAGAACTACACCCACCTTAGTAGCACCTTCAACCAGGACATTAGCGCCATCAAGCTGACCTGTAAGCTCAACAAACTCCATCTTCGAAGGAGCGTATGTGTTGATTGAAGCAGTGATGTCTGTAGTAGCAGGATATGTAACGGCAGCAGTACCTGTAACCTCCACCTTGTCACAAACAGCGACAACAGCAAGACCCTCGACTGTACCCTTTGAGCCCCATACGTCAACCTTGTCACCTACAGCAACAGCCTCATCGCTTACAACGAATACGTCAGCTGTTCCGTCAGCAACAACGAAGCCTTTTGTAGAAGCAGCAACTACCTGTACATCGTCAAGGATAACAACAGCCTCGTCCTTCATTGAAAGAATGTCAGAAGCCTTCACAGCAGGAACATCTCTGAACTTGTCACCGGCCTGGCTGACGATCACATAAGCATGAGCAAGAAGGTTATAACCTCTGAAAACGATAGTATCCTTCTTAGGATTGTCGATAGCGCCGTCACGCATATTGTCACCTACTGAAACAGTGACATCCATTGTACGGCTTCCTGAAGTCACATCAACTGTAACCCAGTCTGGAGCCTCAACGGTCCAGTCAGCATCCGCATAAACCGTAATGGTCTGCGGCTCCGCATTCTGTGCAGCGAATTCCATACCTGAAACGCTGGTGATGATAGCTCTTGAAAGCGGAGACTCCTCTGGCTGGCAGCCGGTGAATGCGATAACACCGGCTACGACTGCCAAGGCTGATATATATAGATTCTTTAAAAATCTCATAATCTCTTTATTGTTTTATTGTTAGAAATCAAGACCGTCGTCCCAACCATCGTTCTGAGTAAGGTTCTTGTTAAGAGAACGCTCGTCGCTTGGGATAGGATAATAGTAATCTCTTTTTTCATCGAATGAATGTATCTCACCCTGATGTGGCTCGACATATCCCTCATCGCTAAGAAGGATCTCATCACCGATCTTAAGAACAGATGTAGCCTTTGAATCAGGCTTCACGTCACCTTCATAGAGACAGTAGTCAAGCTTGCCGTCACCATTGATATCGTATTCGCCAGGACCTGGGAAGTAGATACCATAGAATGGCTGGTCAACACATTTACCTTCTCTCCAACGAACGAGGTCGTACCAACGGTTGTTACCCTCCTGAGCAAGCTCGATAGATCTTTCACGACGGATCTCAAGGAGAACACCAGGCTTAGGATTGGACATGATCTTAGGGTTGGTGTAACCTGTTTTAGGATCTGTAAGATATGGATCGACAGTCACGTCATCAGTAAGGCTTGGCATACCGACTCTCTTACGGAGGAGGTTGACAGTCTGGTTAAGGACTGTCTGGTCTGCCTTGCCAAGCTCTGCCATTGCCTCAGCATAAATGAGGAGGATCTCAGCATAACGATATACAGGAAGGTCGCTTGTCGAACGGTCAACTCGGTCTGAGTCGCCACCGTTAGCCTTGCATGACATCACCCACTTGATGGTCTGGTATCCGGTGCAGCTGGAAGAAAGATCCGGTGCAAGGATATCTGTTCCGTCGATACGGGTATAACCTGGAGTACGGAAAGACTGTGCAAGACGTGGGTCACGGTTTGCAACCTGCTCAGCGAACTGCATCTTGTCATATCCAGGGATAGCTGTAAAGCGTGAACCGTCCTTCATGAGATAGCTGTCGATGAACTTTCTAGTAGCACCGATACGGCCCTGTGAAGGGAGAAGTCCGTATGCTGTTCCGTTATGGAAGATAGCCAGACCGTAATCAAACTTGATGGCAAAGATGAACTCCTTGATACCCTCGCAGTTCTCCTGAACGAAGAGGTCACGGTAGTCCTGATTTGGCTTGCCTGTCGAATAAAGAGAATACTTGCCGCTGTCCATGATAGCCTTTGCAGCATTGGCAGCTTCCTGAAGATAGAAATCAGCTGTAGCTGCATCTGCAGGGAGAGTCTTGAGAGTTGACTCACCTGCATGATACTTTCTGAAAGTACCCTCGAAAAGACAGAACTGTGCCTTGAGCGCAAGAGCTGTATATTTGTTCACACGGAACTGCGAAGTAGGCTCAGGGAGGTTCTCGATAGCATAGTTGATATCCTCAAGCATGTGCTGCATGATTACCTCACGGTTGTCTCTAGGATTCCAGAGAGCAGGATCAGCAGAACCGAGCTCAGTATCGATCCATGGAACATCACCGAATCTCTTTACCTTCTCATAATAGAAGAAAGCACGGAAGAATTTGGTGAGAGCTGTATATTCTACGATAGCACCCTCATCCTCGCAGTTGTTGATATATCCGAGGAGAGTATTCATCTTTCTGAGGTCACCCCATGACCAGCCGCTTCCTGAGTTAGGAACGACACGGTAAGAACCGCCATGAAGTTCATCAGACATTGTCTGCTTCACATAGTGGTCACTCTGAAAGCCATATGGTGACTTAGGTAAAAGATTGTTATAGAAAGTGTTTGAGAAAAGCTGCAGGTCCTGCTCAGTCTTGAAGTAGGACTCTGGAGACATCTCCGACAACGGCTCCTTGTCAAGCATATCACAAGAAGCGAAGGCGAGTGCTGCAGCAGCTATGATTATCAAATATTTTTTCATCTTCATAATTCTTTAATGATTACACTTGATTAGAAAGTAATGTCAACACCGAACATCATGGTCTTCTGCCAAGGGTAGAATGCGTTGTTGTAACGTCCAGATCTGTCAAACGCTGCCTCCGGATCGATATACTTGCTATGCTTCTTGAGTGGAGACCAGTAAGCGAGGTTCTCGCCAGAGAAGTAAACACGTACCTTTTCGATACCGATCTTCCTTGTAGCTACCTGAGGAACAGTATAACCTACAGTGAGGTTCTTGAATCTGAGATATCTGATATTCTGAAGATAGCGGTCATTGACATTAGCAAGATAAGCACCTGATGTATATGCTGAGTAAGCACGTGGACGTGGGAAATAAGCGTCCTTGTTATCCTCAGCCCATACATGATCAAGGAAATCATCAGCGATGAATGAGCAGTAAGGACGAGAATATGGTCCCCAGAATGCCATTGACTCATCGTTAGGATACCAATAGTGGTTACCTGTACCCTGGAAGAATGCAGACACGTCAAAGCCGAAATAATCGAAGCCAAGAGTAAATCCATACTGGAGTGTAGCATTTGCATTACCGAGGATCTTACGGTCACCAGGCTTGTCAACTGTATCAGAACCGAGGCTGATCTTACCGTCACCGTCGATATCTACATACTTGAGGTCACCGGCAAGCCAACCGCCTGTAAGACGCTTTGTGATATAGCTGAGGTCGATACCGCCCTGTGAAGGATCTGCATAAGCCTGAGCCTCTGCATCTGTCTGGAAGAGGCCGTCAGTAACGAATCCCCAGATCTCACCGAGCTCCATTCCCTCATAATAATCCTTAGCGAAGGTTCTCTCAGGGTTGTCATACTTAGTGATGATGGTCTTGTTGTCACTGAGGTTTGCCATGATGCTGTAGCCGAATGGTCTTCCGCCGAGGTCGAACTGATCTCTCCAGCTGATAGAGAGCTCATAACCTGATGTACGGAGGTCAGCACTGTTCATGAGAGGTGAGTTTGCACCATATACGCCTGGAAGAGCCACACCCTGCTGAAGCATACCCTTTGTATCACGGATAAAGCCTTCTGCTGTGAATGTAAGCTTGTCGTTGAACATGCCTGCATCGATACCGACGTTGTACTGAGTAGAAGTCTCCCAGGTAAGGTCTGATGCATTAGGAGCTGAAATGGTAGCATAACGGCCCATTGCCGAGCCATCGAAAGAATATTCTGCGAAGTTGTCGAATGTGATCTTTCTCATCCATGCATTGTTTGTAACCTTCTGGTTACCGAGGCTACCGAATGATGCACGGAGCTTGAGGTTGTTCACTACATCCTTTGCAGGAGCGAACCAAGGCTCCTCAGAGATACGCCAACCGAGTGAAGCTGATGGGAAGAAACCGAAACGGTGTCCCTCGGCAAAACGTGATGTACCATCATAACGGCCTGAGATCTCAACGAGGTACTTGCCCTTGTAGTCGTAGTTGATACGTCCGAAGAATCCAGCAAGGGCATAAGTTGTCTGACCACCGCCAAGAACCGGCTGCCTTGTAGTAGTGATGAGGTTGAAGTCAGAGAGCTCGTCAGTGATGAGGTCATAACCTGTAGCATCGATAGCCTTTCTGTAGTATGACTCATAGTTGAATCCGGCCATAGCCTTGAAGTTATGGTTCTTTGCGAATGTATCCTCGTATGTAGCGAATACATTGGCTGCGATATAGTTCATTGTCTGAACTGTCTCATAGAGGCTGTTGTCACCGGCACCTGTAGTATATGCACCGAACTGGCCAGGATAGTCTGAATAGACCATATTGGTAGATCTGTTGGTGTTGCGGTTCTGATGGAATCTGTAAGTGAAGTTACCTACGATGCTGAACTGCTTTACAGGAGTGATTGTGAGCTCTGTAGTATTTGCGAAGTCAGTCTTGCGGTCAAGGTTGGTGTTATAACCGTTTCCGTAAACGATGTGACGTCCGTTTGCTACCTTGTAGCTAAGGTGTGGAGTCGAATAGATCCAAGATCCGTCAGGGTTCTGGAGAGGGAAGCATGCAAGACCGTGGTTAGCGGCATATGCGATTGCGTTCTCAACGTTTCCAACACCCGGATAGTCATATGTAGAGCTGTAGAATGAGGTATTGTTGCTCATCTTAGCCCACTTGTTGATCTGGAAATCAATCTTCGAACGGAGGTTGTACTTTGTAAATACGTCAGGATTAGCCTTCACGATACCTGTCTGACGGTTGAAAGCACCTGAAAGATAATACTTCACAGCCTTTGATCCGCCGCTGAGGGAGATCTGATGCTGCTGTACAGGATGCTGGTCAACGAAAAGCTCATGCCACCAGTCTGTATTTGCATAATACATATAGGTATCCTTTCCGTTTCTGTTCTCGATCACTGTCCAAGGACGGTCTGGATGCTCGGTCTTGTCATTGATACGGAGAAGGAGCTGCTGCATGTCATAATCATTGTACTGAATGTACTTTGAGTTGGCATTATCAGCCTTCCAGAACATATTGTGGATGTAAGCAGACCAGTAACCGGTAGTCTCATAGTCGGTAGAAGTAGTAGGCTCTTCCCAACCGAAACGACCGCTGTAACGAACTGTAGCCTTACCCTCGTTGTCAGATCCCTTCTTTGTTGTGATGAGGATCACACCGAATGCACCACGGGCACCGTAAACGGCTGCTGCAGAAGCGTCCTTGATGACAGAGATAGACTCTACGTCGGCAGGGTTTACACGGTCAAGCTCACCCTCGACTCCGTCGATAAGCACGAGAGGTGATGTATCCGAACCGGAACCGATGGAACCGATACCACGGATATTAAGCGATCCTGAGCTGCCAGGATTACCGCTTGATGTCGAAATGTTAAGACCTGGCACAGAACCCTGAAGCATTGCGCTGAGGTTGTGGGCAGTTCTGTCTTCGAGCTGCTTGCTGTCAACGACACCGACCGCACCGGTAAGGTTCACCTTCTTCTGTGTACCGTAACCGACAACGACAGTCTCTTCGATCATCATGTTGTCTTCAGCAAGATAAATAGTGACCTTATCCTGAGTAGCAGGAACAGTCACGAGCTTGGTCTCATAACCAAGCGATGACACGTTAAGGACAACTTCCGAAGCCGGCACAGTGAGTGAGAAGCTTCCGTCATCCGATGTCATTACTCCGTTAGTCGTTCCGTCAACGATGACTGCCACTCCGACCAGAGGGAAGTCAGTCGCGTCCAGTACGACTCCGGACAGTTCTCTGCTCTGTGCAAAGGCGCTGAAGCCTACGAGCATCAAAGCCAGAGAAGCAGCGAAAGATTTCAATAATCTCATAAAAAGTTAGTTTAGTTAATATTATGGTTGTTATTTATATGCATTTATAGAGAACGCCTTCGGACGCTTCATGCTCTCGGTCGCGGTATTGCCGAATCTGTCGGTAACCGTGATTTCAAGAGTTGATGTAGGAGATGAAGCCTTCACCCTGAACATATGCGAACTGATCGTATATGCATTGAAGCTTGAAGTAGGATTTGCGTTCGCATTATATCTCATTGCCTCATATGAAACGAGATGTAGAGGGTCCTTTGTCTTTACGACCTCATGCTTGAGCACATTGCCGTTTTCCTTCACCTCGATCTTCCAGGAAGGGTCATAATCAAACACATTGATATAGACATAATTCTCCGAACTGCCAGCTACCCAGTGAGATGCAGTCTTCTCAAATGCAGCAGCTTTATCTGCTTTAGCTGAAGGTGTAAAGTTTGAAGCTGTCAAAGCGATCTGATTTCTGTCATATGTACGGAACATATGCTTGAAATCCTTTCCGGTAGGCTTCAGACGCCACTTGACGTCTGTACCGTTCATTTCATAGACATAATATCCTGAAGGAGAACCATCCTTGCAGAGGCCGAGTCCCGAAGTATAATAACCGGTCCACCACCATGTTCCGCAAACAGCTCCGCTGTTATGATGGAATATGCCTTTTGAAGAAGTCTTGTCGTTATTCCAGATGACATGGGTATGGGCACTCATGACATGAGTCTTGTAACCATTGCATATCGCCTCAAGCTGAGAAGCATATTCCATAGAATTAGCTCCATTTTCATTATACAGCTGAGCATGCATGGTGATGACCAGAGTCTTGGACTTGTCAACATATGAAAGGTCCTTTCTGAGCCAGTCAATCTCATCACCTGTAAGGCTTGAATTGTATGTCCTGCTTCCTGAACCATCGTTTGTACAAAGGATATTGTCAAGAACGACATAATGCACATCACCGATATTGAATGAGTAATATGTCGGAGCGACAGCTGTCTTATATGCGGACACAGTATTGAAGTCACCAGCCATATTCATCTCATGGTCATGATTTCCGATAGTATGGAAGACCTGGATTCCAGAAAGGCTGCTGTTGATGGTCTCTACATATGAGAAAAGGTCGTACTTGTTGTCATACCAGTAGAGATCCCATGTCATATCGCCGAGTGTAAGCGCATACTGCCTTACTGACTTGTTGACCGCAATCTGCTTGTTGAGATCGTCGGTAAACAATGCGAACTGGGCGAGATCCTTGTTTCTGTTGGCAAGGTGCATGTCACCGAGAAGATACATCACATGGTTTGTATTATCCACCTTGGTCAGCTTCCAGTCAACTCTTTCGACTGTTGCTGGACTTCCGTCGATCTTCTTATGAAAATCAGGCAGCACGCCGTTGGAAAGAGCCTCATATCCTGAAGGAACCGACATGAACACAGTCTGGTTATACTCCTCAGACTTGAGATAATACACGCCGTCCTCATCGGTAACGGTCACTTCGACTCCGTCGGAAACGACCACTCCCGGCACTCCCTCATCATCACAGGTAATGATACCATATATATTATATCCTTCCTTCTCTTCAACCGAAACTCTCTTGATGATCTTGAAATCAACATCCTTAACAGCCTTTGTCTGGGTACCTCTTCTGATACAGAAGCTATACTTTCCAGACTCGACCTCAGGGGCGATTTCAAAGCCGAAGCTGTCAGATGCTATCGTAACGATCTGGCATACAACGTCTGCAGAGGCCTTCTTCAATACGACCACATCACCTTTCTTTGGTCCTTTACCTGAATAATACTTTACAGTGATCACGTCACCTGCAGCACCTTCAATAGAGGAAGGAAGACTGATCATAAGGCTGATTTCTTCCTGAGTCACACCTCCGTCAACAGGTTCCGGCTCACATGAAACAGCCAGAAGCAGCGATGCAGCGATCAAAGTAAAAACTGAAATTAATTTTCTCATATAATAAAATACTGTAATTATTCCGCCTGCTTTTCAGACTTGAGAGTAAGCGCACAAAGCACGATTCCGAGAACAGCACCGATCACCATAGTGAAGTTTGCCATATCCCAGCTCTTGTCAGCGATACCTCCGACTATGATCTTCGAAAGAAGTGAGTCACCGATAAGATAACCCGAGAGTCCTACAAAACCCGCTGCAGTACCTGCCGCATTCTTTGGAACAAGGTTGAGTGCCTGAATACTTACAAGAGCTACAGGACCATAGATACAGAATCCGATAAGGATCAGAGCCACATACACCCATACCTTTGCTGCGATGCCAGTAGCGGCTGCGAGAGCTGGAACCTGCCAGTAAACGATACAGCCGATAAGCACAAGTGTCATGAAGATGATGTTAGGAGGAGCGCACTTGCCCTTGAAGAACTTAGCTGATACCCAGCCACATACGATAGTTCCGACAGCTCCCACATAGTTATGGATAGAGAAGGCGAGCTTGCTCTCGGCAGCTGTCATGATACCTGTCTCCTGAAGGTATGTAGGCGACCAGTCACCGACACCATATCTCACCATATAAACGAATGCATTTGCAAGAGCGATCATCCAGATCCACTTGTTCTTGAGCACATAGTCGAAAAGCTGAGTCTTGAAAGGCACTTTCTCGCCCACCTTTTCCTTGGTCTTCACGCCTGAATGGTCATTTCTCCAGTCTGCAACCGAAGGAAGTCCGCATGATTCAGGGGTATCACGAAGCGCCCACCAGCAGAAAATGGCGATCACAAGAGCGAAAGCGGAAGGAACGATGAAGTTCGCCCTCCATGTCTGCTCGATGCCGAGATCAGCAAACAGGCCTACTCCGAAGATGGCAAGGATACCGAGAGTACCGGCTCCGATTGTGTGTGATGTATTCCAGAGGGACATCTTGAAGCTTCGCTCATTGTTGGAGAACCAGTAGGCCATGATTCGGCCGCATGGAGGCCAGCCCATTCCGGAAAGGACACCAACGAACAGCATGAAGACGAAGAGCATCGTAACGTTGATTGCAGGATTTACCGTCGAGAACGGAAGGAAACCCACCGACATCATCACAAGCGATGCTATTACAAGTCCTACAGTCAGGAATTTACGTGCATCTGAGCGGTCAGAAAGAGTACCCATGATAAACTTGCTGAACGCATATGCAATGGATACCGCCGAAGCTGCAATTCCCACTCCCTGCTTATCTATGAGTCCTTCTGCAATCATATCGGCCGAAGCCAGCGAAAGGTTCTTGCGCACAAGATAATATGCAGCATAACCAAGGAAAGATCCCATAAAGACCTTGAATCTCATAGACTTGAACACCTTGTCGATCTTCTCTTTCGGAAGAAGCGGCTTTGCCTGAGGCGGATCGAAGAATTTTGCCATACTTACCGGTTATAGTTTATTGTTTATAACTTGCAAATTTAATTAAAACTACGATAATTAACAAGAATTATTAAGGATTTAATAGAAATCGCAGTTGTATCCGGTAAGCAGATCCATTTGTGTGAAATTGTCTTTCCTAGGAACTTCCTTGCCCATAAGAAGGTAATCAGTCATGGCATTTATAGCCTCAACTGTCTGCCTGTCAGTATGCTGAGCAATGAGCACCTGTACCTCTCCCCTCTTCAATGCAGAGATATTCCTTTCGAGTCCGTCAAAACCGACGACCCTGCATCCGGTCATGCTCCGCGAAGCAAGATAATCGGCCACAATATGGATACGGGAATTGAACATGACGATGAATTTGCGGCCAGAATACTCCCCTATGGTTCCGTCAAGTTTACTATAGATATTATCCCTGTCTTTCGGATCAATGAACACATTAACCACCTCGACATCAGGATAATGCTCCGCCATATAGTCCATGAAGCCGGACCTGCGGGCAGCTGTCGGGTCCGACAGGCCTCTTTTGTCTCGGGCGATGCGCACGACAAACACTTTTTCCGGGACCTCACGTCCGTCAGTCAGAACATCCGCGCACAGCACTCCGCTATGATACATCGGCATTCCGAAATAAGCGAGATAACCGTCATCATCGATCTTTGAATCTATGAACATGTAAGGAATGCCGGAGCGTGAAAGTTCGCTTACGAAATTGACCGTTTCAAAACGGTACATCGGCGCCAGGATGACCCCTGAAGGCCGTTCTGCCAAAACTTCGGCACATGCTGAACGGAAAGATTCTATGCTGTACTGGTCGTATTTGACAGTCTTTACGACTATGCCGAAACGTGCAACGATAGCCGCAGCCTCATTCACTCCTTTATCTGTAAGCGACCAGAATTCGCCAGGTTCGTATTCCGGAAACATGCATACGATGACATGGCGTTTCTGCGAGGCAAGAAGAGATGCCTGAAGGTTCGGTATATAACCCAGTTCCTTGATGACACGAAGGACCCTCTCCCTGCTTTTCTTGGACACTTCACCACGATTATGCAGCACACGATCTACAGTACCCTTCGAAACACCTGCGGCTTCAGCAACATCATTGATCGTCACCTTATTACCAGTTTCCATAATACACCCGAATTGTTATCAATACAAATATGACAATAATTATCTTAATAACAAAAAACGCCGTTCAAGATATGACATTTTGATAACCATGGCAAGATTTCAATGCGACCTTTCTGACAATATGTCAGTATTTTTGAGATGGCAGATTATTTGTATCTTTGCCGGTCGTTTAATGAAACCATCGGTTTCCAAATCGACGAAAAGATGCTTATAGCCACTGCTATAGTGCTGATATTGGCGCTATTATTTGGAAAGATAACAATTAAGGAGATTAAGAAATATGTCAGAAAACGAAAGAATGGACGCGGAACAGAATGTTAAGGAGGAGGTTCTTCAGGAGACTCCGGTGGCAGAAGAAGTCGCGTCGGATAGCGAGGCTCCCGTTCAGGAGGAAGTGAAGAAAGAGGATAAGAAAGGCTTTCTGAAGAGAGGAAGCAAGGAGAAAGCCAAGATAGAGGAGCTTGAAAAGAAGATCGCCGTCCTCGAGGAAAAGACAGCTAAAGACAAAGACGACTACATAAGGCTGATGGCGGAGTTCGACAACTACCGCAGACGTACTTCACAGGAGAAGCTCGAGCTTGTAAGCATGGCTTCCACTGACACGATCAAGGGTATGTTGCCGGTCCTCGACGACTGTGAAAGGGCGCTTCAGGTACTCAAGGACTCGAATGACAGCGATGCAGCAAAGGAAGGCACAGAGCTGATCTACAATAAATTAATGAGCTACCTGAAGTCCAAGGGTCTTGCTGTCATCGAGGCTAAGGACCAGCCGTTCGACACAGACCTCCACGAGGCTGTGGCACAGTTCCCTGTTCAGGAAGAAGAACAGAAAGGCAAAGTCTTCGATGTAGTTCAGACAGGATATACACTCAATGGTAAAGTAATCCGCTTCGCAAAAGTGG
>JAZLAS010000036.1:0-11328 GCA_045613365.1 Candidatus Cryptobacteroides sp.
AGGTCTTGATGCCGAATGAGCCAAACGCAAGCTGGTTTCCCCTCTGTGAGAGACCTTTCATGCGGCCTTTCTGCTGCCTTCTGAATTTGGTTTTCTTTGGTTGTAACATTGCTCTATTACTTTTAATGAAAATATTTCACAATATCCCTAACTAATTGAGTATCAGCTGGTTGGGCGGAGTCGTCCTCAATTATTGGGTTGCAAAGATAGTCATTTTTTCTGAAACCACAATACTATCTGCAAAATTTTTCACATATTTTCGACCGAAGTTTTTGAAAGCTAAAATGCGTATTTTCACGAAGTTACGAAAGGCGTTAATAAATTTATGCACATATTTTCGACCACTGTCGATTTCCCCAAAAACCACTTTGGCATGAGGGTATTTTCAGACCTCATGACGCCTAGGAAAGGCAAGGATTTTGCATATCTGTTCCGGATTACTAACTTTGCAGGGTTCTGACCTTGACAGACGAATGAGAAAAACCATAATACATATCACAGCTGTTCTGGCTCTGACACTCATGCCCTCGCTGAGCGGGATCTGTCATGCGCAGCTGTTCAAGCGCAAGAAGGCAGAAGAGAAGAAGAAGGTCGAGGCGACGGTGCAGCAGAAGAGTTCCCAGCCCAAAAGCGAGGAACAGCTGATGGAATTCATCGTCGAAGGCAATGACACCATATACATCGACCACATCCGTGCATCAAAGGTATATTCACGCCTTCCAAAGATGAAAGGAAGGGAATGGAGAAAATATTATCGCCTGGTACACAACTTCAGCAAGGCGTATCCATACGCGCTCGTAGCGAAGAAAATGGTCATGGAGGCCGACAGCACGATTGCAGCGGACAAGCTCAGAGGAATCAAGAGAGAAAAGTACATCAGCAAGGTCCAGAAAGAGCTCTTCGATGTATTCGAAGGCCAGATGCGAAGTCTCACTGTCTCACAGGGTGCATTGATAATGAAGCTCATAGACAGAGAAGTGGGAAAATCTTCATTCAAGATAATCAAGGACTACAAGAGCGGCATCACTGCCGGTTTCTGGCAGGGCATAGCGAAAGTATTCGGTTCCGACCTTAAGAAGCCTTATGACCCGGAAGGAGAAGACAAAGCTACGGAAGAGCTGGTCGAAATATGGGAAAACGGTGATTTTCCGGCCTTCTACTGGTCATTGTTCTGGAAGGATCCGCCGGAAATGCCTATTCCGGAAAAATACAGATAGAGATTTTCACGCCGCTTCGATCCTCATAATGACAGCACGAAACCTCCTAGAATGAAGAATCAAGGATATCCGTACCATCAAAACAGATGTATGGAGATGATTTCATCCAATCCTTCAGCACATAAAGGCGCGCGCCTGAAGGGAGCTGCATATCTACGGAGACATGATAATGTCCGAAGATGAAATAATCCACCTCATTTTCAACAGAATACGGATCTGCAAATCTGCAGAGTGGTTCATCCATGCCTTTGAATACATACTCTTCATGACGGGCAAGACGGTTGCTGCGGGACCAGCCGTTACCGAACCGGAAGGCAATCCATGGATGAAGCAGACTGAAAAGGCATTGGGCAACCCTGTTGTGGAAAAGTCCACGGAGGAAACGGTATCCGAAAGGAACAGGGCCGAGGCCGTCTCCATGTCCGAGACAGAACCTCCTGCCGCCAATATCGACAAAATGCGGCTGAGAAAGTTTCTTCATGCCGAGTTCCTCGAAATAGCTGTATGTCCATACATCGTGGTTACCCTGGAAGAAAAAGACCTTCACTCCCCTGTCCATAAGATCCTGCAGAGCTGAAAAGACGCGCACATATCCTTTCGGGACCACATCGCGGTATTCGTACCAGAAATCCCATATATCCCCAAGCAGATAGACTGCCTCGGTATTTTCCGGAAGAGAACGCAGAAAACCGGCAAAACGCCGCTCACGGTCATCGGGATCGCCGACCCTGAGCCCAAGATGCACATCAGACACGAAATATGTAAGGCGTTTCTGTTCCATAACCTATCAGGCAAAAATGAAAATGCATATCGCCGCCACCAGACAGTAAAGCGCAAACCAGCTTAGCTTTGCTTTCTTTACGAGAGTTATCATGACCTTGCAGGCAAAAAGGCCTGATATAAAGGCAGATACGAAGCCTAAGACAAGAGGCAATGCTCCTACGGAAGAAGTTCCGAACTCTCCCCCGACAATTTCAAGGAATGTTTCTCCAAGGATAGGAACCAGCACCATGAGAAAAGAGAACTGGGCCATCACCTCTCTCTTCACACCGCAGATCAGACCTGTCGAAATGGTTGTACCTGAGCGCGAGAGCCCCGGCACCACAGCGAAAGCCTGGCCGAGTCCGACAGCAAAAGCCTGCCAGTAAGATAGACCGTTCCTGTATTCGTTAGCCGGAAAGATAGATTTGCGTCCCGGCCTAGATGCATAATCGGAAAAGAAGAGGAGCAGGGCTGTAATGACAAGTGCGGCGCCTACAACATGAATGGATCCGAACAGCGACTCCACCTGATCCTTGAAGAAAAGACCGACGATCATCACCGGGATCATGGACAGAGCTATCTTGAGCAGATAGTCAGTCTGGTCATTGCACAAGAACACCTTCTTTCCGGCCTCGTTCCTTACAATCTTCCAGTCCTTCAGTCCGCAGAAAAAACCGCTCAGCAGATCCCATATCTGCTTCCTGAACACAACGATGGTGCTCAGCACGGTAGCCGCATGAACCATTGTGGTAAAAAGCAGATCATCGGAAGTCTCCACTCCAAGCAAAGTCTTTCCTATCTCAAGATGACCGCTGCTGCTGACAGGCAGAAACTCGGTCAACCCCTGCAGCAGCCCTAAAAGCACAGCCTCAAACCACTCCATACCTTAGTCCTTGAACACCTTCATTATAGCCACAATCTCTATGACGATACCGAGAATGATGACGATAGGAGCCGCCACCATACGGCGGAAATCAAACATCGCATAGTTGAACACTTCAGGATCGTCACTTCCGCCTCCAGTCATAAGGATATAACCTGAAACCATGACGATAAGTCCTATGAGAAGGAGCTTGAGCCCACGAAGGGTAATTGGCATTTTTGTGTTGTTTTCCATTCTGAATCAATAATAAAGTTCGTCTTTACGTAATGATATGAGCTTATTCACGACAAAGAAAGTGCTGATCATGCAGATGGCAAGACCAGCCGCAACAACTATGCCCATTACAAGAAGGAGAAGTTCCATGCGGAAGATCTCGAACAGCTGGGAGAACTCGCTCCTCATGAGGAACATGAGTCCCAGCAGGACTATAATGGCCAGGAAAGCGGCAAAAAGGCCCTGAAAGACCGACTGCACAAGAAAAGGAGCACGTATGAAGGATCGCGTAGCCCCTACAAGTTTCATTGTATGTATCGTGAAACGCCTTGCATATACACTGAGTCTTACCGTGTTGTTGATAAGCACAAAAGAGATGAAAAGCAGAAGAGCGATAAAAATGCTGAGGATAAGGGAGATTCTGCTGAGATTGGCATTAAGCGCATCTACAAGCGACCTCTGGTAAACCACCTCTTCTACGAGAGGACTTTCAGCGATCTCCGCCCTTACCACCTCCAGACTGTCGGAAGAAACATAATCCGCTTCCAGCGTCACATCTATGGACACCGGGATCGGAGATGTTTCGAACACATCAAGGAAATCATCACCCAACTGCTCGGCCAGCTCTTTCTGTCCCTGCTCCTTTGAAATAAAGACGGTACTCTTGATATACCTCTCGCCATCAAGCGTTTCCTTATATTCCAGAGCAGCTTCGTCCGTGACATTCTGCTTCATCATCACCGACACCTGCATGTTTTCCTTGAAATAATCAGAAACGCCTTTTGCATTCACCAGGAGCATACTGGCTACCCCCACCAGCAGCAGCACAAGGCTAATGCTGATGACCGAAGACAGGTAGGCATTCCTGAGCCTCCTGCGCATCATCCTGTTATCTCTATTGGCCATATCGGGGTCAAAGATAGTGAAATTCAAAAAAAATTCTTACCTTTGTAGAGATTTTGTCATTAAAATTAAGCAGTATGGGTAATTCGGTCAAAAGAGTCCTGTTCGTCAACTCGGAGATATTTCCATATCTCCCTGAGACAGATATCGCCAATATCGGAAGATACCTCCCGCAGGGAATACAGGAAAGAAAGAAAGAGATCAGATCATTCATGCCAAGATATGGCTGCATCAACGAGAGAAAGAATCAGCTTCATGAGGTGATCCGTCTTTCAGGAATGAACATCATAATCAACGATGTGGACAGGCCGCTCGTGATCAAGGTAGCCTCCATATCAGCTGCCAGGATGCAGGTCTATTTCATTGACAACGAGGATTACTTCCATCGCAAGAGCGTATATCACGATGAAAACGGACAATTCTTCAAGGATAACGGCGAAAGAGCGATTTTCTTTGCAAGAGGCGTTCTTGAGACAGTGAAGAAGTTGCGTTGGGCTCCGGACATCATTCATTGTCAGGGCTGGATTTCGCACATCCTCCCTCTCTACCTGAAGAAAGCGTATAAGGATGACCCGATATTCTCAGAAAGCAAGGTAGTCCTCTCGCTTTACGACGACACACCTTCAGATCTGTTCCCTGCTGACTTCAAGGACAAGATCCTGTTCTCCGGAGTCGGAGAAAAGGATGTGGATATAATGTCCGAACCTACTGGCATAAATCTTGCAAAATTGGCTGCCGGATATTCTGACGGCATCATTTTAGGAGCTGAAGGAGTTGCGGATGAGCTTAAAGCTTTCTGTGAAGGATCAGGACTTCCTGTACTCCCGTACAATGCTGAAGCCATGAAAGACGGCTCATACATTGAAGATTACAATAGTTTTTACGATCAGTTATAATGAATTTCAGATTATTTGGCAGAGTCAGCCGCATTGCGGCTATCGGTGCGATACTGTTCGGCTCTGCATCATGTGTAAATGTTGACGAGGAACTCGGAGAAAACTTCATACCGACAGAGCATCAGTGGGATGTATTCTCCCCTGACGCTGTAGAACTTGAGGATATCCATCTGGAAATGGCAGACAGTCTTTCCGGATACAGCACAAGCCGCTTCACATTCGGAGCCGTAAAGGATGAGGTGCTCGGAACCAGTGTCAAGAGCACAAGCTTTACCCTCGTTCCTTTCGTGGACAGCATCGATTTCGGAGAGGATACAAAAATAAGGCAGTTCCATCTGACTGCTGTGAGAGATACGCTTTCAACAGTCAGAGACGCCCAGCTCAGGATATTGCAGAACATCTACGTTTCCGAGTTGAAAAAGCCTCTTGACTCGACCGTCCTTTATGCAGGAGCATTCATGAATCCTCAGATAAGGGCCGAGTATCTGGATCTTGACAACAGGATCACAGTAGGCACCCCGGTATATGACGGAGGCGACTCGCTTTCATTCGATTTCAGCAAGGAGTTCACAGAATCATTCATGAAAAGACTTGAAAAAGCACGTCTTGACAGCATGGATTTCTATGTAAACGACCTTCCTGGAATTTTCATAACGACTGATGAGCCGGCGAGCGAAGGTGGAAGAATCAACATGTTCAATCTCAACATCCAGACCGACACGTACGGATACATCACCGGAAACTACGCTGAGCTGAAGATCACAGCCAGATACGATCATTCCGATGAACCTGTTGACACATCATTCCTTTTCTTCTTCGGCCCTGCGGAATTCATGGAGGCCGATGACGCTGATTATCCAACTCAGTTTGCATTCAACACAAGCAGCCATGAATCGGCTGACCAGTTCATCAGCGACTGGGAGAACGGAAGCAGGGACAAGCTTTATATAGAAGGCGGCAGCGGAATCAAACCTGTCATAAGCGCATCTGAAATCAAGGATATCGTTGAAGATCTCATTTCTGAAAGGGGAATCAAGGACCCTTCAGAGGTGGTCATCAACAAGGCTACCATCATCCTTCCATACGATGTTGCCGGCGATTACGAGGCACTTGAAAAATATCCTATGATCCTGAGTCCTACAGTACGACTCAGAAGTTCAGAAGGAGGATATGTTTCATATGCCGGTCTTACCGATTCCAGCATCAGCTCGGAAAATCAGGGAGATATCAACAGATCTCTCTCATTATACAGCCCGGATGTCAGCCATCATGTCCAGGAGATTCTGAAACTCGACAGAAACGACAAGGATTTCGCGAGCAAGATCAGCAAATACGACATCTGGTTCCTTATAATGTATGAAGAAATTGCGGATTCTCAGAACAGCAGTACTACCATGAACGACTACTATCAGAATCTGATGTACAATTCATATTACAACAACATGATGTACGATCCATATGGATACGGATACGGTTATGGCGGTTACGGCGGATATGGATATGGCTATGGTGGCTATGGTGGATACGGCGGTTATGGCGGTTATGGCTATGGCAGCAATTACTATAATTACATGATGATGGCCATGTACGCTAGTTCTGCTTATAACACATCTTCTGAAACAAAGGGTACCGTGACATTGGACAAGGACCGTTATTACTATGCAACCCTTACAGGTCCAGGAGCAGATGGAGTTCCTAAGCCTCAATTGAAGATTACATTCTCCGCACCTAAGTCTGCGGAGTAAGATACATAAGAAAAGGCTGGTCGATCGACCAGCCTTTTTCAGTCTATTTCAGACAAATTATTTTGCGTTTACCTTGTCCTCAATGTACTTGATAGCATCGCCTACAGTTGCGATCTTATCACCAGCGTCATCATCTGGAATCTCAATATCGAACTTCTTCTCGAAATCCATGATAAGCTCTACGATATCGAGTGAATCAGCACCGAGATCGTTTGTGAAGCTAGCTGTTTCAGTAACTTCAGAAGCATCAACGCCCAATTTCTCAACGATGATTGCCTTTACGTCTTCTGCAATATTAGCCATAACGTTAAATTTTTAATTAAATAAATTAGTATCTTAATACACGTATTTGCGCTAAAACGATGCAAATTAAATAAAAAAAAACGGAAAATAAAAATTTTTACTGCTCAGCCCTTTTGCTCAGCTTCAGCCATACCCTGAAACCATTGATGGAATTCAGAAGATAGAAAGTCCACATGATGACCATGACAGCCGCATGAGCCTCTCCACGAGACACGCAGACAACCCACATTACCACGCTGACGATATTGGTTATGATCCACAGCACCCACTGCTCCATGAAGGCCAATGCCATCAATGCCTGAGCGACTATGCTCAATACAGTCGTCGTAGAGTCCTTGAATGGCTGAGGATCACCAAAGTGTTTAAGAATAAATCCAACGGCCACTACCGATATAGTGCATCCTAATGCAAGAAATAGCCTATGTCTCCAGTTGAAGCGACGGGCATGTACCTGAACTCCTTTACCTCCGGATTCCGCTTCGGACATAGCAGCACCTCTTTTCCTCCACTGCCACCAGCCTACGAACTGCATGGGAACATAGTAGAATGCATTAAGGACCGCATCACCATAAAGAGAGGCTTTGTATGAGATATAGGCATACATCGACACATTGATGATACCGAACAGATAATTCCAGATGCTTCCTTTCGCTACAAGAACGACACAAAGGACTCCGGCAATTCCAGCAACAGACCCGACAATATCGATATTATCTGAAAGAATGGAATAGATGATGTTCGAGGCAATGACTCCTACAATGAGGAACCAGTCATAGAAAGATAATACACGATTATTCATATCCATATCAATTATTCTGAACTTCATGATCGGAATTAAGGGCTGCCTTTATCGTCTCTGCAAGAGAGCGGCCGACCAAGGCTGCTATATCATCGACAGATGCAGCGGCAATACGTGCTACACTGCCGAAATGGAGCAAAAGCCTCTGCTCCGTTTTTTCTCCGACTCCCTTGATGCTCTTAAGTGCCGACTCTATCTGAGACTTTCCGCGCAATTTTCGGTGGAATGTAATACCGAACCTATGTGCCTCATCACGGATCTGCTGCAGCACCTTCAAAGCAGGAGAATTCCTATCTATGAACATAGGATATGGATCTCCCACCCTATAGACCTCTTCCATACGCTCTGCCAGAGCAATCAATGTGAGCTTGTCAGTAAGCCCTAGTTCGGCAAGGGCCTCATAAGCGAAAGAAAGCTGGCCTTTACCTCCGTCTATGACCACAAGCTGAGGCAGATCATCAGGGTTCTCGGCAATCATCCTCGAATATCTTCTGTTCACCACTTCCTTCATAGTCGCATAGTCGTTCGCACCGACCACTGTCTTGACCTTGAAATGTCTGTAGTCTTTCTTGGACGGGACAGCGTTACGGAAAACCACGCACGCAGAAACAGGATTGGTTCCCTGAATGTTGGAATTATCGAAACACTCGATATGCACAGGTAGTACCTTCATACCAAGCTGTTTCTGAAGCGACTCCATGACCATATTCTTATATGCATCCGGATCTGTATGCTCCTGCTGTTTAAGCGCATTCAGGCGCATTTCCTTTGCGTTACGGGCACTCAGCTCCAGCAGAGCCAGCTTATCACCTCTTACGGGGACACGGAATTCTACATTCTCCAGTTCCATATCAGGCTTGAAGGGAACAATGATCTCCCTAGAGAGCGTCCCGAACTTTGACTGTATCTCACCGATGAACATAGCCATCACACTCTCCTGAGGCTCTTCAATCATCAGTTTGAAGCCGAGATTCAAGGACTGCACCACCGCACCACCCTTTATCCTCATGAAGTTTCCGAAGGCTTCCGGACCATCAATTACAAGAGAGAACACATCCACATCTCCGACAATCGAACTCATTATCACAGACTTGCTGTAATGCTGCTCAAGAGACTGCATCTTTTCCTTGTAGATATGAGCCTGCTCGAACTCCATATTGGAAGCAGCCTCCTGCATCAACACCTTATAATGCTGTATTATCTCTCGACCGCCACCCTTAAGAAGCCTTACAATCTCTTCAATATTCTCATTGTACTCTTCTTTGGAAATACCTCCTATACAGCAGCCTCGACATTTCCTGATATGAAATTTCAGGCACGGACGGAATTTGCCGCGAAGAATGGCATCTGAAGTTATTTTAAGATTACAAGTCCGTAGAGGATATACGTTATGGAAAAACTCCACAAGATTACGTGCATGAACAACGCTGCTGTACGGGCCGAAATAACGGGATCCGTCTCTTACAAACCGACGGGTAAGAAAAACTTTAGGGAAATCGTCATTGCTCACACATATCCACGGATAGGTCTTGGAATCCTTGAGAAGGATATTATAACGTGGCTTGAACTGCTTTATCAGGTTGTTTTCAAGCAGAAGAGCATCCGCTTCCGACTCAACTACCGTAAATTCCGCATCTGTTATTTTCGAGACCATAACGGCAGTCTTGCGCGTAAGTCTCTCTGCCGGCACGAAATACTGGGCGACCCTCTTATGAAGATCCTTGGCCTTACCGACATAAATCACATTCCCCTCAGCGTCATAATACCTATAGACGCCAGGGGAATGCGGAAAAAGCTTTATTTTCTCTCTAAGAGTCATTGAAGCATGGTAACAGATCTCTATAGATTTCTATTACTTCAAATACTCTGAAACAGCCGCCTCAATACCTTCGGCTCCATGGAATCCCCTCTTGAGAATAGTTCCGTCAGGACCTATGAGCATGAGATGAGGAATACCCTCGATACCGTAGATTGAAGTAGGTACACTGCCTGCATTGTTGATATGAAGCCAATTCATGCCAAGTTCTGCAGCAGTATCGATAGTCACCTGGACAGGCTGACGCTCCCACACAGCAATGCTGAGCACATCAAAATTCTCACCAGCGTACTTGTCATACACAGCCTTGATGTTTGGAATCTCCCTCTTGCATGGACCGCACCATGGTGCCCAGAAGTCAACGAGGACATACTTACCATTGCCGACATAGTCAGAGAACTTCACCTCTGCATATTTTGGCTGAGGAGGGATGCTTCTTGTCATGCCGACAACAGACTCTACAGTAAAGTCAACGAACTTCTTTCCTTCCGCAGTATTGAGTCTTGCTGTCAAAGCCTCCTGCATGCCCTTTACGAACTTATGTTCCTTAAGAGCAGGTGCGAGAAGGTTGAGAAGCGAGTCAAGCTGGATATCCTCAAGTTCTCCACGAAGATTCTGAAGAGCGAAAAGAGAAACGAAATTATCGGTATTCTCAGTGAACGTATTCACATTATGTTCCCTGTATGAAGCAAAGAACTCATCCAGGAAATTCTCAATGGCAGCCTGCTTCTCCTCATCAGTCATGACTGAATCGTTGGAAATCCTCTGCTGTCTTGTAGTATATTCGCTGCGGAATTTATCCTCGGCTGCTGTAAATGCATTGAGCTTCTCCTGAACCGAGACTTCAGGATATTCTGATGTTACAACAGACTCCTCGTCAAGCACAACATTCAACGGAGTACCGTCTGAAATGAAATTCACGCCATAATCAGCAACCGACACTGTACCTACAACAGTAAGAGCCACAGGCAGATCGACTGCAAACTTACCATCCGCAACAGGAACGAGAGTATCTATAATGTCTTCGATAACTACATTGACCTCCGATATTCCTTCCGGAACTACAGTACCTGTCATCTTTGTAACATCCGACACCTTACCGCTGCAAGATGCGAGAACTGCGACTGCAATTGTCGCAAAAAGAATAGAACGAATTTTCATGATAAACTAATTTTTTACAAATATAATAAAAAAGGGATGACATTAATGCCATCCCTTTCATAATATGTAGAGTTACAATTACTTGTTCTCTCTGCGACCACCACGGCCACCACGACGACGGTCGTTACCGCGTCCGCCACGGTTGTTACCTGCTGACTGCTGAGCCTGAGCTGCGATACCTACGTTAGGAGAGAGGTCTTTCTTTCCATAAACCTCACCGTTGCAGATCCATACCTTGATACCGAGTACACCTACCTTGGTGTGAGCCTCAGCGAGTGCGTAGTCGATGTCAGCACGGAATGTATGGAGAGGTGTACGACCTTCCTTGAACATCTCGCTTCTTGCCATTTCAGCGCCGCCGAGACGACCGCTGATCTGAACCTTGATACCCTCAGCACCTACACGCATTGTAGTTGCTACGGCCATCTTGATTGCGCGACGGTATGATACACGACCCTCGATCTGACGAGCGATAGAGTCTGCTACGATGTGAGCGTCAACCTCTGGCTTCTTAACCTCGTAGATGTTGATCTGAACATCCTTCTTGGTTACCTTCTTGAGCTCCTCCTTGAGGAGATCAACTGCCTGTCCGCCCTTACCGATAATCACACCTGGTCTTGCAGCGTGGAT
>JAZLAS010000037.1:0-20628 GCA_045613365.1 Candidatus Cryptobacteroides sp.
TACTATGCCCTCTGCAAACTTGCGGAAAAGGGTAACAACGAAAGCGAGGTAAACAAGATCCCGCACATCATGAAGCAGGCAAAGCACACTACCGAATACCGAAGGACAACTGTTGCGGCACATGCACGCAAGGAAGTATCCGGAGTGGCTACAGCTGCAATCGAGCTTCAGGACGGAACCATAATCACTTCTATGACCAGTTCCCTTCTCGGTCCTAGCGCCGCCCTGATCCTGAATGCAACCAAGCATCTTGCCGGCATTCCGCATAGTGTGAAACTGATTCCGGAAGAGATGATTGCTCCTATCCAGAAGACAAAGGTTTCCTTCCTTCATGGTCATAATCCTCGCCTTCATACTGATGAGGTGCTGGTTGCGATATCCATGCTCAGCATACATGATGAAAACTGCCGCAAAGCCCTGGAGCAGCTTCCTAAACTGGACGGCTGTCAGGTACATTCGACAGTCATGCTAAGCGAAGTGGACAGGAAAATCTTCAAGAAACTCGGCGTGGGACTTACCTGCGACCCTGTTAAAAAAGAGTAAGTAATCCAAGAACAGATTAATAACATTAGGATATGGAACTAGCTACAAAAGACAATGTGTTTGATGTGATCATTGTCGGAGGAGGCATCACCGGAGCCGGTACCGCCAGAGACTGCGCACTCAGAGGGCTGAAGGTCCTTCTTGTTGAGAGACATGACCTCGCTACAGGAGCGACAGGACGTAACCACGGACTTCTTCACAGCGGTGCAAGATATGCTGTAACCGACAGAGAATCAGCAGAAGAATGTATCAAGGAGAACATGATTCTCAGGAAAATAGCCCGACACTGCGTCGAGGAGACAGAGGGACTTTTCCTTACTTTGCCTGAAGACGATCTTGCATATCAGGCGAAATTCGTCGAATCATGTCTTTCTGCAGGTATAAAGGCTGAAATAATCGATCCGAAGGAAGCTCTTCGCATGGAGCCATCTGCAAACCCGGACATCATAGGTGCCGTCAAGGTGCCTGACGGTGCTGTGGATCCGTTCAGACTTACTTCAGCAAACGTCATAGACGCCAAGCTTCACGGAGCGAAAGTAAAGGTTTACAGCGAAGTGACAGGTCTTATCAAAGACGGCGACACAGTCAAAGGCGTTGAGATATTCAACCATATCACTAAGCAGACAGAAAAGTATTATGCACCTATAACTGTAAATGCAGGAGGTATCTGGGGACAGCATATTGCGGAACTTGCTGGTGTGAAGATCAACATGTTCCCAGCCAAAGGAGCCTTGCTGATTTTCGGCCATCGTGTCAACAATGTCGTATTGAACCGCTGCCGAAAGCCTGCAAATGCAGATATCCTTGTTCCGGGTGACACAATCTGTCTCATAGGTACTACATCAAGCCGTATTCCTTTTGAAGAATGCGACAACATGTATGTAACTCCAGATGAAGTTGACGTTCTCCTCAAGGAGGGTGAAAAGCTTGCACCTAGCCTGGCATCTACACGTATTCTCCGAGCTTATGCAGGAGTCCGTCCTCTTGTGGCGACAGACGACGACCCTTCAGGACGAAACATCAGCCGAGGAATCGTTCTGCTCGACCATGAGACCAGAGACGGTGTCAAAGGATTCATAAGCATTACAGGCGGTAAGCTCATGACCTACAGACTCATGGCTGAATGGGCTACAGACCTGGTATGCAAAAAGCTTGGAGTGGCTCAGAGCTGTATAACAATGAACACTCCGCTTCCAGGATCAGAGAATGAAAACATCGATGAAATCTCTCAGAAGACATGGACTAAGCCGGGTGCCATGCATAAGGCTTCTGTCGGACGTCATGGAGCGAGGGCATTGAATATCGGACTGAAGGATGAATATGATGCAAGTCTGGTATGCGAATGCGAGGAAGTTTCAGTTGGTGAAGTAAAATATGCCATCGATGAGCTGGATGTCCATAATCTTGTCGATCTGCGTAGAAGGACAAGAGTCGGAATGGGAACATGTCAGGGCGAACTTTGTGCATGCCGCGCAGCTGGAATGCTTGCTGATGCGCATAAATGCACAGACAGAGCGAAAAACGACCTCAAGAATTTCGTTAATGAAAGATGGAAAGGAATGTACCCTATATGCTGGGGTGATACATTAAGAGAGAGCGAATATTCTCAGTGGATTTATTCCGGAGTTTGCGGACTCGAGGATAACAGCGGTTGTGAAACAGATAAAGCAGAGTAAGACTATGAAATTTGATACAATAATCATCGGAGGAGGTCTGGCTGGACTCGTTTGCGGACTCAGACTCCAGAAGGCAGGAAAGAAATGTGCCATAGTCTCTGCCGGCCAGAGTGCAATGCACTTCTCATCGGGAACGTTCGACTTGCTCGGAAGGCTTCCTGAGGGACAGACTGTTGACAGCCCGCTTGCGTCATTGAGCAGTCTGCCAGAAGTACATCCATATAGTGTTCTTGGAAAGGCTGTTGTAGAGAAATATGCCGCCGAAGCACCTTCATTCCTCGAGGAATGCGGCATCAAGGTCAGCGGTAATGCTGATAAGAACACATGGAGAATAACTCCTACAGGAGAAAGGAAACCGGCATGGCTGACAATAAATGACTTCACTCCCCTTGCGTCTAAGGATGAAAAGATCGGGGAAAAGGCTCTGATCGTAAATATTCTCGGATACCTTGATTTCAACACGAAATTCCTCGCAGACTCATTTGAAAGACAGGGCACCACATGCAGGATAGCTTCTGTCAAGCTCGACGAAATGGAAAGATTGCGCAAGAATCCTAGCGAGATGAGAGCTACAAACATCGCCAGAGTGATGGACCGCGATGATGTATGGGAGAAAGCTGCAAAACAGGTCAAGGGCATGATTCAGGACGAGGACATCGTGATTCTTCCTGCCGTATTCGGACTTAAGAATCCTGAAGTTCCGGAACTGATCCGCAAGGAGATTGGAATCAAGACCATGTTCATAGCTACCATGCCGCCTTCTGTACCAGGAATCAGGTCACAGATGAGAATGAAGGCCGAGTTTGAAAAGGCCGGAGGACGTTTCTTCATGGGCGACTGTGTAGTTGATGCTGATTTCAATGAAGACGGTTCGGTCAAGAGTCTCGGTACAGCAAACTTTGACGACATACGCCTTTATGCAGAAGATTTTGTCCTGGCAACAGGAAGTTTCTTCAGCAAGGGAATGATCGCAACACCTGAAAAGATCTACGAGCCTGTATTCGGGATCGATATAAGCAATGAAGAAGGAAGAGACAAGTGGTTTGACAGGAATTTCTGGAACAGGCAGGGATACATTTCATTCGGAGCCAAGGTCAATGAAAGACTTAATGCATCAATAGATGGAAAAACAGTGAACAATCTGTTTGCAATAGGCTCGATAATCGGAGGAAGCAACACTCTTTATGAAGGCTGTGGCGGAGGTATTGCAATAATCACAGCATTGGCGGCAGCTGATACAATACTTGAGAAATAGGAGGACTGGAGATGAAAATGCAAGAAAAGAACATAAGTGAGAACAATTTCGAACAGTGCATCAAATGTACCGTATGTACAGTATATTGCCCTGTTGTTCCGGTTAACCCACTGTACCCTGGTCCAAAACAGGCCGGACCGGATGGAGAAAGACTCAGGCTCAAGAAGGGACTGTTCTTTGACAACACACTGAAGTATTGTCTCAATTGTAAAAGATGTGAAGTGGCATGTCCGTCAGGAGTAAGGATCGCCGACATAATACAGGCTGCCAGAATCAAGTACAGCGGAGAAGCTCCGAAACTTCGCGACATGATCCTTGCAAGTACAGACATCATGGGCGGCCTTGCGACCAAGGTTGCTCCAGTAGCTAATTTTGCTCTCGGACTCAAGCCGACAAAAGCTGTGATGGATGCCGTACTCAAGGTTGACAAGCACAGGACATTCCCTAAATACGCATCGAAGACATTTGAAAGCTGGTATAAGAAGAATGTAAAGTCATTCCAGGACTCATTCAAGCATCATGTGAGCTATTTCCATGGCTGCTACGTAAATTACAACTACCCTCAGCTCGGAAAGGATCTGATAAGCGTCATGAATGCTCTGGGATATGGAGTTCATCTGCTTGAAAAGGAGAAATGCTGCGGTACAGCACTGATTTCCAACTGTATGATAGACCAGGCAAAGAAGAATGCCGTCCAGAATATCGAAAGCATCAGAAAGAGTGTATATGAAAGACACATGCCGGTAATCGGAGCCTCTTCATCATGTAACTTTACAATAAGAGATGAGTATCCGCATCTGCTTGGAGTAGATAATTCTGATGTTAGAGAATATATCGAGCTTGCGACTAGATTCATCTACAGACTTATTGAAGAGAATAAGGTAAAGCTGGTATTCAAGAAGGATTACAAGGCTAAGGTAGCATACCATACTCCTTGCCATATGGAGAAACTTGGCTGGGGAATATTCTCAACAGAACTTCTTCGCATGATACCAGGCCTGGAGCTTACAATCCTTGACAGCAACTGCTGTGGAATTGCAGGTACATATGGCTTCAAGAAAGAGAATTATGAAGTATCTCAGGCCATCGGTAAGCCATTGTTCGACCAGATTGCCAAGGTGAAGCCTGACTTCGTCGCTTGCGACTGCGAGACTTGTAAATGGCAGATCGAGATGTCAACAGAAAAAGAGGTCAAGAATCCTATCTCAGTACTTGCTGAGGCGCTGGATCTCATTGCTACCTCAGAAGCGAACAAACAGTAATCTGTCAATAAACAACCAAGGCTGTATAGCCGGCGGTCCTCCCCACTATCGTGGGTCCCCTCCCTTTTCGGGAGCCAATGCCGCCTTGCTATACAGCCTTGGTTGTTTATTTGATTCTGGACTGTATCCTTTTGCGGAGAGCATCAGAGAGTGGGAGCTTGTTTTCTTTATCGGAACGGTCAAGCCACTCTAACGCAAGGTCATAATCGCCAAGCATATAACATGCGACAGACATATTGTATTCAGCGCTTGAACGCTTGAGCACGTCATTGGCATCGAGAAGATCCATCCATATGGTCATTGCACTCTTCCAATCATACTGCTCACATTTTTCCAATGCATCATACCATGGCTTTGTATCGAAGTAAATGATGGAATACTGTTCGTGCTTCCACTGCGATTTGAAAGAATCAGCGACAGTTTCGCCAGCTTCCCAACCTTCCTGTTTCAAAGCATTCATTGCCTTGGCAAGCGCAACAGTGCTGTCATCCTTTCCATTGGAGTACACCTCCGGTCTTGCTATGCTTGTCCCTCCGAAAGAATGAACTTTCTCATTCTTATCCATTCCGTCAAAAGCATAAAGCTTTACTGTAAAAGGAATACTTCCGGAACTTACATAAGAAGAGTCAACAACAGTCGAATATGCCAGACGGGAAGGTCGTCCTACAGTCATATTTCCGAATTTGACGGTATCGAAAAGAAAGACCAGATCGGAACCGGTATCTATAAGAAGCTCAGAAAGGGCATCTTTAGCCTTATAATCTGTATCCTTACGCAATGGCATACGATATATCCCTACAGCTCCGTCTTTAAGGCCATAATCCTGTTCCAAAGTATAAGCAAAGCCATCAGCCATCGATTCACAAAAGCCGGTGGCAGTATCATCTTCTGTCTCGAAATAAACGACAGAGAGATTCTTGCCGGCTAAATCAAGACCAGCTTTCGAAGGATGCCTCATCTCTACATGGACAGCATGCTTGCTTGGTCCACATGAAACAGCAATAAAAATGGCCGCAACGACCGGAATCAGGATTCTTTTCATAGTCAAATCAGATTTCCAATGGTTCTGCAATAAGGTCATATTCATCTGCACCGATCACACGTACTTTGATGAAGTCTCCTATAAGTGAGTAAGGATCTACATCTCCCATGACCGAAGCATCATACTTTACAAGAATCTCGCCATCAACTTCAGGACTCTCGAATTCGCTTCTGCATACAAACACTCCGTCAGCAAAATCATCCACAATGACTTCTATCTCCGAGCCCACGCGAGACTGATTGAAAGAAAGTGAAATCTCACTCTGAAGCGTCATCAGTTCATCAAGACGTTCCTGCTTAACCTTGGCTGAAGTCCTGTCATTGAAATTCTCGGCACCATATGTACCCTCCTCTTCTGAATACTTGAATGCTCCGAGTCTTTCGAATCTTGCTTCCTTCACGAAGTCAAGAAGTTCAGCAAAGGCGCGCTTGCCTTCGCCCGGATGTCCGACAATCATTGTAGTCCTGAGTACTACTCCTGGAACCTTCTCACGCATCTTCCTGATAAGCTCACGTGTCCATGCTCCATCAACATTGCGATGCATATTGTCGAGTACCTTGTCTGCGATATGCTGCAAAGGAATGTCCATGTAACGGCATACCTTCGGATTATTGGCCATCTGGTCAAGTACATCCTCCGGGAAAGCGGCAGGATATGAATAATGTATCCTTATCCATTCGATACCTTCCACCTCTGAAAGTTTCTGAAGGAGCTCAGCCAATGCACGGCGGCGGTAGAGGTCGAGTCCGTAATATGTCGTATCCTGAGCAATGATGATGAGTTCACGTACTCCTTTGGAAGCAAGACGTTCAGCTTCTTCTATAAGCTGCTCCATAGGAACAGATTTATGCGCTCCTCTTATGAAAGGAATGGCACAATAAGAGCATCTGCGGTCGCAGCCTTCCGATATCTTGAGATATGCATAGTGAGAAGGAGTTGTGAGATATCTCTCCGGATCACGTCTTCTGTCAGGTTCTGCTCCAAGAGCCCGGATAACCGGATCGAAATCTCTTGCACCGTACCAGCCGTCAACTTCAGGAATAAGATCCGGAAGTTCATGTCCATAACGTTGCGACAGACAGCCGAATACAATCACCTGTCCCACTTCTCCGCGAGCTTTTCTTTCTACCGCTTCCAGGACAGCCTGCACCGATTCTTCCTTGGCATCGCCAATAAAGCCACAGGTATTGAGCAGAAGTACATCAACGGGAATATCCTCTCCCTCCGGAATGATCTCATATTGATCTTCCACCTGGGAAAGGATATGTTCCGTGTCAACCTTGTTCTTTGAACAGCCCAAGGTGACAGTCTGAAGTTTCTTCTTCATCAGAATTATTCTGCGTCCTCAGTCTCGGCTTCCTCCTCCGGATTCACGAAATCAAGAGAAGCATATTTGTGGAGAGCATTATACCACTCTACAACCTTCTTCATATGTGACACATAGAAACGGTCGCGGTCATATGCAGGAAGAGCTTTCTCGAAAAGAGCTTTGAGTTCTTCTGGCTTTGACTTTGCTGAAGGAGCATCAGCATCGCCGAGGACCTCCTTCATGTTAAGGAAAACCTCCTGAAGCTTGACTTCATCATCATCTGTGTAAATGGAAATATCTGCAAGAGAAGTAATCTTGCTTGTTGCGCTCACTGCGCTTCTCTTCTTATCTGCAAGTGCCTCTACTACAGCTCCGTTACGAGTTGCAGAAATATAAAGGTACAATCCGCTCTGGCCGGAAATAGCCAGAATCTTTGAAAGGTCTGTCTTCATTTTATATTCAATTTAATTGTTATCTCATATTCCAGCCTTCAAACAAGACTGACATTGTTTCAATTGTTCTTTTCTCAAGCGTCGCAAGATCGCAATCATTGACAATCACAGCCGCGATCCTAGGGTCCTTTCCGCCATCTGATAGATAATTCATCAGTTTCTGATTGGACATTCTGGCCAGGACTGCATCACGTTCCGCACCATCTCGCCGGCATGCGCGATCGAGACGGACCTCGAATGGGGCATCCACCAGAACGATATAATCTCCAAAGCCATCAAACCATGGCTTCTCCAGAATGGTTGCTGACTCAAATACAGCAATATCTTCATTGCTCAGACCTGCAGAGAATACATCAAAATCTTCAAGCAATGCCGGAAAGACAAGATTCTCCACCAGCTCCAGCGCTTCTCTGTCTGAAAAGATTCTTGAAGAAAGAAGATATGGTAAGAATCTTCCTTCTTCATTTCTCAGGTTGCAATCCAGAGCGTCCTCAATATCACCAAGAAGAGTGGGATGGACATCATAAAGAGCCTTGACTCTTTCATCTGCATTATATTGACTGGTCATGCCATTACGGTCCAGTATTCTGCAGACCTCTGATTTTCCGCTTCCGATGCCACCGGTTATGACCAGAGTCTTCATCGTCTGTCCTCCATGACACAACTTACAGTCACAGGGTCAACCGTATATGAAAGCACTCCCTTGGAAATACCGGATAGCTTTACCGCACATTTACCGCTCAACGAATTGACATATTCATCATAATCCACAAATGCCTTCAACCCGTCTTCAGGATCTGAAAGCAGAGGGAAAGAGCATTTGAGATTGACTGTCACGACCGATGGGAACAATTGCAGTTTCTTATCAACCGGCATATTGACGATTTCAACAGAAAGCTTTCCGGATATATCGACATAGCGTTTTACATCGATCATGTAATGGACCTCCTCGGCGGACATCCTTACTTCCTTCAGTTTTTCAAGTCTGACTACACCCTGGATATCTGATGTAAGGTCTGTATGCTTGATAGGTTCAGTATATACCTGCTCGATGTTTTCCAGACGATAGGACATTCCGTAAAGTGTGATCGAATCCGGTGCTACCTCGAGCTGTCCGTCGCTCATATATTGTGGCATATATGAAACAGAATATACAGGAACCACCGGCACACGCTTATGATCTACAGCCGGGAAACGGAAGAAAAGAGTATCAGAAACAAAATACTCCACTGTCACTCCGTCACCGTAGATCAGGTGAGCATATTCAGTCAGGTCAGATGAAAGCACATAAAAGAGATCATCTTCCTTATGCTTCATTACTGAAGACGAGAAATCGACCGTAACCGGTTTACGATGAGCCTTCATCGCAGAAAGTATGACCTTATATCCCGTTGCACGACCTCGGGCTATGACGTCTGAGTTATTAAGAGAGATATCCGAATGTCCCTCGATATTGCATTTTGCCACAACAGAGGCAGTCAGATAATCGCTGTACTTTAGCGACAGGTTATGAAGAAGCCATGTACTAAAAGCCAACAGGAGAGCAAGCAGAAAAACTGCAAGATCTCTCCCGCTGATATTCAATAGTTCAAGAAGCTTATTGTACAGCTTTCTCATTTCCTGTCATTTATGGCAGACTACTGCTGCGGATCAGTGAAATCCTTTACAAGAGCCTGCTTGCTGACGCGGATCTTTACGTTGTTATCAACCTCAATGAGTACATTGTTCTCCTTGATCTCGCATACAGTACCATAGATACCGCCGATGGTAACTACCTTGTCTCCTTTCTTGAGACCGTCACGGAAGGCCTGAAGTTCCTTCTGCTGCTTTCTCTGCGGACGGATCATGAAGAACCACATTACTACGAAAATAAGGGCAAGCATGACCCACATAGACCAACCGCCTCCCTGAGGCTGAGCTGCCGGAGCAGCCTGTAAAAATGTAAAATACATATTCTTTCCTATTAAATTTGTATATAATTCATATTAAAGAAGTCCTTTGCCTTCCTTGTTGATCTGTCCTTCGTTCGCAAGCTGCTGGATAAGCTTGTCAAGCAATCCGTTGACGAACGATCGGCTCTTCGGTGTTCCATAGAACTTGGATATCTCTACATATTCGTTCATGGTAACCTTGACAGGAATAGTCGGGAATGAAGACGCTTCAGCCAGACCCATCACGATAAGGACCACATCAGTCGAGAAAAGCCTTTCCTTTTCCCAACCTGACACTGACTCCGCTACCATTGCGGAATATCTTTCATATCCGGCAAATGAAGCTTGAAGAAGCCTTCTGACGAAGAACTTGTCACTTTCCACTCCGTCTCCCTTGAGCAATTCACTCTGATAGAGAGGAATCAGGCTCCAGCTTTCCCCTTTCGCAAGATTCTTCAATGTCTTGCAGCACCATGTCAAAGAATAAGCCAGATCGTCGTTCCAATATAGCGACTTGTCCTCAAGTATCTTCTCAAGCTCTTCGCTATCTACAAATTCCTCCTCGAAGATCTTTGTAAAAAGCTTGCAGTCCTCAGCAAGAGACTTCTTGTCTGATGCCATATATTCTGCATAATAATCCTTGGAAGCCACTGAAGTCATCACCTTCTTCAGGAAAAGGTCATACTGAGACCAATCGAATTTCTTTTTCTTGAAAACCTTCTGAAAATCAGCATCCTCATCAAGAAGCTTGGCAAGAGCATTATCTGCAAACTTCATGTTAGGATTACGCTCCTCTTCAGTCGGATTGAACTTAGACTTCGCAGCCTCGATCCTGTCCTGAGCGATCTTAGTCAGCGGCGAAACGATACCGAGCATATAGATGTAAAGGTCTCTTGTAGCTTCACATGAAAGTTCGAGCTGCGCCTCTGCCTGCGAAAGAGATATATTATCCGCTAGAACGCTGCTGTAAAGCACTTTGAAGGCCTTGATTCTTAGAATTCTTCTGTTAAGCATATTTTTGTCAATATTTTATGCAAATATACACTCATTTTCAGAAAAATCCTTAACTTTGTAAAGATTTACTTTAAAAAGATAAGCTATGTATAGTGAGGATTATGATGGAGCAAATGCTCAGGAGCGTACAGGTGAGGACATCTACTCAAAACCTGTAAGAGCTGGAAAGCGTACATACTTCTTTGACGTCAAGGCCACAAAGGGCAACGACTACTACCTGACGATCACAGAAAGCAAGCGCAAGGTAGACAACAACGGCCATTTCGCCTATGACAAGCACAAGATCTTCCTCTACAAGGAGGACTTCGAGAAATTCGCGGAAGGACTCGAGGAAGTGATCAAGTATATCAGGACAAACTGCCTCAAGGAAGGAGACCAGTTTACCGACGTAAATTTCGAAGAGCTTTAGAAAACCTTTATAAAGGAGGAAGGACGGCTGGATAATTCAGCTGTCCTTTTTCATTTTTCCTTGTAACATTTCCGCAGCGCTTTCGTCTTATATGCGGAACAAGCAGAATAAAAAAAATGACACACGAGCAGTTCAAACGGATATGGATTCCGCTGAACTCGAGTTTCTACAATGTCGCCCTGCAGCTTCTGGAACAGGAGGCGGACGCAAAGGATGCGGTGCAGGACCTGTACGTCAGGCTGTGGAATTCGAAGGATGGACTTGAAAAGATCCAGAGCCCGAAGGCGTACGGACAGACGATGATCAGGAACATCTGCATCGACAGGCTGCGGCAGAAGAACATACGCAGGACCGACGTACTTACCGAAGAAAAGACAAGCATGATCCTGATGCCGCCGAGCGACAGCAAGGCCATAGGAAGAGAGGATGTCGCAAGACTTCATAAAGCGATGGAACAGCTTCCCGAGCAGCAAAGGAAAGTGGTGGTCTGCCGATTCTTCAAAGACATGGATATCAAGGACATATCCAGACAGACCGGACTTTCACTGGTGAATGTAAGGGTTCTGCTGACAAGGGCAAGGGCCACATTGAAGAAACTCATGAAAACGGAAAATCCATGAAAGAGAAAGAATACATGAACGACACATCAATGAGCGGGCTGGAAAGCTCACTCACAGAGCTTGTCAACTCTCTTGAAGCGGTCAGAAGGCTGAACGAGCCTGAAAGAAGGACGGCAGGCAGATGGATAGGGATTGCGGCAGCTGCTGCACTTCTCATAGGTCTGGCACTCAGCTTCACCGGAAGCCCGAGACTCAAGGACACATACGACGATCCGCATCTTGCATATGCCGAAGCAGAAAAGGCACTTGCACTCATATCGGACGCCATGAGCGGAGGAGCCAGAAAGACGGCAGAAGCCGTGGAAGCGTTGAAGCACCAAGGGAAATAATCGACAACATAATCAGATAAACATGAAAAAGAGAATCATAATAGCGCTTGCAGCAATCATCTCTATGGCATCAGCTGCAGCACAGAACAGCAAGCAGCAGATATACAGCGACTACAGCGGAAAACCTGGCGTCAGCGCCGTTTACATTTCCCCTGCTATGTTCAAGCTCATGAAGGCGGTTCCAGATATTGAGATCAATGACCAGGAAGTGAATTTCTCGAGATTCATCAGGACACTCGAGGGAATGTACATCCTCAGCATAGATGAACCGGGAATGGCCTCACAGTTGGTCAGGGACGTAGAAAAGGAACTGCGTAACGGAAAGCATGAACTTCTCATGGAAGCAGTGGAAGGCAGCGAGACAACCAGAATATATGTAATCCAGAAAGACAGCATAATAAGCGACCTCGTCCTTCTTGCAAGAGACGGCAGTTCGACCTCTTACATATCCATAACCGGTCAGATGCCTCTCGATGAGATCAGCAAGATGATAAAATAGAATTTCTTACAACAGTAATCCGGAGATTTTTCTAACTTTGTCAGGATAATATGACATGATCATGAAGAATTACGGATTCATACGTACAGCTGCGGCTGTACCTGCAGTAAGAATTGCTGATACAGAATATAATGCGGCAGAGATCTGCCGTCTTGCAGGCGAAGCCTTTGACAAGGAGGTTTCGCTTGTTGTGTTCCCGGAACTCTCATTGACGGGATATTCATGCGGAGACCTTTTCGCCATGAATCCGCTTGTCAAGGGCGCCGAGGATGGAATAAAGAAGATACTGGAATTCAGCAGGGGTAAAGCCATGACGATAGTCGTGGGAGCTCCGGTCCCATACCGTAGCAGACTATATGACTGCGCTGTAGTGATCAGGAACGGCAATGTAAAGGGTATTGTTCCAAAGACTTATATCCCGTCATCAGACAGCAGATGGTTCGCTTCAGGAAGCGATTTCCTCTCTCCTGACGTAAGGAACGACGGCGTGCTGCTCAGCAATGGCAAGGACCATGTCAGAGAAGGCTACTGCGGCGAGATAAGATATGCCGGTCAGAGGTGCAACATTTCTCCGAACATGCTCTTCGGTCTGGGCGGGTACACCTTTGCTGTCGAGCTTGGCAATGACCTTTGGACCCCGGTACCGCCTTCATCTCTTCATGCGCTTCAGGGGGCCCAGATCATCGTCAATCTTTCAGCCGACAATGAGATACTGATGAGAGACCGCTACAGAAACGGTCTGCTCGGCCAGCATACAGCAAAGACAATATGCGGATACGTCTATGCATCAGCAGGTTACGGAGAGTCATCACAGGATCTGGTATATGCCGGAGCCGCATCAATATGGGAAAACGGCGAACAGCTCGCAGAGAATGAAAGATTCCAGATTGAATCATCACTTATCGTTGCAGACATCGATGCAGAGAAACTCGAAGGACTCCGCAGAAGATCAGGAACATTCAGTAACCTCTCTCCTGCCGGTACCGATGCATCTTCATACTACAGGCTATACAACAGAGTAAGCCTCGGCGACCCATGCGAGACCGACTTTAAGAAGGAACTCTGCAGATATGTGGAGCCGCATCCGTTCGTTCCTGAAGAGGATCTGGACTACAGATGCAGGGAGATTCTTTCAATGCAGGTCATAGCTCTTGTAAGAAGACTCAGCCATATCAACTGCCGAACTGCAGTCCTCGGCATTTCGGGAGGCCTTGACAGCACCCTCGCCCTGCTGGTTACAGCAATGGCTTTCGACAAGCTCGGCTGGAGCCATGACAGGATCGTCGCTGTGACAATGCCTGGATTCGGCACTACTTCAAGAACGAAGAACAATGCGTGGGATCTCATGGAAGCCCTTGGGGTGACATGCCGCGAGATATCGATTGTACCTGCCTGCGAGCAGCATTTCAAGGACATAGGACACGACCCGGCAAAGCATGATGCTACATACGAGAATTCGCAGGCACGCGAAAGGACACAGATCCTTATGGACATCGCCAATCAGACAGGAGGAATCGTCGTAGGAACAGGCGACCTGTCGGAAATGGCTCTCGGCTGGGCAACATACAACGGCGACCACATGTCAATGTATGCGGTCAATGCCGGAATACCTAAAACATTGGTACGCAGCCTGGTAAAGTGGGCTGCCGAGAACAGGTTCGACAGCGATGATGCGGCATCTTCAGGTCGCGGAGTCAAGGAAATCCTCCTAGACATCGTCGATACACCTATCAGTCCGGAACTTCTTCCCGCTAATGATAAAGGCGAGATCCAGCAGGTCACAGAGGACCTCGTAGGTCCATATGAACTCCACGATTTCTTCATATACAATTTCATGAGGAACGGATACAGCCCGGACAAGCTCTATTTCCTTGCGCGCAAGGCCTTCTTCTCAACTTACGACGACGAGACCATAATGAAGTGGCTCAAGACATTTGTCCGCCGTTTCTTCACCCAGCAGTTCAAGCGTTCGTGCGTGCCTGACGGCCCGAAGGTCGGATCCGTAGGCCTCTCCCCTCGCGGAGACTGGGACATGCCATCCGATGCATGGAACACTTTGTTCAATAACAGTCTTTAGTCATACTGGAAACAAAACAGCCGGTTGATTCCGATGACCCCGTCTGCCTGTTGGCAGACACCCTCCCTAGTCAGGGTTGGCATGTCATCTACATCAATCGGCTGTTTTGTTCTGATACAGACCTTACAAAGATTCAATGATCTTTGTGAACAAAGTCGTCATCTTGTCAGCGGCGGCATTTGCTGCCTCGACGACATCATCTCCATCATTTACATAATCATCCGCATAGTCATCATGTGCCTCATTGGTAATGACAGACATTCCGAATACAGGAATTGAAGAATGGCGGGCAACGATCACTTCAGGGATTGTTGACATTCCGACGGCATCCGCGCCGATCAGCCTGTAATACTTGTACTCGGCTGGAGTCTCATAAGTAGGTCCTGTGCTGGCAAAATAAACTCCACTCTTGAGTTCGTATCCAAGACCTGCCGCTAGCTCGAATGCCCTCATCCTCAGCTGCCTGTCATATGGTCGTGTCATATCAGGGAAACGAGGGCCGAATTCATCCATGTTCGGTCCGATAAGAGGATTAGGAAGATGGCTGATATGATCAGTGATGACCATAAGGTCACCGACCTTGAAGTCGAAGTTGACTCCGCCTGCGGCATTGGAAACAAAAAGATACTGTATGCCAAGGACCTTCATGACTCTGATAGGAAGAGTCACGAGCTCCATAGGATAACCTTCATAATAATGGAAACGTCCCTGCATGGCGACAACGAATTTTCCTCCGAGTTCACCGGCAATGAAATTGCCTTTATGTCCCACTGCAGTGGACATCGGGAAACCTGGAATCTCCTTATATGGGATTACAGTCTTATTCTCAATCTTGTCTGCGAGTTTTCCCAGGCCGCTGCCGAGAACGATGCCTGCAAACGGCTTTCTGCCATCGAGTTTGGCTGCAATATATTCAGCAGCAGTCATAATCTTTTCAACTCTTGGATCCATAGCACTATGTTTAGATGATTTTTCTTAAAACCTTTTTCGCTTCTGCAAGAATCTCCTTTTCTCCTGGTACGATCCTGTCGCGCATGACGAATTTTCCGTTGCATATCATTGAATTGATGCAATCTGAATGAGCGGAATAAACAAGATTTGCCTCGAATGAACCAGGTGAGAGGAAATTATAATTCCGTGTATCGACAATCAGCAGATCTGCGAAAGCTCCTTCTTCTATCTTTCCGATATCGATACCAAGTGCTTTACCTGCATTTTCCGTAGCCATTGCCATAAGCTCGTCAAGAGGCATGGCGGAAGGGTCGTCCCGCCAGGCTTTCTGTATCATGGCAGAAGTCTTCATGGTCTCCAGCATGTCAAGATTGTTGGAAGATGCACAGCCATCCGTACCCAGACAGACATTTGCACCGGCATCACGCAATTCATTATACATGAATCTATAACCAGAGGCAAGCTTAAGATTTGAATTGACATTATGTACACATGTGACTCCCCTCTCGCCAAGTATCCTGACATCATTATCGGACAGCCACAACGTATGCGCTGCTATGACATCCGGACCTAGAGCACCGAGGCTGTCGAGATATTCTACCGGCGACATTCCTCCATGCTGAGCCTTGCAGTCATCTACTTCCTTGCGGGTCTCCGACACATGTATATGAATTTTAAGCCCACGTTCGCGGGCAAAGCGAACAGCCCATAGAATCATCTCTTCGCGGACAGAATATATGGCATGTATAGCAATGGCGAAGAGCGATCGGTCACTCCATCTGAGCGCATCTTCATACATCTTAAGACACTGGATCTTCTGACGTTCTGATTCTTCCGGATCATTTCTGTCGCAGATCACATAGGCAAGAACAGGTCGGAGCCCCATTTCTATTGCAGCCTTATGAGCCATAGGCATATGCCAGTAATGATCGTTGAAAGTAGTCGTACCCGTCTTGATCATTTCAAGACATGCAACCTTGGTCGCATGATAGACATATTCTTCATCAATCTTAGATTCGATATCCCATATACGGTCGATCCATTCATGGAAGAAGATATCCTCGCCGACTCCCCTCATCATCGACATGGCTGCGTGAGTATGCATATTGACAAGACCTGGCATGACAGTCATGCCTTCACAGTCAACGACTTCACATTCATCACCATGACATGAAAAAGCATCTTGCCCGGCCGGACTGACTGAAGCAATCCTTTCTCCTTCGATGAAAATATCCGAAACAACACCTTCAGACACTATGTTTTTCAACAGAATCTTTCCCATACGCTGCATTTGTTTTAAGTTTCCAAAGTTAATAAATTTTCCTATTAAACCGCACTAGAAAAAGTATTTTGACAAAAAACAAAACATTATTTGATAATTCGACAAAAAAGTCATATATTTACTACGATTTTGAAATCAAAAACTCATTTTTGAAAACAAGTCATACAGAAGAGCAACACAAACACTTAAAACTTTATTATAATGGCATTTAAAGGAGCTATAGAAGTCGATTCACAGAAATGCAAGGGTTGCGGAGTATGTGTCGAGAATTGCCCGACCAAGAGCATCGAGCTCTCGAAGTTGGTCAACAACAAAGGTTATCATTATGCCGAGATGGTCGGAGACGCTTGCATAGGCTGTTCAAACTGTGCTGTTGTCTGCCCTGATTCGGTTATCACAGTTTACAGAGTAAAGATTTAAGGATATGGCAGAGAAAATTCTGATGAAAGGAAACGAGGCGATTGCCATATCGGCAATACGCAACGGTGCGGACGGATACTTCGGTTATCCTATCACCCCGCAGTCTGAAGTAATGGAGACTCTTATGAAGGAAAGGCCATGGCTCACTACAGGTATGGTTGTTCTTCAGGCAGAGAGCGAAACATCTTCCATCAACATGGTATATGGCGGTGCATGCTGCGGCAAGAAGGTCATGACATCTTCAAGTTCGCCTGGTATCAGCCTTATGTGCGAGGGACTCAGCTACCTTGCCGGTGCAGAGCTTCCATGCGTTGTTGTGAACTGCCAGCGCGGTGGTCCCGGCCTCGGAACTATCCAGCCTAGCCAGAGCGACTACAACCAGTGCGTAAAGGGCGGCGGACACGGCGACTACAATGCTATCGTTCTTGCCCCTGCTTCTGCACAGGACATGTATGACTTTGTTGACACTGGTTTTGACCTCGCATTCAAGTACCGTACACCTGTAATCATCCTCGCTGACGGCATCGTAGGACAGATGATGGAGAAGGTAGAGCTTCGTCCTGAGAAGCCTCGTATGACAGAGGAGGAGCTTAAGGCTATCGCTCCTTGGGCTACAACAGGAAAGTCTGCAGACAGATCTTACAACTTCATCACTTCCCTCGCCCTCGAGTCTGACGTACAGGAGCGCTTCAACCAGAAGCTCGCTGCAAAGTACGAGGTGATCAAGGAGAACGAAGTAAGATATGAGGAGAATCAGACAGCTGACGCAGAATATCTTTTTGTTGCATTCGGCTGCTCTGCACGTATATGTGAAGCTGTAGTTGACCAGCTCCGCGAAGAAGGAATCAAGGCTGGTCTCCTCAGACCGATTACCCTCTTCCCATTCCCTACAAAGAGACTTCAGGAACTTTCAGGACAGGTAAAGAGCATGATGAGCATCGAGCTTAACCTCGGCCAGATGGTTGACGACGTCAGACTCGCCGTAAACGGAGCATGTCCAGTAGGATTCTATGGAAGACAGGGCGGAAACATCTACACTCCTGATGAAATCGCTGAAGCGTTCAAGAAGTTCAACAATCTGAAATAAGGAAAGACAATGAATATAGAAGATATCAAGAAACCCGAGAACATCGTCTATAAGAAGACCCCTATCCTGACAGACAATGTAATGCACTATTGTCCAGGCTGTTCTCACGGTACAGTCCACAAGCTCGTCGCTGAGGTGATCGAAGAGATGGGCATCCAGGACAAGACAATCGCGATCAGCCCTGTAGGTTGCTCGGTATTTGCATACAACTATCTGAACGTTGACTGGCAGCAGGCAGCACACGGACGTGCCCCAGCACTTGCTACAGCGACAAAGAGACTCAACCCGGACAAATATGTATTCACATATCAGGGAGACGGTGACCTTGCATCCATCGGTACAGCAGAGATCATTCACGCATGCAGCCGCGGTGAGAACATCGTTGTGATCTTCATCAACAACGGTATCTATGGTATGACCGGTGGTCAGATGGCCCCGACCACTCTTCTCGGCATGAAGACAGCGACAACGCCTTACGGACGTGATGCGAAGCTCAACGGATTCCCTCTAGTCCTGGCCCCTATGATTGCTCAGCTCGACGGAACTGCATTCATCACACGTCAGGCTGTGCATACTGCAGTTGCTGCACGTAAAGCAAAGCTTGCGATAAAGAAAGCATTCGAATACAGCCAGAAGGGAATAGGACTTTCATTCGTGGAAATCGTCGCAACATGTAATTCAGGATGGAAGATGAGCCCTACAGCAGCCAACAAGTGGATGGTAGAGAACATGTTCCCTAAGTATCCGCTCGGTGACATCAAGGACGTTTTAAAACAGGAGTAATCATGAAAGAGGAAATCATAATAGCAGGATTCGGAGGACAAGGTGTCCTCTCAATGGGAAAGATTCTCGCATACTGCGCGATCATGCAGGACATGGAAGTCACTTGGATGCCTTCATATGGCCCGGAGATGCGTGGTGGTACAGCCAATGTTTGCGTGATCATCAGCGACAAGAAGATCAGCTCGCCTATCGTAACAAAATATGATACAGCCATCATTCTCAACCAGCAGTCTCTTGACAAATTCGAGAGAGCTGTAAAGCCTGGCGGTCTTCTCGTATATGATCCGAACGGAATCATCAATCCTCCGACAAGAACTGACATCCAGATCTGCAGGATTGACGCCATCAACGTAGCAGCCCAGGTCGGAAATTCGAAGGTCTATAACATGGCTGTCATGGGAGCTTTCCTGAAGATGAAGCCTATCATCATGTCAGAAAACATCGACAAGGGACTCGCAAAATGTATCCCTGCGAGATATGCTGACCTTATTTCGCTGAATAAGGCCGCTATAGAAGAAGGCATGAAAGCTGTCGAAGTAATCCGATAAGCAGCCAAACATACACAAACTGCTTTGATTTGCTCATTTTATTTTGAGAAATCAAAGCAGTTTGTTATTTTTGCATGGTAGGTTGAATTTATACTGAAATGCTGGAAACTGTAAAAGAAAAGATCACGCAGCTGATAGCTGCATACGAGACGGAAAAGATGGAGCGCGAGAGGCTCCAGTCCGAGCTCGAACAGACCAGAACTCAGAATGAGGCCTACAGAAAGCAGATTATTGAGTTAGAGAGACAGATTGATAACCTGAAACTGACAGAAGCTTTCATGGCTGGCGGAGCTGATACAGCAGCAGCCAAGAAGAAGATAAACAGTCTGATGAAGGAAATCGACCGTTGCATAGCACTGATGGAGGGATAGTATGGCACAGCAGAGCATTAGCATAAAAATTGCAGACCGTCCGTACTCGCTTAAAGTCACATCTCCCGAGCAGGAGGAAGTGATCAGAAAGGCAGCCGATGAGGTTAACAGAAAGATCAGTGCATATCAGGACAGAATGCCTGGAAAAGGAATGGTAGAGCTTTTATCGTTCGCCGCGTTGAATGTCTGCATGGCGAATATCAATCTTCAGGAGCAGCTGAAAATGCTTGCTCATGAAGAGCAGGGGCTTGTTAAAGAGCTTGAGGGTTATCTTGAAAACATTGATAAAAACAGCCGTTAGTTACTTATTTTTGCTGAAATCAACATTTATAACGTAACCGGGACTACTCGGATGGCAATGATGGACCTATGTGACCCTTAGGGGGATTCCGCTTGCGGGACGGAGGATTTCAGAACCAACAATCCGGAGCCCAAATCTTATTCATTAAGATTTTCTGACAAACTTGCTAACGGCTTTTCTTTATAACTTGACCGGTCCGCTTCACACAGCAGGCTGGTCATTTTTGCATCAGCAAGTAAGAAATTAAGAAATACTAAACCATTATATATATGAACACATTAATTCTAGTTTTAACAGGTCTGTTAAGTGGAGCAGCAGCACTTGCCACCTACATAACTGTCCATAGAATAATTCTGAAAGGACAAAAGGAAGACATCATCAAGAAAGGGGAACTTGAGGCCGAGAGCATCAAGAAGGAGAAGATCTTTCAGGCAAAGGAGAAGTTCCTTCAGCTTAAAAGCGAACAT
>JAZLAS010000038.1:0-9604 GCA_045613365.1 Candidatus Cryptobacteroides sp.
TCGGTAGGAAGTCGCTCAACGAAATCGATCTCCTCGTAGAGAAGATGAAGCTTTCATTCGGAATGGATGTTACCAAGTATAATATTGAACCTAAGAAAAAGAACGTTTAAGCAATATGAGGCACAATAAAGCAATCAACCATCTTGGTCGTAAGAGCGGTCACCGCAAGGCTCTTCTTGCTAACATGGCTACCTCACTCATTCTCCACAAGAGAATCCAGACAACTGTAGCTAAGGCAAAGGCCCTCAAGATGTATGTAGAACCTCTCATCACTAAGTCAAAGGAGGATACTACTCACTCTCGTCGTGTTGTATTCAGCTACCTCAAGAACAAGGAGGCTGTTACAGAGCTCTTCCGCACTATTGCTCCAAAGATCGCTGACCGTCCAGGTGGATACACTCGCGTGTTGAAGACTGGTTTCCGTCAGGGTGACGGAGCTGACATGGCTCTCATCGAGTTCGTTGACTTCAATGAGGCAGCTCTCGCTTCAGCTCCTAAGAAGGCAGCTAAGAAGAGCACTCGTCGTAGCTCGAAGAAGGCAGTTGAGGCTGCTCCAGCAGCTGAGGCACCAGCAGCAGAGTAATCTGAAGCAAAGTCAGGGCAGACTTGTCTGCCACATCATAAAATCCGGATTCCTTGATGGTTTCCGGATTTTTTGTGTATTTGTCATCCCTGTAGTTTACGTAATTCCCTCCGATTAATTGTTCTTATAAAAATAATGGCATTATAATATGCTGTTTTGAGGAATATAAGCTATATTTACATGAAACATTACAGGGCACGATGAGTCACGATGGTAAATATTCCGATAAGAAACTTATCTCGGATCTGCTTCAGCAGGATTCGGGTGTCCGTGCCTATGAGCGTATATTCCATAAATATTATCCAATGGTCCTTAATTTCGTCAAAGGAATGCTTAAGGACAATGCCATGGCCGAAGATGTGGCCCAGAACATATTCATGAAACTTTGGGTAAACCGGCATTCTCTTTCTCCAGACCAGTCATTGAAGAATTATCTCTGTGTCATAGCCAGGAATGAGGTTATCAATATTTTCAAATCCAAACATTCAAAATCCATCATTCTTCCATCTGTGATGCCGGACGTACATCTTTACGATCTTTCTACTGAGGAATGGTTCAATTATGCGGAAACCAATGCCCGTCTTCAGAAGGATATAGAATCCATGCCGGCTCAACGTCGTACTGTCTTCAAGATGAGCAGATATGAGCATATGAGCAATCTGGAGATAGCAATCAAGCTGAATCTGTCAGTAAGAACAGTGGAGAAGCATATAGAGCTGGCCCTCAAGGATCTGCGGAAATCGGTCAATTGATGTCGATCATCTAAATCAAATATCATGAAACCTGCATATTTTCTTTCTTGCCTGCTGCTGGCTATGATTTCATTTGCAAGCTGTAAAAAAGAGCCTGCAGAGCTTAAGGTCCTGTATTGGAACATACAGAACGGCATGTGGTCTGATCAGGGCAATGATTATGACAATTTTGTGGAATTCGTACGTTCGGAGAATCCTGACATATGCATATGGGCTGAAGCTGAATCTAGATACCGTACTGATACAGCCGAAAAGATGGCAGGATGCGAAGAGGCTTATCTTCCATACAACTGGGATCTGCTTGCAAGAAGGTATGGACATGAATATGTGTGCATATCGGGAAAACGTGATACTTTTCCTCAGATCGTGACTTCACGATATCCGGTGAAAGTAGTCAAGCGTATCAATGGAAACGGTGATGATATCGTCGTTGTCCATGGGGCGGGCCAGGTTGAAGTCGATGTGGACGGCGAGATAATAAATATAGTTACTCTCCATACGTATCCTTTCAAATATGCATATATGGCTGAAGACCAGAAAAAGAGTGCAGAGGAAAATGGCGGCGATGTATTTCGCGCTGCAGAAATGAAATACATCTGTGAGCAGACCATTCTCCAGCAGGATCCTGAAGGCAAAGGCAACTGGATGATGGTTGGAGATTTCAATGCCATTTCACGTGTGGACAACTGGCATCTGGGCCGTCCTGAAGATGATAAGGCATTTCTCCTCAATGATTATGTGCGTACGCAGACTCCATATATAGATGTCATCGAACGTTGGTATCCCGGGGAATACCAGAAGAGTACTTTCTCCGGAAGACGCATAGACTTTGTATATCTGACCTCATCTATGATGGAAAAGGTTACGTCTGCACGTACCATTCATGACGGTTTTGCAACCGCGTCCAGAGATCCCCGTAAATTGAATAATTTCTGCAATCCTTCCGATCATTATCCTATTGCAGTTACATTCGGTTTCTGATTAAAAATCCACATTCGGGTTACGTGCAGGCCTCTTTTCATTTGTTCTTATAGGGTATTACTCTCTAATGACCTATAGGAATGGATATCTTGAGAAAATATTTTTATGGCCAGCTTATGCCTCAGGAGGAACTTCAGGTGCAGGAATGGCTTGCAAAGCATGGTGAGGAACCTCAGGTCCGCGCTCAGCTTGATGCCATCATGAAAGAAGTGGAATCTGAGGACGTGGCCTTGTCTTCTGAAGCTTTTGCGGATGTCTGCAGGAAGCTGGGACTTCGTGTAAAGAGATCCCGTGGCCTGAATCTGAAAAATATTGCACGTTGGGCCATGTCCATTGCAGCCTGCATGATTCTGCCGTTTCTAGGCGCAGTTGCATATAAGTATCTTGTGCCTGAGGAAGAGGCCCAGTGGCTGGAAATGAAGGTACCGTATGGGCAAAAGTCAGAACTGGTCCTTGCCGACGGAACCTGTCTGCATCTGAATGCTGGCAGCCGCATCACCTATCCGTCGGAATTCATCGGAAAAGAACGCCGTATCTTCGTTGACGGCGAGGTGTTCGCAGAAGTAGCCAAGAATCCGGAGAAACCTTTTATCATAGCTTCCGGTGATGTGGACGTAAAGGTCCTGGGCACTACATTCAATTTCAAGGCATATGACAACGCCGAATGTGTGGAGCTTCTGCTGCTGGAGGGCAAGGTCCAGATGAATATCGATGCCCAGAACCGTACCAAGCAGCTGATGGTCCATCAGGGTGAGATGGTCCAGTATGACCGCAAGAACGGTGAGATAGACCTGAAAGACTTCAATCCGCTCAGGTACAAGGGCTTCCATGATAACGGATCCATACATTTCTTCAATCTGCGTCTGAGCGACATCACTTCTGATCTGGAACGTCTTTTCGGATCAAAGATCGTATTGCTTGACGAGTCCCTGGCGGATACCCGTTATTTTGCATGGTTTACCAACAATGAGGATCTCGACCAGATTCTTCAAGGAATAAACGTGGATGGCAAGATGAAATTCACCAGACGTGATGGTGTGATCTACATTTCGAAATAACACAAATACTATACTAATCATTAATAACCAATCTTATGAGAAGCGTTTCAACACGAGCAGGAAACCGTTTATGGCGGTTACTGCTGATGGTTGTCTTCTGCGGGTTCATGGCTCCTTTGTCATTATCTGCGCAGAAGATCAATCTTTCGATGAAGAACGTGACGGTTCAGGAGGCCATAACAGCTCTGAACCAGTCCGAGAATTACTCAATCATTCTCAATGCGGACGAGGTTGATCTTGGCAAGCGTATAAGCGTGTCAGCCAAGGATGCAACAATCGGTGAGGTCCTCAATCAGGTCTTTGCCGGTCAGAATGTTTCGTATGTGATTGAAGGCAACAGGATTTCTGTTACCAGAAAGCAGCCGGAGCCGAAAGTGACTCCTGCAGCCCAGACAAAAAAGACCATCAAGGGAACTGTGACTGACTCTGCAGGCGAGCCTCTTGTAGGAGCTTCGCTCATGGTAGCAGGAACTTCGCAGGGCTTCCTTACAGACCTTGATGGTAATTATGAAATGGAGGGAGTGAATTTCCCTGCTACCATCATCGTTTCCTTCATCGGATATGCCGATACTGAAATCAAGATGACAGGAAATGAAAAATCGCCTTACAATATCGTTCTGGATGACTCCCAGAATATTCTCGACGATGTAGTCGTGATCGGTTACGGTACACAGAAGAGGGCGAATCTCTCAGGTGCAGTCGGAATCGTAAGCGGAAAGGACCTCAATGCCCGTCCGGTAGTGTCGGCAGCCAATGCCCTTCAGGGAGCTGACCCTTCGGTAAACATTACTTTCGGTACAGGTTCTCCTGAGTCCGGATATAACATCAATATCCGTGGTACATTGTCATTGAACTCGGGATCTCCTCTTATCCTTGCGGACGGAGTCGAGGTCAGCCTGAGCCAGATCAACCCTAACGATATCGAGTCTGTAACAGTGCTCAAGGATGCTTCTACCTGCGCCATCTATGGTGCAAAGGCATCTGCCGGAGTCGTGCTCATCACCACAAAGGCAGGTAAGCGCGGAGATAATTCACGTGTGCAGTACAACGGCCGTTTCGGTTGGCAGACAAACACCACATCTACTGACTTCATCAGAACCGGATATGACCATGTCATGATCGTGAACGAGTTCATGAACAACTCTTCCGACAGTACTAAGGACATCTTCCGCTTTACTGAGGAGAATGGCGGACTTCAGAAGCTCTATGAGCGCAGGAACGACCTGACCGAGCATCCTGACCGTCCATGGGTAGAGATTGCCGATGACGGAAAGTATTACTATTACGGAAACTTCGATTGGTACGGACACTTCTACAATCGTGTACGTCCTCAGCAGGAGCATAACGTGTCAGTGTCGGGAGGTTCCGATAAGATTTCATACTATGCCAGCGGACGTTATCTCTCGCAGGACGGTATGTTCAAGATCCAGCAGGACAAGTATACCAACTATTCGTTCCGTGCGAAATTCTCTGCACAGATGTACAAGTGGCTCAAGTATTCAGCCAATATCGCTTATGATGCATCTACATATTCATATGGTGGATACCATAGCTACGAAGGAACAATCCATGCTCTTCAGTCGAATATCTGCGCGGCATTCGTTCCTTATAACCCTGACGGAACTCTCGTGCATTATGTGAACCAGCTCGGAAAGAACTCCCCTCTGGGAGCCGGCAGAGCAGCCCATATGGCGGCAGGTACAGGCACCAACTCGAAGTCAAAGAAATATCTCACTATCTCTAATCAGGTGGATATCAAACCTTTCAAGGGCTTCACCATTACTGCGGTTTATGACTACCGCTTCAGGGATATCCTCAACAAGTACCGCAACAATACGTTCCAGTACTCGAGGACTCAGGGTAAGATGGAAGACTTCACATCAGGTTCCGTTGCCAATACATATCAGGAAATCAACAGCAACTATGCAGGCAATAACCTGAATGTCTATGGAACATATGACAATTCATGGAATGGCCATAACTTCAAGTTTACAGCCGGTGGACAGTATGAGACTTACCGTTCTGTAGAGCTTGACGTGAGCAACACTGACCTTACGAACGATGATCTGAGCACCTTCGCTGCTGCAACCGGTATTCCTGTGGTTACCCAGGATATCACCGCATACAAGACCCTTGGTTTCTTTGCACGTGCAAACTATGACTACAAGGGACGATACATCATCGAGGCAAGTGCGCGCGGCGACGGCTCGTCACGCTTTGCTCCCGGCCACCGCTGGGCGTTCTTCCCTTCAGCATCAGCTGCATGGGCTATTTCGGAGGAGGAATTCTTCGCGCCGGCCAAGGGTGTTATCGACAATATGAAGCTCCGTTTCTCGGCCGGTAGCCTCGGAAACCAGCAGGTGAGCAACTATGCATGGATCGAGACCATTACCGGAAACAAGACAAATGGATATACATTTGACTATGTTGAGGAAGGTAAATATTCAAGCATTTCGGCCCCTATCTCTGACGGACTGACATGGGAGACCGTGACCACTTATGACCTTGGTCTTGACCTGACGTTCTTCGATACACGCCTGAACTTTACGGTTGACGGATACATCCGCGACACAAAAAACATGCTTACCACATCCCTTACGCTTCCAGACGTGTTCGGTGCATCTACTCCAAAGGCAAACTGCGCTGACCTCCGTACAAAGGGATGGGAGCTTACAGTTTCATGGAATGACTCGTTCTCTCTCCTTGGCAAGCCTTTCAACTACAATGTAGGCGCAACCATCGGTGACTATGTGACACACATCACCAAGTATCATAACCCTGACGGACTGATTTCGGAGCATTATGTCGGAAAGAAGCTCGGAGACATCTGGGGATATCACGTTGAGGGACTCTTCAAGACAGACCGCGAGGCAGCGGAATATCAGGCTGCAATCAATGATGAGGCTGTAAACAAGAGAGTATACCAGTGTACAGGTCCTTACGGAAACTACCTCCGTGCCGGTGACGTGAGGTTTGCTGACCTCGATGGTGACGGCAAGATCTCTGAGGGATCAGGAACACTCGACGATCATGGTGATAAGATCATCATCGGTAACACCAACCCACGTTACAACTACTCGTTCCGCTTCGGATTCAACTGGATGGGTCTTGATGTATCGGCATTCTTCCAGGGAGTAGGACATCGTGACTGGTATCCTGTGGCAGGACAGTCGTCTTATGACTTCTGGGGTCCTTATGCATTCCCTCCTACATCATTCATCCACACTGAGTTCTATGACAATGTATGGACAGAGACTAACCGAAATGCATATTTCCCTCGTGCCCGTGGTTACAATGCTTACGCAAACGGTTCACTCGGAACAACAAATGACCGTTATCTGCAGAATCTTGCATACCTGCGTTTCAAAAACCTGACAGTAGGATATACCGTTCCTAAGGGATGGACACGCAAGGCGAAGATCGAGAAGATCAGAGTATACTTCTCAGGCGAGAACCTCTGCTACTGGTCTCCGATCAAGAAGTATACTAAGACAATGGATCCTGAGCTTGCCGGATCATCTGGAACGGCTACTGCTAATGCAGGTGTAGGTTATGCTTATCCAAGAACATTCTCTGTAGGTATTGACATCCAGTTCTAATATAGGAGGAAAGAGAAATGAAAAATATATTCAGATTATTGGCAGCAGCTGCCATCGTGTCCATGACCGTAAGTTGCGACCTGACTCTCTATCCTGAGGATGCCGAAAGTCCTGAGGTGTACTTCAAGTCAGAGGCTCATTTCGAGCAGTGGACAAACTACCTGTATTCCGGTCTTCTCGACAGCCCGGATGCTGTATCAAGATATAATGCTGACGACATGGTGGACAAGAGCATGGGTAACATCATCCAGGGTCTCCGTCTTGCCTCTGATGAAATGTCGGCAAACAACGAGTGGGATTGGGATATGCTCCGCAGAATCAATTACCTGCTTGCACATTCTTCTAACTGCGAGGATGAGGCATTGAGGACAAAGTATGACGGTATCGCATACTTCTTCCGCGCATACTTCTATTTCCAGAAGGTGATGCGTTTCGGTGACGTCCCTTACTATGACAAGGTCCTTGAGTCTACGGATGCAGAGTTCCTCAACAAGGCACGTGACGACAGAGGCTTTGTTATGGACAAGGTGATGGAAGACTTCGACAGGGCGATCGAGATGATTCCTGCGACAAAGGATGCATACTCGGCTCGCGTAACCAAGTGGGTGGCTCTTGCAATGAAGTCACGTGCAGCCCTTTTCGAGGGTACATGGAGAAAGTATCACGACATGCCGGATGCTGAGAAATATCTTCAGCAGGCTGTTGCGGCTGCGAAGACATTCATCGACGAGAGTGGATACGTTCTCTACAATCAGGGCGAGGAGCCTTATCGCGATCTTTTCTGCAGCGACCATGCAAAGACTGAGGAAGTTGTGTTTGCACGCCTTTACCAGTTCGAGACACTCAACATCGCGAACTCAGTGCAGTTCAATATCCGCAACGATGCTCAGGGCTTCACACGCCGTTTCATGAATCATTATCTGATGGCGGACGGTACCCGCTTCACCGACATACCGGGACACGAGACCATGTTCTATACAGAGGAGACAAAGAACCGTGATCCTCGTATGGCTCAGACAGTTCTCTGTCCTGGCTATATCATGAAGGAAGAGACCAAGCCGACTCCTAACGACATGACAGCGCTCACAGGATACGAGCCTATCAAGTTCGTCTCTTCTGTTGCACATAGCGGTGCTTCAAAGGGTACCATGGACTGGCCTCTCATCCGTGCTGCCGAGGTTTATCTCAACTATGCGGAGGCGAAGGCTGAGCTTGCATCTCTTGGCTTGGCGACTTTGGAACAGGCAGATCTCGATATGTCGGTCAACAAGATCCGCGAGAGAGCAAAGATGCCGGCATTGGACATGGCTGTGGCAAACGGTAATGTAGACCCTTATCTTGCTTCATGCTATCCGAAGGTACAGGCTGGCGCAAACCAGGGTGTGATCCTCGAGATCCGCCGCGAGCGTACCATCGAGCTAGTGAACGAAGGCTTCCGCCAGTGGGACATGCTCCGTTGGAAGGAAGGCGAGCAGATGGTAAACAAGGACAAGCCTTATTATGGAATCTATTTCCCTGCAGAGGGCCTCTATGATATGGATGGTGACGGAAAGAACGATCTTGAGATCTATTCCAAGACTCAGCAGAGCAAGCCTGCGGACGGACTTGTTGTCAAGAAGATCGGCTCTGACTTCGTTCTCTCTGAAGGCGATCACGGTTATGTAGTGGCTTGGTCTACTCAGACATGGGAGTGGAATGACAGAGAATATCTATGGCCTATTCCTGCAGATCAGAGAGTCCTTACAGGAGGAGTTCTGACACAGAATCCAGGCTGGACTGACAGTACTAACTTTAATTAATGGAAGGCAATGAAAATCAATAACATGATCGCATTTTGCGTTTCAGTCCTGATGGTACTGTCAGGCTGTAACAAATATGACGACTCGGCCCTTTGGGACGATATTGATAAGTCATACAACCAGCTGACCGAGATAAAGGCACAGCTGGAGGCCCTGACCGCACAGGTGGACATGCTTTCGGCCGTCGTGACCGGAGGAGCCATCACCGGCATCACTGCCAACGAGGATGGCGGATATACCGTGCGCTATAAGGGTGCGGATAACGAGGAAAAGACAGTCGTGATTGCATCTAAGGATGATGTGAACACTGCCCCTGTTCTCGGAACAAAGAAGGATGGTGATGTTCTTTACTGGACCATCACCGTGGATGGAAAGACCGATTATCTGAAGGATGTGGACGGTGCGAAGATTCCTGTGGCAGGACGTGCTCCAGCATTCACCATCGATAAGGATGGATATTGGTGCGTCAATGGAAATCCTCTCCTTGATGCTGGCGGAAACAAGGTCAAGGCAGAAGGAAAGACCATCTCCGTCATCTCGAAGATAGAGACAGACGGTGCAGGCAATGCGGTTCTTACGCTTGCAGACGGATCTACAGTTAATGTTCCTCTCTTTGAAGCATTCAATCTCAGTCTCTTCTACGGCGAGACCGAGATCATGAACAAGCTTGATATAGAAGGTTCTGCTGCATCTGCAGTGGTTTCATATGTGATCGGCGGTCCGGCAGCTGACCAGACTATCGTGAAGGCCATGCGCCAGAACGGCCTTGAGGCAGCTGTCAATGCTACTGACAAAACCATCACACTTACATTCCCTGAAGGATTTGAAGAGG
>JAZLAS010000039.1:0-17869 GCA_045613365.1 Candidatus Cryptobacteroides sp.
TCGGGCTATATTGACCATTGACATACCTTCTGATTTCATCCTCTGTATAGCAGGGTATTCCTTATAAAACGTAAGTTTCTTCTTGGAACTTCCGGGAGGAAGGCACACTTGCAGCTGCAGACGGAAAATTCGTCATCAATCAGATAATTCCGCCGCTGAACCAGCTGTTCCTGCTCGGAGACTGGTATATCACATACAGCAACCTCGGTGCATTCGGTCAGACATACTTCAATCAGGTCAAGAAGGGACTTGATGGCATCGGTGAACAGCTGCTCCTCGCTTATATGGGAAGTTCTATGTTCGGATCATGGGGATTCAACTTCTACAGCACTGACGGAGCCGGCAACTACAAGGGAGGACTCTTCTTCGCGTATGAACTCAGCGGCGAAGACAAGATCACAATGCAGTTCGCCATGTCAGGCGGCGGAGACGGTGTATGGTACCACAACAACGCCAATTTCGCTTATGCTCTGTTCCCATTCGGCTATTCTGGTCCAAGGACATTCACAATCACAGCCGATGACAACAAGGCACCTACATATGTAGTACTTACAGAAGATGGAAATGAAAGGAATACGATCAAGCTCATAGCGACACAGACACTTTATCCTTTCAACAACTGATACCTTCTGGTTATTTACACATAAATATTGAAAAGCGGCCGGTCCCTGTGAAGGAACCGGCCGCTATCATTTACATATATGTCTGAATTACATCATACCGCCCATTCCACCGGCAGGCATTGCAGGAGCAGCTGCTGGTTCTGGAAGATCTGCAATCGCGCACTCTGTTGTAAGGAACATTCCGGCTACTGACGCCGCGTTTTCGAGAGCGACACGAGACACCTTTGTAGGGTCGATCACTCCTGCCTCGAACATGTTCACATATTCCTCAGTACGTGCATTGTAGCCGAAGTCACCCTTGCCTTCACGGATCTTGTTGATGATCACGCTTCCCTCTACGCCTGCATTCGCAGCAATCTGACGGAGCGGCTCCTCGATGGCACGGGCAACGATGCGGATACCTGTTGTCTCGTCCTCATTGTCTCCCTTAAGGTCCTTGATGGCCTCTGATGCACGGATATAAGCGACTCCACCGCCAGGTACGATACCTTCCTCTACGGCAGCACGTGTAGCGCTGAGAGCATCTTCAACCCTGTCCTTCTTCTCCTTCATCTCAACCTCTGTAGCTGCACCGACATAGAGGACAGCTACACCGCCTGCGAGCTTACCGAGACGCTCCTGAAGCTTCTCACGGTCATAATCAGATGTGGTTGTCTCGATCTGCTTGCGGATAAGGTCAGCACGTTCCTGGATAGCTGCAGCATCACCGGCACCGTTAACAACAGTAGTGTTATCCTTGGTAACGACAACCTTGTCTGCCTTACCGAGCATATCAGGAGTAGTATTTTCAAGGCTGAAGCCTCTTTCCTCCGATATAACCATACCGCCTGTGAGGACTGCAATGTCCTGAAGCATTTCCTTGCGACGGTCGCCGAAACCAGGAGCTTACACGGCAGCGATCTTGAGGGTGCCGCGGAGCTTGTTCACCACAAGGGTAGTAAGCGCCTCGCCATCAACATCTTCCGCAATGATAAGAAGTGACTTGCCTTCACGTGCGATAGGCTCGAGAACAGGAAGAAGATCCTTCATTGTAGAAACCTTCTTGTCTGTCACAAGAATATAAGGAGCATCAAGGACAGCCTCCATCTTGTCACCGTTTGTCATGAAATAAGGAGAAATATATCCTCTGTCAAACTGCATGCCCTCTACAACCTTGACCTCAGTCTCTGTACCCTTGGCCTCTTCGACAGTGATCACACCGTCCTTCTTCACCTTCGACATCGCGTCAGCGATGAGCTTTCCGATATAATTGTCATTGTTGGCAGATATGGTTCCTACCTGCTCGATCTTCGCATAGTCCTCGCCAACCTCCTGGCTCTGCTCGCGAAGGCTCTCTACTACTGCTGCCACAGCCTTATCGATTCCCCTCTTCAGATCCATAGGATTTGCGCCGGCTGTCACATTCTTGAGTCCTACATTGATGATGGCCTGAGCCAGAACAGTCGCTGTAGTTGTACCGTCACCAGCCTGCTCATTGGTCTTTGAAGCCACTTCCTTGACCATCTGAGCGCCCATATCAGCGAACTGATCTTCAAGAGAAATCTCCTTTGCCACAGTCACGCCGTCCTTTGTAACCTGAGGAGCGCCGAATTTCTTTGCAATGACCACATTGCGTCCCTTAGGACCAAGAGTCACCTTGACTGCATCTGCAAGAGCATCTGCGCCATCCTTCATCTTGGCGCGTGCATCGATATTGAATTTAATTTCCTTTGCCATAATGAATAAATCTTAAAGAATTGCCAATATGTCAGACTGTTTCATGATAAGATAGTCCTTTCCCTCTACAGATACCTCCGTACCAGCGTACTTTCCGTAGATAACGACGTCGCCAACCTTTACTTCCATAGGCTCGTCCTTCTTGCCCGGGCCAGCCGCAACGACGGTTCCCTGCTGTGGTTTCTCCTTTGCTGTATCAGGAATAAAAAGTCCTGAAGCTGTCTGTGTCTCAGCCGCTTTCGGCTCGATCACAACTCTGTCTGCTAATGGTCTGATCATAATTATTGTTTTATTTATTACATTATTATATCCGGAGCGAGCCATCATCGAAGACATTGCCAATGCCACATGTCTTCATGACAGCAGGATACATATGGACAAAAGAAGTGCCAACCTCCCAAGACTGACATTTTGTCACGACCGGTACATGACCAGGATTTGAAATGATGGAATAAAATGATAAATTTGTCCTGCTAAAACCTGAATACAATGGAAATCATCAACTGGATCATATTGATCGCAGCATTCTGCCTCATTCCTGCAGGAGTATTATGGCTCTGCCGCAGGTTCAGCTTTCTTGGCAAGATAGGACCGGTCCTCATATTATACTTCATCGGCATTGTCATCGGCAACATCGGGCTGATGCCGGGTCAGCTTCCTGCCGTACAGGAGCTCATGTCGAACGCCATGGTACCTCTGGCCATACCTCTGATGCTGTTCAGCTGCACATTCAAGCTCAGCGGAGCCAGATCGCAGATTCTGGCACTTGTCACCGGTATGATATCGGTAGCTGCAGCCGTCGTGGTCGGCTTCCTCATATTCGGCGAAAGCATACCGGAAGGCAACAAGGTTGGAGGAATGCTTGTCGGAGTCTATACAGGAGGCACGATCAACCTGGCGGCATTGAAGACCATGCTCGGAGTAAGCGACGAGACTTACATAATGATAAATTCCTATGACATACTCGTCAGCTTTCTTTACCTGACATTCCTCCTGACCATAGGTATCAAGTTGTTCAGGAAGTTCCTGCCTAATGAGAAGAAGTCATTTTCTGAAAAAGACGAGGCGGAAATCCAGGCGGAAATCGGAAAGGAGGCAGAGAATCCGTACAAAGGACTTTTCACCCGGTCAGGTATGGCACAGGCAGGTAAGCTGCTAGGTCTGACAGTACTGATAGTCGGCATCTCCGCCGGAATCGCACTGCTTCTGCCGTCTGGCTTGTTCATGACAGTATTCATTCTGCTTCTGACCACCTTCGGCATAGCAAGCTCGTTCATCAAGCCCGTCAGAAAGATGAAATACAGCTATGACATGGGTATGTATTTCATATACATATTCTGCATTGCAGTGGCTTCGATGGCCGATCTGAGCAAACTTGACCTTGCCGGAGGCATCAGCCTTCTCGGTTATCTGCTCACAGCCGTGTTCGGCTCACTTGTGCTGCAGGTGATATTCGCAAAGATATTCAGGATAGATTCCGACATGATGGTGATATCTTCCGTCACATACATCAACTCTCCACCTTTCGTCCCTATGATGGCAGCAGCCATGAAGAACAAGGATGTACTTATCCCTGGCCTTACAATAGGAGTAATCGGCTATACTGCAGGCAACTACCTCGGATTTCTGATTTCACAGCTGCTCGGCCTTCTATAGATGAAGGCGGAAATGCCACAGGATCACACCTATGCTGACAGATACATTCAGAGAATGTTTCGTGCCGAACTGAGGAATTTCAAGACTTGAATCCGCAGCATCTACCACATCCTGTCTCACTCCAGCCACCTCATTCCCGAAGACCACGGCATATTTACGGCCCTTTTCAGGAACAAATTCATTCAGCATGACAGAGCCCGCTGTCTGCTCGGCACACAATACCGTATATCCGTTCTCCTTCAGACGACGGACTGCTTCCATCGTATCATCGACATGTTCCCATTCCACACTGTCTTCGGCTCCAAGGGCAGATTTATGTATCTCGGCAGAAGGTGGTACCGCACATATGCCGCAAAGCCATACCTTGTCTATCTTGAATGAATCAGACGTACGGAAAGCCGACCCGACATTATGGGCGCTGCGTATATTGTCAAGCACTACGACAAGGCCGGATTCCGGCAGTTCCTTATATTCCTGCACAGAGACTCTGCCCAGCTCGATGTTCAAAAGTTTGCGATTACTCATATAAATCCAAAAAGTTATCAACACAAAGGTAGTAAAAATAAAAAAATGAGTATTTTTGCATTCGCTTTAAACTAAGATTTATGAAACAGGATCTTCAGATTTTCAATCTCATCAAGAAAGAAGAGGACAGACAGACCTCAGGAATCGAGCTCATCGCTTCGGAAAACTACGTAAGCCAGCAGGTGCTGACAGCCCTCGGCTCCATCTGCACGAACAAATACGCGGAAGGATATCCGGGAGCTAGATACTACGGAGGCTGCGAAGTAGTTGACCAGATCGAGCAGCTCGCAATCGACCGCCTTTGCGAACTCTACGAGGCAGAGTATGCTAATGTACAGCCGCACTCTGGAGCTCAGGCAAACATGGCAGTAATGATGGCCTGCCTCAAGCCTGGAGATACATTCATGGGTCTTGACCTTGCACATGGAGGCCACCTTACCCATGGCTCTCCTGTAAACATGTCAGGAATCCTTTACAATGCAGTTGCATATGGTCTGAGCGAAACCACCGGAATGATCGACTATGAGCAGATGGAACAGAGAGCCCTCGAGTTCAAGCCGAAGCTCATCATCGGAGGTGCTTCCGCATACTCCAGAGAGTGGGATTATGCACGTATGCGCGAGATTGCCGACAAGATAGGAGCAATCCTTTGGATCGACATGGCACATACAGCAGGTCTTATCGCCGCCGGCCTTCTCAGCAACCCTGTGAAATATGCTCACATCGTGACATCTACAACACACAAGACACTTCGCGGACCTCGTGGAGGAATCATTCTTCTCGGAAAGGACTTTGATAACCCATGGGGACTCAAGACTCCAAAGGGAGTAGTGAAGAAGATGTCGCAGATCCTCAACTCCAGCGTATTCCCAGGAGTACAGGGCGGTCCGCTCGAGCATTGCATCGCAGCAAAGGCTGTCTCATTCTATGAGGCGCTCCAGCCTGAGTTCAAGGAGTATCAGAAGCAGGTGGTATCCAATGCCCAGGCAATGGCAGAGGCATTTGCAAGCAGAGGTTATAAGATTGTCTCAGGAGGTACTGACAACCACCTGATGCTCATCGACCTCCGTACCAAGTTCCCTGAACTGACCGGAAAGGTTGCCGAAAAGGAGCTCGGAAAGGCCGATATCACAGTCAACAAGAACATGGTTCCGTTCGACTCACGCACCCCATTCCAGACTTCAGGTATCCGCGTAGGAACCCCAGCAATCACTTCACGTGGTTTCGTGGAGAAGGATATGGAATTCATCGTAAACCTCATAGATCAGGTACTCAACAACGCTGCCAGAAATCTTGACCTCATCGCAGGAAAGACAGAGGAAGGCCGCGAAGCATACGAGGAGGTCCTCACTGCTGTAAAGAAGCAGGTACGCATGAAGACCAACGGAATGCCTCTCAACAGATACTAACAGAAATATCATAATATAAAACTCCAAGGCTGTACAGCCGGCGGTCCTCCCCACTATCGTGGGTCCCCTCCCTTTTCGGGAGCCAATGCCGCCTTGCTGTACAGCCTTGGAGTTTTATGTACTGTCATCAGTTATTGACAGGCCTGATGATGAAATTGAATCCGTATGGTTTTGCTGGGATACGGTACTCCTCGCGAGGCCATGCACCCCATGAAGTCACACAACCGAGTCCCATCTGAGACAGGTCGAAATTGACCCAGGTCCTGCCTGCAGAGCGTATGTTTTCGTGCGCTTTCGCCTTGAGCTCGAGAGAATGAGCCTGATTGTTGTCCAAAACCCTCACATCCATCTCCTTCCAGCTGAACGGAAGGGCTGAAGCCGAGAACTTTACATCGGAAGTGATTTCAAAGCCGGCTCCATTATCATCCAGGATCTTCAACCATTTCACCTGAGTCTTTGTACCGGATTCCTGAGGACGAACATAACCGTAATGATACTGATCCTCAACCTTCTGCACATAATGTCCCATCAGGGCTGATGAATTACGGTCGATATAATTCTCATGTGGGCCGAAGCCGAAATACTCCAATGTAGAGAATCCCCCCGGCATTGCAAGCTGCATTCCGAAACGAGGAAGCATCGGAGCCTCTGCAAGTTTTCCGGCATCGTTCAGGGTTTCTCTTGCAGCAATAGTTCCGTCAGCATATATATCGTATATCATGCAGATTTCTGCCGCCTCTCCTACCGGAGCATAACGGACATTGACCCTATAGCAGAAATCTGTCTCTTCGACCTCAAACGAAGCTACAGAAAGTTCGATTGAACGCCAGAACGACTGCATCTTGTCGAATCCTGCTCCAAGATCATTTTCTGTTGCAGCTCTTGCTAAACATGGAGTCAGAGGAGCCTCGATCATCTCGGTCTCTCCAAGGATATAACTTGTAAGGCTGCCAGATGAAGCATCGAAAACAGCCTTCCATGGCGCTATCCTGCCGTTTGCAGATCCTTCAAATTCCATATTGCCTGAGAAAACGTGCAGAGTTCCGTCCTGTCCGTAGGCAGGAAGACCGGAATGATTTTCGAATGCAGGCTGTGCTGCTTCATTCAAAGCAATCTGACCATAAGCGACCTGAGAGCCTGCAGGAAGGATTCCGTCAGCCTGATCAAGCACATAGCGTACATTGAGATATACATCATGATTATCCAATGCACCGCCGCATGCTCTTTCAATATCAGCTGGAGCATAACCAAGACTGACCTCTTTCTTTTCCTGAGGGGCTACATTCAGGGAAGGTACATATCCCCTTCTTACTGGTCTTCCGTCCACCTCGACTTCCCACTCCATCGAATAACGTGAAAGGTCAATGAAGAAATATTCATTATATATCGTCACCTTTCCCTCAAGAGCTTCCTCAGGAGTAGCTTCGGTATGGATCGGCTGATACTGATACGCAACTTCGTACGCATGAGGGTGAAGTGTACGGTCTGCAGCAATTATTCCGTTGCAGCAGAATGAATTGTCCGAAGGATCATAATCATTGAAATCACCTCCATAGACAAACACATGGTCTGTTCCATATTTCTCCTTATCAGCAGGCCACTTCAGCGCCTGATCCACGAAATCCCATATGAAGCCGCCCTGATATGAAGGATACTTCCTGATAAGGTCCCAATACTCCTTGAGACCTCCCATCGAATTGCCCATGGCATGAGCATACTCGCACTGGATAAGAGGCTTGTCAGGATTGCCCGAGACATACTCCTCGCAACAGTCGTAATCCCAGTACATAGGGCATATTATATCAGTATTGTCACCATTTCGGACAGCCTGCTCAAACTGCACGGGACGTGAAGGGTCCAAAGATTTTGCAAGTTCGTATCCCTTGACGAAATTAGGGCCGTTTCCAGCCTCATTTCCAAGGCTCCATACGATTACCGAAGGGTGATTGAAATCTCTCTGCACAGCCCTGCGTATTCTTTCAAGATGGGCATGCTCATAGTCGGACCTCTTAGCAAGGGTTCTGTCACCATAGCCCATTCCATGAGATTCGATATTGGCTTCGGCCACTACATAAAGACCATAACGGTCACACAACGTGTACCAGAGCGGATCATCCGGATAATGACACGTACGCACAGCATTGATGTTCAGCTGTTTCATGATCAGAATGTCCTGAATCATATCAGCTTCCGTCACAACATATCCTTTATATGGATTCATCTCATGCCTGTTGACACCCTTGATGAGTACCGGCCTGCCGTTCACAAGAAGCTGACCTCCCTCGATGGCGACATCTCTGAATCCGATTTCAAATGAAGTACACTCTGTCTGTCCCTTCTTGTCATACGATGCAACGTTCAGAGTATAAAGCCACGGTGTCTCTGCAGTCCACTGCTTTACATTCTCAACGTTCAGCACAGTTTCAGCGACATTCTTCTTTGCCGGCACAACAGCCTCGGCAACCTTTGCACCGAACGGATCCAGAATCTCGAATGACACTTCTGTAACACCTTTGGAAACATCCGCGCGGAGGTTAGCCTCTCCTGACGCAGAAGCTGTCACCCTTATGTCTTCCAGCCTCTTCCTTTCACGTGAATATACATACACATCACGTGAGATACCGCTCAACCTCCAGAAATCCTGATCTTCAAGATATGATCCGTCACACCAGCGGAAAATCTCAAGAGCTATAAGGTTATCTCCCGTCTTGACATACTTGGTTATATCGAATCTGGCTTCCAGTTTGCTGTCCTCACTGTAACCGACTTCCTTTCCGTTGATCCAGACACGTACATTCGATGTAGCTGAACCTATATGCAGGAAGACGTCCTTGCCGTCCCATTCCTGATCAAGAGTGAAACTGCGTCTGTATTGTCCCACATAATTATGCCAATCAGCCGGATAAGGAGGGTCATTCTTGAAATGTCCACGCCATGCGTAGCCGACATTCACATATACGGGATCGCCATATCCGTTCAGTTCCCACATTCCGGGAACAGGAATCGTATCCCAGCCGCTTGCATCATAACTTGTCTTGTAGAAATCCATCGGACGGGCGTCCATATGTTCGTTCCAGTTGAAGTCCCACACACCGTTAAGCATCTGTTTCAAGCCATCAGTCTCAAAATGTGCAGTCATAGGAATACGGTTGTTTTCAACAACCTGAGGATTCTGCCAGTCAGGAACGGCGTCCTTCTTCGTCGCTGCTGAAGCGACAGCAGCCGCTCCCAACGCCATAGCGCAGAGAACAGCTGTCATCTTAGTTTTCATAATGTATCCGTTTTGTGTTAAATAATCTCAATGTCCGCGGACGGGATCCAGCCTTGACGTCCGTCTGCAAGCTCGATGTTCTTCCATGAGCCCACCTCGTCAATGATGTCCACCTTCGTTCCCTCATGCAATATGAAAAGATCTTTGGAAGCTTCTGAAGAAGGAGAGCTTTTTACCGATGTAACAGGTCGCATAATGACAGCACTGTCAGTACTCATGTATTCCTTCTTCTGCCACAATGAAAAGCTGAGAGAGAATACAGCTGACAGAAGCAGCACGATTCCTGTGAAGAATCCCGTACGCCTGCCTCCTGCCGTCGGAGCAAGGATAAAGAGGAGCACCATGGCGAGAGTCAGGGCAAAAAGCACAAAGAAGCATATCGCCCATGCATTCGAATCCATGATATAACATACATCTCGGGCCCACGCCTTCAGCACAAACTCCGGCACAGGATCTATTCTGTCCTGAATGCTGCTTCTGAGAAGCTCCAGATTATATCTTGCATCCGAATATGAAGGATCAAGCTTAAGCGCACGCTCATAATACAGTATGGCTTCCGGAACATTTCCATTCTTGAAATACGCATCTCCGGTATTGCAATAAAGGGCAGCTGATTCCAAGCCCATCGATGATATCATCTCATAGCCTGACGCCGCATCATTCCAGCGTCCTTCCACATATGCCTCGTTTGCAGCATTCCACAACGAATCCACGTAATCCTTTTCGTTTGCAGAAGCGGCAAAAGGAAGAGTCATCAGAGCGATCAGAACCATTGCAGCTCCCTTAGGAGCATTCTTTTTAGCTTTCATGTTCGAATCTATAGAAGAAATCACTTCCAACGCAGACCTGTAATGTGCCTCCATAGCCTCATGGCCTGCATCAGGGGCATATCTTGCAAACTCACATGCGTCCAATATGCCTATGAATGTATCCACATAGCTTTCCTCCACCTTTCCTTCCTTGAGAGCCTCGGCAATACGGTCACGGGAAAGCTCGGAAACCGGCATGTTCAGCTTGTCAGATATGAATCCGAGAAGAGCCTTGTGAAGCTCCTCATAAAAGGCTGTATAAAGATTCTGTTTCAGGAATGTATCTGCAAGCTGAAGTCTCCTGAGAGCCATCTTCGTAGCCTTTCGGTTCTTTGTTCCGACCACATCCGCCCTTCGTGCCGCATACCTTCTCAATGCTGCCCAACAAGCCACAGCAGCTGCCGATATAAGCACAAGTATGATCCAGAATGCTGCAGATCCGACGAAGAAACGTCCCTTTGAAGAAAGTCCCGGATTCTTTGTGCTGATGAACCTGATGTCGCTTCCAAGCGTCCTTACATCCTTCTGAAGATTACCTCCGACGACTACCGTCACACCTGCATCAGTCTCATTCCCACGAGCAACGCTGAACGGAATCGGCTGAGTCTCCAATGTAATGTATTTCTTCTTGGAAACGTCGTAATACGAATACTTTATCGGTTCTATCACGAAATCGCCATGACTTCTCGGTATGAACGGATACTCATATACCTTGCTGCCGGAGATACCGCCTCTGTCGATCTTGTCAGACACCTTGGTATCATACACTTCCATATCCGGAGGGAAGTTCACTTCCGGTGCTTCGAGGAGAGAGACATTTCCCTTTCCCGAGACTGTAACGATAAGAGAAGCCGCCTCATGCGTCTTGAGTGAATCCTTGCTGACCTTAGCTGATATGTTGAACTCGCCTACACCGCCACCGAACGAAGCAGGAGCTCCGGCTGGAAGAGGAGAAACATTGACGGTAACAGGCTTTGAAGACACCTTCTTCCTCATAGTCCTGTAATCATCAAAGAACCCGTCAAATATGCTTGAACCACCGGATGACACCCTCACGTTCACAAGGCATACGAGTTCAGCAGGATCGATTCTGACCGCTCCCTGCTGCTGAGGGATAAGAATGAATTTCCTGAGAAGTGCTGAATTATAGATCTGGCCGCCATAGGTCTCACGGGTGAACTCAATATTTGTCGGCGCCTCAAGTTCCTGACTCCAGAATCCGTTGAATGTAGGGAAGTTAGCGCTCTCAAAGCCAGCTATATTCACGCGCTGATAAAGCTTGATAGTAGCTGTAATAGGCTCTCCTACGACTACATTCGTACGGCTGAGGTTCAATGTAAGGAATATGTCCCCATCCTGGACGACTCCTGATTGAGACTGCCTCTGAGTCTGTGAGCCTGATTGAGAAGAAGACTGCTGCGAGCTTGAAGATCCTGAAGAAGATCCGGCCGAAACGACTTCTATAGTAACAGGATCAGAATAGATATTCTCACCCTTGACCTTGGCACTGGCTCTTGCTATAGTGAACTTTCCGGTCTTCAAAGGACGAAGCACATATGAATATGTAGTCTGGACAGACTTGGTGGTCTTTCCATTTATCGTCTGGATACTCGTCGAGCGCCCCTGCTGAGGGCCCCAAAGCAGCTGGAAATCATCTCCCGGCTCCCAAGAAAAATCAGAAGACTTCGTCTCGCCCTCTATGATGAATGTCACATTGAACTGCTCATCCGCAGCCACGACATTATGTGTCTGAACCTTGATGCTTGTCTGGGCAAAGGCCATAAATGCACATATTGCCAGCAGCATTGTCACAAATAATCTTTTCATATTACCAATTCTTCTCCTTCTGTCTTGACTTTAATGCCTCGGCCTTCTGTTTGTTGACCTTATCCTGAGTCTCCTTTTCCTTAGCTTGGATAGCCTGAAGCATCTGCTGAGCGGCCTGAGGGCTTATTTTCGGTTGCTGTCCCTGAGACTGCTGCTGATTGTTCTGGTCCTGATTCTGATCATTCTGATTCTCATCGTTCTGCTGATCATCTTTATTCCGGTCCTGATCCTGATCATTCTGCTGATTGTCCTGATCCTGATTCTGATTCTGATCGTTGTTCTGATTCTGCTGGTACTGATCGTTGTTCTGATTCTGCTGGTTCTGCTGCTGGTCCTGGAGCTTCTTCTTCGCATAAATGAAATTCTCCTTTGCCAGCAGATCATCAGGTCTGCGTATCAGAGACTCGCCGAACGCTTCGACGGCCTTCTGATAGTCCTGCTGCTGCAAAGCGGCATCACCCAGATTGAAATAGTAATCAGCTGCGGACGGAGACATCGGAGCGACCTCCTTCACTCTCTCCAAGGTCCGCTGAGCCTGAGCATAGTCACCTTCACGATAAAGCGTGGAGGCAAGGTTATAATTTGCAGCTACAGACATGGAATCCTTCACCAAGGCCTTCCTGTAGTCGATTTCAGCCTCCCTGAAATTTTCCTTCCTGAAGTCACGGTTACCTCTCCTCACATCCTTCTTATCCACCTGCGCCATAGCACTCACCCCCGTAAGGAGCGCCACAACAAGAAATATGTATCTTATTCTATCCATTATCTTTTAAATAAATGTCTCTTAGACCTTCGGTCCCCTACCAGCATCTCTATGACAAAGAAGAACAATGCAAAGCCGAGGAAATACATGAACTGTTCATCATACTCCTCGAACACGATGGAATTATACTTCTCGTCATCCATCTTCTTGATGTCATCGATGATAGGATTAAGTCCGAACTCACTGTTTCCAGCCCTCACATAAACACCATTTCCTGCGGCTGCAACCTCCTGAAGCACACTTTCATCCAATCTCGTTACAACTATCTCTCCATCCTTGTCCTTCAGAAGCTCTCCATTCATCGGAATCGGCTTTCCCTCCGGAGAGCCTACTCCGATAGTAAACACCCGCACTCCCATTTCCGCAGCCTGCCTTGCTGCCTCAACAGGGTCATCTTCATGATTCTCTCCGTCTGTGATCACGATTATGGCACGGCTCTTCTCGCTTTGAGCGCTGAAGCTCCTCATGGCGGTATTTATAGCATCTCCGATAGCCGTACCCTGTACAGGGACAGACTCGGTCGAAATGGATCCGAGGAACATCTTGGCCGAAACATAATCCGTCGTGATCGGAAGCTGCACGAAAGAATTGCCGGCAAATACGATAAGTCCTATACGGTCGTCACGAAGCTTGTCCACAAGTCTTGAGATCGCAAGCTTTGCCCTGTCAAGCCTGTTCGGAGAATAATCCTCTGCAAGCATGGAATTCGACACATCAAGTACTATCATGATTTCAGCACCCCGGGTCTCATGTTCCTTGAGCTTTGCACCGATCTGAGGTCTTGAAAGACCTATGACAAAGAAAAAGAATCCAAGAGAGAAGAGTACCAGACGCACCCATACCTTCGCCTTGGAATGTGAAGGCATCAGCCTGTTCACAAGATCCTCGTCACCGAATTTCCTGATTCTGCTTCTCCTGATTCTCAGCACAACGGCCTGAACAAGGAAGAAGAAAGGTATCAGCAGGAGAAGAAGCAGATATTGAGCCTGAGCAAAATTTATCATGGCAACCTCCTTATTACAAACCAGTTAAACATAAGTTCCAGAAGAACCGCAATCAACGCCAGAAGTGCATATCTTCCGAAAAGCTCCTTATATACAGGGAAACTGTCCACTGTCGTGCGGGCCTTCTCCATCTTATTGATCTCGCTGTATATTTCAGCCAGCTTGGTATTGTCAGTAGCTCTGAAATAGCGTCCTCCTGTTGACTCAGCTATTTCAGCGAGAAGCGCCTCGTCGATCTCCACCTTCACATTCTGCACCTCTACTCCCCATGGAGTCATGACAGGGTACGGTGCCATTCCTTCCTTGCCGACACCAATGGTATAAACACGTACACCATAAGTCTTTGCTATCTCCGCAGCCATCTGAGGCGATATCTCTCCCCTGTTGTTGACTCCGTCGGTCAACAGGATCACAACACGGCTCTTCGCATCGGAATCCTTCATACGGGCAACGGCAGTCGCAAGACCGTTTCCTATGGCCGTACCGTCTTCGATAAGGTCTGTCTGAACCTCCTTCATCAGATTTATCAATGTAGCACGGTCGGTAGTAAGAGGGCATTGCGTGAAACTCTCGCCAGCAAAGACCACGATTCCCATCCTGTCGCTAGGGCGCTGTGCGATGAACTCGATCGCAATATCCTTTGAAGCATTGATACGGTCCGGAGTAAGGTCACGCGCCAGCATGGAAGTAGAAACGTCCATTGCAAGTATTATATCTATACCCTCTGTATCTACCCTTTCCATTTCCTCCGAAGACCTCGGACGCGCTATGGCCACTATGATCATCGACAGAGCGAAAATCCTCAACAGGAAAGGCATATGGCGTAGGAAAGCCATGAATGAACGGCCGGAAGCCATCCATGGAACAGCAGTCGAAACCCTCAGATGAGGATGCCTCTCAGAGAGTTCCAGATATATGTAATGCAATACCAGCAGGACCGGTACCACAAGAAGCCATAAAAGTTTCGGATACTCAAAAAACATCACTCCTGCCCTCCATTTTTAGATGTCTCGACTTCGCTCGACATGACAGGGGTATCACTTTCCACCTCTGCCTGATAAGTCTCCGTCACGAATCGCACAGCGACAGGAAGAGCGGCGGCATTGTCCTCATCTGAAGCCACAAACTTGGCAAACTTCACAAAGTCAGCCCTGTCAAAAAGCTCACGAAGCTCAGCTGACAGCTCCTTGGAAAGATCAGTTTCCTTCAAGTCGTCGAAAAGCTCTGCTGTCGTCATTTCCATGGCACCGATGTCATACCTTGCGGCAATATATTCTCGCAGTGTATCTGTAACACCTGAATAAAAGGCTTTCTGTTTCTCCGGAGCCCAAAGCTTGCTGCCACGATACTGGTCGAGCTTCCTCAAAGCGACTATATGGGCAGGATCCTTATGTTCGAATGCCGGATCATTCTTGCGACGATGCATGATGATGAGGCAGACGACAAGTATGATGATCATGGCTGACAGCCAGAAAAGTCCGATCCACGGCATCACTTCTGCGAATGTGACCGGATAGCGGATCTGACCCTTGATGTCATGAGGGACGAATGTAGCTGTATCTACCGGCATAGTCTTGACTTCCAGACGCATCGGATCAAAGACCAGTGTATCAAGCACCCCGTCCGGAGTCATTCTGCCTATGACTATCTGAGGGAGTTCATACAGACCTTCTTCGAAAGAAGATATGACCACACTTCCTTTCAGGTCCATAAGCCGTGGCTGTCCTTTTCCCTGCTTTGTGACCTTGACCGTATCCATCTTCCATGGAGAAAGATACATGAGCCTGTAGTCCTGCTTTTCAGGGAGTTCCGGAAGCACGAGCTGTGTCCCCTCAGTCACACCGCCAAGTTCAAACCCATAAAGCAGCTGATCGGCTATCAGGACGGAATCCCTTTCCTGCAGCTGCTGCAGAAAGGCACCCTTGACAGGTATCAATCTACCCTTGGGAAGCACTTCCGCAGAGTCCGCCTCATGCACAGCCGACGAATCCGCCTCCTGAGCGGAAAGCGGAGCCATGCAAAGAAGCAGAATAAAGTATATCAATGCTTTACGCATATATCACTACCTGTTTTTAAACAAGGTCATAAGTCCCTTGACATAATCATCGTCAAGAGCGATGCTGACCTTATCGACATTATATTTCATGAAAATGCGGCTGGAAGTCTGTTCCACGTTGCGGAACCACTCCTCATACGCCAGCCTCATCTTTCTGTCCGAAGTATTCACCCAGGCAGACTTACCAGTCTCCGAATCCTTGATATGGATAAGACCCACATTCGGAATGCTCCTTTCGCGAGGGTCATATACCTCGATGACAGAGAGATCATGCCTGTTCACAGCCACTTTCAAAGCCTCTTCATAACGCGGACTACCATCCTTATCCACATCAAGCATATCGGAAAGAAGGAATGCAGTACATTTCTTCTTTATGGCGTTGGTCAGATAACGTAAGGCCTCAGAGATATCGGTACCATCGGTCGAAGGCTCGAATTCGATGATTTCCCTGATGATATGTAGCAGATGGCTTCGCCCCTTCTTCGGAGGTATGAACTTTTCGACCTTGTCACTGAAGAAGAGTGCGCCGACCTTATCGTTATTGATGATAGCCGAAAAGGAAAGGACTGCAGCGATTTCAGCAAGCATATCCTTCCTGCTTGTACCCACAGTTCCGAAAAGCCTCGAGCGGCTGACATCGACCAGAAGCACTACGGTCAGCTCTCTCTCCTCTTCAAAGACCTTGACATACGGAGAACGCATGCGCGCCGTGACATTCCAGTCCATATTGCGCACATCATCGCCATACTGGTACTCGCGCACTTCGCTGAAAGCCATACCACGGCCCTTGAAGGCAGAATGGTACTCACCGGCGAATATCTGGTGCGAGAGTGCCCTGGTCTTGATCTCTATCTTCCTGACCTTTTTCAGAAGGTCGTTTGCGCTCATTCCGTCCATTATGGAACTTCTACTGCATTGATGATTTCTGAAATGATCTGGTCTGTGGTCATATTCTCGGCCTCAGCCTCATAAGTAAGGCCGATACGATGACGAAGGACCTCATAGCATACAGCACGTACATCCTCCGGAATCACATATCCCCTTCTCTTTATGAATGCATATGCCTCCGCAGCCATTGCAAGCGAGATGCTGGCCCGTGGAGACGCTCCATATGAAATGAAATTGGCAATCTTGCCGAGATTGTAGTCCTGAGGGGTACGGGTAGCATAAACGATATCGACGATATATCTCTCGATCTTCTCGTCCATATAGACATCCTTCACGACCTCACGGGCCCTCACGATGTCCTCTGGCTTGAGAACCGGCTGAGCCTTAGGGAATTCTCCGCTGTTGTTCATGCGTATGATCCTGCGTTCTTCGTCCTTCTTGGGATAGGTAACGACAACCTTAAGCATGAAACGGTCGGGCTGCGCCTCAGGAAGAGGGTATGTGCCCTCCTGCTCGATAGGGTTCTGGGTAGCCATCACTAGGAAAGGCTGAGGAAGAGGGAAAGTCTCGTCACCGATGGTCACCTGTCTCTCCTGCATGGCTTCGAGAAGAGCCGACTGGACCTTGGCTGGAGAACGGTTGATCTCGTCGGCCAGGACGAAGTTGGCGAAGATAGGTCCCTTCTTGATCTGGAACTGCTCGCTCTTCTGTGAGTATATGAGCGTACCGAGCACGTCAGCAGGGAGGAGGTCCGGAGTGAACTGGATACGGCTGAACTTAGAGTCCACAGCCTGAGACAACGTATTGATTGCCAATGTCTTAGCAAGTCCAGGCACACCTTCCAGGAGGATATGCCCGTTGGCCAGAAGTCCGATCAGGAGATTCTCCACAAGATGTTTCTGTCCTACGATGACCTTGTTCATTTCCATCGTAAGGATGTCCACAAAAGAGCTTTCTCTCTGGATGCGGTCATTCAATTCTTTGATGTTTATGCTCTCCATAAATATGTTTTTTGATATTTTTGCACTTTAAACCTACAAAATTACTCAATTTTTACAATATGCGATACATTATCAGGCTTTCATATGACGGCAGCGCGTTCTGCGGCTGGCAGATCCAGAACAATGACCGCACTGTACAAGGCGATCTGGAAAAAGCCTTGAGGACTCTCACAGGCAAGAATATCCAGGTCACAGGTGCAGGCAGGACAGACTCTGAAGTCAACGCCATCAATTATATCGCTCATTTCGAAATCCCTGACGAAGTCAGGATCGACGCGGCGCAACTTTGCTACAAATTAAATGCCATCCTGCCTCGTGAAA
>JAZLAS010000040.1:0-3178 GCA_045613365.1 Candidatus Cryptobacteroides sp.
TTGGCATTTACAGAGAACACCACCACATCTCCGTTCTTTCCGGAAACGGTAGAAGGGGTAACCCAAGAGTAGTCACCCTCAAGGGTCCAGTCCTCCGAAGAGGTTACCTCAATTTCTGTCTGCTGCTCAAAATAGTTGAGCTCGACACCAGTCGGAGATACTGCAATAGTAGCCTCTACGATTTCCTCTTCCGGCTTACAGGAAGCAAGAAACATAGCCGACAGGCCAAGGGCTGCGAATGAGATTCGCTTTACCAGATTAATCAGTTTCATGTTTATTTAGTTTTAATATGTGTTACCAGGTTGTTTCAGGTTTATCTCCTGTAAATACCAGATTATCGTCGTAGAGATACTTGGCTATGTTTCTGAGGGATTCTATTTCACGGTCCCATACATCAGCGACATGGAATGTAAGACAGTATACCATAAAGCCGCCAAAACCTTCATTGCGTACCCTCTGGAGATTGTTCTGAGTAGCTGTCCATCTTGCATATGAATAAGCGAAGTTGGCGCTGCATGGCGAGACCTGATTACGCTCCATACCGAGATAGCAATCTTCATAATCCCAGCTGCCGTAATCACTGATCGCGTAGTCCACAAAGTCGCCAGGCTCCATTCCCTCAATCTTCTTGTAGAAGCCATAAGTTCTACTGTAGATGTAGCATGTCACCATCTTGTCAGGCATTGCCATCTTGGTCTCAAAGCAAAGGCGAGCCGCGCGGTCTGTGCTTGGAGATGTCAGTCCCGGATGGTTCCAGCTGTGGGTATACTCGTCGTCAAAGAACACTCCGTCAAGGTCATATGCCTCGCAATAGTTGGCGATCTCCTGAGCAAATGTCCTGCATGCAGCGTCTGTAAGATGGGCAACTCCCGCCTCGTCACTACCAAGGACTGAGATGACCACCTTCATTCCATAGTCATGAAGCTGCTGGACCACATCGCTCTGGATGATTCCTGAAATGGCAGGTGTGTTCCATATCTTGAGTCTGCACTCTTCCTCATCATATACGATCTTTGCAGAGAAGAGTATGACTACATCAAAGAGAGGAAGACCGCTCTTCTCAAGCATGAATGACTTATGGAAAAGAGGGTTTGTGCTTCCTGTCTCCATACAGCTGAAGAGCTTGATGCCAGAAGGCTTTGCAGAAGAAGCGAACTTCTTTCCCTTGCAGTTCTTCACAAAGACGATATGGTCTGCTCCGGAATTCACTCCCGGGGTTGTGGAAGTGACCTGCAGAGGGAATGCATAAGTCACGTTCTGACTCATGCTCTCGTCAGTGGTGATGGTGACCTCGATAGGGTCAGACTTTGAATCACCTTCAAAAACGACAACGAGACCACCGTCATTGACCGACACGTTCTCAGGTGAAAGTGGCACATATGATGTACCGTGATCCTCATTGTACTTCTCGATGATAGAGGCATCTCCTACACTGATGATAGCATCAGTAACTTCTGACGCAGGCTTGTTAAGGCTGAGGCTAAACTCTACAGCAGTCTCTTCCTCTGCTGTCTCAACGGTCGTGAACAGAGCCTTGCCTTCGCTGTTTCTGATACCTGCTATATTCTGTGTGGCAGCGAGATAAGCATCCTTGTCAACCTCGTTTCCCACGTTGTATTCCTCAGCGCAGGAGATGGTGGCCAGGGCGCACGCTATACCAAACATCAGGTTTATATATCTGTTATTCTTCATAATGATCCGTTTTATAGGTTATTCTTTCGGAAGGGTCATCTTCACCCACTTGATCGGATTCTTTGCCACAGCATCATTTCCGTTTCCTGTACGGTCAACGACTGTAGAGCCGCTACCCTCATTGAACTTCCAGTATGCCACCAGGCCTTCCGACTTAGGGTCCACATAATATGGACGCACCTGCTGGTCAGCAATCTCCTCAGCAGTAAGAACCCTGTTCCAGATACGGCACTCCGAAAGATAGCCGCAGAGGTTGCGGACATTGTTGTAGGCTGTACCGATGTGGAACTCCGGATAGTCGCATACGGTCTTGTCGATGCTGAAGCTCACACCACCCATACTCTTCCACTTGGATGTGTTCACGACTGTAGACTGAGGCTGTCTTACTCCGTTGAAATATACATTGACCTCGCCTGTTGCCAGACTGAGAGTCAGGGCTATATGTGTCCATTTCTCATACTCTACGAGCGGACCGTTGCCGATTCCGTTCGGATATCCGCAGAACTGGAACTCATTTCTCGCATGTCCCACGTCACCCACACGCATCAGGAAGTATCCCTCGATACCCATCAGAGTACACATGTGATCACCGCACTCGTTTGACCAGTTGGCATTTACAAGACACTCCATTGTCACTTCCTGCATGCCTGTCACCACTGCCGGATTCTTCCACTCCACGTCACAGTAGTTGTCATGCATGTCTGCAACGATGTTCACGAGGTTCGCACCTTCGAAGATGTAGTACTTAGTGCGGCGTGAGTCAAGGATCTTCATGTTGGACTCCTTGATGATCACAGGAAGCACATATCTGACCTCCTTGTCAAGCTGGAGAACATTGAAGAACTCAAGTGTCACAGATGATGACCTCACATCGCCTGCATTGATCTTATCTGTATAAGATGAGAACATATAGTTCTCGGCTGGCAGCATGACAGCAGTGTCATGGTAAATCTCATTATATACCGACACAAGGGATTCTTCTGCGGAATAGGTGAGCTGGATCTCTTCAGAAGCCGGCTTGGCAATCGAGGCCTCGAGCACATCCGAATAAGTGTTCTCTGTGGATACATACAGAAGCCTTGTCTTTTCTGATGTAGTCAGATAAAGCTGGTTCTCATACACATCCAGTCCGGTATCCTCCACGCAAGAAGCCAGAGCCAGGAGGGCTGTCAGAGAGAATAATATCTTTTTCATCGCTTTATTCATTTGGGTTCATTGTCTTTATTGCTCTACGCACTGTAGAATATATCTTCTTTGTGTCGAAATAGTCTCTCTGGACATTCCATACGGCAAGTCCCGACTTCTCGAACGAGGCATCTGTCGTGATCCATTCGGCAGCAAGAGGAATCTGCTCTCCGAGCACGAAGTTACCCACAAGGTACTCCTCCTCAATGAATGAAGGAGTCTCGACCGCAAACAGGAATCTGGTATGCTTTGAGACCTTTCCGCTGTTCACAGCCTGAAGAGCCCTATAGGCCAGGTCGCC
>JAZLAS010000041.1:0-3189 GCA_045613365.1 Candidatus Cryptobacteroides sp.
TCCAAGGATTATACCGGTGGCTGCACCGCTAAGGAATCCTATTGTCATTGGAGTCATTTCGAATCGTGTCACTATTTCATATGTCATCCAGCTGAACCAGATTACGACTATCGGGATAGCTATCCTGTGCCATTCCTTGTAGTGTGATCTGAATTTACCGATTTTCTTGGCGGTGTCAATAAGATTGCCATTTGAAATATCGATTCTGCTGATGTATACCTTCTGAATAAGCGTTATTATGACACATATTGCAAGCATGAGGGCGGTTGCAATAGTGAATCCGAGAGACAGTCCCTTGAAATGGAAGAACCATGTGCAGTATACAAGTGCGAAGACACCACCTGTTATAGTCATGCTGACTGTCTTCTTCAGATCTGTGATCTTCATCTTAAAGGAGTTGCGGATATGTTTTTCATTGACAATGTCCTGCTTTTCCAGCTTTTCCTTCAGATCATTTATCTGCAGTTTCATTTGCTCTAATTCGTGTGAAATCAATGTGTTTTCCATCTCATGTACATTTTATTCGTCCGACATTTTCTTTAACTGTTCCTTGATTCTGAAAAGACGTACCGAGACGTTCTTGGTAGAAATACCGACAATGGCTCCGATCTCATCGTAACTGAGATTTTCAAGCCATAGGAGCACGATCGCCCTGTCGAACGGACCGAGTCTGCTGATCCTGCCCTGCAGCATTCTGATCTGCTTCATGTCTTCTGCGGAGTCATCAAACAGGTTGATGTTCATATCGAGAGGTACAGTCTCGCCCCTGCGTTTCTTCTTTCTTTCTGCGGAGATGCATGTGTTGAGGCTGACACGATAAATCCATGTCCTCGCACTGCTGTCTCCACGGAATTTTGCGAATCCGTTCCATAGGTTCACAAGAATGTCCTGAAAGAGATCTGCAACCTCTTCCTCATTCTTGGAGAACATGTAGCAGACGGTATATATCGTCCCTTTATGTTCTCTTACGATCCGCGCAAAATCGAGTTCCAATGAGTCCATTTCTTTTCAGTTTTACACATTAGACGCACAATGTCAGGAAAAACTACATGATAGGAAACCAAATGAACACCGCGCAGTCCCAAAGAGCGTGTGAGATGATGATGGCTCCGATCTTTTCAGGGAAGAAACGGTAGGCAAGGCCCCAGACGAAGCCGGCTACCATAGCTGCCATGATAAGCATGAAGTTGAATTTTGACAGATGTACGAGCCCGTAAACCAGAGTCGTGACGATGAATCCAATATTTGGATTCCAACGTGCTGAAAGACGGTTCTGAATACATCCGCGCCAGAAAATCTCTTCTGCCGGACCGATGATGAAAAGCATCAGAAGCGAAAGTATCCATGGATTTTCTCCCTCCTTCATTCCATAGATTGAGTCCACCTGAGGACGGGCAAAATCAAACAGAAGAGTGGAGAAGAACTCTCCAAGCCAGAAGACTCCCCATAATGCGACGGCAAGGATAACTCCAAGGATGATGTTAGTGAAATCGATACGGACGTCCTTCCACCATCCGGGGCGTGCCCAGCAGGTGAAAAGGGTCAATGTCGCTCCGGAACATGTCATCATTATCCAGAAATTGACATGTGGTGCCGTCCATGGAGAGAACATTATGGTCCAAAGAACGGCCGCCAGGCATATCCCGACGGCCGGTTTCTTCAATGAAATATCTGTATTCATATAATAATCTTAAATGAATCTTCCTATTACCAATGCAATGGTCAGAAGGACGGAGAACAGCAGCTGAAGATTTGCTGTCTTGACGTCAAGATCGGCGATCACTCCTGCTCCTGCTGTGATCGAGTGCTTCATGGCCTGGGCACATGCTATTGCTATAGGGAGGGTAAGGAAGATTATGATGGTGCTGAGAGGCATGATGCCAATGATAGAGCAGACTCCCACCCATACATATGGGAATATAACTTCAAATCCATAGAGCCATGCAGAGAACTTCGATCCGAGACCCATTGCCATGGTTGTGATGCCTGCACGTTTGTCTGTAATGACGTCGCGTGTATTGTTCGAATGAAGGATACCGTCTGTGATGAGTCCTACAGGAAGTGCGATCCATAATACGCTCCAATCGATGGCTCCGGTCGCAACGTATGACGTTCCTAAAGTCGGGAGAAAAGCGAATGTAAGGAGGATATCAAGATCTCCGAGAGCATTGTACTTCAGGAATGGGTACAGAAGGGTAAGAGCTGCGCCTGCGATGCCGATGTAGAGGAGATGTAGCCCCGTAACGGCGAAAAGTCCGAGACCGCATGCTACTGATACGACGAGAAGGCATACTGCAAGCTTCTTTATCTCTTCAGGCGTGAACATTCCGGTAGTCATAGTCTTGGCTCCGAATGTGTCTTCTGCGTCCACGTTCTTTTTATAATCGAAATAATCGCTCCATGTATTTCCGGTCATGTGGAAGAGAAGCATTCCAACAAGTGCCCAAAGTCCATAGAACCAGTTTATATCGCTTCCTTTGAAGAAAAGGAATGCAAGAGTGACGATGATTGGCATGGCTGAAGCAGGGAAAGACCAAGGTCTCACTGCGATCATCCATTCTCCGAAAGTGTGCTTTTTCATGTTTTGTAAGTTATAAAATCGTACAAATATAATAAAAATACATATAAGATAGAGCCCTCTCGATTCACACCGAAAGGGCTCCGCAATTCTAACCTAAAGCATAGAATTACAAAAAGGTTAAAAGTGTAAAATGTTTTGCCTATGTGGTTACAATATATTGAAACCTTTTGTATATTTGCAACATGAAACGGCGGATTATAACATTTGGCAGATATTTTGGCGAATTTATGGAGGGACTGACCGCCAAGGAAAGGGAGAAAGTGGACTATGGTCTGGTGTTGCTGAAGACTCAGGACCGTCTGCCGACAAAGTTTGTCAAGCATGTACGTGATGGGCTTTATGAATTACGAACAGAGTTTAATGGAAACATATACAGAGTGTTTTTCATTTTTGATGAAGGAAAGATAGTAGTTCTGTTCAATGGATTTCAGAAGAAGACACAGAAAACACCAACTAGTGAAATAACAAAGGCATTAAAGATCAAGGAGGAATATTATGAATACAAGCGAACCAATGATTCAGGACTATGATGCAGTCCTTGATGCGCGATATGGAAAGGAGGGGACTCCCGAGCGCCTCAAGTTTGAAGAAGACGCATACGCATATTA
>JAZLAS010000042.1:0-36994 GCA_045613365.1 Candidatus Cryptobacteroides sp.
CTTTCCGATAGAATAGCGGAAGTTTGTATATATTGGCAGAGAGGCTGTGGCTCCATCGTATCTAAGGCCCGCTGTCAGGTAAGTCTTATAGCCCACACCTGCACCCATAAAGAAATTCTTTCCGAAATTATAGCCTCCAACTGCATCCAGACTCAGGAAGTTCGGAATTCCGAGTCCCATTTCAAAAAATCCTGCACCGCCTTCCTGGTCTTCATTTCCAAAAGTAATATGTGATGAACCATAAGTGTTCATCTTTTCTTTTCCATAGAAATAGAATGGAAGACCTATCAGTGCTATAACACCGCCAGCTGCAGCTCCTGCCATTGCAAACAATGGATACATGGGCATGTCAGGGGCTTCGGGGTTTGGATCATACATTGCCGCACCACCAATAAAACATGCGACACCGGTAAGAGCGACTGATGCTCCTGTAAATAACAAGGTCTTACCGGCATCTGACATATGAACGCCCTTGCCGATCTTTTCCGGATAGTCGTTCAGGTCAAATGAGATTTCTTCGGTTTCATAGGATTGCGCCTCGTAAGCGTATTGCGCAAATACGTTTACAGAGGCGATTGTCATGGCCACAAGAATTGTCAATAAATGTTTCATGTTGATTATTATTTTGGTCTGCAATATAGATGATGAAAGTGTGTCTTTTGTGACAGAATTACTGATTTATCTGACAATAAAATGTGATGATTTTCAAATAACGACTCTTCTACGGAAATTTAATGTCGATATCGAGCTGAAAAATGAGTAACTTTGTGCCATGGAATACCTGTCAAAACAAAGATACGACGAGATTGCGGCCGAGTTGGATCACCTTATAAGCGTGGTCTATCCCGAGGTGCGTGACCATGTCGCAGAGACCGGTTCGCAGGGAGATAGAAGCGAGAATGCAGGATACCGTGAGGCAAGGCGCAGGCAGGCTAAGACAATCAGCCGCATCCGTTTTCTCCAGAGGGTCCTGGAACATTCCCGCGTTATTGATCCCGATGCACTTCCAAAAGACAGGGTCTGTCTTCTGAGCCACGTTGAATTCACAAACCTCGCGACGAATACCCGAATGAAATTCGAAATCGTGAGCCCACACGAGATGAACCTCGAGGCTGGCAAGATTTCGCTGAAATCCCCGATTGGTGCGGCTCTGATGGGCAAGAAGGTCGGCGAAATAGCCGAAGCCAAGACTCCTTCCGGAATACTGCGCCTGAGAATCGAAAGCATCTCGTTAGGCTGAGGACAGGTCAGATATGAATATCAAATCGGGATTTGATCTTTTCCCTGTAAACAGCTTGAACAATTCACTTAAGCAAGTACGCCATATGATGCTTCTGCTTGAACCGTAAAAGCATCAATCATCTATGGTTGTGCCAATACATGTAAAGACAAGCTCTTGCTTTTCATCGCCGGCAAAGAGGGATAAATAAGTCTCTTTCTCAGATTCCGGAACTATACCAAGCAATGTCATAGGTGCATGTGGAGCGAATTTCTTGTTTGTAAGTATAAGCCTTCCTTCATCCGTCATGTACAAAGCATTCTTTTCAATGAAGTCAGTATGGTTCAACGGCACCATTGACCTTATCCTGTTGTGTGTTCCGGTTTCATAAGTTGAAATGAAATCACTGTAAACATTGGCTGGAATTGTCAATTCCTCAGACTTCATAAGCAGTTTGAAAGGTATTGACGACCCGTTTTCAGCCGGTTTCAGAAAAACAGATCTACCTCCGATGACAACATAAATTTCTGCATTTTCTACTGATGGTATCACCAGGTCTTCATCTTCCGCCAGACAATCCTGATCTGCTGAGAATATCTCCTGCCATTTTGACCATTCCTTCACTTCAGCATCATATCCATCTGAATAGGAAACTTCTACCGTGATTTCTCTTGGCTCATATGAATCATTGCATGGAACTACGATATTGAGCTCTCTGAGATTCTTGCCTGAAGATAATGCATATGAGTATTCTTCGCCATCGCTCAGGATACGATATCTGAAAGGACGGAAAGCCATCGGTACCGTTGTTTTTGTCTCAACCTGTATGTATTCTACAGGAATCGTCACCACTGTTCCTTCCTGAGGAAGCATTTCTCCTTCCCCCATAGGTACGGATTCAAAATACGGGTCGAAATAATGATGATCACAACCAATCATGAAGATTGTAAGCATAGATAGGAAAATAATTCTTTTCATGTGCATTATGTTTTCCAAATCGTCGGTTATAAAGTCTTGTATTACTATAGATGCAGGAAACAAAGCTTTCGTGACATGTATTACGATTTGGCGGACATCTACAAAAAAACAACGCTCGCGATTGCCGTATATGAAGCAAGATCGCGAGCGTCTTTGTCTGTATTGTGCTGATTTATTCAGCTATAAGTACATATGTCGTTTCCGGTTGAGCGGTTCCCTTCAGGATTCCCGATTCAACGATGAATTCCTGTCCATACACCACATCTGCATATCTGCCGTCAGGAAGTGCAGTTGAAAGTTCAACAGGTGATTCCTCAAGAGAGAAGTTGATTATTGCTGTTCCCTTGTTTCCACGGTTTACGATGATAACCTCTCCATCAGGAGCAATCTGAATGTCTTCCAGCTGTCCCTCCATTGCCTTGCGGAACTTATTTACTGACACCACTTCCGGATGGAAGAACTCGTCGTTTCCACGAGCTCCGAGAAGATTGTCACCGAAATAGTTCTCGCGTGTAGAATTCATAGGACGGCTGTAGAACAGAGGAGTACCGTTCTGACGGGCTGCAAGGAATACCCAGCCTGTACGTATCTGAGCATCCGTAAGACCGGCACTTTCATTTGCATTGCAATATGTATCATGGCTTTCCACCCATGTAGTAAGGTATTCAGGCGCAGCCCTGTGATACCATGAAATAAGATCCACATCCTTTGCACTGCGCTTTGCCAGCACCTCGCGAAGTACATGTCCGTAGCTTGATGCAGTCTGGCCGAAATAACCGGCATATTCTTCTTCAGGTACGTTTCTGTCCTGCAGGACTTCACCATAGACAAAAAGACTGTCGAATGGAATGGCCAAAGAAACGCCGAGTACTTCCTTGCGTCCTGTCGCTACGTCCCAGAAATCGTTTTCCTTGACACCTGCAGCTGAGTCAACCGGGTCTGAGTGGACGCCGATATGCTTTGCAGTGTCGTAACGGAAACCGCGCACTCCCAGTCTGATGAGCTTGTTGACAAATTCCATGTAATACTTCTGGAACAATGGATTCTCGGTATTTACATCAGGAAGGCCGCCTACTCCCTGGAGTGTGCATTGAGTTCGGTCATTATAGTCATTTATGCCTGAAAGTCCGCTTGAATGGAACATCTTGTCTCTTCCGCCTACAGCTTCATAAAATTCTTCTGTAACGAGGTCGATGTCAAAGGCTGTGTGGTTCGGAAGTACATCCACAAGAACTCTGATATCATATTTGTCTGCTGAATCAAGCATGGCTTTCATCTCCTCTTCTGTTCCGAGGATATTATTGCCTATGGTCCAGTCTGTAGGCTGGTAATAATGGTACCAGTTGCCTTCTTTCTCGTCCAGGATCTTTATGTTTCCTCCTTCCGGACTGAAGCACGCATTTACAGGAGATGTCTGTATCATTGTGAAACCGGCATCAGAAATCTGCTTCATGTTTTCAGCAATGGTAGGGAAGTTCCAGCTCCATACATGGAGAATGGTCTCGGTGTTCGTACGATTCGGATCATGAGTCATACGATCGACAAGATCCGAGGTTGTCTGCGATGCACAAGCTGTCAAGCCAAGGCATGCGATGATGGTAATGAATCTGTTCATATCTGTTCTTGATTTATATCAAAGCAATCTGACGATCTTCTCGAGCCAGACCTTATCTGTTTCATCGAAGCAGTTCAAGTCTGTACTATCTATATCAAGGACTCCGATTATCTCAGAGTCCTTGAATATCGGCACAACAATCTCACTTCTTGAGGCACTGCTGCATGCTATGTGACCCGGGAATGCTTCAACATCAGGCACAACGATAGTTTCGCGTCTTTTCCATGAGCTTCCGCATACTCCCTTGCCATAAGGAATCCTCGTACATGCTATCGGGCCTTGAAACGGTCCGAGAATCAGCGCCTCATCAGCTACCCTGTAAAACCCGGTCCACCAGAATCCGAAAGCCTGATGAATCATGGCTGACATGTTCGCCATGTTCGCAATGATGTCGTGTTCGTCGGAAAGGACCGCTTCCAGCTTGCTGTATAGAATGCTGTATATATCTTCTTTGGAGGTCATTACTTAAGGATTGAGTCAAGCCTGCTGAAGATGCTTTCGCGCAGCTGCTGGAGTTCAGCAACTTTCGTTCTGTTCTTTCTTCTGCAGTAGTTGAAGGTACCTACGAACTTCCAGAACAGTCTCATGTAATTCCATGCGAGAATGAACATCAGCGGGAAAGCTACGAAATAACCTAATGCCCAGAGGAAACCCGCAAATATCCATATAAGTACCATAGGAATGATAAGACATATCGGGATTGATACAAAGACACTTACTGCTACATTGAAAGAGCTGATGAACATCTGGTCCTTGATCAGTTTCTTCAGGAAAATCTGAGGGATTATGAACAGAAGTCCTGTAGGAATGATTGAAACGAGGAATAACGGCAGAAGCAGGAGCAGTCCAAGTCCGCGCCATATTACTGAACCGAAGTTCCTTTTATGCATGAAGAGCCAGTCCCTGATGTTCAGTTCCTTGAGTCCTGCCATGAATCTGGCTGTATCAACATAGATCGCTTCCATGTCTTCCGGCCTTTCTTCTGATGCATTCTGCAGGGCATTTACCAGCTTCTGATCGGATTTCAGACGTGAAGGAAGATAATTGAAGTTCTCACCGTTCTTTATCGCATATTGTTTTCCATAACCGTTCTCTCTTAAGAAATCTATCTGGTCATAGTGCTCGAGATCATCGATATGGAGCATCATTTCCTTGATTCTCTCTCTGATAATCTTGTTGATCTCGTTCATTGTCTCACGCGGAGCCTGCTGATAACGCTCATAGTACGGCTGAAGTGAAATCGGCTCGCCGAACTTGATCAGCATGTCGGTACGTGCATGGAAATAGTTCGAATAATGGTTGCATGAAGGAAGGATCATGACGTCCTGCTCGAAATTCATCTTCTCCGCAGCACTGAATGCAATACGGAGATAACCGAGCTTGAAGGATCCTAGCCACCTCTTGTCCTGATGTCCGCCTTCCGGATAAAGCATTACTGTCTCTCCATCTGTCAAAGCGTTGCCGGCATCATTGATGGTCTCGGCATTCTTGTTTACTGCAGCGAGGCCTTCATATCCCATTCTATATGCAGGAAGAAGACCCATGGCACGAAGAGCCTTGTTGAATAGCGGATTATTGAAGACGTTTGCTCGAGCAAGGAAATTCATCCTTCTGTCAGTGAGCTGAAGACAAACGCATAAAGGGTCGTTCAGACAATTCTGATGGTTTGACACTACAACAACTGGTGTTCCGTTAGCCGGTACATTCTTAAGTCCGAGTACGTGCTGTTTTCGGAAATAGAGTCCTGAGTTTACATATTGAATGTAAGAACGAAAGGCTTTGATCAACCATGAATGGTCTCTCGGAGTCTTTTTGTGTTTCATACGGTTTAGTTAAAGTACTGTTAATTATTGAATGAATCTATATAGCGTGCTCTCTTGTCTTCATGAATGTCTTCGATGGTAATGAGCATTGCTGTGTCGTAGCAATCCCCGAAATCCGGGTCGAATGTCGTTCCGAATGTCTTCATTGTTGAAGAGAGTCCGATATACGAGTGAATGAGCGGAGGTATCGTGTCTCCGAATGATTTGACAAAGTTATTGAGAATGAGATAGTTCTCCTTGTAGTCTTCTCCTACGAACATGTCCTTGAAGAATTCTCCTTGTTCAGGGGTCCAGAGTTCCGGATTCTTCGAAGTGATAAGTCCTTCCCTGTCACCGAAACACATGTCAAGGTAATATATCATCGCTTTTCTGCTGAGCTCAGGGCTTGAACTGTAAATAGTAACCTTGCCGGAAAGATATTTTACTGTCGGGTCGGAAGCCACAAGTCCGCCGATGCCGTCCCAAAGGTTATCAAGAGCGAACAGAGCCTTTCTACCTGACTGTGCTGACTGATATTTCGGCTGGACAAATGCCCTGGCCATCTCGATGCAGTATGGAAAGTATTCGTCAATGAATTTCTGTGAGAAATCAAACAGATGTTCTGTATTTACATATGGCTGTCCATTTTCATGAAACGAAGCCATTGACCATCTGGTGAATCTGTATCCTCCAATTATTTCATCAGCTTCAGGATTCCAGACTACAAGCTGGAAGCATGCTTTGTCTTCAAGATCGAAGTGGTCCAGGTCACATTCTGTACCGCTTCCGCCTCCTACTGCGCGGAAAGACACTTCGCGGAGTCTTCCGATCTCTCTCAGCACATTCGGAGCATTCTCATTATTGACAACATAAATATCGTTGTTGCCTCTGTTCGTATGTCGCAGGAATGTATTTTCATTGAGTTCCTTCTTAAGAAGATTAACTTCTACAGGATCGATAATAGGTACTGCCATAATCTTACATGTTAGATGGACGGCCGTTTCCCTCCGATAGGGACTTGACCATGTCCTTGATTTCAGCCGCCCACTGAAGGTCGGTCTTTGATTTGTCAAATGTTGAATATGGTATCGGCTTGCCGATGGTAATGATAAATTCCTCTCCTCTCTTATTGAAGAGTTCATCTACCAGATACAGCATTCCGATATTGAATTTAAGCCTTAAAAAGCGGCTGAGTCTGCTCAATCTGAAGTATTTACGGGAGTTGCAGCCTGAAATATGGATAGGTACGACATCTCTTTCATATTTGCGCGATTGTGTGATGAATGTCTTCTTCCATGGAAATTCAATGACTTTCCCGTCTATTTCCTTGGCACATACGCCTGCAGGGAATATCAATACCTGCGAGTCGGACAAGAACATCTCATTTACCATTCCGCTCAATTCACGGCTATGGTTGGATTTTCCGACATTGACCGGTACGAAGAATTCCTTCAGAGGCTTCATGTTTGCGAGAAGCTTGTTTGTGAGTACCTTGAATACTTCACCATAGATTTCATGGAAAAGAGAACCTATTATAAGAGCCTCAGGGCCTCCGAGGGGGTGATTGCATGCAAAGATGTACTTATGGCTGAGATCCAGGTTCTCCTGTCCGCGTACTTTATAGGTGATGTCAATGTACTTGAGAGCTTCGGCAAAGAACCCTGCTCCGCAGTAGTTCTCTGCTTTCATGATACAATCGTTTATTTCGTCCTGATGGATGCGTTTCTTGAAGAAGTTCACTACGAAACGGGGGAGTTTCTTCATGAGCTTCGGTCCGAGAACTTCTTCTACATCCAGCAGATAATCAGTTCTGTCCTTTGACATAGCTCTTCCTTATGTTCAGATAAAACAGCAGGCCGATTGCTATCCATACGAGCAATACGACGCGACTCTGGAATGACAGATAACCAGGCATTCCTGGTACGATAAGAAGCGACAGGAAGAAGATTGAGAAGATGCAGCCTAGAATGCCGATCCACATCTGACCCTTGTCATTGTTCCTATATGAAATGATTGCTGCGGAAGCAGTAGTATATCCGAATACGATGGCTGCTCCTACGCTTGTCATATCAACGATCCAAAGAAGGATCTCTCTACCGAACCATGGTGCGAAAAGACTGGCAGCCATGGTGAAGATGATGGCATTTTTAGGTGTGCCGTATTTAGGAGACAGATGTCCGAACCATTTAGGCAGACTGCCTTCAGAAGCCATTGCGTACATAAGTCTTGAAGTGGAAATATAGAACGCGTTCATTCCTGAAACGACTGCACAGAACATCGCTATACCCAGGATGATAAGACCGGCCAGGCCGATCGTATTTCTGACTACATAACCTGTCGGCCAGTTGTGCCTGTCTGTCAGAAGTTCCTGCCATGGCTTTAATCCTACAGCTGTAACGGAGCATATTGCAATATAAAGGATAGCTGCTATAAGAATAGCGGAAATCATTATACCTGTTGACTTCTTATGGCTGAAATTATATTCTTCTGCGCTTTGAGGTATGCAGTCGAATCCGATGAATGCCCATGGAGCCATGGCAACGATGCTGAATACTCCGCTCCACCAGCGTCTTCCTTCAGGGAAGCCTGGAGAAAGATTAGACCAGTCGGCATTTCCCATGACAAGGAAAGTCACGATGCAGATGCAGCCTACAAGTGTAAGAGAGATTGTTGTCTGAAGCCATGCAGCCTGCTTGATGCCTCTGATGTTGATTATTGCCATGATGACGATGAATGCGGAAGCCAGAATGACTTCTCCTGCATACACATCCCATCCTGCGATCTGGTACAGAAGACCTTGCTGGACGATACCTGGGAATAGATATCTGCTGATGAGGGCAAGTGCAGTCGCATTAAGAGGAATAAGGCTCCAATATGCCAGGATCATACCCCAGCCGCATACAAATGCGTTTCTTTTGCCTAAGGTTTCCTTTGTATATACGAATTCGCCGCCGCTGACTGGGAATTTTCTTATGAGGTAGCCATAACTTATGGCAATTACAATGATAAGAAGTGCTCCGATCAACATTCCGACAGCTGTTCCGAGAGGACCGGCTTTAGGAAGGAATGCACTGCCGGGAAGTACAAAACAGCCCCAGCCGATTATAGCACCTAAGGCAAGGCCCCAAACATCGATAGGGCGCATTGCCTTCTTGAATTTTCCATTGATCTCTGACATGTTGGTTAGGGTTTAGTTCGCTAAAGTACAAATTTTTTAACAAAGTACGCAATATTTTTTATTTTCGGCGCTTTCCGAGATATCAATGAGAACAATATTATTGATCATAAAATGTCGGATATTTAGATTTATTCCTATCTTTGTATGTTTTGTGAAACTTATAAAACAATATAATATTATGTCACTTATTGATAGCATCATTGCACGCGCCAAATCAAACAAACAGCGCATCGTGCTCCCAGAATCTCTCGAGGAGAGAACCCTTACAGCAGCAGATATGTCGCTCGCCGATGAGATCGCTGACATCATTCTTATCGGTAATCCTGATGAAATCCATGCTCTTGCAGATAAGCTTGGTCTGAAGAATATCGGTAAAGCTACCATCATCGATCCTGCTACAAGCGAAAAGACTGCAGAATATGCAGATCTTCTTTTCGAACTTCGCAAGAATAAGGGCATGACTCCTGAGAAGGCTGCCCAGCTTGTTCTCGACCCTCTTTATTTCGGCTGCCTCATCATCAAGAGCGGTGATGCTGACGGTCAGATCAGCGGTGCTCTCTCTACAACAGGCGAGACTCTCAGACCTGCACTCCAGATCATCAAATGCTCACCTGGCATCACATGTGTCAGCGGCGCCATGCTCATGATCACTCAGACTCCTGAATATGGAGAGAATGGTGTTCTTGTCGTAGGTGACGTTGCTGTTACTCCTATGCCAGATGCATCTCAGCTGGCTCAGATTGCAGTATGTACAGCTCAGACAGCAAAGAGTGTTGCCGGATTCGCAGATCCTAAGGTAGCTATGCTTTCTTTCTCTACAAAGGGGTCCGCAAAGCATGAGGTTGTTGATAAGGTAGTGGAGGCAACAAGACTTGCTCAGGAGCTTGATCCGTCCATCAAGATTGAAGGTGAACTTCAGGCAGACGCTGCTCTTGTTCCATCAGTCGGCCAGAAGAAGGCACCAGGATCTGAAATCGCTGGTCATGCAAACGTCCTCGTATTCCCATGCCTTGAAGTCGGAAACATCGCTTATAAACTCGTTCAGAGACTTGGAAATGCAGATGCTATCGGCCCGATCCTTCAGGGTATCGCTCGTCCGGTAAATGACCTGAGCCGCGGTTGTTCAGTTGATGACATCTACAAGATGGTTGCAATTACAGCATGCCAGGCAATGGACGCAAAATAAGATTTCTTATATGAAAACCGATCCTCTATCCTGTTGAAGGGTAGAGGATTTTTTTGTAAAAACGCCTTTCTGATGCATTATAAGGTATTGTTGACAAGTTTGTTGATAAACACATCCGTTTTCATGAGTGTCACTACGTTTTATTACATAACTTCGCGGACCATGTATAGATAAACCAACTGATGACCAATATATGAGCAGCGCTGAAATCACCATCATCAAAAGAGATGGAAAACGAAAGACATTCTCCGTAGAGAAGATCAAAAATGCTATCCGCAAGGCCTTCCTGTCTGTCGGAGCATTCGCTACGGAAGAAGATCTTGTAAATATCCTTTCCCATGTGCGTATAACAGAAGGCATGCATGTGGAGGAAATCCAGAATCAGGTAGAAGTGGGTCTTATGGCCGAGCAGTACTTTGCAGTTGCTAAGGCATATATGCTCTACCGCCAGAGACATAGTGAAGACCGTGAAGTACGCGACCATCTTGATTTCCTTATCCAGTATTGCCAGGCTGAAAATGCAGCTACGGGCAGCAAGTATGACGCTAATGCCAACATCGAGAAGAAGAATCTCGCTACACTGATCGGCGAGCTTCCTAAAAAGAACTTTATCCGTCTGAACCGTCGTATCCTTACTGACAGGATGAAGAAGATGTATGGAAAGGAATTGTCAGACAAATACATCAGACTTCTGAAGAATCATCATATATATAAGAATGATGAGACTTCTCTTGCCAACTACTGTGCCAGCATCACCATGTATCCATGGCTTCTTGAGGGAACCAAGCCTATCGGCGGTAATTCAATAGGACCGACCAACCTCAAGTCATTCTGTGGCGGATTCATCAATCTCGTGTTCATGGTGTCAAGCATGCTCAGCGGTGCATGTGCTACTCCTGAGTTCCTTATGTACATGAACTATTTCGTTGGTAAGGAATATGGTCTTGATTATTGGAAATATCCTCAGCGTCAGGCTGATAATTCAGTTAAGAAGCGTACTATCGACAAGATTATCACAGACTGCTTCGAACAGATAGTTTACTCGATCAACCAGCCTACAGGTGCAAGAAACTTCCAGGCTGTGTTCTGGAATATTTCTTACTATGACAAGAACTACTTCGAGAGCATCTTCGGTGAGTTCAGATTCCCTGACGGTTCAAAGCCGGATTGGGACGGTCTTTCTTGGCTTCAGAAGAGATTCATGAAATGGTTCAATGCCGAGCGTCTCAAGACTCCTCTTACCTTCCCTGTGGAGACTATGGCTCTTCTTACAGAGAATAATGAAGTAAAGGATAAGGAGTGGGGAGATTTCACTGCCGAAATGTATTCTGAAGGACATTCTTTCTTTACATACATGAGCGATAATGCAGATTCGCTGGCGTCATGCTGCCGTCTGCGTAACGAAATTCAGGACAACGGATTCAGCTATACTCTCGGTGCCGGCGGTGTTTCTACAGGATCGAAGAGTGTACTTACCATCAATCTCAACCGTTGTGTTCAGTATGCTGTGAAGAACGGACGTGATTATCTGACATACCTTGCCGAGGTTGTCGATCTTGTCCATAAGGTACAGCTTGCTTATGACGAGAATCTGAAGTCTCTCAAGGAGCAGGGCATGCTTCCTCTTTTCGATGCCGGATTCATCAATATCGGACGTCAGTATCTTACTGTTGGTATCAACGGACTTGTAGAGGCTGCAGAATTCCTTGGAATAGAGATCAATGACAATCCTAAGTATGTAGAGTTTGTTCAGAGTACTCTTGGTCTTATCGAGGAGTACAACAAGAAATACCGTACAAAGACCACTTTGTTCAACTGTGAAATGATTCCTGCAGAGAATGTCGGAGTGAAACATGCAAAATGGGATAGGGAAGACGGATATGTAGTGCCACGTGACTGCTACAACAGCTATTTCTATATTGTAGAGGACAAGTCACTCAATATCATCGACAAGATGCGTCTCCATGGTCGTAAATATATCGAGCATCTTACAGGAGGATCCGCTCTTCACGTCAATCTTGAAGAGCATCTCACCAAGGCTCAGTATGCCCAGCTTCTTCGTGTCGCTGCTCAGGAAGGTTGTAACTACTTTACATTCAACATTCCTAACACCATCTGCAACAAGTGTGGCCACATCAGCAAGCATTATCTTAAGGAGTGTCCTGAATGCCACAGCGAAGACATTGACTACCTGACACGTATCATCGGCTATATGAAGCGTGTAAGCAACTTCTCAATGGCTCGCCAGGAAGAAGCAGCTAGACGCCACTATCATCGCGACGAAGGAAAGCATCTATGCTAAAGTGTTATAGTTATGATATTGTCTGCCAGGAGATCCCCGACGAGATCAGCCTGGCAGTCAATATTTCATGCTGTCCCAACAGATGCCCCGGCTGTCATAGTCCATGGCTGTGGGAAGAAGCGGGGGAGGATATGACTGAAGATATGCTTCTCAGTCTGATAAGCGGATACTCCGCTGCAATCACATGTTTCTGCTTTATGGGTGGTGACGCAGAACCTTCGGAAGTAGAAAGATTATCCAAGTGGATCAAATCAAAATGGCCCCACATCAAGACCGCATGGTACTCGGGCCGGGCAGAACTTCCGGAAGGCTTTGATGTAAAGTCACTTGATTATCTCAAGCTTGGCCCATATATCTCAGAGCTCGGCGGTCTTAAATCTCCGACAACCAATCAGGTTTTCTATAAGGTAACACCAGAAGGTGAACTTGTAAGGTCACATATTTAAACCTCAGCAGGACAGAAGGAGAGTCGAGCGTTGACCCGCGATAGCGGGTTGTATTCCGCGAGACGACCTTCTGTCCTGCTGAGGTTTGAAATTATCTGACAGGCTATCTCATTTCTGTGTAAGGAATCTCATCCTTGTCACCATAATTAAGATTTTCTCCACCCATTCCCCAGATGAACATATAGTTGCTTGTTCCTGCTGCAGCATGGATAGACCATTCCGGCGATGTTATGGCCTGCTCGTTCTGCATCCATACGAGACGCTGCTGTTTAGGCTCTCCCATGAGGTGGCAGATTGCGTTACCCTGAGGTACGTTGAAATAGAAATAAGCCTCCATGCGGCGTGTGTGAGTGTGTGCCGGCATAGTGTTCCATACAGATCCTGGCTTAAGCTCAGTCAGGCCCATCTGAAGCTGGTTTGTTCCGCCGCCTTTCTTCTTGCTCAGTACCGAACTTACGATAAGCTGATTGACTACGCGGTCGTTGCTGTCTTCCATCTTTCCATACTTGTCCGATTTAGCAATTGCATATTTCTTAGGATCGGCATTCTGGTCAGTCGTAATCAGCTGAGTTACATATTCCTTATAAGCAGGAGTCGAGTTGATATAGAACTTCGCAGGATTTGCAGGATCAACGCTTCTGAAAGAAACTTCCTTCTTGCCGCAGCCTACATACAGACCTTCCTTGAATGTCATCGGATACTCCTTTCCATCGACAGTCACGACGCCGTCTCCACCGACATTGATCACACCTAGCTCACGTCTGTCAAGGAAATGCTCAGCCTTAAGTTCATCGAATGTCTCCAGCACAAGAGTCTTGTTTACAGGCATGACTCCACCGTAAATCAGACGGTCGTAAAGTGTATATGTAAGGTTGATTTCATCAGGAGACATTACCTTTTCCATAAGGAATGCGTCACGAAGACGTTCGGTGTCATAGTGCTTTACATCATCAGGATGACAAGCTGTCTGAACTGTGTAATTCAGCTGGGCATTGGCGGAAAATCCCATAATACCCATCAATGAAAGTAATAGGATCTTTTTCATGATTGTTATTCTATCTGTTTTCTAAATTATCTGATTCTGAGGCTGCTTTCTGATATTTGATTATCGCTCTGCGGTTCAGGAACATGAGGAACATAGTAAGCAACACAAGAATTGTTACACCGATCCACTTGAGTGAATATGAGAGATGGAAGATCACCCATGCCAGCGGACTTGAAGCAAAATCGAGAGATCCACCTTCAAAACCTGCCGGAATAGCAACGGCTGCATCACCGGTCTTGGCAAAAACATCCTGGGCAGCTTGTGTAAAGAACGGTGCCAGATCGGTTACGAAATACAGTCCTATAAGCATGAGGACAAGTCCGATGATGAATGTCTTAGGAATGTTTCCCTTGGTTATAGGAAGGATCAGAGGGAAGACATAGAACATGCCGGCAAGGGATGCAAGCGGGAGAAATTCGTTGCCTGGAAGGACAACAGCCAGGATCAACGTTACAGGAATGAGAAGCAGGGAAACTACCAATGTAGCCGGATGACCTATCACCAATGCAGGACTCATTCCGATATTGAGTCCCTTTGCTCCTTTGAACTTTCTGTTGATCAGGTCACGTGTCGCATCTGAGATAGGCTTGAGGCCTTCGATGAAGAGGGAAGTGATGCGAGGAATGAGTTCCATGACTGCTCCCATCTTGATGCCAAGGCCGAGGATATACGGAATCTTGTCCAGTACTTCCTTCCAGCTGCTGCATGAAAGTGCTCCAATGATGATTCCTACAAGAATTCCAAGGAAAAGAGGCTCTCCCAACAAGCCGAATTTCTTCTTCATGCCTTCGGCGTCGATATCAAGTTTATTGATACCCGGAATCTTGTCCAAACCTTTGTTCAGGACTTCCGCCACAGGGACAAAACCCTGACAGAAAGGCTGTGGAATCGATATTCCGTCCATCTTTTCATAGAAGCCTTGGAAACGGTCTGAAGTGTAATCTGCAAGAATCAGTGTGATGATCGAGCAAATGACTGCAGCAAAGAATCCCCACCAGATATTGTCTGATGCGAAATATACTATTGCTCCGATGAATGCGAAATGCCAGTAATTCCAAAGGTCGATATTGACAGTTCTAGTCGTTTTGGTGATAAGCATAAGAATGTTTACACCAAGACATACTGGAATAATGAATGCTCCTACAGAAGTGTTGTACGCTACAGACGCCGCTGCAGGCCAGCCCATGTCGAAGACCTTGAGCTGCAGCCCGTATATCTCGACCACCTTGCTGAGTGCAGGTCCAAGCGTGCTTGTCAGAAGGGAAGTGATGACTGACAGTCCGACAAATCCTACGCCTACTAGAAGGCCGCTCTTGAGGGCCTTGCTGAACTTGATGCCGATGCAGACGCCCAGAATCGTGAAGATGATAGGCATCATGACAGCGGCACCAAGTCCTATGATATAACTGAATACCTGTTCCATAATTACTTTGGTTGCTTTCCGATATATGCCAGAATTCCTCCGTCAACATAAAGCACATGACCGTTCACAAAGTCCGAAGCGCTTGATGCGAGGAAGATGACAGGGCCCATAAGATCTTCCGGTGTTCCCCAACGCTCTGCAGGAGTCTTTGCAACGATGAAAGAGTCGAAAGGATGACGGCTGCCGTCAGCCTGACGCTCGCGTAGCGGAGCGGTCTGAGGAGTAGCGATATATCCTGGACCGATACCATTACACTGGATGTTGTATTGACCGTACTCTGATGCAATGTTTCTGGTAAGCATCTTGAGTCCGCCCTTTGCAGCCGCATATGCAGAGACGGTCTCGCGGCCGAGTTCCGACATCATGGAACATACGTTGATGATCTTGCCTGCCTTCTTTTCCATCATTCCAGGAAGGACAGCCTTTGCGCAGATGTATGGAGCTACAAGGTCGATGTCAACTACCTGACGGAACTCCTCTGCTGCCATCTCATGCATAGGGATACGTTTGATGATACCGGCGTTGTTCACGAGGATATCCACTGGTCCGAGTGTAGCAGCGATATCTGCAACCATAGCCTTTACGCCTTCTTCATCCGTACAGTCACAGATGTATCCTTTGGCATCGATACCAAGTTCTTTGTAAGCTGCCAAGGCTTTGTCCATGTTCGCCTGTGTGCGGCAATTGAACGCGATCTTCGCTCCAGCCTCTGCCAAAGCCTGTGCCATTGCGAATCCGATTCCGTAAGCTGCTCCGGTTACGAGAGCCACCTTACCTTCAAGAGAAAAATTTACCATATCAGTCACTTGTTGTTAATTATTCATTTACTTCTATCCAGTCTATCTGCATCCAGCCGCTGTCATTCTTGGATGTCAGGCGGTTACAGAAGAATCCGAATTTTGCTCCTATCCATTTCCCAGGCTTGCCTATGAACGGTTTTTCAGTAAGTTCTGTCCACTTCCTTCCATCGGTGCTGTACCAGAATCTTGCAGTAAGATCAGGAACGTTCCCTTTCCTTTCCTTCGGCTCGACCTTCATCCTGACATACATATCTGATGCTCTGTATGCAATAGGACTGACCTGAGGAACTGTTGTTGACATATAAGAATTTGAATAAGGTGCAGGAAGGGCTTCAGAGGATACAGGGATATCCACAATGGTTTCCTCCTGTTTACCTTTAAGTGCATCTTCGCATTCTACGTACTGCAGAATGACTCCTTCTTCTGTATCAGTCATCTTTACTGCAGCATAATCCTGTCCCATAAGAACAAAACCACAAGATTCACCTTTCCCCTTAAGCTGGGGATTAGGAATGAATCGCATTTTTGCCGTCACCGTAAATTTATCTGCAGGAGTCTTTTGAAGAAGCAGATTGGGAGAATCTCCAAGATTGCGCCATCCTTCTGCCTGATCAACTGAGTATAGTCTCAACGTACTGTTTCCTGCATCAAGGAAATACCAATATGGAGACGGCACACCATGCCACTGCCATTGCAGACCGAGACCGACGGAATCGAAATCGTCACTTTCCGAAGGCTGGAATGTGCCGGAAGACTTCAATGACGGTTTTCTGTACTTTGATACTGGTTCACCGACTCCGTCTCCGTCATCATCTATACCGATGACAGGCCAGCCGTCACCATTCCATGTCATAGGCTGCAGGTGTACGACGCGTCCATATGCATCCTTATCCTGAAAATGCATGAACCAATGCTCTCCGGAAGGTGTATCTATCCATGCTCCCTGATGAGGCCCGTTGGTCCTGGAACTTCCTTGAGCCATAACTACATGTTCTTCATATGGCCCCCATGGACTATCCGATTTCAGGACTACCTGCCAACCGGTAGGGACACCTCCGGCAGGGGAGAAGATGTAGTAATGACCGTTGTATTTATAGAACTTGGTGCCCTCGATTGTCGGCTGTGTCTCATGACCGTCATAAACTATACGGCTCCGTCCGAGAAGCCTGCTGCCGTCAGGTGACATAGGAGCTACAAATAGAACGCTCTTATGTCCGGCACGGCTGCCGGCACAACCGTGTGAAAGGTATGCCTTTCCATCTTCGTCCCAGAGAGGACATGGGTCAATGTAACCTTTAGCCTTGACTACCCATACCGGATCTTCCCATCTGCCGCGAGGATCTGAGGTCTTTACCATGAAGATTCCTCTGTCCGGATCTCCGCAGTATATGTAGAATTCTCCGTCGTGATATCTGATGGCCGGTGCCCATACTCCATTTCCATGCTGCGGGATAGTACGCCATTGCTGAGGACCAGGAGGTGGATCCGACGGAGTGTCGAGCCTTTGCCCCAGTGTCTCCCATTGTCTCTCATCAGACCAGTTCGGACCAGGATAATCTGTCAAAGCGGCACCGATTATCTCCCAGTTGACAAGGTCTGTGGAATGAAGGATCTGAAGTCCGGGAAAACATGCAAAAGAAGATGAAGTCATGTAGAAGTCATCGCCGACTCTGCATACATCAGGGTCGGAGTAGTCTGCATTCAACACCGGATTTACATAATGAGTGCCTTTGTCCGGATTCCAGCTTGAGGAAATCTGTTGGGCAGATAGTCCGGGCTGAAAAAAGGCAAAGGCAATCAGAATCGAGAGAATATGTTTTCCTTTATGGCTCATCGCAGTTATATTAAATATCTACAAATATAACTTTTTAAAACCACTTCAGGAAGGTCATTAATCAAATTTCCATACTTTATGATAAAATATCCACAACTCTACCGGAGCTGGAATATCACAGGAAAGGTATAGGTGACCGGTACAGCTCTGTCCCTCTGTCCGCCTGGCTCCCATTTAGGTGTGCAGCCTGTAATGACCGCAATCAGCAGAATGTATGTCATTATCCTCTTCATATCTGCAAATATACAAAAGGAATGAATCGTATCTGCAAATGGATGAATTTCTTTTTGTGGGGCATTCATTTTGTGCTACCTTTGCGGCGCAAATAACAATGACATGCAGAAACCTATCATATATCAGATGCTCCCTCGACTCTGGGGCAACAGCAATGAATCTCCTGTAACGGGAGGAAACTTATCTGAAAACGGAACCGGTAAATTCTCCGATATAGACTCGGCTACGCTGGATTATCTGAAATGGCTTGGCTGTACTCATGTATGGTTTACCGGTATCCTTCGTCATTCCACCCAGGCATCCGAAGCCGGTTGCATTCCTTCTCATCCTCAATTCGTAAAAGGAAATGCAGGCTCTCCGTATGCGATATGCGATTATTATGATGTGAATGCATACCTGGCAGACGATCCTGATAATAGAATGTTAGAGTTCGATGCTCTCGTCAAGAGAACACATGACGCAGGACTGAAGGTAATCATGGACTTCGTTCCCAATCATGTTTCACGTGACTATGGAAAGGTAAATCCTTCAAAAGGACATCCTGTCCTTGGTGCAGAAGACGATAAGACCGTCCATTGGAGGCCGGAGAACGACTTCTTCTATTATCCGGGACAGCATCTCACCTTGCCATCTCCTGTTCCTGAGGGTTTCGCTCCATATGAGGAGTTCCCGGCTATGGCCACAGGAAACAATTGCTATAGCCCTAATCCTGGAATCAATGATTGGTATGAGACCGTGAAAATCAATTATGGCGATGAGCATACCCCTACATGGGATAAAATGTACGACATAATAGACTTCTGGGCAGCTAAAGGTGTTGACGGATTCAGATGCGACATGGTGGAGCTGGTGCCGAAGTCTTTCATGAAGTGGATGATTGCTAAAGCAAAGACTGATTATCCGTCATTGATCTTCATCGCTGAAGTATATAAGAAAGAGGAATACAACGACTATATAAGGTCTGTCGGTTTTGATTTCCTTTACGATAAGTCAGGACTTTATGATACACTTAAGACCATAGTCGATAAAAGTGTGAATGACAATGGAATGCCAGTTGAATTATGGCAATCTACATCCGGCATCACAAGGACATGGCAGTTCCTTGGCGACATGCAGCCTTATATGTTGAATTTCCTTGAAAACCATGACGAACAGAGATTCGCTTCTGATTATTTCGGCGGTGACGGCATGAAGACCATGGCTCCTTTATACGTTTCTCTATTTTTGAACACAGCTCCATTCATGGTGTATTTCGGTGAAGAAGTCGGAGAAAAAGGAATGGACCAAGAGGGATTCAGCGGTCTTGACGGTCGTACTACAATTTTCGATTGGTGGAGCATTGCTTCTGTACGCAGACTTAGAAAGCTGATAGCTTCCGGTGCTTACACTTCCTTGGATCCGGAGAAGATAGCGGACGCAGGACTGGAAATGAGAGAGGCTCAGCTATTCTGCCGTTTTGCAGAAGCGTTGAGAACCGCTTCGTCTGATGAAGCGATTCGCAAAGGAACTACTTATGACCTTTGTTACTGCAATATGTCATCCGACGGTTTCGACAAGAACAGACATTATGCATTCCTTCGTGATCATGAGGATCACACCCTGCTGATCGCAGCCAACTTCTCAAATCATGAAGCAAGGATGAAGCTGACAATACCGCCACATGCCTTTGAGTGGATGGGAATAACCATCACGGACGAAATGTATTCGGGAAAGATCATTGAAGTGGTGGTCCCACCGATGGATGGTGTTAGGATTACACTCGAATAGAGAAAGAAAAACGGGTTAACAAAAATGTTTGCACTATAAACATGTTTGTTAACCCGTTTGATTATCAAGATGTTGCTAGAAACCGACTACCGCTTCGTTCGATGAGCGGTCAATGTAGCCCTCCAGAGTCTCCGGAGCCTTGTAAAGACTGCAATATCTTCCTTTTCTTACGCATTCAAGCTCTGAAATCTTATCTTCATCAATGAATCCGTCGCCTCTTACAGTATCTATTGTAAGATATCCGACTCCCAATGAAGTGATGTTCTGGAAGAAGTGAGTACCTTGGCTTGGCTCGATCTGATATCCTGGTATCGCCGTCTCAACAATTATCCTTGCCTCTGAAATGTTGTTCCAAAGAACAGGTATTCCGAGCCATGGGTCAGAGGAGCCCCATCGTCCAGGCCCTATAAGCATATAAGACTTGCCATCGTTTTTGGCGATGTCATTGAATTCTGCTATTTCTTCGGCCATTTCCTTTGTCATGGCACTGTCGAATGTCTCTGACGGGACATGGACGACGTACCCCATACCATCGATACGTCCTGATCCGAGAGCCTTGGAAGATCTGAGCAGCACGGTGTCCATCTCTTCAGATGCTTTTTCTATAGAAATGGAATTGTCAGCACTATATTCTCCGACAGGGCGTACCTGAAGAAGCTTCATGTTAAATCTTTCATTTCCGTCACGATTCTCGATGTCTGCAGCGAACTCGATCTCTATATCGCACATGAGCTCTTTTTTGCAGATGTCAAGAATATCTCTGATCACTTGGGCAAGCGGATAACGGTTGTATTTGAGAATTGCATCAAACGATATCAATCTAGGGCCATTTGATGTTATTCCAGGCAGGATACGGTTATTTTCGAGACTGAATGTCGAAGCAGCAAGTTCAGGGTGGTTATATCCCTGCAATGCCTCAGATACCGGAATATGAGCCAGATTCACTCCTTCATCTCGGGAAATCTTGAAAGATCCTGCACGAAGATCCAATGCAAACATCATTTTCTGAGTATCTCTCAAAGCTAGCTTAGGCTCTGAGAGCTGAAGAATCTTCTTTGGATATTTAGGGCTGAATCTCAATGCTTTACCGCCATCAACTACAGTTTTACCTAAACCGAAAGCAAGGTCAACAATACCATCTTCAGCCTTTTCATTTCCGATAGGATAGAAATTCACTGATCTGGCCACACCTGATACCATAGGATAATAAAGGCTGTCATGCTCGGAGCCGCAGATGCTCTGTACAACCACAGCCATCTTTTCTTCGCTCAAAAGATTTCCGGTAGTCTGAATGTAGGTCCTGCTGCCGCTGTAGAAAACAGAAGCATAGACACTCTTTATAGCCTTGCCGAGCATTCTGAGCATCTGGTCGCGGTTTGCCGCCAATGGAATCATATAGGTCGAATAGACACCAGCAAAAGGCTGATAGCTGCTGTCCTCCAACTTTGAGCTGGAACGCACAGCAAGAGGGGAGCGGGTAGTGTCAACGAAGGCCCTGAGTTCTTCGACAAGCTTTTCGGGAAGTCTAGACGAAACAAATTCGGACAAGATCTCTTCATCAGATACATCAGAATCTATAACATATTGTAAATCATTATCTATGATGAACTGATCGAAATAATCAGTCGCAATGACAACAGTGCGTGGGATAGATATTTTTACATTATCATATTTATCCGTAAGATGGTGTTTATATACTAGATTGTTGAGAAATGCCAATCCTCTGGCCTTGCCTCCTAATGAGCCGTCTCCCATACGTGAGAACCAGATATGCCTGCCATATGTTTCAGCATCGAAATGCGCAATGACACCCCTTCCTGTCAATGCATGATAATCATGTATCTGCTGTGAAACATATTCCCTGAGCTCGGCCAGATTTGCAAAATGGTTTTCCGATACTTTCTTGAATTTTGCACCCAATGTGAAGAGTCCTCTGGCCATGAACCATTTAGAAAGCATATTCTTTGAAGTATTGGCCAAAAGTATGTCTTCAGGTATCTCACGCATGAGCATTTCCAGCTCCTTCAGGTTGGCAGCTCTGCCATATTCAACACGTGCCGAATCTCTGAAGACGAAGTCACCGAAAGCAAATTCTTCCTTTATATAATCGTAAAGCTGAATCATGAGTGTCTTGGAGTATTTCCTTAGGAAACCTACTCCAAGTTCCTCAGCTACAGCTGCTATGCTGTCTTGCGACGACTGGAAGAGTACAGGCATCATAGGGTCGTCGGCCTTTATATGTCTCACCAGTTCTATACCGGCATCAAGCTTCTCTTCCTCCGGTTTACCACCTCTGTGTTCGCAGAATCCGACATCGGAAATCACACCAAGAAGATTGGTCTTGTACCTTTCGTACATGTACATGGCATCGTCAAGATTCGTGGCAAGAAGAATCTTCGGACGTGACCTTTTCATATTCTTCCTCTGCTGCTCATTCAATGTCTCCTTAAGGAATTCTGCGCTTTGACGCAATACCATGCGATATAGCTCAGGAAGATATGTAGAGTAGTACCTCACAGAGTCTTCTACTAGAAGAATACTCTGTACACCGACCTCAAGAATGTCATTGTCTGCATTCCTGAGATCCTCGAACAGCTTGATGATGGCTACGATAAGATCTGCGTTTCCATGCCAGCTGAACATGTAGTCGATTGCGGAAGTGTCCATGTTGCCAAGCCTTCGATATACTTCCTTTGAGAAATGTGTCAGAAGCACGAACGGCAATCCCTTTCTTTCCTTCTTGATTTCGGACGCCAAAGCAAACACATCGTTATCACCGGAATTATACATGCAGATAACCATATCTATACCGACTGTCGTCTGAAGCACTTCACGTGCTTGTGCGGAAGTCTGCACCCAGACGAATGTCGGAGGCGTGCTCAGATTCAGATCAATGTATTCTTTGTAGATCTGTGTCTCTATCTGACCGTCTTCTTCGAGAATGAATGCATCGTAATTGCTGCATATCATAAGGATACGCCTTACCCTGAAACCCATCAGTGAGTTGTAGTCGGCGTTGATGAGTTCTTTAAGAAGTTTAGGTTCTATGGTGTTCATATAGTGGGGATTATATTGTTCTTCTACGGAATTCGGCTACAGTTAGAGCTGTTGCTATAGCGGCGTTCAAAGACTCTGATCCAGGTTCATCTGCCGGATATGGCGGAATATAAAGCCGGTCGGAAACCAGAGCGGCCATCTTGTCCGATATTCCGACTGATTCATTACCTATTACGATGACTGCCGGAGAATCACAGCCTGTTGACAGCTGACGGGTATAAATATTCTTTCCATCAAGGAATGTTCCATATACATGGCCTCTGGCGGCAAGGACTGCTTCTGATAAAGCCGGAAGATCGACGTAATGCATCTTCACACGAAATATGGCACCCATCGTCGCCTGGACTACTTTAGGATTGAAGACATCTACAGTATCGGGCGTAGCAAATACCGCATCGATACCGAACCAGTCTGCTATTCTGAGAATTGTGCCAAGATTTCCCGGATCACGGATTGAATCCAAAGCAAGATACAATCCTCCTTCAGCAATCATAGGTTTCAGAGCTGAGATGTCATCAATATAGATATCTTCCGGTTTATGAACCACAGCAAGTGCCGGTGATGGGGAGGACAATGCCGATATCCTTTTCATGGCCTCATCTCCTATGTCACTCTTTCTGTAAACCGCTTCCACCACAAACCTTGAGTCTGCAGCCTCGGCAACCATCTTTTCGCCTTCTACAATGAACAATCCGGTTTCATCCCTGAATTTCTTCTGCTGAAGCGCCTTGATCCTTTTGATTTCATTATTTGAAATAGATGTCATATCCGCATATGTGTCATAAGTTACAAATATAGCTTTTTTTTGGCTAAAATTTTGAGAAAGTCGGATATTGAGATAAATTTGCAGTTATATAAAGGCATGAGAAAAGCAATCCCTGTCATATTTACGTTCATGATGACGATCGTCATGTCGTCCTGCAGCACTACACGTGCTTTGCAGGACGGAGAATTCCGTTTGAGGAAGAACAAAGTAGAAGTGACCAATGATCCGGATTTCAATACAAGCGTACTTACTCCATACCTTAAGCAGAAAGGGCAGGGCTGGACTCCATTCATGTCAGTTTACAACTGGACCAACGGCAAGGGAAAGACTTGGGACAAGCTTGTAAGGAAGATCGGTGTGGCCCCTGTAGTATATGATGCTTCCATGGTAGATGCATCGATAGAGACGATCCTTGACCATCTTGAATATCTTGGATATTACGGTTCAGAAGCTGAAAGTGAGATAAAATTGAAAAACAGGAAGGTAGATGTGACATATAAAGTCACATTGGGGAAAAGGTATCCTATCAGTGACATTGAACTTACCCTACCTGAACGTGGCGTGTTCCGTGAAGCATTTTTGGCTGATTCAGCATCGTATATGGTCCGGAAAGGGGACTTCCTTTCAGAAGAGCTTCTTGAAAACGAGTCTGTAAGAGCCGCATCAGCTATGCAGAATCAAGGCTTCTTCGGTTTCACAAAGAACAATTTCTTTTTTGAGGCAGATACATTGAGTAATCCTGGCTCTGCAATCCTTAAGATGAGTATAAGGGAATACACTAGAAACTCAAGTCCAAAGGATGCGAAGCCGATAAGGAAGTTCTATATTGGCGATGTTACGATTTCATATCCCAAGTCTCTGAACATCAAGGAGAAGATCCTACGTGACCTCAATACGGTCAAGCCGGGGACTCCATATAGTGCAGAAACTGTAAATGAGACTTATTCAAGACTTTCAACAATACGCGTATTCAACAGCGTGAATATAGATATGACCCAGAAGGATACTAATCTGGTGGACTGTTCCATCTCTCTGGGACAGTCGAAACTTCAGGGCTTTCAGGTGAATCTCGAAGCTTCGACAAACTCTTCCGGCCTGCTGGGTGTTTCACCTCAGATCTCATATTATCATAAGAATATTTTCCGGGGAGGTGAATGGCTCAATCTGAGCTTCATGGGTAACTTCCAGTTCAAGTTCAATGATGACATCAGGTCGAATGAATTCGGTGTTTCAGCTGGTTTGAGCTTCCCAAAATTCTTCCCGCTCCCTTACAGATACTTCAGAGAAGCAATCCCAAGGACAGACATCAATCTGTCATATAATTATCAGAACCGTCCTGAATATACCAGAAACATAATTTCTACTTCCTACGGGTATAACGGACATTACAGGAACATGCTCTTTTATCAGGTGTATCCGCTTCAGATGAATGTGGTACGCCTGTTCGACATCGATCCTGCCTTCTACAAATCACTCTCAAACGATCCGTTCCTGAGGTATGCTTATCAGGACCACTTCGATCTCGGATCAGGAGCGACATTGTATTATACGACCAATTCCGAAAGTATTCCAAAAGAGACATATTTTTACAGCAGACTGCAGTTTGACATAGCAGGAAATGTATTAAGTGCTTTCAAACCGCTTATGAAAAAAGATGAGAATGGCTCAGGAATGATATGGAACACTCCTTTTTCTCAATATGTCAGAGGGGAGATAACTTTGGGACGTACATGGATCTGGGGCAAGAATGACGGACAATCCTTAGCCACGCGCTTTGTAGCTGGTGCCGGATATGCATACGGCAATTCAAATGCCCTGCCTTTCGAGAAACATTTCTATGGAGGAGGAGCAAGCAGTCTCAGAGGCTGGCAGGCACGTACGGTAGGACCGGGTACTTCTCAAAGAGATACGTCGTTTGTCATCCCTAACCAGACCGGAGACATGAAGCTGGAGGCAAATGTGGAATATCGTTTCGATATGTTCTGGAAAGTGGACGGTGCTGTTTTCGTCGATGCAGGAAATGTATGGACGCTCAAACATAAAGATACACCTGCAAATGATCCGGCAGTCTTCAGATGGAACAATTTTGCTGAAAGCATTGCTGCAAACTGGGGAGTCGGTGTCAGACTGAATTTAGGTTTCCTGCTTCTTCGTATAGACATGGGTATGAAGATCCATGATCCTTCAAGACAGCAGAAATGGGTCAATCCGGGGAAATGGCTCAAAAGAGACAATTATGCCGTCCACTTTGGTGTAGGTTATCCTTTCTAGTTATTTCTTGTAGTATTTAGGCCAGAGATCCTCCAGACGAGACCTCAATCCTTCTTCTTGTTTGTTCTCGGCGGGCTCATAAAACTTGCGTCCCGCCAATTCAGCCGGCATGAATTCGAGATCAGCGAAATGTCCGGGATAATCATGCGCATATTTATACCCGTCTGCATATCCCAACTCTTCCATAAGCTTGGTCGGAGCATTCCTGAGGTAGAGGGGAACTGCTGCCATCTGTGTCTCCTTTGCAGCTGCAAGAGCCTCATTTATAGCCATATATGCAGAATTGCTCTTGGCAGAAGATGCCAGATATATGGTACATTCTGCGAGAGGTATCCTTGCTTCCGGCATACCTATGGTATGCACTATCTGGAATGTGGAATTCGCCAGAAGAAGAGCATTCGGATTTGCCAAGCCGACATCTTCTGCTGCAAGAATGCATAATCTGCGGGCGATGAAAAGAGGGTCCTCACCTCCATCAAGCATACGCGCAAGATAATAGACAGCGGCATTAGGATCAGAACCTCTGACACTTTTGATGAAAGCGGAAATGACATCATAATGCATTTCACCTCCTTTGTCATAGATCGCTGTATTTTCCTGAAGACATGAGGTCACGGTCTTATTGTCAATTACTGCCGGCTTACCCGCGGTAAATGATCCTATGACAATCTCAAGTATGTTCAGCAGCTTGCGGGCATCTCCTGCAGCATATCTGAACAATGCATCGGTTTCTTTGACTGTGATATCCCTGTGCTTAAGCACCTCATCTTTCTTCAGAGCGCGTTCCATAAGAAGTTGAAGATCAGCTTTCTGAAGAGACTTCAGAACGAATACCTGACAGCGGGAAAGAAGCGGAGTGATCACTTCAAAAGAAGGATTTTCCGTTGTTGCACCAATCAGTACGATGGTACCGTCTTCAACAGCTCCCAGCAGAGCATCCTGCTGTGATTTGTTGAAGCGATGGATTTCGTCAATGAAAAGTATAGGGGAGAGACCGTTTGAAAACAAGGAGTTGGAACGAGCCTTGTCAATGACTTCCCTTACATCCTTTACGCCTGCGCTTACTGCAGAAAGGGTAAAGAATTCGCGTCCCAATGACTTGGCTACAATGCGTGACAGAGTCGTCTTACCCACTCCGGGAGGGCCCCAAAGTATGAAAGAAGACAGATTACCGCTTTCTATCATATTCCTTAGGATACAACCCTTGCCGATAAGATGCTGCTGACCTACATAACCCTCAAGGTCATGAGGCCTCATCCTTTCAGGGAGTGGAGGAAGCATTCTGCTCCTTCCTATAATGTCGTCATTGTCAATCATTTCCTACTACTTAAATATCCTTGCCGAATACCCATCGACGCTTGTGCAGCTCTTTTTCAAATGGCACCCACATTGCCTGCACCTTGGCATTAGTCTCAAGGTTGGCATTTGTCTCGGCATATCTGAATCCCATCTTTCTGTAATTCTGGAATAGATCTACAAAGAGCAGAGAGTTGACTCCTTTGTTCTGCCAGTCCGGTCTTACGCCGATAAGCAGAAGATCGAGAGTCTCTGGCTTCTTGAGGAACATGGCCTTGAGAAGGTGCCACCATCCGAACGGGAATATTTCCCCATTGCATTTCTGAAGCGCCTCAGACAATGAAGGAATGGTGATTCCGGCTCCGATAAGTTCACCTTCCTGATCTTCTATAAATGTCAGCATCTTTGTATCGACAAGACTTAGATACATATCTACATACTGATCGATCTGTTTCTCAGAAAGGAGTGAGTAGCCATAGAGGACGCAATATGTCTCATTGATAAGCTGGAATAGTTTCTGGCCGTATCTCTCTTTCCTGATCTGCCTGCGTGTAAGTTTCCTTACCTTGAGCTTGTAGCGTTCACGTACGATCTCTGCAATCTTGATGTGCTTTTCAGGCAGTTCATCAGGGATTGTGATCCTGTATTCAACCCAACCGGTTTCCTTATAATATCCATGCTTCTTCATGTGCTCAGGATAGTAAGGATGATTATATATCAGGGCCATGGTGCTGAGACGGTCAAAACCTTCTACAAGCATGCCCTCAGGATCGAAGTCTGTGAAACCGAGAGGTCCTACGATCTGAGTCATTCCATGTGCCTTTCCAAAGGCAATCACCGCATCAAGCAGAGCAGCGGATACTTCCATGTCATCGATGAAATCAATCCAGCCGAAACGGACCTGCTTTACTTTCCAAGCCTCATTTGCCTTGTTATTGATTATTGCAGCCACACGTCCGACAACTTCACCATCTTTATAAGCGAGATAGAATTCTGCTTCCGAAAAGTCGAATGCGCCGTTCTTTTCTTTATCAAATGTATTCATGTCGTCCATCGGCATGGAAGGGACATAATATCTGTTTCCTTTATACAATTTATTGCCGAATCTGGCGAAAATCTTCATCTCCGCCTTGCTTGAGACAGTCTTGATCTGAATAGCCATAGAACACTTAGGTTTAGTACAACCTTACAAAGTTAGGAAAAAATCTCACATTTCCTTAAAATTTACTAAATTCGCAGAATGCACCTATGCATACGTAAGCTTATTGTCTATGCCGGAAGCAATGAAAATATACTGTGTCATTGCATTTATGATATTGTTACTGGGCGACATACACGCTCAGAGCAGATCTGTCGGTGCTACTTTTTCCTATGCAGGAACCGGATTGGCTTATGAACATGTGATAAATGGCGAAACATTTATCGAAGCACAAGTAAGGTTGGAAACGTTGCAGTATCTGAGTCCGGTTCCAGGAAGAGCTGGTATCAGCGGCTCATTTACATGGAACATGATATTTGCTGAACATACCTCAAGAAACGGCAACACCATCAATTATTATGCAGGACCAGGCGTACTGGCAGGAATCTCAGATGATTTCCTGGCTCCTAGAGGCATTGTTTTCGGACTGAAGGGCAGAGTCGGAGCAGAATGTCTGTTCAGCAGAAATGTAATCATTTCGGCATCTGTATCACCAGTAGTAGGCGCTCATATAGGAGTAAAGGACGAGATGCCTCATATGAGGCTATACAGGAATGGATTGCTGTTTACCATGATGCCTGAAATCGGCATAAAGTACGTATTCTGATGAAGAGGCTGATGCTCATATTGCTTATGCTTTCCGTTCATTCGGCTTTATCTGATGCATATGCCCGAAGTGACCGGCGTATAACCTATGGTGTAGAATGGGGGTATGTCGCTACAGTACAATCAGGTTACAGGTACATATTCTTCCCTCCTGAAGGCTATAGGATTGATGTCCGTGGCAATGCCATATTGTATCACAGCAATGCAGACATGTATGCTCATGTCGGATATGATTTCAATCAGAAATGGAACCTGTCATTGTATTTAGGATATGCAGGTGTACATGATATCCATAATGTCCTTCCTATGAGCCTGAGAATGACAAGATATTTCAAATCGAATAAGAAAGGGGACAGATGGCTCTCCTTCATTGACCTTGGAAGCGGCATATGCCTCAAGATGCCTGTTCAGGAAATACTCACCGGCAAAATCGGAACAGGATATCGGATATCGCTCAGCGCAGATACAAAACTGGATTTCCTGCTTTCAGCAAGAATGACATACACACACCCTCAGATCATCTATGACGGAATGGTGATATCACATGATATGGTCAGCAAGAACAATGCATACGTAAGCGCATTGTCAATCGGCATAGGACTGACATTCTGAAACAAATTAAATTTTTAAGATATGGCAATCAGACTGACACTAAAAAAAACAGAGAAAATATTGTTCTGCGGAAGCAAATGGTGGGGAGACCCGGACATGCCTGAAAACATGCAGTATCCTGTAATGACGGTTACGGATGAAGATGGCACTTACGATTATCCATTGACATTTGTCTGCCAGATAAATTGTGAAGACATCGCACAGCTTGATCCGGAAGGTCAGCTTCCTCATGAAGGTATGTTGTATTTCTTCGCAGCGATAGACGATTATACCGGATACAGTTCACCGGTTCATAATCCTGATGGGGAATGGCCTAAAGGCAGATTTGTCGTAAAATATGCTAAAACAATCAATTTCGAGACATTCCAGACCTGTATGCTTGTCGGCGATGAAGATGAGCAATTGACAGAGCCGGAGCTTGAAATAGAATTCAGCGGTTGCGATGATGCTGAAGGGGGATTGATGATGCTTTCAAAAGCACCGTCCGGATATCCGGATCATATTTCTCTTCTTTCACTCGTCTCAGATGCAACAGCAGGAATAGATACAGAAAACCGAACCATCAATCTGCTTATAAAGGATTCAGATCTCAGGTTCGGTAACTGGAAAAGGTCAAAAGCCGTTAGTCTCTAGGGAACTTTCCGTTATAGCTTCCGAAAGCGAAATTAAGTCCGAGAGTAACGTTTGTATTAAGTGCGTCGATAGGAACGAACTGCGGAGTCATGTTGAGAAGCGGACTGAATGAATCAAGACCGACGAACAATGTCAATCCCGGCATGTGAAGATTCACCGCTCCACCAAGAGATGTACCGAATGTTGATATGGCACCGCTGGCTGAAAGGCTGAACCATCTGAGCGGAGCAAGATTCATAGAAAGACGTCCTTCTGTCCATGAATAAGGGCCTGCTATCTTCTGTGTACCGAGAAGACCGAATGAAAGCCTCTCATAGAACGGCATTTTAGCCTCTGCACCTAAATGGATTGTCGCAGAGAGAGGTGTTGCAGCCTTTGCAGAAACTCCGTCCTTGGATACGTTGATGACATCCATGAACTCCTCAGTTATATCGCCGAACTGATCGCCTATAGGATCGTCCTCATTGAGGCTGAGATTCTCGAAACCGGCAAATGACCATGAAGCTTCAGGAGTAGATGCCTTGAGCATATCTTTCCATGACATCACTCCGAGATCAAGAACAGCTGCAGAAAGAGTGATGTACTCAAGAAGATTTACTGTCACGCCAAGATCCACTGCAAATCCGATGGAAGGTTTACGGAAATAATCAATGATTTCTTCGGTTGTCTCAGGGAAAGCAATTGAAGACCAGTCAAGTACATTGCTCTGTGATGGGTCTTCTGCATTTCCTGTCTGTCCCTTTGTCTGGATTGTAAAAGGACCGGAGATATTTGCCAGACCTTTGGCACTTACAGCCCATTCTTCACCGTTCATTTTCAATGAAAGGTTATCCATAGCTATATCAGCCTTTGCAAGACCCATAAGCATCTTGACTCTGGCTCCGACTGTCACAATATCTCCGATAGGACGTGAAAGGCCATAAGCAACTTCCATCCTGGCCTCGCCACGGGCTCCAAGGTTGGATAGATTCCATTTGTCAGTACCGTCAGCAGAACCGACCTTTATGAATTTGAAGAGGTCTTTTGTAAGATTCGCGCCGACATCAGCTCTCACTGAAAGATCCAGAGTATGATACATTTCTCCAGTACGGAAGCCTAATGCAAATACGGGCAGATCCACGTTTACAAGAGCCTTGTTGCCGAACCTCATCTTCGAAAGGAATTCATCTGAAGTGACATCCGGATGGAGGAAGGTAGCAAGTTTCCCGTCTGCAGTAGGGTAGAGGAATGTAGATAGAGCAAGGTTGGATTCTAACCCTAAAGATGTCTTTCCCAATACAGGTATCGCAAAGAATCCTCTTTCACCTTGGAATGCCGGATTCAACTTATAACCATAAGTATATCCGTCAAGAAAGTATGCTGTTCTGAGATTCTGTTGTGCATATGTGGAGAATGCCGTAAACAGAAACAGTATAATAGAAATTAAATATGATTTTTTCATGGCTGACAAATTCATAAACATTAAAGTAATCCATCAATATCTGCCGATATTCCATCCGGAAGATTGAGCAGGATATTCTTGAAATGTAGTCCCTGATTGATGTTGAGAGGGATTCCAAGGTATCTTGACTCAGGAGCAGATGCGCAAAGCCTCAATTCAAGCCCATCAATTTTGATGGATCCTGTAGTGTTCTTGAGTTCGAACACCAGATTGCTGACGTTAGGGGAGGCAAGAGATCCTGCCTTGATGGTATTGTTGTCTCTAAGATTGAATGAAAGCCCGTCAATGGTGCTTCCGTTTTCATCGAGAGCTGCTACATCGATTGTAAAGTTCAAAGGCAATGTGCTTTCAACATCAAGCTCCAGTACTGCAGACTTGAGGTCGGCCTCATCAAATGAAAGTCCGAGATCATTGATTGTGTAGTTGTATGGAAGGTTGAATTCTTCACCGAATGCAAGAGGCGAGAATATTGTGAATTTCTGCGAAAGTACATACTCATCACCAGGAACAACGCGCACGAAATCATCATTGATCGAAAACTCGAAATCCTTGAACTCGATAAAATCAGGAATCCTCTTTACAAGATCTGTCAGACCAGAAGTCTTATAAGCCGTATATCCCTCCGGAGCTGCAAGGTTTCTGGATGAATCAATGAAGGACCATTTCATTACTTTTGGAGAATCAATGGAACCTGCCTCGAAATCGATAGGACCGATAGGAACTGTTGCAAGAAGTTTGTCTTCAGATGAAGTTTCTATGCAGACAGATACATTACCAGCGAACGGAGTCGGGTTGGTGAAATCGATATCAAGTCGCAATTCATTGACGTCCAATACGATACCTGCATCTCTAAGGAATTCGGGAATATCTTCAAGCTTTACAGGATGGATACCTGAAGCAAGCTCGTCTTCTATATCGGAGCTAAGCTTGACCTCGACATTGATGATGTTAAGGTCTGTAAAGGAAACATAGCTCGAGATGACAGGGGAGACATTGCTTTCATATACTTTCTCGTCTGTAGTGATATCGAAATATGCCTTTCCGTCAATGGTGATCTTCTCATTCATCATGAATGTGCCATTAGACTGTATTCCCTGATTTTCAGGAAGTCTGGTTCCATCAATTCCTACTATAGGAACGCTGAGAACTATATCTTCAGGGGCATCTGAAGTAGAAACTGAGAGCTGAACGTCCTTATTGAAAATTATCGAAGAACCCTGTTTTATGAAATCAGATCCGACATCGCCCAGAATTACCCAATCAGGAAAAGAGATCCTGGTGCCTTCAGCGATGCTCGCGCTCAAAGGAAGCTGTTTGTTGCAGAGTACTGAAAGATTGATGGAAGCCGTAGCTTCAACCTCAGAATAACCGATTTCTTTAACAATATCAGGAATATTATTCTGAGTAAATTCAAATTTCAGGTCATATTTGAAATCGACAGGCTTTGACAATTCTTCAATCAGGTCCGAATAAGCAGGATCATAGATAAAATCAAATGAACCTAATGAAGTTTCGACAATATTACCTTTATAACTGTCTGAAAACCGGAATGAAGGAACTGTAACTGACTGAGTCAGAGCTTCATCAAGATTACGGACACATAATGCGATATCTCCGTTTTCAGCAATGTCGATCATTGACATATCTTCTGACAACTCGAGAATATCATTAAGGACAATCTTTTCAAAGCTACCGATCGGCATTGATAAGTTCTGGAGGACGCTGACATTCTTGTCAATTTCCTTTTCCAGATCATAATCTTCATTTATACAGGACGTCCATATAAACGAAGCACCTAGCGCGATTGTCATCAATCTGCGCAAATGAACTGTTTTTGTCATGGTATAAGATAATTAATTTGAGATGCAAATTTAATATTAATTTCATATCCGATTATTAATTCAGTAATAATTTTAAGAAATATTTAATTATCTGACATAGTTTATACAGGCTCTGACTCTATATAGCTTTAAACCACAAAATACTTATGGATATAATTATATCATTGTCGTAGGTCATTCCTCTGTTGCATGTTAACATAACAGAAATAGGAACCTTCTTGTTTACATTATTATGGGAACTTGACTTAAATAGGAACTTGTTTAATAATGTGAAGTATAATGTGTTATGGCTTAAATATATACTGTAATAACATCTCTATTAATATTTCCTATTTCTTTTCTATTCTGAAGCAATTTCAGTATGCACAAGCTCTAAATAGATATAGCCATTTGCCGCAAAAATGTTACGGGTATAATATTACATTGATAGGATTATATGAAAGATGCCTGACACGATAGTTTGTGCCAGGCATCTTTCTCACAGGGGAATTGGTATTTTACATAAATGCTTTCTGTCGTCCTAAGATCAGACCCAGAGCAATAGCACATCCTGCAACAGGCAGCAGCAAGTACTGTTTGTAGGATTCTATGAAGACTCTGATGTCTGAAATGAGGCTATCATTGATTGCAGATGGATCGATAGGGTAGAGGTAGGCGAGTGACACTGCTAATGCTCCTGCAATCAGCCCTAGTACCAATGCGACTACAATAGCTGATCTTCCATATCGTCTTTGCCTGTCGACCTCGTTCTTGATTCCTTCCACGGCACTCATCTTTTGCTGAACCTCGAGTAGAAATGTAGGATTATCCTTTACCTGAGGTTTGCTATCCCTGAGGATTGATTCTATATCGTTGTTTTTCATTGCAGTATGGATTTAAGATGGTTGCGTCCTGTGGATAGGTAGTATTTTACTGTGCCTTGAGGAACCTGAAGTATGGAGGAAATTTCCTTTATGCTGCGATCCTCGAAGTAATGAAGGACAATTGAGGCTTTTTCCTTTTCAGACAATGATTCCAAAGCTTGATAGAGCCTTTGGTGTTTGAATCTGGAATCAGTCTCTTCGGTTGCTGGAATAGATAATGCTTGCGGAGTATCAGAAGATATTGGTTCCAACCTTGGCTTTCTATGATAATCTACATAACAGTTATATGCGATCCTGAAGAGCCAGGTACTGAACTTGGAAAGTCCGAGAAATGATCCCGAAGCGACATATGCACGAACCAAGGCATCCTGAGCAATGTCGTCAGCCAACGATTCGTCACCTCCACACAGGGCAAGCAGAAATCGCCTTAGTGATTCCTGCTCAACTCTGATAAGGTCTATGACACGCTCCGGTGACATCAGATGTTACTTTTGCTCAATTTCTTTAGCCTCTGCCTCCATTTCTTTTACCAGCATCTTCTTACCGACAAAGAATACGATCAGAAGACCGATTCCAATCGCGAAGAAGATTCCTCCAAATATACATGGAATGGTGAAAGAGTCCGGTTGCATATGAATTTCAGTCATCATATCCTTGTTTACAAAGCCAATGACAGTAAATACAACACCCATCAAAGTGAAGATGCAACCACCAGTGAGACGCTTGAGAAGGCGTTCCTTGATTGTTTTGGCTCCTTGTTTTTCCTTAAAGAAATTAGCATCGATTGTAGCTCCAGACTCAATAGCCTTGAGTATAATTTCTGTCTTCTTGTTTGTCTCATTCTGGCGTGCTCTTGTTACAAGCCATACAATCATCACAGGCAGAACAACGCAGATACCTAGCGGAACTAAAATTTCAAAATCCATAACTGTAGAATATTAATGTTTAACTTAATTTCCCCGCTTTCGAGCGGTTTCATTCGTTAGACGGAACAAAGCTACAAAAGGTTGGGGAAAATTTAACTATTTCAAACACATGAGAACTTAATACAAAATATCCCCGACACGGATGACGAGGATTGTAGTTGTTAGATAAATGCGAATTTTATTTAACTCTTTCTTTTCCGAACCGATTCTTGACAAAGGCTTTTCCATTGCCGGCAATCTCTTGAATCGGCTTACCTGTACTGCGCAGGGTGAATACCTCCATAATGGCAAATCCTCCCACATAGAGCAGTGCCGCCCATAGCCATTGGATACCATCGTATTCAACACTGCGGTTGATCAGTACGAGCGCCCAGATACTGTATATTCCTTGAACCATAGCCGTGTACCAACCTGGGCTTACGCCCTTCAGACGGAACATAACGATACCCCAGTTGTGGACAAACATCTCAAAGATACCCAGGATAAGCACAGGGAAAACAAGCCACATCTGATTCGGGAACAAAAGGGCCAACGAAAATATCACGGCGATATATGTGTCTGCCGCTACGTGGATGAGCCCGGGAACAGGGAGTTCTTCCGGCGTAATCCCCATAGCCTGTCCCATTACTCTAATGAACCTTTCCTTGTATGCCTCTTCGTACTCGTGTACAACCAACAGGAAGAAAAGTCCTAACACCAGTTTCTGTACCAAGCAGAGTGACGTCCAATGAAGGCATGCGCAGATGGCACATCCCAGGAAATAAAGACTCAGAATATGTGTTGTATTCTTGGCCAGGAAAAGTCCGAGTTTATTCATACCATTAAATTTTATAATCTTATAATCTGCATTCTGCCTGTTTGACAAGACAAAATTACCGCTCATGTGCTCACATCACTAAATCATTACAACTTAAATATGTGCAGATTCAACGATATTGCGCATATTTTTGCGTAAATGAATAAAAAACAGCACATTTGCACCGATACCACGTAAGCAAGTCGTTGATTGAACAGGTGCAGCAACTGATGAGCACGCCACAATTTGTTCCGGTGGGGCGTATCGTTCGTGTCACGAATGGCAACGGCAATTACAAGGTCAACATGCTTCCCGTCTATCTGCTTTCGGGCACTACAAGAAGTAGAGCGCAGAAAATGTTCGGCGAGTATGTCATTGAACCGGTAACCCCGGACTTTATTTGTGTGTAAATCCATCATATTGTAGGATTTCAGCGCAGAATAATTTAAATTTACACCGACAAATCGGGATTCTTTATGAAAAAGCTATTCATTACAGTCCTGTTGCTTTTATCTGTCATCTCTATTTCAGGGATAAATAAAGCACAGGCACAGAACATCCAGTTGTTCTATGACGCTGGAAGAGGTTGTGCGACATCGACAGTGGAAATGTTCCGCCCGGATGCTGGCGGAAGCACATTCTTCTTCATCGACTTCGATTATTCGCCTAAGGCTAGTGGAGCGTATTGGGAAATTGCCCGTGAACTGAATTTCTGGCAGGATTCCAAGGTCAGCTGGCTTTCAGTGCATCTTGAGTATAATGGTGGACTCAGTGTCGGAACATCGTTCAACAACTCGTTCCTGGGAGGACTGACATATTCAGGTCATTCGAAGGACTTTACTAAGACATGGTCGGTCTC
>JAZLAS010000043.1:0-6254 GCA_045613365.1 Candidatus Cryptobacteroides sp.
GATGAGAATCCGGATGTGATCCTTGTCGCTTCCGGCTCGGAAGTGTCTACGCTTGCAGCAGGAGCAAAGCTCCTTCGTGAGGATGGACTCAAGGTCAGGATTGTAAGCTGTCCATCTGAAGGCCTTTTCCGCAGCCAGAGCAAGGAGTATCAGGAAAGTGTTCTTCCGTATGGCGCAAAGATATTCGGTCTGACAGCCGGTCTTCCTGTGAACCTTCAGGGTCTTGTTGGCTGTAATGGAAGAGTCTTCGGTCTTGAAAGCTTCGGATTCTCTGCTCCATACAAGGTTCTTGATGAAAAGCTGGGCTTTACTGCAAAGAATGTATATGAGCAGGTAAAGGCAATGTTTTAATCTGTCAGGAATATGAAGATAATAAATAAAATCATGGTTGCAGCTGTTTCGGCAGCTGCAATCATTTCTTGTTCACAAGAACCGGACAAGACCGCTTCGGGACTTTCAGCAGAATTGTTCAGCTCTGAATCCGAAGGCAAGGAGACCGCTCTTTATGTCCTGAATAATGCCTCAGGCATGGAAGTGTGCGTGACAAATTATGGCGGCAGGATCGTTTCAGTCATGGTCCCTGACCGTGACGGCAAGTTGAGGGACGTTGTCCTGGGCTTTGACAATGTCGCCAATTATATGGATAAGGTCAATACACCGACAGACTTCGGCGCTTCGATCGGACGTTATGCCAACAGGATCAATCAGGGACGTATCGTCATTGATGGCGAGACCATACAGCTTCCTCAGAATAATTTCGGCCACTGCCTTCATGGTGGACCGGATGGCTGGCAATATAAGGTTTATGAAGCCGTTCAGCCAAATGATTCGACAATTGTGCTGACTATGGATTCTCCGGACGGAGATGCAGGATTCCCGGGAGCAGTCAAAGCAGTTGTAACTATGACTGTTACTTCCGATAATGCCATTGATATCAGATACAAGGCCGAGACGACAGCCAAGACAGTCGTGAATATGACAAATCATGCATATTTCAATCTTTCCGGTGATCCGACCAGAAGGGTTGATGACCATCTGATGCAGATCAATGCCGATTACTATACACCTGTCGATTCTACATTCATGACAACAGGAGAGATCGCGCCTGTTGAAGGCACTCCTATGGATTTGAGACAGCCGGTAGCGATCGGTCAGGATATAAGGAATTTTGATTTCGTGCAGATCAGGAACGGAAACGGATTCGACCATAACTGGTGCCTGAATACCAAAGGCGATGATACTCAGGTCGCTGCCAGAGTTGTCTGCCCTGAAAGCGGAATCTGCCTTGAAGTGTTTACCGATGAACCTGGCATACAGTTCTACAGCGGTAATTTCCTTGATGGAACATGTACCGGCAAGAATGCTGTTACATACCATCAGAGCACAGCATTCTGTCTCGAAACACAGAAATATCCGGATAGTCCGAATAAACCTGAATGGCCGTCAGCTTATCTGGAGCCAGGCCAGGAATATTCAAGCCATTGCGTCTATCGCTTCTCTACTATCGACTAAGCAAAGCTTCAGGTCTAGCATAATACTTGGTATATGATATTTGAATATAAATATCTATATCATGAAACGTCGATTTGAGAACTTGACAAAGAAAGCCGCCCGTGTGATACAGCATTGGTGGCTTTTGTTGATTGCCGGCCTGCTTTGCATCATTGCAGGTGTGGCTGTGTTTGTCTTTCCATTGGAAAGTTATGTTATGATCAGTATTCTGGTCGGAGTGGTGATGCTTGTTGTCGGAACGGCAAAACTCATAGCTGCTACAGCAAGCGGCAACTATCTGATGATGAGGGGATATGTCATAGTCGGGGGAGTCATAGACCTTCTTCTAGGTCTCTTCCTTTGCATATACCCCGGAGTGACGCTGGCTTTTCTGCCGGTAATGATGGGATTCTGGATGATGTATAACAGCTTTGTGCTTCTGGCATTTTCCGGAGACTTCGATACTTTCGGTATCCAAGGCGGAGGATTCGTGGCCGGGGGAGGCATACTGCTGCTGATATTGTCGATTCTTGTGCTGGTGAATCCTTTTGGCGCGGGAATTGCCACTGTCATAATATTAGCGGGTGTAGGCCTGATAGTGTTCGGGCTCCTTCTCTGTTCTTTGTCAACAAAGCTTAAAGGAATCCACCTGAATTTCGATCAGGAATACTCTCGCTGAATTGAGTAGTGTAGTGTTAGTAGCAGCCGGATGGTCGGGAGACTATCCGGCTGTGTCTGATTCTAAAATATGGTCAGGCTGATTATTGACTTGGAAGGCATGCTGATCATGAGTTTTCCTCCCTTGGTCCTGAAATCCTTGAATTCAACCGGTCTGACACGGTCAGGACTGTCGAAGGTGTTATGATCCTGTATCTTGTCAGCTGTAAGGATCTCTCCTGTGATATTCCTTGATTCCAATGGAACGGATACTTCTGCATTTTCATCAAGGCATGTATTTACCAAAGTCAGATGTATGCGTCCTGAAGCATCTTTTGAGGCTGTGACATCTATATACGGACACTCCCTTCCATTGCCATCGGTGAATTTCTCGGAATTGCATTCTGTCGGAAGATAAATCGCATCCTGATGCACATTGTACATACGGAATACATGGTATGTAGGAGTCAGCACCATCTTGTCGCCTCGGGTCAGTACCATTGATTGAAGCACATTGGCGATCTGTGCGATATTGGCCATCTTCAGCCTTTCCGTATATTTGTGGAAAATGTTGAGGCTGAGGGCGGCTACCATCGCATCGCGCATTGAATTCTGCTGGAACAGATGGCCGGGATTTGTGCCTGGCTCGACATCAAACCATGTACCCCACTCGTCCAGAAGAAGATCGACCTTGCCGTCCGGATCATATCTGTCCATTATTCCGATATGTTTCCTGATGACAGGCTCGACTTCGACAGCTTTGCCCAATATGTTGTAATACTCTTCTTCGCTGAAGTCCGTGGCTGACCCTTTGCTCCCTTCCCAGCCTTTTACAGTGTAGTAATGCAGGGAAATGCCATGCATGCGGCTGCCGATATTCTTCATCAGCACTTCAGTCCAGTTGTAGTCATAGTCTGACGCTCCGCTTGCCACCTTGTACAGCTCGTTTCCGCTGTAATTGCGGCAGTATGTCTGGTAGCGGTTGTAAAGATGTGAGTAATATTCAGGGACCATGTTTCCGCCGCAGCCCCAGCTCTCGTTGCCGACTCCCAGGAATCTGACTCTCCATGGCTCTTTTCGTCCGTTTTCGGCCCTCAGCTTTGCCATCGGACCGTCGGCGGCAGTCATGTACTCAACCCATTTCGCAAGCTCCTCTACTGTCCCGGAACCGACATTTCCGCTGATGTACGGCTCGCAACCGATCATCTCGCACAGATTCAGGAATTCATGCGTGCCGAATGAATTATCTTCTACAGTGCCTCCCCAGTTGCTGTTGACCATTCGCGGTCTTTCCTCGCGGGGACCGATACCGTCTCTCCAATGATATTCGTCAGCGAAGCAGCCTCCCGGCCAGCGCATGACAGGAACCTTAAGCTCCTTCAGAGCCTCAAGGACATCAGTACGGTATCCGTCGATGTTAGGAATCTCCGAATCCGGTCCCACCCAAAGTCCGCCGTATATGCATGCACCGAGATGTTCGGCGAACTGTCCGTATATCTCTTTAGGTATAATGTTCTCCTCTGCCGGGTTCATGTGGACACTTACATCGACTTTCATCTGGGCCCCAGCCAGCATAGGCAGCAACATGGCTGCAATGATCAATGATTTTCTCATATCTCCTTCAATATTCATAACTATCCGTAAATATAATGATTTTCATCAGAACCTCTGATAAATTGTCAGAATCTTTTGTGATGGGGAGGATCTTACATGTCACTGACTGGAATCGCCTCTGTCTTGTCGAAAAACTCAGCCTGAACGATACTGTTCTCGTAAATTATTCTTATCTTGCAGAAAGAACGGTGGGATAGGCTCAAATCGTAATGTAAAACGGTTCGGTCTGGAATGAACCGATACATATTAAAGTGGTCGAATACTATTTTTTGCTGACTGGCAGGCGACGTTGTCTGCCAGTCAGTTTTTTATGGATATCTGTACTCGAATAACAATTTTTCTCATTTATGAACGGCATGTCAAACTTCTGATTATAAGAATTTGTAATGCGTTGATAATCAATGTGTATAAAAGTTTTGTGTCAAACTTTTTTACTTGGAAATCAAGCTGACAAACAGTAATTTTACTACAGAATTAATGTAAAAGATAAGTGTTTGGAATAATCCATGATGATAAAAATATTCTATACCATTATTTGCTTTCTGCTTTGCCTTTCATGTAGTAGATATGATACCTTAACTGCTTCTCTCAATGAGGTTGAATCAATTGTTGAATCCTATCCGGATAGCTCTCTTAGTATTCTAAAAGGAATAAACATATCCTCAATTCATTCAAATAAACACAAAGCCAGATATTCACTTCTGTTATCAATAGTCAATGACAAGAATTATATAGATGTCGAGTCTGATTCTATAATTACTCCAGCACTTAAATACTATCTTAGAACAGGCGATGCTGATAAGAAACTCAAAGTCTTATATTATAGGGGAATCGTCGAGCGTAACCGTGGAAATCATGAAGCTGCCATGAACTGGTATGTGCAGGCGGACAGATTTTCTATGATGGCAACAGATAAGGTTATGGTGGGGCGGCTATATACTGCAATGATGATATCATACAATCGAGTATATGACATTGAGGCGTCTATAGACATGGCTCAGAAAGCATGTGACAGCTATCATAAGGCTTGTGATACAACTCGCTATATATCAGCAGTACTTAATCTGACTTCTTCATATATTCAAGTGAACGATACTTTAAAGGCAATGCGGAATATTCAATCTCTTTACCGATATCGGTTTAAAATGAATAAGCAGCAGTTACTTAATTTATATCTGAAACAGATGGCGCTTTCCCAAGATATTACAAAATACACCCTTGAGAATCTATATGTTTTCCTTAAATCTGAGAACATTGATTGCAAATACGTAAACTGGTTGATGGTCACCGGTAAATATTGTGATTCCGGTGATTTCCATTCCGCAAATAAGGCTATAGAGCAATACCGGAAGTTCAATGACTCTCTTGATGACTTGTATTATTTATACAATGCCAATATATGCGAGTATTTCTGCAAATATAAGGAAGCTGCCGAATCATACCGAATCTATAATACGCTTTCAGACGATTCAGATATCAGCATTTTTCGTGATGATACGAAATTTATTGAAGAAAGATATCGTTCAGAACTTAAAAATGTAAGGTTGCATCTAATGCTGGTTATTGCAGCTTTGGCAACGTGTCTTATAGCCTTATTATGCTTTATCATAATTGTATATCTGAGAAAGGTTCAAAAGGAGAAACAAGCGGACAGAATGAAAATGATCAGTATGTTGAATGAAATGGAAAAAGAGAAAAACGCTTTTGAACAAATGTATTCCGCAGCCATCGAAGAACAAAAACGTCTTAAAAAAGCCCGTAGGGACACGGTATTGGGGAAAAATGTCAGACTTCTGGTTGATAAACGGCTTTCAGTATTAAATAGATTTGTGGTAGCTAATATATCAGGAATGTATTCCAAAGAGGCTTTTGAGGAATTATCAGAATTGATGGAAGATAGAAACTATTTCCTAGAATCAACACGTATGTCATTCATAATAGCGCATCCGCAATTCTTGATGTTCCTGAAGCAATATGATCTTTCGGATTGGGAGATTGCCTGCTGCTGCATGTATTGCATTGGATTGAATGGTAATGAAATCTCTGATTATCTCAAACGAAAATCATATTATAATGACAGCAGTATTATACGTAAGAAACTCGGCTTGGATAGAAAGATCAGCATTAACTCTTTTTTACGCAAAAAACTTCGAGAATTAGATAATGGAGAATCTAAGTTCTGATATTTTGCACTTTATTTGTAGCCTTCCCTGTTAGTGTAGCCTTCCCTGTTAGTCGGACAGTTTCGAATTAGACAAAAATCATTAGATTTGTGTCTATGAAACGAAAGGTACACACAGAGAGTGAGATGGTGAAGGCCGTTCAGGAGCTACAAAGCGGCATCGATGCCCAGACAGTAGCCCGTAATCACGGCATATCTAAAGCGACATTGTACAATTGGAAGAGCAAGTACAGCGGCATGGAGGTGAGTCAGGTCCGCAGGCTCAAGGAACTCGAGGAGGAGAACCGCAAGCTCAAGCAGATGTATGCTG
>JAZLAS010000044.1:0-60432 GCA_045613365.1 Candidatus Cryptobacteroides sp.
CAGCCATCTTGTCGAGGATCGCATTGTTCACGGCCTCGACCTTTCCTGTGATAGGGACCATGACAACCTGGATAGGAGCGAGCTTCGGAGGAAGGACAAGACCGTTGTCATCTCCATGAGCCATGATGAGAGCACCCATAAGGCGTGTGGAAACGCCCCATGAGGTAGCCCATACATACTCCTGCTGGCCTTCCTTGTTAGTGAACATGACATCGAAAGCCTTGGCGAAGTTCTGGCCGAGGAAATGCGATGTACCTGCCTGCAAAGCCTTTCCGTCCTGCATAAGAGCCTCGATGGTCATCGTATCAAGTGCTCCTGCGAAACGCTCGTTAGGGCTCTTATGGCCTACTACTACAGGCACACCCATATAATTGCGGGCAAAATCCGCATAAACATTCACCATCTTCATTGTTTCCTCTTCAGCCTCCTGACGGGTAGCATGAGCGGTATGTCCCTCCTGCCAGAGAAACTCCGCGGTACGGAGGAAAAGACGTGTACGCATCTCCCAGCGCACTACATTAGCCCACTGGTTGCAGAGTATCGGAAGATCTCACCATGAAGTCACCCAATTCTTATATGTATTCCAGATGATGGCCTCTGAAGTAGGACGTACAATCAGTTCTTCCTCCAGCCTTGCGGAAGGATCCACGACAACACCGTTTCCGTCAGGATCAGCCATGAGCCTGTGATGAGTCACCACGGCACATTCCTTAGCGAATCCCTCTACATGCTCAGCCTCGCGGCTGAGGAAAGATTTTGGAATGAATAACGGGAAGTATGCGTTCTGATGTCCTGTTTCCTTGAACATCTTATCTAGAACATCCTGCATCTTCTCCCAGATTGCATATCCGTAAGGCTTGATCACCATACATCCTCTTACCGCCGAACGCTCTGCCAGATCCGCCTTTACAACGAGGTTGTCATACCACTGCGAGTAATTGTCAGACCTCTTAGTTACCTCTTTTGCCATTGTATTTTTGCTTTTTACTGTTTTTATCCGTATCATTGTATTTGAATCCGCAACTCTGCAAAGCCGAAAACAGCGGTACAGTTATTGCATGATGCAAACTGGTTGCGAAGATACGAAATAATTATAAATAAATAAGGAGAATGACTATGAAAAAGAGTTCAGCGCTACTTATTGCGGTGGTCTTCATACTCTCGTCATGCGGAACTGTCGCACAACTGGCAAAATCCGAGAATGACCAGCAGTTTCAGGACGGCATCTACAGCAATACGCCGGCGTTCAGGACAAAGGTAGAGAAAGAAGAGGCGAAGTCCGAAACTCAGGCATTGATAGAAAAGACCAAAGAATCTCCGATATATCTTTTCGGAGACAAGAAGGATACCGTAATGATTCCTCAGAACATGTCTGCGACGATCAGATATGACCAGAAGCTTGGCGGTACAGTCGTTACCGTAGGCGAAAACCCTTACGACTGGCGATACGACCTCGAGAACAATTACGGTTATTGGTATGGTCCTTACAGCATAGGCAGCTCATGGTACTGGAGCAGGCATTATTCTCCATGGCATTCATGGAGTTTCGCCCCATGGAGATATCACGGCTGGTACGATCCATGGTACTATGGAGCAAACTGGGGCTGGTACGACCCTTGGTATTACGGAGGTTACTGGGGAGGTTGGTATGACCCTTGGTATTACGGCGGATACTGGGGCTGGTATGACCCTTGGTATTATCCACATCACGGATGGTACGATCCATATTGGGGCCACCACCATCACCACCACGGACCGGGATATGGTCCTGACGGTCCCGGACACAGAGACGTATGGTACGGTTCAAGGCATCAGACCGGCTCTGAAAGACTGTATGGAAGAAGCACATCAGTGAGAGGTGGCATAAGCAGCAGAAGTTCTGTCAGCAGAAGCAGTTCAACCTCCAGAGCTACTACAATTTCCGGAACAAGAGGCCAGACCTCAGGCGGCAGGACTGTAGCAAACAGATCGGCTGTAACGAAGACCACACCTTCCACAAGAGTGACAAGGACTACATCAAGAACTGACAGAAACACAGTAGGGACTGTCCCTGTAACTATCAACAGAGGATCTGCCGGCAGCACATCTGCCAACAGAGGTACGGCGGCTTCTTCTCAGTCAAACCATCGCAGGCCAGCTGTGACCACTACCCCATCAAGAGAGACAGGATCGCCTTCTTACCACAGAGGAAGTTCTTCGTCAACAAGCAGAAGCACTTCAACGACCAGAAGTTCTTCAAGCTACGAAAGAAGCTCTTCAAGCTATAGCCGAGGATCATCATCAAGCTACAGCAGAGGAAGCAGCAGCTATGGCGGAGGCAGCTACAGCAGCGGCGGATCAAGCCGAGGAAGCTCTGGCGGTGGCGGATACAGCGGAGGCGGAAGCCGTAGCGGAGGTTCATCAGGAGGAAGAAGATAATTATAAAACGGACACTATACATTATGAAGAAGATAGCTATCATCACATTACTAAGCATAGCCGGAATATGCAGCTATGCGCAGAATGCATACGATGCATTGCTGTTCAGTGAAAACGATTACGAAGGAACTGCAAGGACTATGGCGATGGGCAATGCATTCACAGCCCTTGGAGGAGACATCGGCTCCATCGGCCTCAATCCTGCAGGAAGTGCTGTCGCCAAGTATTCCCAGATCTCATTCACACCGGCATTTTCGATATCTGCCAGCAAGACTCAGGGTGTGTCACCTTATGAGGACGGCTACCTGCCATATTTCGAAAATACGAACAAGAGCAGCATGACCAGATTCGGAATGCCAAGTTTCGGACTCTCATTCAACTGGGACACAAACAGACAGACCGGATTGAAGAACATGAGCTTCGGATTCATCGTAAACAGGACAGCCACTTACGATGAAGATGTATATGCAAGCGGAACCAACTCTACGACTTCATTCATGGGAGCTCTGGCATATGATGCTTCCATAAGCGGTTACCTTGCAGATGACCTGAATGCTGAAGATGCTTATGACTTCATGCCATGGAAGCCTGTGGTAGGATATCAGAGCAAGATGATTTCTACATTCGGAGACTATAACGACCAGTATGTAGGAGCCAGCGAGCTCATATTCGACAACGGAGACATATCTGTCGGCGGTCCTCTCAACCAGTATTCAGGTAGAAGAGTCACCGGTAACAAGTATGATTATCTCATCAATGTGAGCGCCAACATCTCTGACCTCGTCTATATCGGTGCAAACCTTGGAATCACTTCAATCGAGTATGACTACAAGGAGTATTTCATCGAAGAAGCGCTGGAACCTAATGACTTCGAGATAACACTGAGCAACGGTGAAGCGATGTATTTCGACAACATGCAGTACAAGAATTCATACAGCGCCACAGGAAACGGCTTCTATGGAAAATTCGGTGTACTTGTGACCCCGGGTTCAGGACTCAGGATCGGTGCTGCGATCCAGACTCCTACAGTAAACAACATTACAGAATATTGGCAGCAGGCCGGAGAGACAAATTTCACTGATTCACGACACAATGGCTTTGCTTCAAGCCCTGAAGGAAGGGGCGGCTATACCATGGTATCTCCGTTCAGGTTCAATGCTGGTCTTGCATACGCTCTTGGGAATTTCGGAGTAGTGAGCGCGGATTATGAGATCTGCAATTACGGACAGATGAGATACAAGTCAACAAATTTCTCCGACAGAGAATATTTCGAAGGCATAAATGAGGACATCAGAAGCAGATTCGGCAATTCACACATGCTCAGAATAGGAGCAGAAGTAAAGCCTATAAGCGAGATGGCATTGAGAGTCGGATATGGTCTCAAGACCTCTGCAGAGAAATATAATGTATGGGGAGAAGAATTGGATCCAGAGAAGACACAGAACCTTTCATTCGGTATCGGATACAGCTCAAAGAAGTCTTTCTTTGCTGATCTTGCAGCCAGAAGGACATTCCTTCCTGACGAATATTTCATGCCATACGAAGACTATATCTTCGATGCTGACGGCAACGTCGATCCGAACTTCTTCGCACCTGAAATCCTCAACGAAAGAAGCATGTGGAAGATTCTCCTCACCCTCGGCTGGAGATTCTGATTCCACTGATATAATATGAATGCAGGCTGTATAGCTGGCGGTCTTTCCCGCACTATACAGCCTGCATTCATTATGATAAGAGGACTACAATGTCCTCTTGATCTCTTCGATTGTATAAGCCTCGACTACATCGCCGATCTTGTTATCATTGTAGCCCTGGATATTGAGACCGCAATCCATTCCTACATGCACCTCCTTGACATCGTCCTTGAATCTCTTGAGAGATCCGAGCTCACCAGTGTAAACCACGATACCGTCGCGGATCACGCGCACCTTTGCTGTTCTCTGGAGCTTGCCCTCACGAACGATACAACCGGCAATAGTACCGACCTTGGAGATCTTGAATGTCTCCTGAACCTCTGCAGTAGCAGTAACCACTTCCTTCTGTTCAGGCTCAAGCATACCCTCGATACCGCTCTTAAGCTCGTTGATACAGTCATAGATGACTGAGTAAAGACGGATTTCGATTTCCTCCTTCTCAGCAAGCTTTCTTGCTGAAGGCATAGGACGCACCTGGAATCCGATGATGATGGCATCCGAAGCTGCTGCAAGCAGGATATCCGACTCTGAGATCGCTCCGACAGCCTTGTGGATCACATTCACGCGAACCTCCTCGGTAGAGAGCTTGATGATAGAATCTGAAAGTGCCTCGACAGATCCGTCCACGTCACCCTTGACAATGACATTGAGCTCCTTGAAGTTTCCGATCGCGATACGACGGCCGATTTCCTCGAGGGTCATATGGTTCTGGGTCTTGATGCCCTGGATACGGATAAGCTGCTCACGTTTGTTTGCAATATCCTTTGCTTCCTTCTCATCTGCCATTACTACGAATGTCTCACCTGCAGTAGGAGCGCCGTTGAGACCGAGGACTGAAACTGGTGTTGACGGGCCTGCCTCCTCCACCTTCTGTCCACGCTCATTGAACATAGCCTTGACTCTACCAGTAAAGCAGCCTGACAGCATCACATCTCCGACACGGAGTGTGCCGTTCTGAACAAGGATAGTAGCAAGATATCCACGTCCCTTATCGAGAGATGACTCGATGACAGCACCAGCAGCCCTCTTGTTAGGGTTAGCCTTGAGCTCCAGCATTTCAGCCTCAAGAAGTACCTTCTCAAGAAGCTGTTCAACATTGATGCCCTTCTTTGCCGAGATTTCCTGGCACTGGTATTTACCGCCCCAGTCCTCGACAAGGATATTCATGTTTGAAAGCTGCTCACGGATCTTCTCAGGATTTGCTCCGGCCTTATCGATCTTATTGATTGCAAACACCATAGGCACACCTGCAGCCTGCGCGTGGTTGATCGCCTCCACAGTCTGAGGCATGATGCAGTCATCAGCTGCAACAATGATGATAGCGACGTCTGTCATCTTGGCACCACGGGCACGCATCGCAGTAAACGCCTCGTGACCAGGGGTATCAAGGAATGTAATACGCTGACCATCAGGGAGCTGCACATTATATGCACCGATATGCTGGGTGATACCTCCTGCCTCACCAGCGATCACATTGGCATTACGGATGTGGTCAAGGAGCGATGTCTTACCGTGGTCAACGTGGCCCATCACGGTGATTACCGGTGGACGTGGGAGGAGATCCTCTTCAGAATCCTCAGCCTCACCCTGAGCTATCGCGTCAGTAAGGTTTGCTGTCACGAACTCAACTTCATATCCGAACTCTTCTGCTACAAGTACCAGAGTTTCTGCATCGAGACGCTGGTTGATGGATACCATCATACCAAGGCTCATACAAGCTCCGATGACCTTTGTCACAGGAGTGTTGTTCATCAGGGTAGCAAGGTCGTTTACGGTCACGAACTCAGTCACCTTAAGCACCTTCTGCTCAAGCTGCTGCATCTCCATCTCCTCCATCATTCTCTGTGAGGCAGCCTCTCTCTTCTCCTTTCTGTGCTTAGCTCCGAAGTTCTGCTTCTTGCCCTCGTTCATTCTCGCGTAGGTCTCCTTGATCTGCTTCTGGATCTCCTTCTGCATCTCTTCCTGCTCAGCCTCTGTCATCGGCTTGAACTTGTCACCTCCGCGGTCACGACGGTTCTTCTTACCGTTCTTTCCCTGCTGCTGGTCGTTAGGACGCTGCTGTTTCTGGCCATTGTTCTGCTGGCCCTGTCCGCCCTTGTTCTTATCCTTTTTAACCTTATTGTCAGCCTCGACCTTTGTAACATCCACCTTCTGGCTTCCTTCCTTGCCGATTCTTTCTCTCTTCTTCTTTTTCTTCTTCTTGTCGAACTGCGAGAGATCGATCTTATCCACGACCTTAGGACCGGCCAGACGCTCTACTTCGATCTTGACTTCACGAGGCTGCGGTTTTTCCTCAACCTTGACTTCTTCCACTTCTGCGACAGGAGCTTCCTTTACCTCAGGCTGTGCTGGCTCTACCGCTGGGGTCGGGGCGGTCTCAGGCTCTGCAACAGGCTCAGGTGCAGGCATCTCCTCCTCTTTTGCAGCCGGCTTCTTCTTGTCAAACTGCGAGAGGTCGATCTTATCTACTATCTTGAGGCCACCTTCCTGCTGAACAGGTTTCGGCTCCTCCTTGACTACGGGTTCCGCAACAACAGGTTTTTCTTCCTTTACAGGCTGCGGATCGACAGTCTTTTCCTCTACAGGCTGCACCTTAGGAGTTTCGGTATTAAGAACATTGCTCTTGATCACGACCTCTCTCTCCGGTACCTCCTCTTCTTCACGGCTCGGCTTCTTCTTAGATCCCATCTCAATGATTTCCTTGAGCTTGATCGTAACTTTCTCCGAGTCCTTCTTAAGTTTCAGGTCTTCACCGAACTTCGCCTCTATAGCCGGCAGATATTCATCCGAAACCTTTGCGTTCGGATTCATCTCCACGTTGGCTCCCTTCTCGTTGAGAAAATCAACGAGTCGTGCAAGTCCGATGCTGAATTGCTTTGTAAGTTTACTTAATCTTATTTCTGCCATTATATTACCCCTTTAAAATTTCTACTCTTCGTCTTCAAATTCTGCGCGGAGGATATCCATGATCTCCTCAACTGTCTCATCCTCAAGGTCTGCCCTCTTAGCGATGTCTGCTGCAGAAAGTGCAAGTACGCTCTTTGCTGTATCGCAGCCGATGCTCTGGAGACGCTCGATGATCCATGCGTCGATCACGTCGTCAAACTCGCTCAAAAGCACATCCTCTTCCTCTGTATCCACATCGTCCTTTGGAAGTTCTCTCCACACCTCTATCTCCTTTCCTACGAGCATACCTGCGAGACGGATGTTGCAACCGCCTTTACCGATACCCTTCTTCACTTCATCAGGAAGCATGTAAACCTTGATCTTGTCATCTTCTCCACCAAGAACGATAGAAGATATCTTTGCAGGATTCAAAGCTCTCTGGATAAGGAGCTGGGTATTGTTGGTCCACTGAAGTACGTCGATATTCTCATTGCGAAGCTCGCGTACGATACCGATGATACGGGCTCCCTTGACGCCGATACATGCTCCGATAGGATCGATTCTCTCATCATATGACTCGACTGCAACCTTTGCACGTTCACCAGGAATACGCACGACCTTCTTTACAGTGATGAGGCCGTCAAGAATCTCAGGAACCTCATGCTCGAAGAGCTTCTCAAGGAAATCAGGAGTAGTACGTGAAAGCACGATATAAGGCGTGGTATTGTTCTTCATCTCCACGCTCTTGATGATGGCACGTACTGTATCGTTCTTCTTGAAATGCTCTCCAGGAATCTGCTCTGACTTAGGAAGGCGGAGTTCATTGCCGTCCTCATCAAGGATGAGCACTTCCTTTGCCCATGTCTGGTAAACCTCACCGGTAAAGATCTCGCCGATCTTGCCTACATACTTATTATAAAGGTTACCCTTCTCGATATCCATGATGCGGCCCTGAAGGTTCTGACGAATGTTCAGGATTCCTCTGCGGCCGAAGTCCTTGAGTTCGATCTTCTTAGCAAAAGTCTCACCGATTTCATAGTCATCGTCAAGTGATTCGTCATTGATGGCGATCTCAGTGTTAGGATCCTCAACCTCTTCAACGACCTCTCTGTTCCAGTAAATCTCACAGTCACCCTTGTCGATGTTGATGATGATGTCGAAGTTGTCTGCAGACCCGTAAGTCTTTGTAATCTGAGTCCTGAACACATCTTCGAGAACACCCATCATTGTAGGTCTGTCAATGTTCTTCTGGTTCTTGAACTCAGCAAAAGCATCTTTAAGCTCAATCTTTTCCATTTTTATGTTTTTTGTTTAATTAAATTCGACGAATGGCCTTACGGCGTTTACCTGGTCCATGGCATAGCGGTCCACATGCTCGACAAGCTCTTTCTTCTTCTTTCCCTCGACCGCTTCCTTGGCTGTATATTTCAGAGTGATGCTCTCCTCATCAGCAGCCTCAAGCACGGCTACCATCTTTTTACCGCCTTTGAGGGATACCTCGACTTTCGTACCGATAGCTTTCTGATACTGCTTGAATACCTTGAATGGCTGGTCAAGTCCTGCAGAACTTACCGTAAGGGAGTAATCCTCGACTTCACGGTCGAACTTCGTTTCAAAGAATCTGCTGAGGGAAACACAGTCATCAAGTTCGATTTTGCCGGTTTCTGATTCGATTGTTAACACAATATCGTTATCTTTGCTGACTGAAATGTCAACAATGAAGCAACCACGTGCAACAATTTCACCGCTGATTGCATCTAATATGTCTGATACTTTCATCATTGCTCCTGATAATGCATAAAATAAGGGGGCTTCCTAGCCCCCTGAATCATTCTCACGGTGCAAATGTAAGAATTAAATTCAGAATTAGCAAACTAATTGACCTGAACCTGCAATATCATGGAATTCAAAGCAAAAGAGATTGCTGAAATACTCGGAGGAACCGTGGACGGCAATCCGGAAGCGACTGTGACCACATTCGCAAGAATCGAGAGCGGAAAGCCAGGAGCGATATGCTTCTTCGCAAATCCTAAATACGAGCAGTACGTCTATACCTGCAAGGCAGACATCATCATAGTGAACAGATCTTTCGAGCCAAAGGAGCCGGTGACGGCGACAATGGTACGCGTTGACGACGCATATGCTGCAGTAGCAAGCCTTCTGGACTATGTAACGGCAAAGAAACGCTCATACAGGAGATACCGCGGCTGCCACAGCAAGGTACGCTGGAGTTCGAAGATCGGAAAGAAGGTTTACATCGGAGACTTCGCTTATGTCGGAAAGAAAGCAGCTGTAGGCGATTATTCAAAGATCTATGAGAACGTATATGTCGGAGACGGAGTGACCATCGGGTCTCATTGTATCATTTATCCCGGAGTGCGCATCTATCCCGGCTGCGTCATAGGAAACAATGTCATTCTTCATTCCAATGCCGTGATCGGTGCTGACGGATTCGGCTTCGCACCTCTTGAAGACGGTACATGGAAGAAGATAGAGCACACCGGAAATGTGATAATAGAAGATGATGTCGAGATTGGAGCCAATTCATGTGTGGACAAGTCCCAGATGGGATCCACCATCGTACGCAAAGGCGTAAAGATCGACAATCTCTGCCAGATAGCACATAATGTCGAGGTCGGAAAGAATACTGTAATGGCCTCACAGACCGGAATCGCAGGTTCGACAAAGATCGGCGAGCACTGTATCATCGCAGGACAGGTCGGCATCGCAGGGCATATCACCATAGCAGACAACACGACTCTCGGCGCTCAGGCCGGTGTTCTTGGAAGCATAAAGGAAGAGGGAAAAGTATTCATGGGATCTCCAGCTATTCCGTATAAGGATTATCTTCGCAGTTATGCAGTCTTTAAAAAGGCTGGCAAATAGGAATATACAAAAATAATGTCTATCTTTGCGGGCTAAAATGCACCGGACTATCCGCGAGGGAATGTCCAGGAGGAATTGAGGAAAAGAAAAAAGTAATGCAGTTTCAACAGACTTTAAAGAAATGCTATTCATTTGAAGGAAAAGGACTTCATACGGGAAGGATAGCAAAGATGACGATAAAGCCAGCTCAGGTTGACACAGGTATCGTATTTGTGAGAACTGATATCGGCAATGACGCAGTTGTAGAGGCGCTTGCCGAGAATGTATCCAACACAGCCAGGAGCACCACCATATCATCAGGAGATGTATCGGTTTCAACTATCGAGCATGTCCTTTCGGCATTGACAGGAATGGGCGTTGACAATGCAGTGATCGAAATCGACAATATTGAGGTTCCGATCCTTGACGGCAGCGCGAAGCCATATGTAGATGCCATCTGGAACGACGGATTCGAGCAGCAGGACGCTCCCCGCAGATATATCGAGATAAAGGAGACTATTGAGATCAGGAATGAAGAGAAAGGATCGGTAGTACGTATCGAACCTGCAGAAGAGTTCTCATACGACATAAAGATCGATTTCAACTCAAGGGTGCTGGGAGTTCAGCATGCTCAGTGGAATGACAGCGTGGTATATCCTGTAGAGATCGCTACATGCAGGACATTCGTATTCTTCCACGAAATCGAATTCCTGTTCAACAACAATCTGGTAAAGGGCGGAGACGTTGACAATGCGATCGTGATTGTCGAACATCCCGTTACGGATGAGCAGGTCGAGCGCATGTCGGAACTGTTCAATGTACCTGCGCTGAAGGTCCGTGAAGACGGATATCTCAGCAATCTGACACTCAGATTCCAGAACGAGTGCGCAAGACATAAGATGCTTGACCTTATCGGAGACCTTAGACTCTGCGGAGGCTTCCTCAAGGCTAAGGTAACTGCAGAAAAGGCAGGCCATGGGATTAACACGACAGCAGCAAAAGCTGTCCGCCAGGCTATCCGGAAGTAAGAGGACAGCCTGAACACTAAAGTAAAAACGACAGAATTATGGCAAATATTCACCCACTCGCAACAGTGCATCCGAACGCCAAGATCGGAGAAAACGTAGAGGTAGGACCTTACGCATATATTGAAGAACACGTAGAGATCGGAGACGGCTGCAAGATTCTTCCTCATGCCACCATCTTCAACTATGTAAAGATGGGCAGGAACTGTACTGTATTCCCTGGAGCTGTCATCGGTGCAATACCGCAGGACCTCAAGTTCGACGGTGAGGTCACATATGTAGAGATCGGTGACAATGTCAATATCCGCGAATGTGCGACCATCAACCGAGGCACCAAGGCCAGCGGAAGAGGCGTGACAAAGATCGGCAACAATGTCCTTCTCATGTCTTACACCCACGTTGCACATGACTGTACAGTAGGAAACAACTGCATCCTCGTAAGCTATGTAGGTATCGCTGGTGAAACTGACGTTGACGATTGGGCTACGATCGGAGGAAGCTCTGTAGCACATCAGTTCTCAAGAATCGGAAAGCATGCTTTCATCGGAGGCGGCTGCAAGATCAACAAGGACGTTCCGCCTTATGTACTTTGCGGACGCGATCCTCTTTCATACGCAGGTGTGAACATCGTAGGTCTCCGCAGAAGAGGTTTCTCATCAGACCAGATCCGCAATATCAAGGATATGTATGACATCATCTACGGAAGCGGAAACAACTTCTCGGACGCACTTGCAAAGATCGAATCCGGCTTCCCAGAGTCTGAAGAAAGAGACACTATCATTCAGTTCATCAGAAGCTCGAAGCGCGGTATCATCAGAGGAGCGGACACGCTCACAAAGGGTAGCATAGACTAAAGTGCCGAAGTTACTATCAACAGCATATTTCCCTCCCGTTTCCTATTTTGCTGCAATGGCAGAGGAGATGGAGGGTCTTTCAGACAGACGCGACGGAGACAGTTCATTCGAACTGTCCCCGTCTGTCGTATATATCGAAGCCTGTGAGAACTATCAGAAGCAGTCATACCGCAACCGTTGCAGATTCTATGCGGCCGATGGAGTTCAGGCTCTCTCTTTTCCTATCGTGCATGAGGGTGGCACACACAAGCTGCCTATATCGGAAATAAAGGTCGATTACTCTACCCCATGGCTCCTTCAGCACGAAAGAGCAATCATATCCGCATACCGGACTTCCGCATATTTTGAGTATTATCAGGACGAACTGTTCGAAATCCTTGAAAGCAGACCTGAAAGGCTGTTCGACCTGAACATGAATCTCCTGAAATTCTTCATTGAAAAGACAGGCCTATGCGTTGACCTGCGCATCACGGAAGATTATTCGAAAGAAGGAATCGTCATCTCCGAGCAGGGCAAGGAAGCCATATACGATGACCTCAGGGAGAAGATCCACCCGAAACGTCCCAATTCCATTCTTGCTGAGCTGGGACTGGAAAAGCCGTACTTCCAGGTCTTTTCCGGGAAATACGGCTTCATGCCGGATCTTTCCATCATGGACCTTCTTTTCAACGAAGGCCCTGACAGTATCCTATATCTGAAATCTATCGGTAGATAACATTTCCGAAACGTCCTATCTCAGGAGTCATGACTGTAGTCTCCAGCATCATGGCACCATTCTGTATATTCATGGCCTGAATGCGCCTGTCATCTGAAGGAGAGGCACTCTTGACCATAGTACCATAATCCGGGCGGCTGATCCCTACGATATCGCAGAAGCAGCAATACAAGGCTATATTGAAGTCATAATTACCCCAGTCTCCGAATGAATACGGGAACATGTTATCTATATCATCAGAATAGCTGCTGTTCTGATTGTTCAGGATATTGCCCATACCTGGCGCATAACCGTCTTTCGGACCATATTCATCCTTTGCATTAAGTCCTCTGTAGGTAATTGGAGCGAACTCGAAACGACGGCCGTTATACAGCTCGTGAGTCACCTCCATACCGACATTCTTGCCTTCAGACTGGCTTCCGATAAGGCTTACAGGGAAATCCACACCCTTGAGGGCACCTATGATAAGTTCTGATGCAGATGCTGTGCTCTCCGAGATGATTACCCAAAGTCTCTTGAGTCCCATTGAAGGAGCCTTGCCGAGCTTATCTGACTCCGACGGACCACTCAGGAACTTCCACTCTTCTCTCTTTCCGTCATTGAATTCAGCTTTGAAGAATACCTTATCATCATAATCCCTTCCGACAATCGAGCTGGCCAGATAACGGCTCTGCTGCACTTCTCCTCCCACATTATACCTAAGGTCAAGGATAAGGTCTGTAATTCCCTCGTTGATGAATTGTTCAATCTGATATTCAAGAACTTCCTGAGCGGACGAATCAAAGCTCTCTGAGGCCATGTAACCTATACTGAACGGCGGAAGGTCACCTTCTTCCTCACCTTCGACCTTGCCATTGGTCATGATGGCAGCATAAAGGATAGGATTGTATCCGTATGTGCCGGCTGTGACATTGGCGACATTATCTGCCACAAGGTCATATCTCTCCTCCGCATCATTAGCCACATAGCGAGCATAATGGATAGCATATGTACCTGAAGGGCTGTAGAAAAGTTCCTGCATGAAACTCTGATAATTATCTCTGGTCACCCTTGTGCTGCCAACCTGATAGATAGTGTCTCCTCTTCTCAGACCAGCCGCTTCAGCAGGAGATCCTGGATATACATATCCTATGGTCAGACCTATATAATTGGTTCCTGTCTCATATAATGAAGCGAAGAGAGGCCCTATTCCAAGTCCTGTAGTATTGGTAAGCTCGCCAGCCTTTGTCATTACAGTTTTGGTGCTGGTGACTTCAGATATGTATGAATAGATATATCTCTTGCCCCTTGATGCCGAATAATCCCTGTAATATCCTCCATCTTCGATATTTATGTCTCCAAGCTGTGTCAGATGCTCGAAAAGGAATTTATCATAGGAGAGTTCCAGATCTACATCAAGCTTATTGTACTCATCAGCCCACAGATATTCCTTCTGCAGTCTCTCATGCATATATGTATTCAGATGCTTGCTCATGGCAGATGTATCATCACCGGCATCCTGGACAAATGTTCCGACAAGCTTGCGGGAGCCGCTGCCTACTGTCACATAAAGCTCAGCAGAGCGCTCTGAAGACTGCTTGTTGCTTGAGAACCTGATCCTGACGATTCCTTTGCCGGCCTTGTCGTTTCCTGTCACCTGCGCTATCTCTGCCCAGCCTTCACCGTCAAGGAGTACCAGTTCTGCAGTCCAAGCGCCATCAGCCATGAAAGTCACAGTGACAGTTTCTCCATATTTGGCGACATTCTTATCTTCACGAGGATTATTGATTTCAGTGATTCCCATGGTATCCTTTGTGCATGAAGATACCGCTGCCACTGCCATCAGGATAAGAAGCATTATTCTTTTCATCTCTTTCTATTTTAGCTTATGTGGGTTAAACTCGTAGATGGCATGGAAATTACCCTTGATATCCAGCCATACCATGTAAATCCTTGATGCATTGTTCATGTATGAATACTTCATACCGGAAACAGAGGTTTCATGTACCGTCACATCCTCGTATTGTCTTGTCACAAGATAATCCGAATCTGTCCAAGGATCTCCTGTAAAATACTCGGCATCACCTTTGAAAAGCCAGTACTGGACGCATTCCTGCGGCTTTGTGACATCGAGATAGAAAATTGTCTTGCTTGACCATGAGCCTGTCAGCTGCGGCATTCCGTATTCGTAATCCGAGTCGGAATCAAGGATATAGTCAACATTATTCGTCGGTATGAAATCATACTTGTACATACGTGACGAATTGTATTCTGCATCATGAACCACAGCATAGAATGTATATCGGGTTCCAACTGTAAGACCTGTAAGATGAATCTTTCCTCCTACCTTGGTGATTTCCGAAACTGTCGCATCTCCCATACGATGCAGTGCAAGCAGATTTTCCATCGTCTCATCATCATAGTAAGTATATGAAGCTACAAGATATGACAATGTCTCTGGTTCACCTTTATATTCAAGGCTGAGGGTGACATCACCAAGGCCGTACTGAATACCGCTTACGCTGACTCCGAGTGATTCAAGATAAGTAAGCTCCTTCAGAGCCACCTTTTCCTTCACCAAAGAACCATATCTGCCGTCTTCAGTCAAAGTGACAGCAAGGAGATATACTTCATCTTCCGGAGAAAAGCCCTTTCCTACGACAGTATTGACCTCCGAGCCTGAAGAAAACTGGTTTATATATATAAGATATCTGATGGTCTCTATCTCCGTTTCAGGCACAGCCGCAGCCTTCAGGATAGATGCATAAGTCTTGTACGCACCCGAAGCGGGAGTAACATCTGCAGTGAATCCGAATGGGAGAACATCACGTACGACAAACGAAGGCGCAGCTATTGAAGCATCAGACGAAACGTCCGGGGTGACAAATGAATATGTTACGAAATCCTCCTCGGTATAATTCTTTCCCTCCTTCACAGGTATGTACCATGCCACATATTCTGTTGCAGGATTGATATCCACCATTATTTCGCCGTCAGGGAAAGCATTTGCAGGGCCATCATACACAGTCTTGTCATAAGAGATTCCTCCATCATAGCTCAATGTCTCAAGGAAATTGTTCATTCCGTAATTGTTCCAATCGACAAGCTTCATGAATCCGCCGTAATATGATTCTGCATCGACATAGGCAGTGAGCCATGCAGAATCGAATCTTATCTGCGAGAATTCAAATCCGGAATCGGCAGAAAAGCCTTTGCATGACACGGACTGGATATCAGCAACCACATAACTCATATTTCCCAGAGTCACCTGCATCGGAGGCAGATAAGGTACAGCAAAAACGACATAATCCTGAGTCATATCGTAGTCTTCGATTATCTCGGAAAGTTCATACTGCCCGCTTCCCTGATAAAGCTGAAGACCGGCTGCATTTGAATTCAACCATGCTGCCGCATTTTCAGGATCATATTCATCAGCCTTCCAACCCGCAAGCACATAACCGTTGAAATCTTCACCGGTATTTTCAGACATTGAAACAGAAAGCTTGCGGTTCATATATGAAAGGCTGAACGAAGGCTCATACGAAACCTCAAGAGAAAGGATTTCAGGAGAAAGGCCGCCGGCAAACAATGCCAGAACCTTTACGGTTCCCTTCTTAGGAGACTTAGCAAAGTCATCAGGAGACGTCACAAACAGATATCCCTCTTCAATGCGGGCCTTCCAGCCCTCAGGCTTCTCTGTTATGGTATAAGCTTTCACATTGACCATCTCGACAGCTACAGACTTTTCCATGCCTGTTCTTGAGAACCACAGAGCCTCTGAAGCGATCGTTACGGAAGCCTCGCCTACCACCTCTACCTTCACCTCAGTACCGTCAACAAGGGTCAGAACCAAATAATCTCCATCCTTGACGACCTCCTTGAAGAATACGACTTCCGCATCCTCCGACTCATCTTCCTTCATTTCCTGATACCTGATTCCTGTAGAAACCCATGTAGCTCCGCCATCAACGGATATGAGCCATTCCTTATCCTCAGATATCTTCAAGGCAGGAGTGACAGCCACCGGAACCTTCTTTCCATCAATCTCCAACGGAGTCGAGACTCCGTCCTGACAAATCGCCCAGTAATACTTTCCGTCAGAACCTTTTTCCACAGTCATCAGAGAGTATCCCTTGACGGTCTGGTCAACAACGATTGTCTTGCCGTCCAGAAGAGTGATGGTTCCTTTGCCGGTTTCAGCATCGAATTCCCACGACTTGATGCTACCCAATGAGACCATCGACTGAATGGCTGCGACATTGTCCTGCACGGTCTTTTCCAAAGCCGTAAGCCTGTCCTTGATCTCACCTATGGTTTCCCAAAGTTCAGTATCATCATACCTGTACCCGTCATCGCATGAAGCGAAAGCTGCACATGCAGCAAAGAGCGAGATAAATATTCTTCTTTTCATATCAGTTCAGGTTTAGTTCTTCGGTGTTCTGTAATCTGAAAGATCCTTGAATTCTCCCTTATGGTAGATCTTGCATGCCAGAGGACTATATACATCCTTTCCGTCTTCCTCGCCGATAGCCACTGCCGCCACAAGTACCGGAACTTCAGACATTTTCTCAGTATCCACTGCGAATGGCACCGCTTCTGCAGAAGTGCTGAGTCCGAGCTGCATGAGCTGGCTTTCCCAAAGGGCCAGATATGCCTCATATGTCCTTCTTGAAGCATTGACAAGGTCGTTCAACGCACATGAAGAGAACAAGGTCGCATCAGAAGATGTCACACAGAAGTACTTGATCATCTTTGTATCGGCATTTGCAGTAAAGCGTCCTGCAACCTGGCCGTTCTCCTCATCATATCTGATATCATCAAGAGTCACGACAGGATTCGGACCCGGAACCGGAGAGGTGGTAGTCACAGAAGCGAACTTCACAGGGCCGACTACTCCGTTTATATCCTCCGCACAATATGCTATCACGTACTCGATTCCTGACTCATAGCCATACATATGGAGACTCTCGAAATTAGACTTTTCCGCTTCCCACATATTGGTGACAGGAACCATTCCGAGGGCCGGGCTCTCCTGGAAAGTATCGAAGAAGAATGTCATCCATTTCGCATGATCGTCCTTATCATCGATGTAATGAGGAGGAATGATTTCCGATTCAGGATCATATGGCCATACAAGCTGGAAACGATAGCATGCAGTTGTCTCATAGTCATATGAGAAATTATACTTGAATCCCCAGCGTGAAGCATCCGTAAGTTCAAGATGCACATCACCTATGCATGCTGAAGGATTATCACGTACAAGAGTCTTGGTCTTGAAAGGCTCGGAGAAGCAGAGCTCGGAAAGTTCGGCGAAGTTATTCTTCGCCACATAAAGCACGACATACTCCGTATCAGGCTGAAGCTCCACCTGACGCTCGTCAGAAGTCTTGAATGCATCTCCTGTAAGAGTTCCGAGATCAGAATTGAACGAGAATCGCGGGTTAGCCACACCCCAGCCTTCTGATGCTATGCTGATAGCTTCAGATGCCTTCTCATCAGCTGTAGCCTTCTTCCATATTTCAGCCTGATCTGAAGGATATACTCGATAGAAACATGACATGCAGCTCTTCTCCATCTCTACTTCGAGATAAGCCAGGGTCGCACCTATTCTGGAAGCCGGTCTGATGACAGCCTTAGGAGTGAAATCTCCCTCAGGGATCTCCATGAGCGAGAAATCCTGTCTCATGATCTCCTTGGCCGGAGTACCGTTGATATCGACAGCCACAGCGATAGCAGTATTGTCTCTGTTTATCTGGTTCGACAGATCGAACGTCCTTTTGACAACAAGATTTTCCGCAAGGGAAGCATCTGAGGCAGACGATGCTGCAGCACGGCAGAAATCACGCATGAGCCTGTCACCGAAAAGATCGATATACTCGCTCATCTCATCAGTTGACCAGATCCAATGATAGAAATATTTGCAATCTTCGTTAGGATGGTATCTTACTATGAATGCACGGTAGCCGACCTCGGCCTCAATCGCCATCTGCGGATCGCCGCGAAGTTCAAGAGAAGGAGTAGTCACAGTCGCAATGCTGAGAGAAGCCGGATTGGTTCCTTCGGTATCATAATAACCTACCACCATGATGAAATAGTCGCAGTCAGGAAGCACTTCGGCTGTAGAATATATGGAATTGGCCCAATCAAACTCCTTTGCAGCAAAGTCATCGGTTGTCTCATTGAAGACATAGCTTCCTGCAGACGAGGAATTGGAGACAAGCTGAATTATCTTATCCTCGCAAACCGCTGTTTCAGCCTCCACGCAACCTTCATTCAGAAGAAGGTTATAGATCATAGCCTTAGGATAGACTTCCACACGATATGACTTTACGGCCTTGCCGGGAACGAGGTTGAAGATGATATTCTTCTCCTTCAAAGACGATACATTGACTGTAACTCCATTATCTCCAGCCTCGAAACCATCTTCCTGCGTATTCAGCGGAAACTCGTAGAACTCACCTTCCGGTTCTTCCTCATGGCCTTTCTTTGTCTCATCACATGCAAGGACAGTCATGGCTGCCGAAATGATGAACAACAGGTTAATCAATCTTTTCATATTATATCAGTTCAGTTATTTACATATTCATAATCCATACATCCGCCATCTGCCGCGCATATGGCCATATTATCCACATGGCCTTCACTATTGATTGCGAGTACAGCGACAGACAGATCATCAAGCTTCCAGCCCTCCTCGACCTTGAATGTAAAGGTCATGCCACCTTCCTGCTCTGCCGCAATGATTCCGACACTGTCACCCTTGACAGTAGAAGTCAGCATCTTGCGGACTACATGACGATGGTTGTAATCCTCCTGGGTGGCTCCGGTACCAAGAAGCTGCTTTCCTTCTATATTGTCTTCAATCACATATGCAGCAATCCTGTATTCTTCAGTCCTTTCCGAAAAGATCCTGGCCGTAACCTTGACATTGCCTTGCGCATCACATTCAGAAGACACGGCTGCTCCGCAATGAACCGGCACATCATAAAGCGACTTGTCGATAGAAAGTCCGCATGTACCTTCATTAAGCAGTCCTGAATCACGCATATCGGTCAGATAAGAAGGATAGCCTCCCAAGCTGAACAGACTGCTGAGCTCTCTCTCTGCCGGAATCGTGTATTCGTCCTCATTATGGAAAGCCATAGCAAAGGCCTGATCCTTATATGCACGGTCAACAAGATAATTCAACGTGGCCGCTCCAGCAGGACACTGCGAACACCATGTACCGGTAAACTCCATCACACATACACGTCTGGCAAAGCGTGACTCCACATTTTCCACCGGATTCTTTGTATCTTCACATCCGGTCATGAACATTGCTGCAAGAGCCACATAAAGAATTCTAAAATATTTCATCTTATCTATCATTTCACATATGAATAATCCACACTCTGTCCTAAAACGCATACGACCGCATTATTGCTGCAGTAATCCCCGTCACCTTCGGCTTTAAGCATAGCCACAACAACCCTCATTTTCGATGTATTCCATTCCTTGCTGACATTGAATGACTTCACGGCCTCATACTCCTTACCAGGCACCAGTTTATCGCCTGAATTAAGAATTACGCCAAGAACATTGTCTCCCGCCATGGCACGAAGAACATTATCATGTACATAGTCATCACTGTCAGTACCGATCTGATCATAATGGATTCCGTCTTCCAGAAGCATGATATGATAGCGATATTCTGCTTCGACATCAGACTTGAATCTTGCCTTGACCTCGATTTTGCCCAGACTCTCATCATAAGTGCATTCCGCTGCCACGCCGCATACGGCAGGATATTTCTCTGCCTGTAAATTCAGTTCCGAAACGATCTTGACATACTCATTGACGATATGTTCGGAACTTTTACGGAAATTCATGGCAAACAAAGGCAGACCGCTACCGGTAGCCATTCTGCCATACAGTTTCTCAGATATAGGCAGAGCCATCGGGTCTTCAAATCCTCCGAAATCAAGATGAAAGGCCACAGGAATGATCCGGCCCGGATAATCCTTTTCAATCTCTTTCAATGCCGCTGAAAGGATAGGACAATATGTACAGCCGACAGACGTAAACTGCATTCCTACCATCTTCTGCTCATAACCCGAATCCAGACCCAGATCCTGCTTGTTATCAGGATCTATATTGTCAGAACAAGATATGAAAAGGGCTGTCAATGACAGACATATGAATATCAGTTTCCTCATGATCAGTTATATCTATATTCCACTGACTTTCCTGCATCGAAAGAAACGACATTATCAATGACAGCCTTTCCGTTCACTTCGGTAAGAGTGAAAAGAACTACACGGCAGTTGTCATTCTTCAGCACATCACTTTCAAGAACCTTCTGTATCTCCTTCTCCTCATTGGCTCCAAGCTGGAATGCTTCATTTGACAGAGCAAAGAAATTACCGGAAATCATTGTAACGACATCATTGTAAACGCTTTCAAAGGCATTTGAAGAAGCAGGGACACAACCGTCTCTGAGTATAGCGATGCCCAAATCATACTTCCCTGCTACAGAAGCAGTCACAGCGGCATTTACAGTGAGTTTACCGTTCTCTGATGACGATTCGGCCTTGATACCGGTCTTTGCAGGGTTGGCATAGAGCTGGTCCCTTACCAGTTTCTGGATATCCATCACAGTTCTTTTTCCGGAACCTTCAGTGATGGAATATATGCAATAAGGATATCCGTCATTGGAAGTGCCAAATCTGCCGAGAAGGAAAGCTGCCATATCCATAGTGGAATTGTACGACAATGAATACTCATCCGAATTATGGAACTCCATCACTATGCTGTGGTCCTTTGTATATTCATTGATATTGGATAGGGCTTCCGTCATATACGGGCAGAACTGGCACCATGTACCAGTAAGCCTGTATATCGCCACATTCTTATGGAACTTCTCGTACTTCGCCCTGTTCTGAGAACGGACAAGAACCTCATTTTTACACATCTGGCCGCCATACATGGCTGTCACCGTATATGTACCGTCCTCAATGGAAGTGAAGACATTAGGTAATTCACCGGTTCCGACACCTGAACGCCATTCACCTGTTTCCTCAATATGGAATGAAGTGTTTCTGATATGATCCGCATCGGTAAGGACCAGGCCGTTTGCATCAGTTATAGTGAACGTAGCCACGTCCTTGCCATCTGATTCAATCACAGATTTATCGACCGTAAGGATATATGGTCCCTGCGGATCTGACGACAGTTCCGAACATGCGGTCATCATGAGTGCCGCCATCAAAGGCAGCAGATAAGATATTCTTTTCATATTATTCAACTATATCATCAAAAAGTAAGATTGAGGGCGAAATTGCCGCCTGTATATGCTGGAGTCTGCCTGCAGACACCACCGGAGCATATCATTCCAGCCCTGTAACGTCCATATCCCAGACTCAGCCTTATACGTGACATGGCCCAGCTGACGCCACCATTGTAATAGTGGACCTTGGTACTGCCATGATTGTACATATCGGAAGCAAAGATGCTCCAATGAGGCGCGAAATTAACCTCCAGCAAAGCTGCCATCCAATCCTTCTCGGCACCTTCCGAAAGCAGATACTGAAGTTCGAGTCTTGCAGAAAGCGACGGAGTGAATTTATAAAGCAGGTCAGCTACAAAGATATTCGACATATATGCGTCATCGGCAGCCCCATAACTCTTGCTGTATTCCTGCATCGACCAAAGGAAGACAGACTTGAACTTCCTGGTCCACTGCTTCTCCACATCGATGCTCATGTCTCTGAACAGGAGATTGCCGGCCTTGACGGTACCCTCCTGAGCGATAGCATAATATGTCGAAAAATTGGTATGCAGCTTCATACCTCGCTTTCCACCGAGCTTCGTGCCACGCTTGACATTGTAAAACACATCAAACTGTCCGCCGATCTCTCCGCTGTTGGTGTATCCCGGAGAAATATCTCCTGTACGGGCACCATATGGATGAAGGGTTGTAAGCATGTATGTATATTGGGTACAGAGAGCCGGTACATAATTGAGCATATTCACATTTGATACTCCGTCAGTCACGACCTTTGAATCCATCCATTCTAGGCGACGTAATGAAAGATTAACTCCCAATCCTTTGCCGTTGTATCCTGTTTCCACAAGCTGGGCATTTCCTCTTTTCCTATGGTATATCTGACCCTCGCCGGCATACGAAGTATTGTAATAGTACTTCTGGCCTGCATCGACATACTCTGCTTTCAGGAAAAAACCGTCAGATTCCAGATTTGCTCTGGCCGACCAGCCTAGACGGTTCGGATTGCAGCCATCGATGACCATATAATTGTTAAGCGCCTCATACCTGTCCATGACAGATCCTTCGAGAGCAAGATATGTGTCCTGCATTCCGAGCATTTCAGACAAGACAAGACTCACATCTCCACCGGCAACATGAGTTTTAGAGAAGGTCATACCGGCCCTAGGCAATCCCCAGAGAGCCTTTACAGAAACGATGTTCTTATATGAATAGGACACTCTTGCTCCCAGCATGGAATTGTTCAGACCTATTGCACGGTCCTCCCATGACCTGAAAAGAAGTCCGCTGCCGAATTGCTCGTAATATGAGCCGGCAGTGACGGAGAATGAATCATTCTTCCAGTTCAGGAAAAGATTTGTAAGATTGACTCCCTTAAGATCAGCAGAATAACCAAGCAAGGCAGGATAATATGCCTCAGCCTGAAGGCCGGCCGTAAAGCCTTTGTTCAGATATTCAAGCTTGACGTAATTGTTTGTTCCATAGCCTTTTTCCGGAACGACAGCCATATTCTTTGAATCGTGCTGATAAAGATGTGACGTACTCTCCACACTTCCGGTCACATAACCTTTAGACCCCGGCTGTTTTTCCTTGGTTTTCCTGGCCTCAACAGTAGCAGGAATCATAAGAGCCACTATCAGAGCCAATATCGGGATAAATGTTTTTTTCATATGGTAAGCATTCTGGAGCACTTTAACTCCAATTTGCAAATATACAAAAAAAACTGAGAGTTAGTCCTTTAAGATATAACTGCAAAAAATCAGGCCGGTAGGAATACCGGCCTGAAACATAATATGATACTATTCCTAGAAATAATTCGGAACGTCGAAAATCATCGGTGCATAGAAGTTGTTTGACTTATCCTTCAGAACAACATATACATCATCGACAACATTGCCTTCTGTATCGACTCCGGAAGCATAATGCTGCTGCATAAGCAGGCTTGAGCCATCATTGAAATAGATAAGAGGTTCAGCGTCCTTATAATATGGATAATAAGTATCCATCAGATCCTGAGCAACTCTTCTGATGCTCTCTTCCTCCCAAAGATAATATCCTCTGTTCAGCTTCACCCAATCGATCCAATATTCAAGAGTAAGTCTCTTGGCGATGCTGTTCTTCGCATGCTCATAATTGCTGCATACTCCATCTTCCCATGCAAAGCAATTATCCTCGATATGAGCGCCTTCCGCAAAATATGTAGCGAAACCGTTTGTAGGGAAGCCATGCACATAGAAGTCATAGAGATTGATAAGCTGACCGGAATGAGTCTCTCCCTTGTCATCTACCCATTCAGGCTGAGCAAGATAATCTCCATTCTCATCATGAGGTACTCTGCTGGCATCGTACTTTCTAGAACAGTATGTAGCGATATCATATATCATCTTAGCTGGCGTATCAAGACCGGCCTCCTCGAAATATGTTTCTGAGATACAGTAGATATATGCAGTAAACTCCTTAGGGATAGTGATATCGAATTCATAGTACGCAGACATATTGGAGTTAGCAGCTGCCCTGAACTTATCCTGATGCCAGTTGACAACAACTTTCTCCTTTGCTGCGTTCCACCTGTCAGAGCCTTCAGTCGCATAGTCACCAAGATTGATAGACTGGGTCTTGAACTTCTTATATCCTGCCTGAGAATAGAGGCCCTCCTCATCCTTTGCAAGGACAACAAGGATATATGTAGTCTCTACCGACAGTCCCTGAGCTGTAAGAGTACCATCTTCCGCAATCGGACCGTTCTTCTTCATGACAGCCTCGACTTCCGGAGCATCAGGATTGGCTGCGATATACTTCTGAGCCACAAGCTTGGTCTTGTTGCACTTTCCTGAATCGTACCAGAAAGGATCAGTCTCCTTACCTACCCAATAAACATAGTCCACAGCTGTACCTCCGGTCACATCTACTTTGAATGTAGCATCATTCGATCCGATAGCCACATCTGTAAGCTCGACTTTGAGGCTGTTGAATTTCACTGATCCTGTCTTTGCAGATCCTGCATATACATCACCATACTGGCCGTTCTTATCGATTGCAGCAGCAAAGAGCCACATTGTTGTCTCCGGCTGAAGACGGTCAAAGACTGCTTCAACAGACGAGCCTCTTACTGTCTTGAAATTCTCAGACAGCATGAGATACTTCATCTTTGTCTCATTTGTAGCTGAAGCATATCGTCCGTATGCATCCGAAAGATAAGCATAATAGATCATGACAGCATCATCAGAAGAAAGCTGAGTCTTTATTGACGACGGTGTCACCTCGAAATCAGTCGCATCAAGCTTGGCAGATCCGCCGGAAACGACTGCAGGAGTAGAGAATTCTGCAGTAATGATATCTGTCACTGCCACTTCCTTCTTCTCAGGATCTACAGGAAGAACCCAAACCACATATTTCTGGTCTGGTTCGATGAGAATAGCTTCCTCCTTTGACGGGAAAGTCGAAACAGGTCCTGAATACTCAAGGATATCTGTCCTCGGTTCATAGACACCGTTGTTTATCTGATAAACCAGTTCTTCAAGAAGATCGGTACTCTTTAAAGAAACACCGGCATAAACTGTATTGGTTCCTGTCACCTTGACGCTTACCTGGGCATCAAGAAGTGAGATATCAGAAATATTTATCGAAGCATCAACGATATTGTTGAGCAGATACTCGTTGAACATTTCTTCCTTTACATAGAAGCCGGCCTCTGTTCCGTCATTACCTGCCGAATAAAGAGCTGGCACTACCCAGAACATATATGACGAATCCTCAGAAAGCTCAGATCCGTAAATCTCTGCATATGTCTTGTCGATAGGCTCCTCCGACACGAAATATCCTTCAGGAGCATCAGAAGCGGAACCCAGGATTTCATTTACTGTTTCAATGACAGTAGCCTTGTCGTAATCCTTATAAAGCATCAGGCCATAGACAAACTTCTGGATACCCTCGTATGGCTCGATAACAGCCTTGAGAGAAGATACATCATATTTCTTGAACGGATCTGCAGAAAGCGAGAGCTTCGATACGGAAGCCTTTCCTCCTTCAACGACAGAAACGAGCTTGAGGTCGCCCTGAACCTCTGCTGCTCCAAGAGCCACAGTCTCTCTTGAAGGAGCTGTAACATCAAGATAAGTCTCAGAAGTAAGCTCTACTACACGCTCCTTGACTCTCCAACCGTCAGGTACCTGCATGACATAGTCGATGACTCCTTCCATATCAAGAAGGAATGACTGTACGGTGCCATACTCCACGTAATACTCTGCAACCATAGGATTGGTAGCTCCAGGAAGTCTGAAGATCACACCTGCATAGCCGTCAAGAGCCACAGTAACTTCCATTCCCTCTCCGAATGTGAACTTGACTGCATATGTATTGCCTGAAGCATCTACAAGAGGAGTGCAAGAAGAGAATACCTGTACAACATCCGAAGCATCATAGCCGGTAGGATACTCGGTACCGTTGACCACCAGATAATATACTCCATCAACAAGCTTCACCTCAAGTTTGGTCTCCATAGGGATAGTCTTTCCTGTTGTAGGGTCGGTAATAGCCTCGGCAACACCATCAGAACCAAATGTTGCCCAATATTTCACACCATTGATTTCCTTATATGTCACGATAGTCGAGAAGTCAGTGCCCTCCGGCATGACCTTGAAAGACGTACCGTTTGTAAGCGTCACAGTATAAGAGCCGTCCTTGTTTTCCACACAATCAGCAATGACAGCGCCGTCCTTGATAAGGACATTGAGGGCCTCGACCTGCTTGTTAAGTTCGTTCGCAAGCGAATCGATCCTGTTCTCGATGTCATCGAACTTGTCCCAGATAGCGGAATCATCGTAGCAAGATGTGACCGCAGGAGCCACGAGCATTGCACCGAGCAAAGCCTTTGAGAAGAATTGCATACAGTTTTTCATAAATATCTTATTACATTATTTTTCAATCTTTCAAAGATAATGTCTTTTTATATGAAAAACAAGAGGCGGCCCGCAAGGACCGCCTCAATATCAGTATATTTACCTATCTGGATTACTCAGGCTTGTTGACAGTTACGATAACTGGCTTTGAAAGTTCTCCGTCAGTTGACTCTACAACTACTGCAAACTGGTATGAAGTATAGTAGCTTGAGAATGTAAGAACTGGTATTTCATCCACAGTGATATAACCGTAATATGCAGAGTTTCCTAATGGAAGCTCCATGAGAGACTCCTCAGATCTTACAGAAGTACCCCAATAGTAATAGTACTTGGCTGCTGTACCACCCTCTACTGTAACAGGAATTGTCATAGCGAAGTTTGGATTGCCCCAGCTGTTAGGAATCTCCTCAGATGTGATTGCATCAACATTTACAGAAGCCTTGAATGTCTCGCTGTAAACAAGTTCAGGTGCTGTATATACCTCATATGCAACCTCACCATACTTACCGGTCTCATCTACTGCGATAGCTGCGAGAACGCGTGAATCGCCAGGCTTGATGCCGTTATTCTCTCTAGCTGTTGCTGTGGTGCCGTTTGCAACGTAACCCTCTGTGATAAGAGTTTCAGCAACATTCTCGAGCTCATCATACATTGATGGATCGAAGAAGTTATAATAGATAGTTGATGTTCCTTCTGATGCAGCAAGGTCAACGACAAAGCTTGTGTATGAAATCTCCTCGTTAGTGAACTCAACTGTACCTGCGCCACCTGCAACGAGAGCGGCAGTCTTATACTCATAAGCGAATACATCATCGAATGTGTACTCTGACCACTCCTTACCATCGATTACAGGAATGACATAGAACCAGTACTCCCTGTTTGGAGAAAGAGCCATAACTTCTTCCATATCATTGACAACCTCGCTGAGCTTGTACTCGAATTCGCCGCTCTCAACAACAGTCATACCAAGATTGTTGTAACCATATGCAAGTCCTTGAAGACCGCTGGTGATATAATACTCGAGGTCATAAGAGTCTGTATTCCAGTTGAAAGTATATTCCTTATCAATCTTACCCACGATATACTCCTTAGCACCGTAAAGAGCAACATTTACAGTAATCTCGTTGAATGAAGGTTCACCTACAAGCTCAGCTGCAATATCAATAGGAGTATAATAACCGAATACGAGTTCATCAGTAACAGGCATACCCTGATCATCCTGAGGACAAGCCCATACCACGAACTGGCTGCCGCGTGGCATTTCTTCACCCCAAGTCCAGTCAGAATACATCTGAGGAACTGTAGTTTTGATTACATCTACTTCATATACGCCTGGCTCATAAACACCACCGATAGTGTAGATCATATTCCAATCCTCATCAGTTTCAGCAGTATTCATCTTCCAGTTGTTCAATCCATAGCAAAGTGCATCCCAGTTATCCTGAATAGTCTCAACATAAGATACAGGATCAGCCTCAAAAGCAGCAATATCTGCAAGGCCTACATACGCATCACCGAAGTCTGTAATCTCAATACCCTCCCAATTTACGGTAGTCATTACGATTGGGTTGATGATGGTAACATTACCCTCAGCATCAACAGTAAGGCTGAAGCCGGCAGTAGTAGCTACAGCAAGCTTAGCGATCTTGCACTTGCCCTCAACAGTTGTGCAATGGAGAAGAACCTCACCGTCAGCCTCAGCATTTCCTGAAGTCACATTTGCTTCTGCTGGAGCTGTAACAGTAAGCTTTCTGCCGTCGAGCTTAGCTCTCCAGCCATCCGGCTTAGTCATCACGTAGCATGCTGTGATATCTGAAATGGCAACCTCGATAAGCTTGCTCTCGCCATATGTGAAGTAAGTCTTACCTGCCTTGATCATGACAACAGAGTTATCAACCTTATAGATAGGAAGATAATAAGTCTCGCCACCGAATACTACAGTATAGAAATCCTCAAGAACAGGAATCTCATTCCAATACTCGTCGTAAACATAGTCACCTGTCTCGCCCTGATAGAAATCAGTGAGGAGGCACTCGCAGCCCTTAGGAACCACAGCACCTGTAGGAGTCCATGTAGCACCTCCGTCAACAGAATAGCTGAGCTCTCCAGACTCTGCATCAACATCGAACTTAAGGTCAACGTCAGGATGGCCGACCTCTACTCCGAGGCTCTGAGCCTTACCGTCAGCGCCAACAACAGCCCAATACTTGACACCGTTCTCCTCAACAACTGTAACAACGCCTGCATTGTTTGCATTAGCATCATACTTACCAACCTCAACAGTCGAACCGTCAGTGAAAGTAAGAACAGCATTGCCTGCTGCGTTCTTCTCAACCTTGGTTACGCCTACTGAAACGAGAGCAGCAAGAATCTCGCTGTCAGCACCCTTGAGCTCAGTATATTTAGAGTCCAGTGCGTTTGTAAGCTCAGTGATCTTCTTAAGGATATCATCCTTGGCAGCATTGATCTTACCGTCAACCATGCCGTCGATTGCATCGATTTCAGCTGTAAGGGCTGTAATCTCAGCTGCAAGCTTCTTATCGCCATCCTCAAGTTTCTTGAGAAGTTCAGCATCTGCTGCCTTGTAAGCAGACTCAAGGCTACCGATAGTCGCATTGATAGTGGCAACCTGATCGTTAAGCTTTGTCTCCAATGCAGAAACGCGAGTCTCGAGGTCATTGATCTGATCCTGAAGATCAGCAAGACCGTCCTCGAACTTACCACAAGAAGACACTGCGAAAAGGGCAAGAGCCACTGTGCAGAAAGTTAAAAATGTCTTTCTCATAATTGAATGAATTTAGTTAATAATAATATAGTAGTATTACATACTTTCTTAGAAAGAAGCAGTAAGGCTTATGTTCGCTCCTGTATAAGCTGGAATAGCACGGCAGACGCCACCGGAACAGATGAATCCCGCTCTGTAACGGCCATATCCGGCAGCGACTCTGAGATTAGCCATAGAGAAGCTGACGCCGGCATTGTAATAATGAAGGTCTGTAGAACCATGATTCCACATATCGCTAGCAAAGACGCTCCAATGAGGTGCGAAATTGACCTCAAGAAGTCCTGCCATCCAGTCCTTCTGGTCATGCTTTGAAGCAAGATACTGGAGTTCGAGTCTTGTTGACAGCTTGGACGTCCACTTGTAAAGAAGGTCTGCGACAACTATATGTGCCGTACCTAAATAAAGGCCTGTATTCTCATGATGCTTGTTATAGTTCTGCATCGAATACATGAGTACGCTCTTGAACTTTTTGGTCCACTGCTTCTCTACATCAAAGCTGAAATCCCTGAAAAGCAGGTCTCCGCCCTTTGTACCGCCATTCTCATTAAGTGAAGAATAGTTGGAGAAGTTTGCATGGATCTTCATTCCCCTCTTTCCTCCGATCTTGGTTCCGCGGCGGAAATTGTAGAATGCATCGATCTGACCACCGATCTCTCCGGCCTTGATCACCTTGTCACCGATCTCAGGGCTGTATGGATTGAGGGTCGTCAGCATATAAGTATATTGGGTGGACATGGCCGGACGATACGAAAGCATGTTCGACAACGAGCCGTAACCAGGCTGAGCCGCATTATATGCATATATCTTCTGAGTCATGCGGTCAAGTCTTCTTCCTGTCACTGTAACGCCGAGGCCCTTGCCGTTATATCCGAACTCCACAAGCTGCGCATTGCCGTTTTCAGCTTTCCTTCCGTTCTGAGCAGCCGGAACGCTCACGATCTGCTTGCCTGCATCGACATATTCTCCTTTAAGGAAGAATCCGTCCACATCGAGATTGACACGACCGGACCAGCCGATATTGTTTTCCCTGCAGCCTGCATTGACGAGCTCTACAGGGACAGCCTCATGCTTGTTCAACACCGAGCCCTCAAGAGAAAGAGACAAGCTCTCCATGCCAAGAAGACTTGAAAGCGAAACGCTTACATCAGCTCCGGCCACATGGATATCAGTGAGGCCAAGACCGAAGAAGGATCCTTTATTACCCATCATGGCATAGTTGTCGTCAACCTTTCCAAGACGCGGAATGCCCCAGAACGCCTTGACAGCCACCTTATCGTCGAAATTGTAGGTAGCTCTTGCTCCGAGAAGCGCATTATTAAGTCCGAGCATACGGTCTTCCCATGTCCTGAAAAGCAGTCCGCTTCCCAACTGGTCATAGAAAGTTCCGGCTGTAACCGAATATGACTTGTCCCTCCATGTAACATAGAGATTGCTCAAGGACAGTCTGTTCTCAGCAATAGGATATCCTACGAGTGTAGGGAAATAGCCCTCCATCTGCATACCTGCAGACAGACGGCCCTTATAATAATCAAGCTTAAGATAATCGTTAGTCGCGAATATGCCTCCTTCACTCAGCTGAACCTGCTGAGACGGATAGAAATTGTTGGCTGCGTCCTCGACATATACGTGATTTGTGGACTCAAGGCTTCCTGTCAGATAACCCCAATCCTTCTTTTCCTTTTCTTCTGCCGATACCGACAATGCGGCAACAGTCAGCCCCAGAATAAGGCCAATAGTCTTTTTCATAGTATAAATCCGATTATCCGCTACTTCCTTGAAGCCTTCTTGACAGCCTCAAAAAGCTCGACCTCGCCACCCTGCACATATGAGGTATGAGAGAACACGATCTTTCCCTTGGCGTCAACCACAAACACATGAGGCACTACTGAGACATTCATTGCTCTCATGAAGTCCTGATTCTTATCGAAAAGAAGCAGGAAATCATCGCCCCAGCCACGACCTTCAGCAAAAGATTTAGCCTTTGCAAGGAGACGGTTATCATCTGTCGATACTGCCACAACACGGAAATCAACCTCCTCCAGCCAATCAGGAAGAGCCTCATATACAGCATCGAGCTCACGGATACAAGGTTTGCATGAAGTTGACCAGAAAGAAATGATCATAGGAGTACCCTCCTTGAGAAGGAGAGATGTATCGTATGCTCCGCCTTTAGAGGTCTCTACAGTCACAGAAGGTACCTGTGCCGAAGCTATTGCTGAAACAAGCAATGCGAGGCTCAATAAAAATGTTCTCATAATCTTTATCTGCTATGGTTATTTACATTAAAAACACCCCTTTGAAAAGGGTATAAATTCGGACAAATTTACGGAATAATATTCTATTCGTCAACAATTTAGCCTGAAATGTGAATAAATCGGCCTTAGAACGGCCTCAGTTGCAGGTGTTTATACAACTCTATGGTCTGCACTGCTTCTGCCACATCATGTACCCTGAGGATATCTGCTCCACCGATAAGTGCAGCCATATGAACAGCCTGAGTAGCGGGAAGAGCCTCCTCCGGAGTGATATCAAGAAGCCTGTGAATCATACTTTTTCTGGAAATGCCGACAAGAAGACGTGGAGAATATCCGCCATAGTCCGTTTTCAGAGATGCGAGCCCGGAAAGCAGTTCATAATTCTGCTCAAGAGTCTTGGCGAATCCGAATCCCGGATCGAGGATCCATTCCTTGATTCCTGCGGCAGCAGCCCTACGGGAGAATCCTTCGAAATAGACACGGACATCATTGACTACGTCATCATATGAGGTCATAGACTGCATAGTCTGAGGATTACCCCTCATATGCATGGCCACATATCCCAGGCCCAGTCTTCCAGCTACATCAAGCATGACAGGATCACCTTCACCAGCGGTTATATCATTTACGATAAAGCTGCCGATGACATCATATGCCTTGGAGACTATGGAAGAAAAAGTGGTATCGATAGAAATTACTGCAGACGGGAAAATGGCATGAATATCCTTCAGGACAGGTTCAAGTCTGTTCCACTGTTCTTCCTCACTTACCGGAAGCGCTCCAGGCCGGGTTGAACAAGCACCGATATCTATGATGTCAGCCCCCTGCTCAATCATCTTTCCCACACGCTTCAGGGCTTTATCTGTATTCTGGCACCGGCTCTCTGCGAAATATGAATCGTCAGTAAGATTGACGATTCCCATCACCTCTATTTTCCTGTCATTGCATATCATGGACTGCAAAAATAGCAAAAAGATTTCTTGACTTCTCGCGAAATGACAGTTTTTATTTAACTTTGTATGATAACCTTAAAATCATTGATATGCTTGTCGTACTTGAAGGTCTGGACGGAGCAGGTAAATCCACCCAGGTCAAAAAGCTCAGAAATTATCTTGAAAGCTGTTTCGGTCAATTGGAATACATTCATTTCCCAAGATATGACGCTCCCGTATATGGCGACCTGATCAGCCGCTTCCTTCGCGGAGACTTCGGTTCCAACGAATCCGTTCATCCTCAGCTGGTTGCCCTGCTTTTTGCGGAAGACCGTCATGGAGCAGCTCCGGACATGAAAAGGATATTGTCTGCCGGCGGCAATGTGCTGCTTGACAGATATGTATATTCCAATATCGCATATCAATGTGCCAAGATCAGCGATCCATCTGAAGCGGACAAGCTCAGAGAATGGATATTCAACACCGAATACGGAGAATTCCAGCTTCCGGTACCGGATCTCAACATTTTCCTCGACGTGCCTATCGGCTTTGTGGAATCAAAGCTCAAGAGTCAGAGAGGCGGCGATGACAGGAATTATCTTGAAGGCGGTCAGGACATTCATGAAGCCGACATAGAATTCCAGAAAAGAGTCAGGAACATATACCGCAGGCAATGCGAACTTGACCCTAGATTCATCAGGATCGATTGCTCCGACGAATACGGGGAAATGATGGCACCGGGTGCGATTTTTGCCGTCATCAAGGAGGTTGTTGACAAGGCTTTGAACATTTAAACCGATTGATATGAAATATCTGCTGCTGCGCCTGAAGCGTTTCTGCGGCTTCGCTACAGGATTCATATTCTTCATCAGCGGAATACTCAAGGTGCTCGACCCTGTCGGCGCCGGACTGGTCATGAGCGAATATATGGATTTCCTTCATCTTGGATTTCTGAAATTCGCTTCCAAATTATCCGGTACTGCATTTGCTTTCGCAGAAATAGTGATCGGAACCGGTCTCATAACAGGTATCTTCCGCAAGGCCTTCGCAATCATTGCTTTCGCGTTCCAGTCCTTCTTCACAATCTTGACTCTTCTGCTGGTAATCTTCAATCCTTCCATGGACTGCGGCTGCTTCGGAGAAGCTTTTCACCTGAGCCACATGCAGACATTCGTCAAGAATCTGATTCTCCTTTCCCTGCTCGCCATCTATACATTCCCGCTCAGAATGTTCGGAGCGAACAAACGAAGGAAATATGTATCCTTCTCGATAGTGACCGTTTCGGCATTGGCTTTCACCATATATTCATGGCTGTATATACCGCTGACGGATTTTACCGTCTATAAACCAGGGGCGGCTCTGGAGGCCCTTGAAGTTGTTGCGGAATCCGAAAGTGAAAGATATGAAGCCGTATTCATTTATGAAAAGGACGGAGTTCAGGAAAAATTTGACCTCGGGCATCTTCCAGACACCACATGGACATATGTAGGGACTGAGATGCTGACCAAAGAGGGATTCAAGGACGACCAGCTCATGAGCCTGTCATTCTGCAACGCTGAGGGAGAATACCTCGATTCACTTGCAGCCAACGGAAAGGTCATGGTGGTTTCAGTATATGACAAAGACATCAAGGCTTCCAGATGGGAGGAGATCTATGGATTCATGGAGCATGCAGCAGAGTGCGGATTCCGTCCTCTGCTCCTGGTGGCAGCTACTCCCGACCAGATCGGAGGAAATATTCCGGACTTCATGTATTTCTCTGATTACAAGACCCTTATCACCATGAACAGATCCAATGGAGGAGCCACATATTTCAGCAACGGATACCTAGTACGCAAATGGGCACGCCGTTCTCTTCCCGATATGAATGAACTCATGGATTTCTACAAAGCGGACGAGACCGAGACCATCATAGATCAAGACACGAGAGGCAGCCTGACGCTTCAAGGATTCCTGCTCTACGTATTCGCAGTAATGCTTCTGCTTTAAGTGGGATAAACATAAAAATTGCAGGCTGAACAGTAAGGCGGCATTGGCTCCCCAAAAAAAGGGAAGGGGCCCACGACAGTGGGAAGGACCGCCGGCTGTACAGCCTGCAATTTTTATATGGTATGATTACTTATACTCGAACGGAGTAGGCTGATCGATAGGGACATCGACTGCGTTGCATACAGCGCAACCAGAGGTAGCCGGTTCTCCATAAGATACGAAAGCTGCAAGGTGAAGATTCTCGACCTTCCAGGCATTCTTGACATTCATGACGAAAGTCTTCTCTGCAGTCTCACCTTTCTTGAGCTTTCCGACAGGGAGGCCGAGATATGTACCTCTGTACTTCGAATCCGCTATACGTACGCAATTCTCATGATAATCATAGGTATCATCACCTACATTATCATAATCCGACTGCATTCCATAGATGCCGTCTTCAAGAAGCCATGCTCCTACGCTGAATTCACCGTCAACCGCAGCTTTGACAGAAACTTTGACAACAAGAGTCTTACCTACAAGAGACGGATTCACAGATATACCGGCCTTGGCATCGGAAGCGATGCTGCTGTTCACCTGAGAATAAAGCGCAGAAGCTCCGTTTGTGTGTGAAAAGCCTGTCTTAAGGTCGATATGAAGAAAAGGATAATTGCTTACTCTCGGAGTCGGGATATAAGCAGGATCCTGGTTTCCATATGAATGCACTGCAGCAAGGACTGCCTTTCCAGGGATTGTATTGTCAGCAATGAGTTCCTTGAGAATCTTGATCATATACGGACAATATCCGCAGCCTGTACCTGTATATTGTGTCAGGAAAGCACGGTGAGCGAATGTAGTATTTTCTGGCTGAGGATCAGCGGTAGCCTGAGGCACAGGCACTGAGATAGCCTTGATAGTGATGAGACCGTTCTCCTCGTACTCCTTGTTATATGTGCTCAGAGTACCGCAGGTAGCCCAGAACTTGTATTCACCATCCTTGTTTGCAGTAAACTTACCGCCATCAAGCTCTACAACCTCATTGTTCTGGTCATAGATGACAGACACAGAAGTCTTGTCCTGACCGTCAACGAGAACTTTGAGAGTTGCTACATCCTGGCCATTCGACTGAATGACGTCCTTATCGGATACAAGGATGATATCACCAGTATTATCGCCATTCTGAGGAGTATCCTCTTCGCAGGCAAAAAGCATCACTGCTGCGGCGAGCAGTGATGCAATCTTAAAGATATTCTTCATTGATTATTCTGATTTTTTAGATTTTCAAACAGTCTGTCAACTCTCTCTCTGTGCTGTTCGATAGTCATGACAGGGTAGTCGATCTGCTTCAGCTCCACCGGAGCCTTGAGCTCGGTCCTCTGCTTGTATGCAACCTTAGGGAAATCGCCCTTAGCCTGAACATTAGATGCATGACCCTTTGTTCTTGCCGCAGCCGCCTTGCCAGCAGGCTCAGTCCAGCCTCTTGTGAGAACAACCTCAGAAACAACCGGGTTCTCAAGGATAGTCATCGACATGACGTAATCGATACCGATCATGTTCGGATAATACTTCACGCCCTCATGAACAAGAGGATAGATTGTGATTGTGTTTCTGTCCTCAGAAACGGTCACAGGGAATGAAGGAGTCCAGCCGGAACCATAAGTGATGGTAACGAAGTTCTTTGGCTCCATAGCGCCGAGATAGAACGGAACGCTCCAGTTTGCTGCAGGCGGAAGGAAGTTTGCATCGATAGGAATCGAATATGTAACATTTCCTGCATCATCTTTCGAAGTCTCGAGATACCACTTAGGACCGTAGTCGTTATAGAGTGACGTAACATCGATCGAGTTGTAGTCTGTAGCGACAAAGAGGTCATAAGGAGTACGTGCAGAAAGACGCTTGTAGCTATCCTTATCGAGCCAGCCGATACCTACGAGACGGTTCTGGTTCTGAAGTCTTTCTCTTGTAATCTCCTCTGCAAGTTCCTGGAACTCATACCACATTGCATCTACTTCCTCCTTGGTCATACCCTTTGAGCCTGTCTTTGCATAAATCTCATAAACCTCGTCACTGAGTGTCTCAGGATAGTCATAGAGGTCGGCTGCAAGAGTGATCTTAGACTGGTGGTCAGTATAGTTCTTGCCCTCATAGTCAGTCAGGGTAGCTGTAGCTGTCCAGTCACCTGTAAGGTCAAGATAGAGTTCCTCATCTACATACGGCTTAGCCTCTGTATATGGAGTAGTGCAGTCTGCAACTGCAGGGCACTCCTCGATGAATTCATAGTTAAGGTTATTAGGAGTATATTCCTCGTTGTATCCAACCACAACAAGACGTGTAGTCTCGCCGTCAATAGATGGAATAGCTATTGTGTAGCCTTCTTCAGAGTTGATCTTCGCAATCTCATCAGCACCAAGAGGATAGTTGCCGCTCACGAGACCGAAATATGTCTTACCTCCGTTGACCTCGAGAAGCCAATCCCTGACATAGTTGGCTCCGTAGTAAACCTGAGTCACAGGGCTGGTCTCGTATGAAGTACACTTGATATTGAATACAGCGCTGTAAGGGCTGGTCTGGTCCTCAACTGCAGTCACAACGATTTCCGGAGCATCGAGAACCTTTGTAGTGGTCTTGAAAGAGAATTTTGTAAAGCTCTGCTTTGAACCGTAGGCATCTCCCATTGCTGTCACAAGGACGTGATACTCGGTATCCTCTTTGATAGCATCCTGATAGTAGAATGAGGTAAGATTCGCCTGAACAGCCTCTTTAGCCACCTTTGTACCGAATGTATATGCTGCGAAGTATGATGTGATCGCCCACTGTACATACTCTTCCTTGCCATTTAGGAGCTTGAGAAGTTCATTATACATTGTATCATCAAATATACCGAAAGCGAACTGATCGACTCCTTCCTCAGGCCAGAACTCAAGGGTCGCATCTATCGGGCTCACTGCTGCAAGCTTCACCTCAACCTTAGGATCCATCGGCTCTGGCTCCTGAATGATGAAATGCTTACGTTGGAAAGCACCTGTCCAATAGTCATCCATAGGGTGTTTGAGCTGGTAGTCAGTAACTACGCCCATGCTGCTCTGCCTATTGGCGCCTGAAGAATAGTAAAGGGTATCGATCATCGGTACATAATAACCTGGATCCCAACCTGAAGGGAACGTGAAGTACTTGTTCTCATACTCAGGTGTGTCTTCCATCCAAGAGAACTCACCGGCCACAAACACTACAGGCTCACCTGGAGATATAGGATTGTAGTTACTATCCCAGTCAATCTCGCCGTCACCATCTTCATCAGTTCCAGTCTGATACCAGTTCTCTTCCTCTGAATATACCAATGTAGTATTGTCCTTGACATATTTTCCGGCATTGTAAAGAAGAGAGAAATAGTCATCTCTGCTTGTAGCGGAGTTGTACATCATCAGACAGCACTGGTTATATCTGATGGCATTGTCTCTGTCCTTTGTCTCCTGTGGTACGGTCACACGCATCTTATAACCATCGAGACTGCGGTCCACAACAGTCAGAAGCTCGCTGAGCTCATAAGCCGTAGTCTTGAAAGGGATTGTGTAGATCTTAGAATAAGTCTGGGCATCAAGCTTTGCCACAAGATAGAGATAATACTGAGTATTCTCCTTGAAATTGTCGGAAATCCTGATGATGTCATCAGGCTTCACTGTAAGAGTCTTGCCCTGCACGAACATCACATCTGCGTTGTTCATGAGTTTCTCTTTCTCATCGACGATATATGCTATCTGTACAGCGTTAGGAGCTGTAACGGCAAGCTCCACATAACCAGGGCCCACTTCGTGAACACTGACAGAGAAAGCACTTTTGTTTTTGTCATCACATGCAGAGAATAGTCCGCACATGATTACGACAAGTCCGAAAAACGGCAATTTTGACAGAAATTTATTCATTATTTAAGCATTTAATAGAATGTGATTTAAATTAAACGTGCAAATATAGCATTTATCTTTGAAAACTCAGCCTTGCCACACAGCAAAATTGCCGATTACCCTTTTTTTAGTATATTTGCAACGATAATTACAACTTGATACGATATGGACAATCACTCACTTTTGGCAGTCTCGCCTATTGACGGACGCTATTCACGTCAGACTGAAGCACTTAAAGAATACTTCAGCGAATATGCTCTTATCAGATACCGTGTCCGCGTGGAGATCGAGTACTTCATCGCGCTATGCCAGATTCCTCTTCCACAGCTGGCAGATTTCGATTCTTCGAAGTTTGAAGCACTCCGAGACATCTACAGGAACATGACGCCGGAAGATGCGGCAAAAGTCAAGGAAATCGAAAAGGTGACCAACCACGATGTAAAGGCTGTCGAATATTTCATAAAGGACCGCTTCAAGGAGATGGACATTATGAAATGGGGAGAATTCGTTCATTTCGGCCTCACTTCTCAGGACATCAACAATACCTCCGTTCCGCTTTCATTCAAGGAAGCCATCGAAGAGTGCTTCATGCCTCTGCTTCAGGAAGTTCTGGGCCTCATCAAGGGCATGGCGGAAGAATGGAAGGACATTCCGATGCTCGCCAAGACCCATGGACAGCCAGCTTCTCCTACACGCGTAGGAAAGGAATTCAATGTATTCGCAGTACGTCTTGAGGAGCAGATCCGTCAGTTCTCGCAACTTACATATCCGGCAAAATTCGGAGGAGCCACCGGCAACATGAATGCCCACAAGGTTGCATATCCGGCAATCGACTGGATCGGTTTCGGCAATGATTTCGTAGCTTCACTCGGCCTCAAGAGGTCGTTCCCGACCACACAGATCGAGCATTACGACAATCTTGCATCGCTGTTTGATTGTCTTCGCAGGATTAACACTATCCTCATCGATTTCGCACGTGACATCTGGACATACATCTCGATGGAATATTTCCGTCAGAAGGTAAAGGCGGGAGAAGTAGGATCATCGGCAATGCCTCACAAGGTGAATCCTATCGATTTCGAGAACGCAGAAGGCAACTTCGGAGTAGCGGATGCACTCTATACACATCTGTCGATGAAACTTCCGATCTCACGTCTGCAGCGCGACCTTACCGATTCGACCGTGCTCCGTAACATCGGAATGCCGCTCGCTCATTCGATGATCTCACTTAATTCACTGAAGAAGGGATTAGGCAAGCTGATCCTCAACGAAGAAGCTATACGCGCCGACCTTGAAAGGAACTGGGCGGTAGTGGCAGAAGCGATACAGACGATCCTACGCAGAGAGAATTACCCTAATCCATACGAGACTCTCAAGGCTCTGACCAGAACAGGAGCAGGCATCAATCATGAAGTGATTGCAGAATTCATCGAGACTCTGGAAGTCTCCGAATCTGTAAAGGAAGAGCTCAGGGCAATAACCCCTTGGACCTATACAGGTTTTTAAGACTTCATTCCGAGCTTGTCGAGGAATCTATTCCTCAACAATATACACATCTTCGCCAGGGACAGCAAAGTGAAACTGCTCTCTGGCGAATTTTTCTAATGAGTCCCTGTCAGTCTTCAGATCCTCTATGCTTTCGTCCATATCGTCAATCTGCTGACGATATATCTCCATCTGCTTTTCCTGATGGGCTATTTCTCTTTTAGCCCTGATCCAATGAGGTATGGTATTTCCCGGTCCGATCACCCACGAACCGAGAAAAAGAACGGTAGTAACCGTCACGAACCAAGCGAACTTCCTATGCTCACCGGTAAAAATTTCCTTTATCTTTCCCATGTCTCGACAAAAATAATTATTTTTGGGGATAATTTCCGATAAGACATCAGAATTATTTAATAACACACTTAATAAAACCTAATCAAATGAAACCTACATTACTTGTTCTTGCTGCAGGAATGGGCAGCCGATATGGAGGACTGAAGCAGATGGACGGACTCGGTCCTAATGGCGAAACAATCATCGATTACTCAATTTATGACGCAGTACAGGCCGGATTCGGCAAAGTCGTTTACATTGTACGCGAATATTTCAAGGACCAGATCGAGCAGGTAGTGAAAGAAAAATACAGCAATGTGAAATGCATTGACGGTGAGCCACTTCAGTTCCAGTTCGTGACTCAGGAGCTTTTCAAGATTCCGTCACAGTTCACTCTCAATCCGGAACGCGAGAAGCCATGGGGAACAGCTCACGCAGTCCTTATGGGAAAGGAAGTCATCAACGAGCCTTTTGCTGTCATCAACGGAGACGATTATTACGGAAAAGAGTCATTCAAGATCCTCGGAGACTGGCTCAGGGCACACGAAGGCAAGACCGGTGAATACTCTCTCGTCGGATTCGAGCTCGATAACACTCTTTCTGAATCAGGTGGAGTATCCAGAGGTATCGGAACAGCAGACCAGACAGGTTTCCTCACAGATGTAGTAGAGCACCACAAGATCGCTATGGGAGAAGACGGTAAGATCCGCGGAGAGAACAATGTGACCGGTGAAACAGTGGAGCTTGCTCCAAAGGCTCTCTGTTCTATGAACATGTGGGGATTCACACCGGACTACTTTGAAAAGAGCGAGGCCATCTTCACAAAATTCCTTGAAAAGAACATCAACGAGCTTAAGGCCGAATTCTATATTCCTTTCGCAATCGACTGCATAATAAAGGAAAACGCAGGAAAATGCGAGCTTCTTTCAACTCCTTCACGCTGGTTCGGAGTGACTTTCAAGGAAGACAGACCGGGAGTAGTGGCCAAGTTCCAGGAATATGCTGATCAGGGCATTTACCCTACACCATTATACAAATAACATGGGATTCTTCAGAAGACATCAGGGAAGAGGTTCATACGACCTCTTCTCTAATTATTCATACTACCTCCCCGGAATGGGCGGCATACTGATGCTTTTCGTACTGTTCCTGCTCGGATCGCTTTTAGGCAGTCTTGTCAGCGGAGCATTCGTCATGATTATGGGCGCATCTGATACAGTCATACAGTACAGCATGCTGATCGCCTACCCGATATCATTCATGCCACCTTTGATCTATGCATCAGCGCAAAGCCGCAGAGACGAATATTTCGAGACCGGCTATGCTTTGGACAGCAGGAACTTCGGGGTACGCGGTGCCTTCAGCATGTGCGTCATCGTTTCTATAGCGACTTTAGCTGCAGCATTTGTATGCGAGCCTGTGACAGCAGCTCTTCCTGACATGCCGGAATCATTGGAAAAGACCATGGAAATGATGGTAAACGGTCCTCTTTGGGTATCCCTCCTTTCAGTTTCCATCTTTGCTCCGCTTTTCGAGGAATGGCTATGCAGAGGCCTGGTACTCAGAGGTCTGATGAAGCATATGAATCCGACAGTAGCAATCTGCGTATCTGCCGCATTCTTCGCGATACTGCACATGAATCCTTGGCAGGCAATCCCCGCCTTCATTCTTGGTATTCTTTTCGGATATGTATATTACAGGACCGGATCATTGAAGCTGACGATGCTGATGCACTGCGTAAACAACACATTCTCAGTAATCATCAGCAGGATACCGGCATTCAAGGATGCCGAGACCTTCATGGACATTCTCAGCCCATGGGCATATGCAGGGATTTACATTGCATGCATTCTCATGCTTGCCAGCGCAATTATCCTGATCACCGGAATCGCTGTAAAGGACCACAAGATGGGCGGCTGTGAAAAGGCCGCACCTCTCAGCATCGATTAGCTGATCTTCTTTCCGAAAGGAATCAGAGCCAGAAGAGCCATCTTGAAATGCTGCAGACCGAACGGAATACCGATTATCGTAAGACACAGGAAGGCTCCGAATGTAAGATGAATCGTTGCGATCTCGATACCTCCCACGAGGATCCAGATCACATTCATTATGATCGACAGACAGCCTCCGTCATTGGTATCCGACTGTATCTCATGGCCGAAAGGCCAGAGAGCGAATCCCGCCAGCTTGATGAGCTGAAGACCGAAAGGGATACCGATTATCGTGATGCAGAACAGCAGACCTACGACAAAGTAGTAAAGGCTGACAAGGAAGCCGCCAAGTACAAACCAAAGGATGTTTCCTAAAAATTTCATAGTATAGTTCTTTATTTGGATTTTACTCTGGAGATTTCTCTCTCCGCAATTTCTATGGTGTCAAGCTTACCCACATCGACAAGATGCAGGCCATGAGCTTCGACACCATAAATTTCATACGAAGCACATGCAGAAATATAGAAGTCCATTATCGGAAAGCGCGGGTTCTTACAGTCCGTTCCAAGACTGTCTGCATAGTCTTCAAGTGCAGAAAAGACCATATCTGACATTATATGTATGCCTGAAAAAGCAAGCCTGCGGCATTTATCCACTTCCAGGTCAGGATATGGAGACTTCACCTCTCCGGTTGACACATTCGTCCACCCCACCAGCCTCATGGTATCGGGATCAAAAAGCAGGTAACGACTTGTCACACGATCACTTACAAGAAGAGTCGCCATAGCTCCCGGCCTCACCTGAGAAGCCAGCCACCTGATATCAAGATCGGATATGATATCCACATTATGGATCAGGAAATGACCGCAACCTTCCAGAAAAGGCCTTGCATGAAGGACTCCCCCTCCAGTTTCAAGAAGCTTTTCCCTTTCATCAGAGATTTCCATTGGCATGATATCCTGTTCACGCACCCAATCCTCTATCATGTCAGCGAAATGATGTACGTTCACCACGGCACTTTCCACCCCGGACGCCTTGAGTTTTACAGCCACATGCTCGATGAGAGGCTTGCCGCAGACAGGGACAAGCGCCTTAGGAAGGCTGTCTGTGATGGGTTTCAGCCGGGTACCGAGTCCGGCGGCAAATATCAGGGACTTCATAGGATTTCTGTTATATTCTGTTCACGATGGATCAGGCGCACACGGACATCAGGGTACTTTCCTGCAATATGACGGGCAAGATGCTCTGCGCAATATACAGAACGATGCTGTCCTCCGGTACAGCCGAAACTGACCATGAGGCTTGTAAATCCTCTGGAAGCGAATGTCTCGACATGTGGATCCACGACTCCATAGACATGATCAAGAAAACCGATTATCTCTCCGTCATCTTCCAGAAAACGGATGACAGGCTCATCTCTTCCCGTCAGTTTCTTATACGACTCATAACGTCCGGGGTTGTGGATCGAACGGCAGTCAAAGACATAGCCGCCTCCGTTCCCAGACATATCCTTCGGGATTCCCTTCTTATATGAAAAGCTATAGACCTTGACCTCAAGGGTTCCATCCGCAGTCTCAGCATCCGCAAACCTCTCTACGCCAGTCAGTTCCTTCAGCACTTTCTGAAGATATGGATATTGTCCGAACTGGCATGACAACAGTTCCTTAAGGCTCTCGATCGCAGGAGGTATGCTCACGACGAACTGGGCCTTATGTTCGACAAGGCCGCGGAAGCCATATGCCCCCAACACCTGAAGCAGCCTGAAAAGTATGAACTGTCTCAGCCTTGACATGAATGCATCTTCATCAACCGGCATATATGTCTCCAGAGTCTTAAGATAGCTGTCAAGCATCCTTTCCTTCAGCCATTGCGGGTAACGTGCTCTTGCCTGCCATATGAACGAAGCTACATCATAATATATCGGACCACGACGACCTCCCTGGAAATCAATGAAATAAGGTTCATTTCCCTTTATCATCACATTACGTGCATTGAAATCACGATAAAGGAAGGTATCACTGTCCTCCTTCAGAAGCTCATCTGCAAATCTCTCAAAATCTTCCTGAAGAAGCACCTCATTGAATTCTATTCCGGAAGGTTTCAGAAAACAGTATTTGAAATAATTCAGGTCGAACATCACCATCCTCCTGTCAAATGAAGGCTGAGGATAGCAAATAGAGAAGTCCAGACCTCGGGCTCCCTCGAACTGTATCTTAGGAAGAAGACTCATGGTCCTGCACAAGAGTTCAGCCAAGCCGTCTTCTGCCTGAAATCCTCCAGACCTTCCTGCCGCCGCTACCATATCGGAAAGCAATGTATCTCCCAGATCTTCCTGAATATAATTCATCATATCATCGCTGACGCTCAGCACTTCCGGTACTGGTATGCCGCACTTATGGAAGTGTCTTGCTATGGTGATGAAAGCCTCGTTTTCACGGGCATCGACTCCCTTCACTCCCATCAGGCTACGTCCGTCAGCTTCCATTCTGCAATAAGTTCTGTTGCTTCCCGACCCAGTCAGAGGTTTGACATTTTCCGGCATAGAGCCGGTATATTCTTCGAACAATCTGTATAATCCGTTCATTTTAAAGAAGATTCTTGTCAACAAAAATACGAAATTACGAAATAGTTCGAACAAAAAGATTAAATTTGTATGATTTAAAATCAAGTTTTGTCATGTTAAACTTCGCATATTGTTCGGACAAGTACCAATATACAATGGGAAAATCCTTCTATGACAGCGGAATGAAAGATCAGCACGCTGTATTCAACATGTTCTACAGAAAGGCTCCGGAAAACAACAACTGGGCTGTGGTCAGCGGCACAGACGAGGTGATAGAAATGATCGAGAATCTTGGCAACATGGATCCGGTGTTCTTTGAAAAGTTCCTTCCGGGAGAAGAGTACGCCGAATTCAGAGGATATCTTTCAGCCATGAAATTCACCGGAACCGTATATGCGATGCGCGAAGGTGAAATAGTATTCCCTAACCAGCCCATCATCATAGTTGAAGGACCGCTCATCGAGGCTCAGGTGCTTGAAACTCCTATGCTATGCATCATGAACCATCAGATGGCGGTAGCGACAAAGGCTTCAAGAGTATGCCGTGCAACCAACCGCCCTGTCAGCGAATTCGGTTCAAGAAGGGCACATGGACCTTGGGCAGCAACATACGGGGCGAAGGCTGCCATCATAGCAGGTTGCAGCGCGACTTCCAACATTCTCACAGGAGTGATGTATGACTACGGCTCTACCGGCACCATGGCACATAGTTATGTAACCTCATTCGGCTGCAGCGTGGAGGGTGAATTCAAGGCATTCGACACATATATCAAGACACATAAAGGCGAGCCTCTGATTCTGCTCATCGACACATATGACACCCTCAAATGCGGAGTACGCAATGCTATAAAGGCATTCAAGGCTAACGGCATCGACGACAATTATGAAGGCGGATACGGAATAAGGCTCGACAGCGGCGACCTTGCATACCTCTCGATAGAGTGCCGCGCCACTCTTGACGAGCACGGTCTGAAGAACTGCAGGATATTCGCGACAAATTCTCTGGATGAATACCTTATCACGGATCTGGAGCGTCAGGGAGCATGCATAGACTCATACGGAGTGGGAGACGCCATTGCCACAAGCAAGGCGAACCCTTGCTTCGGCAACGTATATAAACTGGTGGAAATCGATGGAGAAGGTGTTCTCAAACGTTCCGAAGACAAGATAAAGCTCATCAATCCGGGATTCCAGATCACATACAGGATCATGATCGACGATCCGTCAAAGGGCGAGATATACAAGGTTGACGTGACATGTCTCAGAGGAGACGAGCTCAGCAGGAAGATCGAGGCTGGAGAGACATTCACAGTATGTGACGAGTATGACAGATACAAATACAAGACTTTCGAGGCAGGCGCATATACAGTCCTCCCTCTCCAGCACAAAGTAATGGAAAACGGCAAGAGATGCGTTCCATACCACACACTGGCGGAGAAGAAAGCTTATTATGACAACACTCTGAGGCATTTCAGCCCGAGCGAGCGCCGTCTGATCAATCCGCACTACTACAAAGTCGATATTTCGGACGACCTGTACAACCTCAAGATGGGCATCATCAACAGACTTGTAAAAGAAATCAAAGACTTCAAGATATGAGAAACAGCGCTTTAGTGGTAGTGGACATGCAATATGATTTCATCGACGGAAGCCTTGCATGCCAGAATGCGGACAACGCGGTCAAGGAGACTCTGAAATACATTGATTCACAGACCAAAGGCCAGGGAGGAGAGGATCATGAAATACTTGACACATTCCCTATCCTTTTCACACGTGACCACCATCCTGCCGATCATTCTTCATTCGTCGGATTCGGAGGCACATGGCCTTTGCATTGCGTAGCCGGCACTCATGGAGGTGAGATTCATGCAGACCTGTCGCCTTATGTAAAAGAAGAACTTACATTTGACAAAGGCTGTGACAAGAGCGTGGAGCAATATTCAGGATTCGAGGGTATGAACGCTGCAGGCCAGTCTCTTGGCGAAATCCTCGAACTTCTGGATGCTACAGACATATATGTCTGCGGAATCGCGACTGAGTTCTGCGTACGCAACACATGCGAAGACCTTCAGAAAGCCGGTTTCAAAGTCCATCTGCTGAAGGACTGCATAGGATATGTAGAGCACGACGGACATCTTAAAGCATTGAAAGAGATGGCCGAAGAGGGCATAGGTATTGAATAATAAAGAATTAATTCGTACCTTTGCCGTCTTGTTATGAAGAAACTTGTGGCAAAAATATGGGTACCGACTTTGCTGGTGATGGTGGCTGCCGTGCAGTCATTCGGCATTGACGTATATAGATCCGGCAGATTTTTCGGTTTTGCCGACTCGCTGGTACTGCATCGTCTCGACGACTCCACTGCCGTCGATACTTCCGCCGTCAAGGACATTCTTCCTGACAGTCTGGTCATCGACTCCCTCGCCACAGACACTTTGTCAGCAGACACAGTCCTGTTCGTTTCTGCACGTGACACGATCCAGGTGCCGGATTCGCTCAAGGAAACCGACCCTTTCTTCTACAAATACTATATCGCCGTAAAGGACTCGGTCACCAGAGCTGAAGTACGCGACTCCCTCATTGCAGCCGGAGACACACTTGAGCTCATGAAGCTCGATTCACTGTACCTGAAGGATTCGACAGAAACAGCAAAGGCGATCTACGACGCTTGGTATGCATCACTCAGCCGTAAGGAAAGGAAGAAGGAAGATGCAAGGATAGCACTTCCCGGCCTCATTGCAGAAGCAAACCGCAAGCTTGCTGTCAAAGACAGCATCAGAGCATACAAGGACAGCGTGCTTGCTGCAAAACCGCGTATTCTGGAAACATTTGCAGTGCCGGATTCCATGCACTACAAGAGGCTCATAATGTGGAGGCACGACAGGGATTTCCACAACATCGAGCTCATACCCCAGGATACTACATTCAACTATCATTTCAACGATTATCCTATTTATCGTGAAGATGTAGATGCTTCATGGTTAGGTGTTTCCGGATCTCCAGTACAGTATTACGACTACTTCAAGAGACAGGAAGAAGACAACGCAATCTTCTTCACACCTTATCAGCCATGGACCTACACTCCAGAGAATCTTCTTCAATACAACACAAAGACTCCATACACAGAACTGGCATATTGGGGTACCTTGTTCTCGAACAAAGAAAAAGAAGAGTCCAACATCAAGATACTTACCACTCAGAACATCACTCCTGAGCTGAACTTCACCCTTGAATATCACAGGTTCGGTGGAAACGGTATGCTGAGAAGAGAAGACACTGACAACAGGACAGTGGTTGCAGCAACGAACTACATGGGCAAGAAGTATCTGATGCATGCCGGATTCATCTACAACAGGATTGAAAGAAGCGAGAACGGAGGAGTCGTCGATCCTTATCTGATCAGAGATACCCTCGTCGATGCACGTGAAATCGACGTCTATCTGACAAATGCGAGCAATAAGATCAAGAGAAACACCGTATTCCTTGACCAGACCTACAGGATCCCGTTCGATTTCATAAACAAGATCAAGGAAAACAAGGAGCTGAAAAAGCAGGCGGCTGTGCGTGACAGCATCCTGGCCAGCGGAGACTCGCTTGCCATAGATGCATTCCTGATGCAGGCCAAGGCTGACAGTGCAGCAAAAGTAAAGGCCGACAGCCTTGCAATGGTTGCCGACACACTTGGCGTAGGAGTGCACGAGGCCATTACGACAGCCTTCATCGGACATAGCAGCGAATATTCCGTTTACAGGAAGAGTTATACGGATGTCATAAACGACGCCAATGGAAAGGCATTCTATGACGACCGTTTCTACATCAACCCTACTACCAGCGCCGACTCTCTCAGGACTATGAAGTTTGAGAACAAAGTGTTCATAAGGCTTCAGCCTTGGAGCGACCAGGCTATCGTATCAAAGCTTGATGTGGGTATCGGTGACAAGCTTGCCAGCTATTACAGCTTCAAGCCGACCGATTATCTGGAAGGCAGTCACAATGTAATCCAGAATTCGGTATTCCTCTATGCAGGTGCAAACGGACAATACAAGAAGTACATGACCTGGGACGCAAACGGCAAGTACAATTTCGCAGGATTCGGAATGAATGATTTCGAGATCAAAGGTAACCTGGCGTTCAATGCGTATCCGTTCAGAAGATACAGGCAGAGTCCTCTTACATTGAGGGCCCATTTCGAGACAAGTCTCAAAGAGCCTGATTATTACCAGCAGCACCTGTTTACCAACCATTACAAATGGGACAACAGTTTCAGCAAGATTTCAACCACGAAGGTAGAGGCATCACTTTCGATTCCACGCTGGAAACTTGATGCATCTTTCGGTTACGCATTGCTGAACAACAACATCTATTATGACACACTCGGCATAGCAAGACAGAACACAAAGCCTATGAGTGTGATCACAGCTTCACTTCGAAAGGATTTCCAGGTATGGAAGTTCCATTTCGACCACAGGGCACTGATGCAGTTCTCTTCCGCCAAGGAAGTTATGCAGCTGCCTCTTCTAGCCCTCAACCTCCGTTATTATTTCCAGTTCGACGTTGTGAAGAACGTCATGAAGATGCAGATAGGAGCAAACGGAAGGTTTACGACCAAATGGTATGCACCTGCATACAACCCGGTACTTGGAGTATTCCACAATCAGAATGACATGAAATACGGAAACTGCCCTGTGATAGACGCATTCGTCAATATTCAGTGGAAGAGGGCATGTATATTCGTAAAGGCTATCAATGTGAATATGGGCTGGCCTGCCAAGTCTGCAGATTATTTCACGGCAGACGGCTTCATCAACTCACAGAGAGCCATCAAGTTCGGTATTCATTGGCCATTCTATGTCCAAGCGGGACGTAACACAAACAGCGTCGGCAAGACCGATACCGCGGGAGACGGTAGTTCAGGTCGCATGGGGTCGGCACCTGCCGGAGGCGGGGGCAGAAAGATGAACTCCTTGAGATGACGCAAAAGACATTCAGAATGAAGATCAAGACACAGAGAAGATTAAGAAACGTACTGATATCACTTATGGTGATATGCCTTACGCCCCTTTGTGAAGAGGGACGAAGGCTTAAAGGAGCCAGCTCTGAGAATACGCTGGCAGGCAAGGAAATCGTATGTGCAATAGCTCTATGCGACGACATGTACGGTAGTCATGGACTTGAAACCGGCCTCAGCTACAACATGATAAACCGATTCGCCCATGACAACAGATGCTCAGTGAAGATCATTGCAGCGGGCAAGGGCGAAAACTGGCTCGACTCACTGAAGCAGGACAAGGCGGACATAGTTGTAATGCATACTCATGGAGAAGAAAGTCATGAAGGCATACACCTGTCACGCAGTTTCGACGACCATACAGCATGGGCTGTAACAGATGCAAGCAAGCTGAAGACGATAAACATGTGGATAAGCCACATGACTTCCTCACATGAATTCGAAAAGATCAGAAGCATCTATGCGCGAACATATGACCCGATAAGACGCGCAGAGAAGGGAATCGTATCAGACAAACTCAGCCCGTATGACGACATCATCAGGAAATATGCGAATGAGCTCGGCTGGGATTGGAGAATGCTTGCGGCTGTGGTCTATCAGGAATCAAAATTCTCAATCAATTCAAGGTCTCACCGTGGGGCACAGGGTCTGATGCAGGTAATGCCTCAGACTGCAAGGCATTATGATATCCACGACCTGCTTGACCCGGATCAGAACCTTCGGGCTGGAACCAGCCATCTGAAGAGGCTTCAGGACCTGTACATAAAGCAGAATCTGGAGCATATCGAGCTCATCAAATTCACTTTGGCGGCTTACAATGCAGGAGAAGGCCGAGTTGCCGACTGCAGGAATTTCGCGGCAAAACAGCAGGTGGACAGCACCAGATGGGACGAGATCGTCAAGATCATACCTTTGATGAGAGAAGACTCGATCCTTGAAGACGATTCAGTCAAGCTGGGTAAATTCCAGGGACATGAGACCATCGCATATATCGACAATGTGATGGAACTCTACAACGCTTTCTGCAAGATCTGCCCTGAATGCTGATCATTTGACTCTGACAGTCTCCGCAGGATCTATTCTGGAGATGAACATGCACGGAAGAAGAAGCAGAATCATTATTGCAGCAAATGCAATGATATCTGCCGAAAGAATCATTCCGAAATCAAGATGGACAGGAACTGACGACACAAAATAATTCTCGGGATTCAACCTGAGAAGATGTGTCGTACCCTGTATGATGCAGAACAATATGGCTGCCAGATTGCCGGCCAGCATACCTTTGAACACCAATGCAGCAGAACTTGTCAGAAAGACTTTGGCGATAGCCCTGTCAGTCATTCCCAGAGATTTCAACAGGCCTATGGTGGAAATGTTCTCGAAAAGCATTATGAGAAGGCCTGAAATCATATTGAAACCGGCCACAATCGTCATCAGCAGGAGAATGAAAAGCACATTGAAATCGATAAGGTTCAGCCAATCGAACAGATGCGGATAAGCTGAAACAGAGGAAGTCGCGATGACATATTCCTGATCGTCTGAAGAATATGCATTTATTATAGTACCTATTTCATCACTGGCTGTCTCAACTGCGTATTCCGACTCATATCCAGGCGCCAGAATCACCTCAAGAGAAGAAACCATACCGTTATCCCAACCGTTTATCCTCTGGATATCGGACAGATCGGCATATACGACGAGCTTATCGTCAGCCTGGACGAGAGCTTCATGTATCTCTGCCACATTGAACTGACGGGCCTTGACATTTTCCCCGACAAAATACGTCAGCATCCTGTCCCCTACCTTAAGACCTGATATTTCCGCCAGTCTTCGTGGTATCGATACCGGTAAAGCTATCGAGTCCGGGACTTCCGGTCCTCCCGGTATGCCCTTAATAAGGACGCCGTGAATATCTTCCGCATTCTTCACTATAGCTGCACGATATGCTACAGGTATGACCTGCTCAACGCTTTCCAGGTCCTGAACGTACGGCAGGTATGCAGGTTCACTCTCTATCGGAGTATTTACATCAAGGACACTGAGGTCAGGTGGAGTTATCCTTACATCTCCCGTAATGTCAGATAAGCCGGAACGTATTTCATGCCTGAATCCGGACGACACAGCCACAGCAATAATCATCACCAGAAAGCTGATGGCGATGGATACGGCTGCTATCCGCCCTTTGAAGCGGAGACGTGAAGCTATGAAGAAAGATACATCCATATATTATTTGCCAAGTGAATCCAGACGTACCTGAGCCAGAGTCTTTTCTTTCTCAGAGCCATATCTGACCATGAGGTTGAGATATTTCTTTTCAGCCTTGACATTTTTCATCCTTCTGGCTGCAAGAAGTGCATTCTGTCTGGCCGTCTGATCTGACGGACTCTTCTTCAGGACTTTATCATAATACTTGAGAGCCGCCTTGAACTCCTCTTTGACAAGATGATATGAGCCGAGATTGTTCACGAACTCCAGATTGTCCGGATAAATGCCGGAAAGTTTCTGTGAAAGGCTGAAGAAAGCCTCTCGTGAGGTCGGACTGCCCAATGTAAAGAAGCTATAGCAGTATTCCTGCATAGCATCGGAGAAGAAAGCATCATCTACAGCATTACCGTCATATGTCCACTTCCCTTTCCTGGCAGAATTTTCATCGATCAGGGCGAGAAGATATGCCAGAGCCATATCCGGACTTTCCTTCTCATAAGCGATATATGCGTTAGCCTTGAGAAAACGGAAATCCAATCTGTCAGGCCATACGGCAACAGCCTTATCCGCCGCCCTCATAGCCTGCCCGTACAGCTCATCGTCAAAGACATTCACCTGATAATAATATATATCGTTGCCGGTCGAATCCTTCAACGAAAGCAGAGGTTCCATACCGAGATACTTCTTTTCCGGCCTTGAGACCACTTCCGCGCTCTGAGCCTTTGTAAAAAGATAGCTGAAACGTCCCAAAAGCAATTTCGCATTCGTAGAATCGACCTTTTCCCAATTATTGAGAACTGTCTCGATACCGAGTCCTGCAGGTCCGAGCTTGGACACAAGCATATCGTACCTTTGAGCGTATCTCTCGCTCTCTGATTGAGCATATATGACTGTCTGGGCAAACAGCAGCAAAGCTGCAATGACAAACTTCCTCATATCCTTTCTATCTGTTTATATCCATCCTGATCCTTCGTGACTGAGGATGGAGATTATTGCATCTATTGCCAAGATTCTTGACAAAACCTAAAGGTAACCCTTCATATCTGACTAATATAAATCCCTTCGGGGAATCCTGAAGAACTATTGCATCCCTATGGAGGTATGCCAGAGCCTTATTTCTGTCGAGTTCAGCAGATGGATAAGCTTCCGTATCAAGAATGATCGACAGGGCAAGATCAGCATCAGGAACAAGCGTATCCCCTTTCATCACTCCTACAGCACAACCGGCAGCAAGCACATGCAGATAGGATTCAAGCTGCATGATATCTGCAGACAGGGCCACCGGAACAACCGTAACGGTATCTCCCTTCATACGCACCGTCACCTCCCTGTTTACAGGCAGCTTCAGTCCTTTCGGAACTGGAGAAGCCTTGCCTGGCTTCATTCCCCTGCTTCTTACCTCACGCCACTCGACATCAGATGTCTTGCGCAAGGCACTGCAATACTGCCCTTCTCCTTCCACATGTCCAGGTACAAGGCTGTATCCCAGTTCAGTCTTGATTATGCCGTTTCCCGGTGAGAGGACATCATCACGGAAAAGAGCGACTGCTCCGAGTTCGTCCTCTATCCACCTCACATTCCCATCATTCTCATATCTGTTGAAAGTACAGGTAGAATAGACTAACACACCGCCTTCAGCAAGAGAAGACCATACATCTGCGATTATTCTCCTCTGCCTTGCCTCGCAAAGAGCCACATTATCTTCAGACCACTGCTTCTGCGCCTCTTCGTCCTTTCTGAACATCCCCTCACCCGAACATGGCACATCGGCTACGATCATATCAAAAAAACCGGGAAGCCCGGCAAAAGCTGACGGGTCGTCAGAAGTTACCACTACATTCGGGTCTCCCCAAAGAGCCACATTGTCTGCAAGGACGCCAGCCCTTGCCTTCATGACTTCATTGGAAACCAGCAGATATCCGTCCCCGAAAGCTTCTCTGAGAGATGCGGCGAGATCCGTTGTCTTTCCCCCCGGAGCTGCACAAAGGTCAAGTACCCTTACCGGACGTCCTACAGGTATTCGGATATCCTTCAGAAGATGTCTGAAAGCATGTCCTACGAACATCGAAGATGAATCCTGGACATAATATGCACCGGCATGGAAATGAGGATCCAGAGTAAACTGAGGTCTTTCATCGAGAAGCCTGCCGTGCTGACACCAGGGCACCTGTCGTCCTTCAGGACACTTCCCTTCCTTGAAAGGATTCCTCCTGACAGCCACAGATGCAGGACTGTCAAAAGCAGAAAAAGCGACAAGGGCATTGTCGCTCCCTATCGCCTCTTCAAGATATTTCCTGAAAGATTCCTTTATCATGCTATGATCTGAACTTTAATGGGTCAAAGCCCTCCGGATACATGGAAGGATCCACACCCTCAGGCATCCTACCCTCAGACATCGCCACAAGAGAATCCACGACCTTGTCAAGGGCATCCTTTATCTTGCTTCCAAGCAATGTCTTCATCATGAAATTGAGCTCCGCATCGACCACGATCTGGAAATCGGTCTTGTACGGATCGGAAGCAGCATCGAAATGAAGTGTGAGGAAGAATTTGAAAGGAGCTCCGTCGTCCATAAATTCTATCTTCGAATACGGGATCCTGTCCTTCACGCGCACACCGATACTGAATCCTTGCACTACTGCATGGATACTGTCATAATCGGCTGTAACATCGGCCTTCTTGTCCTCAGGCAGGAACTGCACGAAATTGCGCATATCCACAAATGCCATGTAAAGCTCATATGGAGCCTTAGACACTACCGCTTTCTTGCTTCTGAATTCAGCCATATCACTATTTTCCCCAAGTTGACGGAGAGAATCTCCACTGCTTCAAGACTTCAATCTCCGAATCCTTCACATAACCGGTCTCTCCTGCCACCTCGATAAGAGTATCGTAATTCGATAGAGTCGTAAGCTCGACATTAGCATCTTCGAACGCCTTGCGTGCATGATTGAAACCATATGAGAAGATAGCCACCATGCCAAGAACATCAGCTCCTGCATTCACGAGAGCATTCTTAGCCGCCAGGCTGCTCATTCCTGTCGAAATCAGATCCTCGACGATCACCACCTTCTTTCCAGGCTCAAGAATTCCCTCGATCTGTGAACCGGTGCCATGATCCTTCGGTTTAGGTCTCACATAGCAGAAAGGCTTGCCGAGAATATGTGCGACAAGGTAGCCATGTGCGATGGCACCTGTAGCCACTCCGGCCACGACTTCTGCTTCAGGATATTTCTCCTTGATGATATCTGCCATCCAACGGCAGACATTCTCCCTGATTTCAGGATATGAAAGGATCCTTCTGTTGTCACAATAGATAGGTGAATGCCATCCTGAAGCCCATGTGAAAGGCTGCTCAGGTCTTAACAAAACGGCCTTGATGTCCATCAGGGACTTGGCCACAGCTTTCTCAACTGATTCCATATTGCCTATTTTAGATTATATTATTCACTTCTTCTGCCTATATTTGCAGCCACAACGCGCGTACTTGTGCGCCCGTATCGGGCAAAGTTAATAAAATTATAGGTCAAATGCACAAAATATACTTTGAAAAGAGATGCATAGTCATATGCGGTCCGGAAGATCCGGCACTTTCAGACCCGAATGCGATACAGTTCACAATCGGCAGAAGCATCGACATCCACGACCTTATCGAAATGGTCGAGACATCGTCATCTCTGCAACGTGTCTGCATACCGACTTCGGACACAGAGGGGACATACTGCAGAATCTGTGCCGAGTTCAAGGAAGTGAATGCTGGAGGAGGACTGGTATCCAACAGACGAGGCGACTATCTTCTCATCAACAGAAACGGGCTCTGGGACCTCCCTAAAGGCCATCAGGATCCGGGAGAACCCATAGATGTGACAGCACTGCGCGAAGTGCAGGAAGAAACAGGGATCGACGAACTGGAGCTGAAGGACCTGATATGCATCACCGACCATTGTTACCGCCGTGACGGAATATGGCATCTCAAGCACACATGGTGGTATGACATGCTTTATACGGCTCCGACCGACCTTACCCCACAAAGAGAAGAAGACATATCCAAGGCAGCATGGGTAGCAAAATCAAGCCTGCCTCCTTACCTTCTGAACACTTATCCTTCCATTGTAGAGGTGTTCAGGGAAGCGAAAATATGATTTTTTCAAAAAAATCAAAAATTGCGAAACAAAATCCACAAAAAACCGTATAATGTAATGTATTTTGCGCAATATTAGTTTTTGCTACTTAAAAAACATTATGAAACTTTCACAATTCCAGTTCAATCTTCCGGCCGAGAAGATAGCAAAGGAGCCGCCGAGATGGCGCGATGAAGCGAAACTCATGGTACTCCACAAACAGACAGGCGAGATCGAGCACAGACTCTTCAAGGATATAATTGACTATTTCGGTAAAGGAGATACGTTCGTCCTCAATGATACCAAGGTATTTCCCGCAAGACTATACGGAAACAAGGAAAAGACAGGAGCTGACATCGAAGTCTTCCTTTTGCGGGAACTCAACCGTGAGCAGAGACTTTGGGACGTGATCGTTGACCCGGCAAGGAAGATAAGGATCGGAAACAAGCTATATTTCGGAGATGACGAAAGCCTTGTTGCCGAAGTCATAGACAACACAACTTCAAGAGGACGTACCCTCCGTTTCCTTTATGACGGAAGCTATGAAGAGTTCAAGGAGACTCTGTTCGGTCTCGGTCAGACTCCGATTCCGGATTGGGTAAAGAAGGAAGTCACTGCTGAAGATGCTGAGAATTTCCAGACCATTTTCGCTGCACACGAAGGAGCGGTTTCCGCACCGGCAGCAGGTCTGCATTTCAGCCGCGAGCTCTTCAACAGGATGATACTCAAGGATATAAACAAAGCCTTCATTACTCTTCACATGGGCATAGGTCATTTCAGAGAAGTAGATGTAGAGGATCTCTCTAAGCACAAGATGGACTCTGAAAGGCTTATCATTACAGAAGAGGCGGCAGAGCTCATCAACAAGACAAAGAAGAGCGGGCATAAGGTTCTGGCAGTAGGAATCACAACAATCCGCGGACTTGAGACCTATGTCACGACCAATGACGAGGTCAATGTTTATGACGGCTGGACAAACAAGTTCATATTCCCGCCATACAGATTCGCGATACCTAACGCCATCGTTTCCAACTTCCACCGTCCTGGCTCCACAATGCTCATGTCGGTTGCAGCTTTCGGCGGATATGAGAATGTTATGAAGGCATATAAGACAGCACTCGAAGGAGATTATATGTTCGGACCGTACGGAGACGCCCTCCTTATCATCTGATGATCTTTCTGAAAGATTCAAAATCTTTCAGAAAAAGAAATAATTTCTTTCAGAAAAAGAAAAATCGGCTTTCCGCGTTGATCGGGAGGCCGATTTTCATTTTACTTTGGGGCATGGAAAATTTTGAAGAAAAAACATGCCTGTGCGCTTTGAACCGGATTTTCGGCTTCATGCCAAAAGCCGGCATCGCCTTGATATCGCATCTTGGCAGCGCTTCCGAACTGTTCAGTCTGAATGCCGGGGAACTAGATGAAATTCTAGGTCCCTATTCGGCTGTCAGGAACAAGATTACATTGAAAGCGAAGGAGGAAGCCGCTGAAGAGCTGCTGAAACTCGAAAAGTCCGGGATCGGATTCATCGGCTGGAACGAAGAAGATTATCCGGCTCTATTGCACGAATGCGAAGACGCTCCTATAGGTCTCTACGTAAGAAGTTCTACACCTCCTGGACAGCTCTGGCTTCCGAGCAGAAAGATTGCCGTCGTCGGCACCAGAGACATATCTCCATATGGAAAGGAATGGTGCAAAAGGACCGTAGCAGGCCTGGGAGATTCGGCTGAGAAACCTGTCATAATCAGCGGGCTGGCTCTGGGTACGGACATCTGCGCCCATAAGACAGCCCTGGAATGCGGCCTGCCGACAATCGGGGTGATGGCAACGGGACCGGAGACCGTATATCCGTACAGACATTCCGCATTCGCAGAACAGTTATGCAGGACTCCCGGTTGCGCCCTTGTCACGGATTATCCTCCCGGAACGGCTCCGCTTGCCATTCACTTTCTCAGACGCAACAGGATAATCGCAGGTCTTTCCGACTCCACGATTCTCATAGAATCCAAGATAAAGGGAGGAGGCATGATGACCTGCCGCCTTGCATTCTCATATGACAGAGACGTCTATGCATTGCCAGGCAGGATTGACGACCTGAGGTCCCAAGGATGCAACCACTTGATAAAGAACAAGGTAGCAGAGCCTATAACATCAATGAGCGAACTCATCAACAGCCTCAACCTCAAGAATATTCCTGGACGCAGAAAGGCAAATGAAGAAGAAACCGTAAAGGCGGCATATGCGGCAAGACTGCCAAAGGAGATGACGGCACAAGCGACCGGCATCATAACATTGATCAAGAAGGAAAGAGGAATAAGCATCGAAGACATAGCCATAAGAACCGGTTCGGACTATGTCGGCACGTCAAATATCATAGCGATGCTGGAGATGGACGGATATGTAGCCACAGATGTCCTGCAAAGATGTTTCCTTATGGCGGAGAAGTTCAGATAATTTCACTATATTTGCCGAATACTCAATATCGGCAAATGGAATTCATCGACACTCATGCCCATCTATATGACGAGGCCTTTGCAAACGAGGAGGACGACGCGATAGCAAGAGCTGTCCGGTCAGGCGTATCAAGGATCGTATTCCCTGACATCGATTCTCAGACAAGGGACATTATGTTCTCATTGGCGGACCGACATGAAGGTACCATATTTCCATGTCTCGGATTACACCCCACTTCAGTTGATGCTTCATGGGAAAAGGAGCTTTCCTTACTGGAAGGATATCTGTCCCGGAAGATCTGGGCCATAGGAGAAATCGGCTTGGACTGCTACTGGTCTGAAGAATTTCTGAAAGAGCAGCAGGAAGTATTCAGGATCCAGCTGGAAATGGCCGACAGGCTGAATCTCCCGGTAATAATCCATTCCAGGGAATCCACCGGACTGATAATCAATATTTTGAAAGACTGCCGTCATCTTTCGCTGAGAGGAGTTTTCCATGCGTACAGCGGAAGCAGGGAGACCTTCTCTCAGCTTCAGCGCTTAGGCGACTGGTACATAGGCATCGGAGGAGTCCTGACATACAAGAAAGCGACCATAGCCGAAACCGTAAAAGACATTCCGCTCGACAGGATCCTGCTCGAGACGGATTCTCCGTATCTGACCCCTGTTCCATTCCGAGGGAAAAGGAATGAAAGCAGCTATATCCCTCATATCGCAGGCAGGCTGGCTGAGATCACAGGGAAAAGCATCGAAGAGATCGCTTCAATCACTACCGGAAATGCAGTAAAACTGTTCAATCTATGAATACCACAGGTTTGACACGCGAAAAATCCGCCATACTCCTGATATACACCGGAGGCACGATCGGAATGAAGGAGGACCCATCGATCCAGGCTCTAAGGCCGTTCGACTTCAGCCAGATACTTGAAGAAGTTCCGGAGCTGGGGAAATTCGCATACAGGATCGATTCATACACATTCGACCCTATCATCGACTCATCTGATGTCGAGCCTGCCATGTGGCAGGAACTGGTCAGGGTCATAGAAGAACGGTACGACATGTACGACGGATTCGTAGTGCTCCACGGTACGGATACCATGGCATATTCGGCCTCGGTCCTGAGCTTCATGATCGAAGGACTTACCAAGCCGGTAATATTCACCGGCAGCCAGCTGCCTATAGGCACACCCAGGACAGACGGAAAGGAGAATCTGATTTCTTCTGTAGAAATCGCAGCAGCCAAAGATGACGACGGCCATGCTGTCGTCCCTGAGGTATGCATCTATTTCGACAATGTGCTGATGAGGGGCAACAGGTCATCAAAAATCAACTCTGACAACTTCAGGGCATTCCGCTCGCCCAATTTCCCTCCGCTTGCGGAAGCCGGCATAAGCATCAGATACAGCGGCAGACATATCCGCACACCTGAGTCATGGGACCGGAAGCCTCTGTTCCACAAGGAGTTGGACACCCGTGTATCCATTCTGAAGATGCACCCCGGCATAACGCCTCAGATCGTAAGGACAATCCTTTGCAGTCCGGACACACGCGCAGTGATCATCGAAACATATGGAGCAGGTAACGCTCCATCGAAGGAATGGCTGCTGGAAATCGTCAAGGAGGCATCTTCAATGGGAAAGATTCTGCTTAACGTGACTCAATGTCTGGCCGGAAGCGTGAACATGGACCTGTACGCGACTGGCAAGTGCCTCAAGGAAGCCGGAGTGACCAACGGGTATGACAGCACCACAGAAAGTGCCCTCGGCAAGCTTTTTTACCTGCTTGGAGTATTCAAGGACAACGAAAGCGTAAAAGCAGGGCTTGAAAAAGACTTGAGGGGAGAAATATCAAAATAATTATTGCCGTTTGAAAATTAATTGCTAAATTGCACCGAATTTTAAG
>JAZLAS010000045.1:0-44711 GCA_045613365.1 Candidatus Cryptobacteroides sp.
CCCAAAAAAGAAGTAAGGTTGCTTAAAGTCTTACTTTAAGCAACCTTACTTAAAATGTTGATTATCAGTCAATTAGATTTTACCACTCCAGAATCTTCTTGAAGTCATAAGCCTCTGGGTTCTCAATGCCGAGAGCCTTGACTGCCTCGTAATCCTCTGGGGTTACGTAGTGTGCGATGTAGTTGTAGTAGTTCTGCGCTGTACCAGCATTGATATCAACGACGCGTGGAGGAATCTTTCCTGTTGTAGGGTCCTGGAGGTCTGCGAGGTAGAGTGGAGATACGTTGCCGTATGAGTCAACATAAACCATGCAGCCTGTCTTACCCTCGCTGAAGAGCTGATATACTCCCATTGCGAGCTCTGTGCAGTATGTAAGGTCATAAGCGACAGGATCCTGGCAACGAACGTCATAACCGATTTCTACCGGACGGCTCTTGACCTTGAGACCGATCTTCTTGAACTCAGCCTCGAGGAGGTCATTGAAGAGGACAGCCTTTGATACCTTTCCAAGCTCTGGGTGGCCGTGGTCGTCATATGAGAAATGAACACCGGCAGCCTCCATTTCCTCAGCCTTGAACTCATGGAAGAGACCCTCAGCAGCTACGATTGTACCATAGTTGATACCGAGAACCTTTCTCTTGAGGATAGCAGAGATAGAGAGCTTAACCACCTTGTCAAGGCAGATCTCAGTCTTGTTGAACATCTCAGGAATGATTGTCATAGGGCAGTGAGTAGCCTCACCGATACCTAAAGCAAGACTTCCGCATGTACGTCCCATTGCTGAGATTACCAACCAGTTACCTGATGTACGTGCATCTTCATATACAGTGCGTGCAAGATGTGCACCTTCGTTCTTTGCCGAGTTGTATCCGAAAGTTGGAGCGTTTGCAGGAAGAGGAAGATCGTTATCGATAGTCTTAGGACAGTGGATATTTGCGATAGGATATCCCTTTGCTGCGAGGAACTTTGAGATACGGTTTGCAGTCGAAGCTGTATCATCACCACCGATAGTCACGAGAAGCTTGATGTTGTTGTCCTTGAAAAGGTCAAGATTGAAGTTCTCCTCGAAGTCCTTGTCAGTCGGCTTGAAACGGCTCATCTCAAGGTATGAACCACCTCTGTTGAAGTATCGGTCAGCCTTGAAGAAGTCAAGATCCTCTGTGCGTGCGTTCTTGCTGAAAAGTCCTGAGTATCCGCCATGAAGACCGATCACTCTGTAACCCTTGGAAAGGAAAGTCTTAGCTACACTCATTGAAACTGAGTTCATTCCTGGAGCGGGACCGCCGCCACAAAGAATAATTACTGCATCTTTCATCTTTTTTCTGAATTTTAAAGTTATACTTGAATATTAAAGTTTTCCATCAATTACCTTGAAGGTTATTCCGGACATATTCCCGACGCTCGGTAATGTCATCTTGGCATCGCAGAAAAATTCCGGTATATCGGGGCAAAATTATCAAATTTTATGATAAATTACAAGAATATGTACCCAGCTTATGATACGAGGCTTTCATATTGCACAAATCAAATGCATTTAGTAATTTTGTAAGTTATTTATATCATGGAAAAGTCACAGGCATACATTAGGATACAGGAGCTTCGCGATATCTTGAACGACGCGAACAGGAGGTATTATGTAGAAAACTCTCCTGTCATCAGCGATTATGAGTTTGACATGCTTCTCAAGGAGCTGGAAGCGCTTGAGAAGATGTATCCTGAATACATTACCGAAGACTCCCCTACCCGCAAGGTCGGAAGTGACCTTAAAGGCAGTGACAAGAAGCAGAAGGAGTTCGAGCAGTATCCTCATCGATATCCTATGCTATCACTCGGAAACACATACGACATCGCTGAGATCCAAGCATTTGCAGACAGAGCATCGAAAGGGATAGGCAATTCATTCACATATAGTTGCGAGCTGAAATTCGATGGTACTGCAATATGTCTTACTTACCGGAACGGAAAGCTTGCAAGGGCCTTGACACGCGGTGACGGTACGATCGGAGATGATGTCACGGCAAATGTCAGAAACATCAGCAACATACCTCAGGAACTGAAGATTCCAGCCGGATTCGCACCGACACTGATGGATCCTCTGCCATGGCCGGAGGAATTCGAGATACGAGGTGAGATCTATATGCCATGGCCGGCATTCGACAGGCTGAACGAAGAGCGTATCAAGGAAGAAGAGCAGCCCTTTGCCAACCCTAGGAATGCAGCTTCCGGTTCATTGAAGCTTATCGACAGCAGGATGGTCGCTAACCGAGGACTCGAATGCACATTGTATCATATGCTTGGAGAAGACCTCCCTTTCCAGACACATGACCAGGCTCTTAAAGCAGCTGCCAGCTGGGGACTGCCTGTTTCAGACAAGAGAAAGATATGTCGCAGCATAGAAGAAATTGAAGACTTCATAAATTATTGGGACACAGAGCGTAAAACACTTTTGTTTGCAACGGATGGTATCGTAATCAAGATAAACGAGCTTCCATATCAGGAAGAATTGGGTTACACAGCAAAGTTTCCGAGATGGGCGGTTGCATACAAATTCAAGGCTGAGCAGGCATTGACCAAACTTCTGAGCATAGACTATCAGGTCGGAAGAACCGGAGCGGTAACGCCTGTAGCCAATCTGGAGCCTGTGCAGCTTAGCGGAACAGTTGTCAAGCGTGCTTCTCTTCACAATGCAGACCAGATGGCCCTGCTGGATATTCATATAGGCGACTATGTATATGTTGAAAAAGGAGGAGAAATCATACCTAAGATTACAGGAGTCGAACTGAGCAAGCGTGGAAGTGATGCCGGGCTTCCAGTTTTCCCTGACACTTGTCCCGACTGCGGCACAGTACTGATAAGAGATGAAGAGGAAGCTAAGTCATTCTGTCCTAATCAGACTGGCTGTCCGACACAGATAAAAGGCAGGCTTGTGCATTTCCTCAGCAGGAAAGCCATGAATGTCATAGCCGGAGAAGCTACCATCGAACAGCTTTACAACAAGGCACTGGTATGGAATGCAGCTGATTTCTACGATCTTACTAAAGAGCACCTCCTTACTTTGGAAGGCTGGAAGGAAAGATCTGCCGAAAGGTTCCTGAAGAGTCTTGAAGAGTCCAGAAAAGTGCCGTTCGAACGGGTTCTATATGCATTAGGTATCAGATATGTCGGCGAAACGACAGCTAAATCTGTAGCCAGGGCATTCGGTAATATCGATGCCATAAGGAAGGCGACAGTAGAGGATCTGCTCAAGACTGACGACATCGGACTTGTAATTGCCGAAAGCATTTACGATTTCTTCAGAGACGGAATGAATCTGGATACAGTCGAAAGGCTGAAGGCAGCAGGTCTGAAATTCGAGACCGAAGAGGGTCCTGCTAGGCTCTCGGATAAGCTGACAGGCAAAACGATTGTCATATCCGGAAATTTCAGCATATCCCGCGACGAAATGAAAGCTCTTATCATAGCACATGGAGGAAAGAACAGCGGATCGGTAAGCGGAAAGACCGCATTCCTTCTGGCAGGTGAAAAACCGGGGCCGGAAAAGATAAAGAAGGCTGAATCTCTCGGAGTGGAGATAATCAGCGAAGATGAATTCAGAAGAATAATTGAATGATGAAAGCAGGAGATTCATATACATTGGAGCACATTGTTGCCGAGAATGAAACAGCTGAAGTGCTTGGTTCCGGAGGACTACCGGTTTACTCTACCCCATCGATGATATGTCTGATGGAGCTTGCTTCATATAAGCTTGCAGAAGAGCATGGATTCCAGACAGTAGGCACAAAAGTAGATATCAGTCACTTGAAGGCATGCAGGGTGGGAACGAGACTGACTGCTACCGCTACTGTGACAGAGGTGGATGGCCGCAGATTTGAATATGCGGTCAAGGTGGAAGACACTGACGGACTTATAGGAGAAGGAAGGCATCAGAGATTTGCAATCGATCCGGACAGATTCATAGCTAAACTTAAGTAATGAAAAGGATAAGACACAAGACATACCGTCTGAAGAGATTCTTCATTGATGACATCTGGACCTTGGAGATGGAAAATCTATCCAAGGCCAAGGCCCGTTTCATCAAATACATGAAGGTCATGATGATCACGATCAAGACTTTCTCAAGCGAGAAGATCGGCTTCCAGGCCGTAGCACTCAGTTTCTTCAGCACAATGTCTGTGGTCCCTTTTGTCGCTATTGTATTTGCCATTACGGGTGGTTTCGGTCTGGCTGACAAGCTTAAGGAATTCCTATACGGATATTTCAACAACAGCCAGCAGACGATCGACATGGTTCTCGGTTTCGCCCAGAACATCATAGACACGGCTCAAAGCGGAGCGGTAGGACTTGTTTCAGCCCTTCTCTTCCTATGGATCGTGGTATGGATGATGATGAGTGTGGAGAAGGTATTCAACAATGTATGGAGAGTACAGAAATCAAGAAACCTGTTCAAGAGACTGTCAGTTATCCTGGCCATGCTCTTTGTTTCCCCTTTCATAGTACTCGTCTTTTTCGGTGGTTCATTCGTTTACTCACATGCACTCAGCTACATAGGACTGGATCTCGAGGAACTGACGGCATTCAAGACCATATTGACATGGGCTCTATTCGGTGTAATAGCGACAATGACATTCTCAGCAATGTACAAGTTCATACCGAATGCTCATGCAGATTATGCGAACGCCTTAAGGGCGGCGGCATTTTCAGGAACTGCCTTTACCATAATGCAGTACCTCTATCTCGAGACTCAGGTCTTTGTAACAAGAATGAACGGTATATACGGAGCTTTCGCTGCTGTACCGCTGTTCATGATCTGGATCAACATAGGTTGGTTCATCATTCTTATTGGCGCAGAGCTGTCATATGCATTCCAGCATGTTGACAGCTATAACATTGAGGATTAAATCATTATATTATGGGATCAGTATCAGAATTCAAGAATACAGACTACGAGGTCATTGCAAGAGAGTATGCCGATCTTAAGGAAGCGGCAAGGAAACGCTGCACTGACCAAGGCGAACTTGATATGATCCAGAAGGCCTTTGACTTTGCAAATGAAGCACACAAAGGCGTAAGAAGAAGATCTGGAGAACCATATATACTGCACCCGATAGCCGTGGCGAAAATCGTCGTAAGCAATATCGGGCTCGGTTACAAATCGATAATAGCTGCACTTCTTCATGATGTTGTAGAAGACACCTCCTATACAGTCGATGACATCAGAAGCCTTTTCGGAGAAAAGGTAGCCACACTGGTGGAAGGACTGACAAAGATCAAGACTGTCCTTGACAATGAAGACAAGGCCCAGCAGAAGAGCATGCAGGCAGAGAATTTCAAGCGTATCCTGCTGACATTGAATGATGATGTCCGTGTCGTTCTGATAAAGCTTGCAGACCGTCTCCACAACTGTCGTACGATCGAGTACATGCCAGAACATAAAAGGGACAAGATCCTGAGTGAAACGATGTTCGTATTCATTCCGCTTGCCCACAGACTTGGTCTGTATGGCATCAAATCGGAAATGGAGGACATATGGCTCAGATACAAGGAGCCGGAAGCATTCAATGATATCACAGCCAAGATCAACAGGAATGTGATAGACAAGGACAAGGAGATAAATGATTTCATTGCACCGATAGATAAAGCATTGAGTGCAGCAGGGTTCAGGTTTGAAATCAAGAAAAGAGTAAAGACTCCATACTCTATCTGGAACAAGATGAATACCAAACGTATTGATTTTGACCAGATCTATGACCTCTATGCTGTAAGAATCATTTTCGATCCGGGAGAAAACACAAATGAAACGGAGCGCGACCAGTGCTACCATATATTCTCCATCATCACCGGAATGTACAGATACAAGGCCGACAGAGTACGTGACTGGGTCAATTATCCTAAGAACAACGGATATGAGGCCTTGCATTGTACGCTGATGAGCAAGACGGGAATATGGATAGAAGTCCAGATCCGTTCGAGAAGAATGAACGAAGTGGCAGAAAAAGGTATTGCTGCTCACTGGGCATATAAAAAGGATGGCTTCGCCAGCAATGAGAGCGAAATGGACAAATGGATCACCAAGGTCAAGGAAATCCTGGTCAATCCGGATGTAAATGCCCTTGATCTGCTCGATCTGATTCATAATGACCTTATCAAGACCGACATTTTCGTATTTACTCCGAAGGGTGAGCAAAGAAGCATAGAAAAGAGTGCTACAGCATTGGATTTTGCATATTCAATCCACTCACAGATAGGAAACAAGGCCATTGCTGCCAAAGTGAACCTGAGGCTTGTTCCTCTTTCTTATGTACTCAAGACAGGAGATCAGGTCGAGATAATCACTGCGGAGAATGAAAAGCCTAAACGGGAATGGCTGGATTTCGTAAAGACAAGAAAAGCGAAAGCCATCATCACCGACTACCTTAAGAGTGAAAGGCTGGAAACTATAAAGGTAGGACGGAAAATGTTGAATGACCAGCTGGAGGCTCTGGGTTATAAATTGAATGACAAGACAGTCAACATGCTCATGAAAGGGTATGATGTTTATGACACCAAGCCAGATGAGCTGTACTTCAGGATAGGAATAGGTAAGATACGTCTTAGCAATCTGTCGGAAGTCTTGAAGAATGCTCAGGAATCAAAAAAGGAGAATAAAGGATTCTTCAGCCTGTTCAAGAAGAAGGAGCAGGATTATGTCATTTCTGACTCTGAAGATTCAAAGCATAGATATGTCATTGCCACATGCTGCAATCCTATTCCGGGTGACAGCGTGATCGGTTTCCTGAGTTCTGACGGTACTGTTACGGTTCATAAACGTACATGCGCGGAAGCGAACAATCTGGCATCGAAGTTCGGTGACAGGATCGTGATTCCGAAATGGGAGCAGGCCAAGACTCAGAATCTTTCTTTCCTTGTCCGTCTTTCACTCAAAGGATTCGACAGGATCGGAATGATCAATGACATAACAAGATATATATCGTTTGTAATGAGTGTCAACATCAGGAAATTCTGTCTTGGTACGGAAGATGGTGTTTTTGAAGGATATATAGATCTTTATGTACATGACATGGGAGACCTCGAAAAGCTTATAAGGAGATTACAGAAGATTGAAGGGATACAAAGTGTCATCAGAACAGACATGTAATGATTAGATTATGAAGTTGAATAAATTTATACAGAATCTTCTGCCGGCGATTCCGGTAGCTATCATCTTGGGAACGATGATATTTTCGCATTCATGCGCAAATACTACGACTCCGCCAAGCGGTGGTCCGAAGGATACCATTCCTCCGATAATTACAGAAATACAGCCTGTGATGGGTGCTGTAAATGTACCTGTGCATAAGACAAAGCTTTATCTGAAATTCAATGAATATGTACAGGTGAAGGATGCGAAGAGCCTCTTCCTCTCCCCTCCTTTGGAAAAGGCACCTAAATACAAGCTCAAGGGTAAAGGTGTCGAGATCACATTTGAAAGTGACCTCGACTCAAACAAGACATATACTCTTGATGTGACAAATGCCATAGCAGACAATAACGAAGGAAACATGTTTCCCGGTTACACACTTGTGTTCTCTACCGGAGACAGGATCGATTCGATGGTTGTGACCGGCATTGTACAGGATTGCAACACTCTTCAGCCTCTCAAAGGAGCGACTGTGATGTTATATAAGGATCACGCGGATTCGGCCATCTTCCTCAAAAGACCTGATGCAGCAATGAAGACTGACGATTGGGGATTCTTCTGCTTGAGGAACATTCAGGACACAATCTATAGAATGTATGCCATCATAGATGAGAACAATAACAACAAGTACGACCCTGATGCTGAGAAGGTTGCATTCATCGACACATTGGTCCAGCCTATCATCATGGTTAACGATTCGCTTCCTGAACTCATGAAATATGACATGAAGGATACTGTCAATTGCCTGGCAAGAAAGACAGAATATGAATTGAACATTTTCAGGGAGAAGCCTAGCAAGCAGATGATCGTCAATAAGGAGAGAGTCGGCGACCGTACAGCTTATGTCACATTCATGGCTCCATATGCTGAAGTCGATTCGGTATGGATCAAGGGTGTGCCTGCAAGCAAGCTCATCACACAGTTCAACATCCTCAAGGACAGTCTTGAGATATGGGTCAACGACCCTAAGGCCCAGCCTGACACATTCTATCTGAATGTCAAATATATGAAGACCGACACTCTGGGCATGCTGAATCCGGCTGTCGATGAATTCAAACTCGCAAATCCAAACCGCAAGGCCTTCGGAAAGAGTTCAAGGAAAGACATCAAGCATGAAGATACGATTGCCGTAGTTACCGTCACTGCAAAGCCTGAGACAGTTGAACAATACGGATTCACATACGAATTCAAGTATCCTGTTGTCGAAGCTTCGTTCGACTCTTTGAAATTCACTTATACGAACCCTAAACAGCAGGAGTTCAAAGGAAGCTTCACTGTGATGCAGGATTCGCTCAACCTCAGGAAATACACAATCATGCCTAAGGAAAAGCTTCTTCCGGGACATGAATACAAGCTTAAGATGCCGCATCGACTCTTCAAGGACATAAACGGTTTCTACAACGACAGTTCTGAAGTCAAGGTGACATTACCTAATGATGACAAGCTCAGCACCCTCATCATGAAGCTGGAGAATGTCAACAACAAATATATAGTTGATCTTCTCAATGAAAAGAGGTCTGAAGTACTCAGGTCATATATCGTGGACAAGGACCAGTCACTTGTATTTCCATATCTGAAGACTGGAAAGTATTCTATAAGGATTACCGAAGACCTTAACAGAAACGGCATTGTAGATACCGGTATCCTGCTTGAACACAGGCAGCCGGAAAAGGTAAAGTTCTATAAGCTAGAAGATGATACATTCCTTATAGATATACCGGAAATGATGGAAGTGGAGCAGATCCTGAATGTTTCAGAAATGTTTGAATGATGATGAAGAAAACAATGATGATCGCTTTCCTTACTCTGGCAAGTCTTTCGGCCGGAGCTCAGGAAAAGCTGGAAATGGAAGATATCGTGACGTTGGAGCAGGTCAAAGATCTGACTGACAATCAGCTGGACAGCATTGATGTCAGGAAGAAGCTTGTGATCAACGACTACACAATGATAGGAATACAATATGGAGCTGGCGTATGCCGTGTCAACTGGAATCCAAGGCAGGAGCAGGATCTGGTTTTCGCACCATATAACTTCGGTATCACATATACAAGATATGGTAAAATGTTCGGATACATGCCGTATTTCGGATTTCAGACCGGAATCTTTTTCGGACAGGATGCATACCAGTTCAAGTATAACGAAGAATACGATTACACTTATAAGATCGAGGGCGCAGAAAAGGCGGTCATAGATGTAATAGAGGTTCCTGCAAGCTTTCAGTTCCATTTCGACATGTGGAACTTCAAGATCATGGCTCAGCTAGGATGCTATGCCGGTTACAGATTAAGCATTCAGAGATTCCCAGGTACGACAGGATCTGTCAACACCCAATATGAACATGCTTTTACCCCAACAGACCGACGTGTAGATTATGGTCTGAAAGGAGGTGTCGGATTCGGACTTGTCTTCGATCCTATTGAAATTCATTTTCAGGCCACCTACAAACATTCACTTTCATCACTGTATGAACCAGACCATTACAGCCAGTATTATTACAGATTCGCCTATCCCTCAAGTCTGGTTATATCTGCCGGAGTGCATTTCCAGCTCACTAAACGTAGCGGAAAGACAAAGGCAAGTCTGAGAAAAGAAGCAAAGGATCTGGTTTATCAAATCAATGAAATGTCAAATGAGAACACTGGAAGTCAAGGTAGGTAATATCACCATCGGAGGAGACAACCCGATTGTTGTACAGACTATGTGCAACACACATACATCTGACGTGGAAGCGTCAGTATCACAATGCAGAAGACTGGCCAAGGCCGGAGCACAGCTGATAAGGCTTACTGTACCATCTCTGGCGCAGGTCGAATCACTGAAGCAGATTAAAGAAATACTTAGATCGGAAGGTATAGACACTCCCCTCGTTGCTGATGTACATTTCTCATCAGAAATAGCTATCGCAGCAGCAGAAGTTGTAGAGAAGGTAAGAATCAATCCTGGGAACTTTCACAAAGACCACGAAAAGGCTAAGGAGCAGTTCTCCAGACTCGTAGAAGTATGCAAACTCAATGGTACCGCAATTAGGATCGGTCTGAATCATGGTTCTTTGGGAGAACGCATAACAAATCTTTACGGCAATACTCCTCTTGCGATGAAAGAGGCCGTGATGGAATGGCTGAACATGTGCATTGAGAATGATTTCTATAATGTAGTAGTGTCTCTCAAAGCGAGCAATACCTATGTCATGGTAGAGGCATACCGCCTGCTGGCAAAGGAAATGGAAGAATCCGGAGTTGTATTTCCTCTTCATCTGGGAGTAACCGAAGCCGGCAATGGAGATGGTGGAAGAATCAAATCGGCAGTAGGAATCTCCGCTCTTCTCTCTGAGGGTATAGGAAACACAATCAGAGTATCTCTTACCGAGGATCCTGAAAAAGAAATTCCGGTTGCTCAGTATCTGGCAGACAGATATGACCGCAGGATACATTCAAGTATGGTATCATTGTCTCTGGAAGGCAGAAAAGCGATTGCTACGTACGATGCACCAACAAGAGAAAGACTGATCCTGGATTTCTCTTGTGACTTCGGCAAAAGACTTCTGGATAAGGAATTGGACGATGTCGAACTCATCGGCTGTGAGGATGCAGAGTATCTTATAGATGAACTCATGCAGGCAGCCCGCAGACGTTTCTACAGGCCTGAATACATCGCATGTCCTGGTTGCGGAAGGACAATGTATAATCTGGAAGGAGCATTTGAAGAAGTAAAGAGACGTACCTCGCATCTCAAGGGAATGGTCATTGCCGTGATGGGCTGCATTGTAAACGGCCCGGGAGAAATGGCTGACGCAGACTGGGGATATGTCGGAGAGGGAAACGGGAAGGTTTCCATTTATAAAGGAAAAACGCCAATGCTCAGGCATGTACCTGAAACAGAGGCGATCGACAGATTGCTCGAACTTATAGAAAAAGCTGAAGATTAATCTTCAGCTTTTATTATATCTTTCTGCGCTTCTTCCCAAAGATCCTTGGCATATTCCTGCATGTCAACAACCTCGTCCTTTTCATCGACGATTTCCTGACCGAGCATGGTCTCGATGACATCTTCCATTGTCACGATACCGCGAAGCGAACCATATTCATCAAGGATTGCAGATATATGTTCTTTCTTTTCAAGAAGTTTCTCCCATATATCAGAAACTGAATCGTCCTCACCAAAAGACATTATAGGTCTGATAATATCATTAAGAGGTAAATCGAACTTATCTTCAGCCATCTTCTCAAGCACTTCCTGACGAAGAACATATCCTACTACATACTCGTCGTTATCTTCATCATATATAAGAATACGCGAGTGTGTGTTTTCGCTGTCATAGAAATCTTTTATCGTCATGCTTCCAGGGACCATTTCAACTACAACGCTAGGGGTCATGATCTCATGAGCAGTAACTTCATCAAGCTTCAGAAGATTCTGGATCATTTTCTTCTCATCCTTCTCGATGACCTCTTCCTCAGTAGCCACGCTCACCATTGCAGAAATATCTTCACGGCTGACACTCACCTGGTTAGCATTTGAAGAGATTAGTTTCTGAAGACGTTCCAATATCCATACAAGCGGGAAAGCGATGAAGATCATACTGTTGATGATCACAGATGCCGGAAGAGCAAGAGACCTCCAATAGCTGGTACCGATTGTCTTAGGTATGATCTCTGAAAGAATCAGGATACATAATGTGAAAACAGTCGAGAAGATTCCTACAAGGGCATCTCCATAGACCTCATATACAAGTGAACCGACTATTGATGCTCCTACCGTATTTGCAATAGTGTTGAGACAAAGTATTGCTGATATAGGTCTGTCTGGATACTGTTTCAGTTTTTTCAGCCGATGTGCCCCTTTTACTCCCTGTTCTTCTAGTCCGGTGATATATGACAAGGGCGTGGAAAGCAAAGTTGCCTCAAGCATTGAGCATAAAGCTGACAATGCGATTGAGACAATCATGATAATATAAATCAATTGTTCATCCATATCATTATTTATGTAGCTCGGCTATGACGGTTTCACATGCTTTGACATAATCTCCGAGCTGTACCTTAATTTCTGCGTCCAATGGGAAATACATATCGATTCTGGATCCGAATTTGATCACTCCACATTGTTCTCCCTTCTTTTCTATATTGCCTGGAGTGGCATAAGTCACGATCCTTCTGGCGAAAGTACCTGCAAGCTGCTTGAAGAACACATCACCGTACCTGCTTCTTATGCCAACAGAAGAATGTTCATTAAGCTCAGAGGCTTTCGGAAGGAATGCCAGCATATACTTTCCCGGGTGATATTTGTAATATGTAACTTCTCCATCAATCGGCCAGTAATTCACATGAACATTGAAAAAGTCCATGTAAACCGAGACCTGTAAACAATCCCCTTTCACATACTCAGGCTCATATACCTTGTCGATGATGACTACCTTACCATCAGCAACTGAAGTAACCGCATTATCCGCAGGAACAGTCTGTCTATCCGGCACTCTGAAGAAGAAAACCGAAAATCCCATGAATGCCATAGGAAGAAGACAAAGAGTATATGATATGATAGGATATGGTATGAAACGCATGAACACATACACCAGAGGCGCACAGATCAGCCATACCAGAAGTATAGTACCGTAGCAATCTTTCTGAATTCTCATAACAGCTGCAAAAGTAGTGAAAAAAAGGCAATTAGACAAACCTGAAGGCCGGCTAAAGCACATTCATGACTACGAGATAGATAATGCCGATCGGAATTGCTATGAGAGCACTGTCAAAACGGTCGAGAAGACCGCCATGTCCAGGTATCAAAGTACCGGAATCCTTCACCTCATAATGGCGTTTCCACTGCGACTCAATAAGATCTCCGTAAACCCCGGCTACCGAAAGCAGAAGTGCCATACAGATGCAGTGAACAAGATCAAAACAGAACATGCCGGCGTAATGCAAGGCTATTGAAACGACAACAGCCATAAAGATGCCGCCCCAGAAACCGATCCAGGATTTCTTTGGTGAAATTGACGGGAACAGTTTCTTACCATATTTCTGTCCGAGTGTTATGCCGAAAAGATAAGCGCCTACATCAGTTCCCCAGATTATTGCAAAAAAGCAAAGCAGCATCATACCATTGAATTCTCCATGTCCGTTGAAGACAGCAAAGTTCAGCATAGACCACGGAACTGCAATGTAAATCAGGGCTGCATACAGATTTGAGAATTTATCAAAACGGCTTTTATCCTTGACATATAGCGAATTGATCATCAATACAAAGACCGGAACAAAAGCCAAGATGACAAATCTTCCAGGAAAACAGAATCCCTTGAAAAGGAAGATCAGAGTAAAAAGAGTGGCTCCCGCAAGGATCGAAAGGATCTGCGAGAACCAGTAATTCTTTCCACATGTCATCCTCAGGAACTCCTTCATCATGATGATGAGGGATAGGAGCATCACTGTGCCGAAGACATATTTATTGGTAAGGAGAGCAGCGAGCATAATCGCCACAAACCCTATTCCGGATATTGTTCTTTTGATAAAATTGTTCATAGGCTATTCCGTAGCGGTCTCTTCAGGATCCTTCAGAATATCTTCACCAGGTTTTTCACCGGCACGTGGTCCGAAGATCCTCTCAAGATCATCTGCAAAGATAACTTCTTTCTCCAATAAAAGAGCAGCCAATTGGGTAAAACCATCATAATTTTCCCTCAAAATGCCTTCCGTACGGTCATGAATCATCTCAACCAGCTCTTTTACCTCCTTATCTATAAGTTCAGCAGTCTTCTCACTATATGGTTTCGTGAGGTCATAACCGCGTGCTCCTGTAGAATCATAGAACGACAGAGTTCCTACTTTTTCACTCATACCGTAATATGTGACCATACCATAAGCCATCTTTGTGAGCCTCTCCAGATCATTCAATGCACCGGTTGAAGGCTGACCGTTAATGATCTCTTCAGCTACTCGTCCTCCAAGAAGCGAACACATCTCATCAATCATCTGTTCTTTAGTGACAAGCTGTCGTTCTTCAGGAAGGTACCATGCAGCTCCCAAAGCCTGACCACGTGGAACGATCGTAACCTTGAAAAGCGGATTGGCATTCGGAAGAAGCCAGCTGACAGTTGCATGACCGGCCTCATGATGAGCAATGGATCTCTTCTCCTGCGGAGTAATGATCTTCGATTTTCTCTCAAGACCTCCTACAATTCTGTCAACAGCATCAAGGAAATCCTGCTTGTCAATCGCCGGCTTGTCATGACGGGCCGCGGTAAGAGCCGCCTCGTTACATACATTGGCAATGTCGGCACCAGAGAAACCTGGAGTATGCTTTGCAAGAAATTCAAGATCGAAATCTTCAGCCAGTTTCAGGCCTCTGAGATGAACTGTAAAGATTTCCTCTCTCTCCTTGAGATCCGGAAGTTCAACATGGATCTGACGGTCGAAACGGCCGGCACGCATGAGTGCCTTGTCAAGGATATCGGCACGGTTGGTCGCCGCAAGAATGATGACACCGGAGTTCGATCCGAAACCATCCATTTCCGTAAGAAGCTGATTGAGAGTATTTTCTCTTTCGTCATTTGAAGAGAATCCTGCATTTTTGCTTCTAGCTCGTCCTACCGCATCGATCTCATCGATGAATACGATGCATGGAGATTTTTCCTTAGCCTGTCGGAATAGATCACGTACACGTGAAGCACCCACTCCCACAAACATTTCCACAAAGTCAGAACCGGAAATCGAGAAGAAAGGCACATTAGCTTCTCCTGCTACAGCCTTTGCCAGAAGGGTCTTACCGGTACCCGGAGGGCCGACAAGAAGAGCGCCCTTAGGAATCTTTCCACCAAGAGCAGTATATTTCTGAGGATTCTTCAGGAAATCAACGATTTCCATCACTTCGTCCTTTGCTCCATATAGTCCGGCCACATCCTTGAATGTAACCTTGATGCTATCCTTTTCGGCCAGTTTTCCGGTAGATTTGCCGACATTGAAGATACCTCCGGGTCCACCGGGACCGCCACCTCCCATATTACGATTCATGCCTCTAAACATGAAAAACCACATCAGAACCAGAAGAAGAGGGAAGATGAGCCACTCAAGTACTCCCCAGAAACTTTCATGGTTCTCAATAACAACCTTTACCTGTTCATTTTCAGGGAGCTGGTCATTAAGTTCGCCAAACATTTCTTCGGCATTGAAGCTTCCCGAAACAAGGAATATGAAATGTGGGGACTTCTTTGGTACAATACCGCCGAATTTATCCTCATATTTTCCTAGCTTATCAGGCTTGATGGTGACACGGCCTTCATATTCATTCCTTATGAAGGTAATTTCCTTGATGTCGCCCTCCAGCCACTGCTTCTGGACATCAGCCCACTCCTCCTTCTGTGGATTAGCTCCTGCTCCCTGATTGAAGAACATATAGCCGATCGCGATGAAGAGCACAATGTATAACCAGGAGATATTAAACTTTATTCTCACGGGTTTCTTCCCGCGAGGCGCCTTATTGTTTTCTGCCATATACGTTGATTAATTAGTCTTCGAAGACAATTCTGTCAGCATCAGCCCAAAGTTCCTCAAGCCTGTAAAAAGCTCTGTACGGAGTCTGGAACACGTGCACTACGATTTCACCATAGTCGAGAATGACCCAGAATGCATTCTCCTTTCCCTGAGAGCGAAGAACCTTTCTCTTGCACTTCTCAATCATTCTGTCTTCGATATTATCTGCGATTGCTACTACATTTGGAGTCGAATCCGCGCTGCAGACTATGAAATGATCTGAAATTGCTGTTCCGATTGATCTGAGGTCAAGCGATACCACGTCCTGTCCTTTCTTTTCAAGCATCGCGTCCGCAATGACCTTAAGTTCCTTATTTTCCATGTATAGAAATTATTGTTATTTTTGTAAATGATATGCAAAGATAATCAAAATCTGCACCATGGCAAAGAAGCATGACATAATGTGGCTTAAGTCGGTCGATTCGACCAATGAAGAGGCTCGGAGGCACATTTCCGACATTGACAATTTGTCAGTCATGTCAGCATATGAGCAGACAGCCGGACGCGGACAGCGAGGAAACACATGGACAAGCAATGCCGGTGAGAACCTCATGTTCAGCATTGTTCTGAAGTCTCCGGCTCTCATGGCCGAAGACCATTTCGCATTGAACGAGATCACTGCTCTTTCTGTCGCGGATTTTCTTTCCACATATGGGATCAAGGCGGAAATCAAGTGGCCGAACGACATTTATGTCGGTGACAGGAAGATCTGCGGCATACTGATAGAGAACTCGTTCAGAGGTAATGCGATTTCATCCAGCATCATAGGTATCGGATTGAATATCAATCAAAGAAACTTTAATGTTAACCTACCGAATCCTACTTCAATGGTGCTTTGCATGCAGAATCAGGATGATCGATCCAGGTACACTGCAGAATCTTTCGACATCAAGACCTGCCTCGAAGGATTCATGAACATTTTCACCTCATATTACGACCGTTTCCTGACGACATCCTGCGACCTCTCCCCTCTCCGCCAACGCTACCTCGACTCCATCTGGAGGTCGGGAAAGCCATCGCGATTCATTGACTACACAGCCCTTCCAAGCGGCCATCTAGACGGACCGATGAACATATGTACCGAAAAGGCACCTGACACAGTAATTCCATCAGCCAAACGGTACGGAAACGAATTTCCAGGAATAATCCGAGGTCTGTCAGAAACAGGCAACCTCCTCGTCGAAAACCTCACCACCGGACAGCTCCGCGAATTCGGTTTCAAAGAGATCGGGTACATCCTCTGATCAATTATTTATACAAGCCATCAAAGGAAATGACCATGTCAATGACTTCAAGATAGCTGGTACAGATTACACAAAACAGTGCTAAAGAAAGGGGTCATGACTTCTGTCATAACCCCATAATTGCGAATTTACTGGTTAACTTTTGGCAAAATCACTCTGAACAGGCCGTTCGGATTTGTATAGTAGTTAGTTCCATTCATATAATTAGCCATAGCCACACGTAAGGCATTGGCTGGAAACGTAATCACATTATCCACCATTGTGCCGGGCGCAAGAGTCCCTACTGTAAAAACACCATATCCCCAATCTAAACCGAGTACTTGCTCAGGTACAACCACCACCGAAGGATCAGAAACATCAATTTCAAAATAGGTGTCTTCTGAAGTATATGTTCCGTAGTCCTTATAAGGATAAGCCTTCGTATAGGCATTTTTAAGGAGAATATAGCCTGGCTTTCGGGTGTGGGTATAAGCTTTAACGGTATACTCAACCGACTCAAGTCCAAAAAGAGGAGGCACAATATCGTCATAATACTGAGCATCGCCCAACAGCACAAATCCCTCTGGCTGAATCTTCGTGCCATCAACCACGAACCATGAGTTGGAATCGAGGATTCCACAATTCCTCTGAGAGTTCATATATTCATAACCCGCCTTCGTAATAATAACCGGAATAGCTTTACCAAAGCCACTAAACATATCTAGCACGGACGGATTAGTCGTAAAGGTAAAACTACTCACATCAAGTGATGTAAGACTCGAACAATCTTCGAACATTAAACTCATCTCCGTCACTTTCGAGGTGTCGAAACCACTCACATCAAGTGATGTAAGACTCGAACATCGGGAGAACATAAAAGTCATATCCGTTACGTTTGCCGTATTAAAGCCACTCACATCAAGAGCAGAGAGATTCATACATCTTGAAAACAAAGAACGCATAGTCGTCACATTCGAGGTATCAAAACCGCTCACATCAAGCGATGTAAGACTTGAACAATCCGCAAACATCCCGCTTATACCAGTCACCATTGAAGTATCAAATCCGCTCAAATCGAGCGCTCTAAGACTCGAACAATAGCCGAACATAGCATTCATATCCGTTACTTTCGAAGTATTAAAACCGCTCACATCAAGTGTCGTAAGCATGATACAAAATACAAACATACTGCTCATATCGGTTACATTCGAGGTGTCAAATCCGCTCACATCAAGTGACGTAAGAGTTCTACATTGACGAAACATCTCCGCCATATTGGTAACCTTTGAAGTATTGAAACCGCTTACATCAAGCGACGTAAGAGGATCACAAAATGCAAACATACTGCTCATATCGGTTACATTCGAGGTATCAAAACCACTCACATCGAGAGATGTAAGATTCTGACAGCCTTGAAACATATAAGCCATACTGGTCACATTCGACGTATTAAAGTCACTCACATCGAGTGTTTGGAGCGCATGACAACCCGAAAACATATACCTCATTGAAGTCACATTGGACGTTTCGAAGCATCCATTAAAGTCGATCGCTGTAACTGTCTTAAGATCATATAAGAGTCCGTCACAATCTGAGTTGGCCTCAAAACGGCTAACAAGAGCGTGTATCTCCAAGCAATCCTCATTAATCACTGCGTAAGCTTTCTGCCCATTCTCGTCAACAAACAGCACCTGATCCGAAACCTGCTGACTCTCAGCAACGAATTTAATCTTTGTGCAAGAGCCAAGAACCTCGGTCAATGCCGTATTGAAATCAAAACCAGCTGGGAGTTTGACTGTCTCAGGGAAGCTATTAAAAGCATAGCTTTGCCCAGATTCTGTAGCCGAAGACAATGTAAGTTCCGTAAACACGTTATCCCCAACGCTGGCTCGGATCGTTGCTCCGGCCGAAAACATGCCATAGAGATAGGCATTCCCCTTTTCATCAGTCGTAATTTCATAGCAATAGTCTCCCTCATCAGCACGGGTTACCACAGCACCGGCTGGCGTAAAGGCGGTTACTTCAACGACAATCGTCTGCAGAGGAATCGCTGAAATACGGACACGGCTATACGCTCTCTCCACACCAGAGAAAGAGATTGAAATCTGCGTCTCATCGAAAGTCGCTTCGGTCGAGAAATACTCACCCAAGCCTAACTGTATATCGGCCTTAGGCGTTACTTGGCCATCTATTATTGTACAATTCGGTGCATAGGTTACCACAATCTTACTATCAGCATTAAAACAATTCGCAGCATCTTGCGTCGTCCATACGCCATCGGCATTACGCGTCAAAGTGGCATAAGCACCTGTCTCGGCCACAACAAATAGTTGATCACCCTCCTCCCATTCGGTTTTTCCCGTATCGTATGTACCAACAGCTAACCCATCTGAATCATAACAAGGGAATTCATCAACTGAGAATGTCATCTCATCGAAATGTAACTGTGGTTCTTCAATAACACTCTCGTCGCAAGAAATCAAGGCAAAAAGCAAGACGAAAACAGTCAGGAAAGCAAATAATTTCTTCATCATGTTGTATAGATAGCATTTGATTCTAAATATACTTATCACATCTTTAGCAAGGCACGATAGGTATAAATTGAAATAGTATAGTTGTTATATCCGATTTGTAACTGATTTATTAAAGATTTTTAAACTTAGATTAATCTAAGTAATTGGTGTTAAATACAAGACAAAGATAGATATTATTTGGAAATTATACTGGATTATCTGGAAAATGGCAAATATTTCACTAATCGACATCAATCGCAGATTATTCAAACAGGTCATGGAAATTTCGCCTAAAGAGTATAAGAACACTACCAGATAAGTATTCAAAAGTTATCAAAACCATCAAAAGAGATGACCATGTCAATGACTTCAAGATAGCTGGCGGTGCCTGAAGTGACTTTATTGCCTTTCAGGAAGGCGTCATAAACCACTGACTGCAGACGGCCGAGGGTCTTGCTGTAACGACCGTTCCAGTACTCTCTTTGGGCATTGTACATTGTAATGACGGCCGGATTGATGGACGAGAGGAATTGTCTGTAATCTTCCTCGGGAAGGACACCGAAAGCATTGGCAAGAACATATGGCAGCAGGCCATAGTAACCGGCATATCTCAACACCGGTTCATCAGAACGTGTACATATCGTGTAGGCCCAGAAATTTGCCTCGTCCTCGCTACTGACTCCAAGCAGGTGAGAGTATTCATGTACATATACGAAATGGAACTGGGCGGGCATGAGATCATTATTCAGCTGGGTCTCAGAGAAGAACGGCCCGACAAATCCCACCACTCCGACCGACGAGTACAATCCATTGAACAGCAGACGTTTCGGATGTTGCCATTGACGTGGAGCTGAAAGTCCGGCAGAAGGAGGCAGAGCAGCAAAAGCCCCCTTGACCTGATCCTCGAAATAATCGTATCCGACATAGAACAAATCATTCGGAAGGGCTTCATATGTTGAATTCAGACTATCTGCATAATCGGTAATGAAATCCTTGAAGACGGACTCATCATAAGCCTGTCGTTCTACTCCCAATCTAGAATATATGCTTTCCCTGTAATAATTACAGCCCCATCCGATATAGAACCAGACGTAGATCCATAGCAGGAACTCACATGCCTGAAAAAGGACTTTAACAAAACCGATCTTCTTCCGGATGCCGTTCACGATAATGAAAACAAGCAACAGGACAGCACCTGCCACAACAATTTCTTCCAGCGAAAACGGAATCCAGGATACTGCATAAGAAAGAAATCCGGAAACGACCGGATAGATGACAACCGAATACCACTCGCCTATCTCAACCGAAAATCTTGCAGTCAGAACAAAGACGAGAAGTACAAGAAGAATAATATGTCTAAGCCTGCACCTCACCTGAATTCTTTTTGACCCTATAATGAATGATATTGTTTACGACATTGTGGGAGAAAACGAATACTGCCGGTAAAGGCTGGAAGGAATGCATTTATCATAAACAGAAGGGAAAGTGCGGCGAAGAGCACACTTAATACTCTCAAAGTCTTCATATCTATTCGTTTATAAGTTCTTCTGCAGCCGCCTTATCACGTTTTCTGACAAGGACGCGTATCGGCATGGAATGCTTTCCTACTCCCAGTGTCTCAGAAAGTCCGTCACCGAAAATTTCCACTGGTATCCCGTTAGACTCCAGCATTCCCTTGATTATATGCGCACTCGAAGAATCATTGCATTCCGCCACAGTCACAAGAGAATCCGGATCTTCTTCATATTTCCGTTCCTTCTCATAAGCATCAAGGTCAGCGGGGGCATTATGAGTATATGCGTATCGATACAGGAGGGCTCCAGCTAAAGCGATCAGCGGAAGCCAATAATTGATCTTACCTGTATCCATATATATACCCCACATTATTCTGGAAGCTGCGATAATGCATGCTACACCCAAGACACCAAGCCATATCTGCCCCGGCGTAATCCATTCCGGCCAGCCAACACGCCAGAAATAGCGGATAGCAGCATCATTCCTAATGAAAAAGATCAGAAAACATATGACCAGAACCACATACATTAAAAGAACACCTCGGAACGTCACGGAAAAATCGACACGGTCACGTGGCATGAGAAGCAGATAAACGAAAATCACTGCTGGAAGCAGCAATGAATATAATATTGCCTTAAATGTCTTCATATTCGTTCCAATATAAATTTGTATATATCTTCAACCGCTACGCTCAAGTTGGTCATCTGTATCATGACCGGCTTTCTGGCATCCTTGAACTCAAGCCTCAGCACATCATACAAAGGAAATTCGTATTTGAGTGTGGCATTTGAGATTTCACTGAAATAGTATCTCTTATATTCCTTCTGCCAGAGGAAACGTCTCTCTATGCGGTCTTCATAAATCCTGAGAACCGGCCTTTTCATTCTTCTGCTACGGATCACAAGAATGACGGAAACCGCTGTAAATGTTCCCAGGACGAGCAGGTATTCTATTATATCGCCACGATCACCGATACTCATCAAAACAATCAGTCCGAGGATGAATATGACAATAAAATAAAGTACCGATACACGGTCTGGTCTGGAGTAGGCCTCAATTACGGGAAGTTCGTTCATAGTACGGCAGTTATTTGAGGAGAATCACTGTAACTGTTGCGCCAGCTGCAGCGCCGAGGATTGCTAGTATCATAATCGTTCGTTTTTATGGTTTCCGACGATACAAAGGTAGCACGAAACAGTTTAACGCGAACAATTTACAGCGGCAATATTCCGCGCATAACTCATTGATATTCAATACCCATGAAACTTAAATCTTTCACACGTCGGATCACGGGTTTGACGCAGGCGGATTTTCCAGCATATTCTTCAGATGATTCGCCAGATTCTTGTCGTGTTCTCCAAGGCCAAGCTTGTGACGTATCACACTTCCGTATGTATAGTGCCTCTTCAGGTTTATGTATTCACCTATCTCCTTTCCGTTAAGTCCGACGAGATACAGGCAGCAGTAGTTCACTTCCCAATCGGTAAGACCTCGCGAACGAAGGTAGGACATAAACTTCGGATGTCCGGCCTCAAAGGACTTTCTGGTCGATTCGAGGAAAGCCTCTCGATTTGATATGAGCATCTCGATCTGGGCGTTGGCTTCTTTGTTGGCTGATGATGAATCTGTAATATATGAGGCAATGACCTTGTTGAGCAAGGCAAGCCTCTGCTTGATCACAGCCTTCATCTCATCATCTGCATTCTTCGCTTCCGCCATCTTGCTCAAGGCATCACGCTCGATCAATGCATCAGCATACAGTTTCTCTACCCTTTCCTTCTCTATGCTCATGAGAACATTGTCCTGCATACTCTTGGAAAGGCGTCTGCGGGTCTCACGGAGAGCAATGAGGACTGCAACAAGAATAATGAAAAAACCAAGAAGAATGGTATTCATATCACGCCTTCTGGCTTCCTTGTCTTCAAAAAAGAAATGTCTTTCCTCAATAAAACGGGTATCACTGGTATGTTGTTTACGTGCCAGAGAATCAGCCAGAACATTATGACGTTCGAGTGCAGTCAAGGCTGCCTCATAATCTCCCTGAGATTTAAGTACCTGATACAGAACAACATAGTAATTCTGATCACGGCTGATATCCTTGACCTCAGCTTCCTTTCTTATGGCCTGAAGCGCCTTGTCGTACTCACCGGCCTCATTATAGTAGAATGCCAGAATACGCCAGTCTGGATTACCCTCGGAAGGAAGATCATCAAGATACGCATCGATCAGAGGGACTGCGGCCTCCGCTCCGTCTTGAAGCTCAGTCAGTTTTATCCTGCATAGATTATAAGCGTGTTTTGCCTGCCCCTGATAGAATCTCGCGTTTTCCTGCATGTCGCTTATGCACTTATGTGCGCGGGAAGAATCAAGATTCAGGATACTGGCATCACACAAAAGCAGCAATGCACTGCAGTAATTCAATGTATCTCCGGAAGCCAGAAAGATCTCAGACCCTTCTGCATATGAATCAATTGCTTTTGCATAATCGTAATACCTGTAATAGATATCACCTTTTCGCATCTTCAGATAGCCTAGTTCTGCAGCAGGGATTTCTTCAGAATATGTCTTCTCCGCTTTGACCAGAGCATTCATGGCATCCTCGTCCATACCCTGATGATAAAACTCATCTGCTGATCGCATATATGAAACGAATTCTTCTGTCCGGTCCCTGTTACAGGATACGGACAGAAGAATCATTATCAATAATGCAAATCTTTTCATAGTCAGGGGATAAGTTCGTTTTCAGGTTGGGGCTGTCTCAGCTTCTCATAGCCTCAATGACGGAAGCAGGATCATCAGACTTGAAGACAGAACTTCCTGCGACAAGTATTTCTGCTCCGGCATCGATCAGCCTTGCAGCATTAAGAGGAGATACCCCACCGTCAATCTCAATCTTAACATCAAGTCCCAGACGGTCAATTTCTGCTTTGAGAATGCGAATGCGCCCGAAGGTATCCTCGATAAATTTCTGTCCTCCGAAACCAGCATAGACTGACATCAGAATGACATGGTCACAAAGATGAAGATATGGATAGAGGGACTCTACAGGCATATCCGGATTTATGACCAGTCCTGCCTTCATTCCTGCTTCACGTATATGCAGAAGTGTCTGTGCAGGCTTGTCGGTCGCATTTAGATGAAAGCTCAACATGGAAACACCGATCCTGGCGAAACGTTCAATATATTTCTCCGGATGCACGATCATCAGATGGACGTCAAGCGGCTTGGCTGCAGCACCGGCTATCGCTTCGACGACAGGAAAACCATAAGATATATTTGGAACGAATGTTCCATCCATTATATCAAGATGGAAGAGGTCTGCATACTTATTGACAAGCTCGACATCTTTTGCAAGATGAAGAAAATCAGCTGCAAGCATTGAGGGGGCGATCTGTATCATAAGCCGTAAGTCAGAGTTATTACCTATAATTACATATTACATCAACAAGCAATGCTACGAATTTATCAAGAGAAGCGAGATCAAGGCGCTCTCCCGGAGCATGTACCCCACGAAGGGTCGGGCCGAATGACACCATATCGAGTCCAGGGAATTTTTCTGTGAAAAGTCCGCATTCAAGACCTGCATGGATTGCCTTGACCTTCGGATCTACTCCGAACAGCTTCCTGTACGACGCTACGCAAGCATCTCTGATAGGCGATTCTGCAGCCGGCGCCCAACCCGGATACTCGCTTTCATGCTTTACAACGGCACCAGCCAAGACGAAACATGCCTCCATCTTAGCCGCAGCAGCACGTCGTGCAGCGGTAACACAGCTACGTTGGCTGGAACCTATACGGATTACCCCAGGCTCAGTCATCTTTACAGAAGCAAGATTTGTGGAAGTTTCGACAAAATTCTCGATTTCCTGACTCATTGCAAGTACTCCATGAGGAGAAGCACATAATGCTGTAACAAGATTCCACGCAGTCATTTCATCAATAGCTTCAACCTCAGGTCCATCATATTCCGCATATCCGAGATTAAGATCCTTCTCTATCGCACCATATTCCTCAGCGACATCTTCAGCATATGCCTCAAGCCGCTCGTTGATGATGTCCAATGTATCAGGCTCGGCAGCGATAACGGCTTTTGCCTCACGTGCAATGGCATTTCTCTTATTGCCACCATTGATCGAGACAAGCTGCCAATCCAGATCAAGAATACTATAGAGGAAGCGTCCGAGCAGCTGTACAGCGTTTGCCCTGCCCTTGTTTATATCATCTCCGCTATGTCCTCCCATAGCGTCCTTCACGAATACTTCCTGAAGCTCGAAATCCTCCTGAACGGGCTCATTCTTATAATGGAATTCAGCTGTTGTATCAAGTCCACCGGCGCAACCTACGAAAATCTCTCCTTCATCTTCAGAATCAAGGTTCAGAAGCACTTTTCCTGTTATGAATCCCGGCTGCAGTGCCATTGCACCATCAAGTCCTGTCTCTTCTGCCGTCGTAAAGAGGCATTCTATCTTTCCGCATGGAACATCACTTACCAGAACAGCCATCTGAGCAGCTACACCGATACCGCAGTCAGCACCGAGTGTAGTGTCCGGAGCAATCATCCAGCCGTCCTTTATTATGTATCTGATCGGATCTTTGGCAAAGTCATGCTCGATGCCCTCATTCTTCTCACATACCATGTCTGAATGACTCTGAAGAACGATTGTAGGCACATCTTCATAACCAGGAGCAGCCTCCTTGGTAATCAGTACGTTGCCTGCTTCATCAGTCTTGCAATCAAGACCGTTCCTGGCTGCAAATTCCTGCAGGTATGCAATTATATGCTCTTCGTGACCGGATTCTCTAGGAATAGCGGTAATTTCCTTAAAGAAAGAAAGTACAATTTCTGAATTCATATGTAGGTAATATTATTTTTACAAAGATAACATATATAATGAGAAAATCCACCCAGTAGAGGTGGACTGTCTTATCTTCTGACCGGAACGAGAAGTTTCTCTATATCAGTCACATATTGCTTGAATGTCTTGTCAGTGCTCATCAGGTCATTGACAGTCGAACATGCATGAAGTACGGTAGCATGATCCTTTCCGCCTATCTCTGCTCCGATTGTCGAAAGAGAGCAATTTATGAGAGTCCGGGACATATACATCGCAATCTGTCTGGCCTGTACGATCTGGCGCTTACGGGTCTTGGAAAGGAGTTCATCTCTGGTGATATTGAAATAATCACAAACTACCCTCTGGACCTTGTCTATAGTGACATCATTCTGTTCTTCACCTACAATCTTCTCTGTAATGCTTTCAGCAAGACTGACAGTAATCTCCTTGTGAGCCAATGTAGCATTAGCGATAAGAGAAATCAAAGCGCCTTCAAGCTCACGGAAGTTTGACTTGATTCTCGTTGCAAGGAAATTAAGGACATCATCGCTAAGACGTACACCTTCGCGGAAGGCCCTGGCCTTGAGCATTTCAAGCCTTGTAGCGAAGTCCGGCTTCTGAAGCTCTACAGACAATCCCCACTTAAGACGTGACAGAAGCCTTTCCTCAAAGTTCTCCAGCTCTACCGGAGGTCTGTCTGATGTAAAAATCAGCTGCTTGCCAGACTGGTGAAGATGATTGAATATGTTAAAGAAGGCATTCTGTGTGCTCTGTCCCATAAGATCCTGGATATCATCCATGATAAGGACATCCATCTTCATATAGAAAGCAAGGAAATCAGTAAGCTTGTTCCTTACATTGACAGCATCCATGTACTGTGTCTTGAACCTGTTTGCCGGTACATAAAGGACAACGAGGTCAGGATATTTCTTCTTGATGGCAATACCGATAGCCTGTGCAAGATGTGTCTTGCCGAGGCCAGGGCCTCCGAACAGGAAGAGCGGGTTGAATGCAGTCTTGCCCGGAGCAAGAGAAATACTTTCGCCTGCAGTGAATCCCATCTTGTTACACTCGCCGACAACAAGGTTCTCGAAGCAATAGACAGGATTAAGCTGAGGATTTACCTGCACTCTCTGGATACCTGGGAAAACAAACGGACCGGGATTTCCTCCCCTGCTGTATGTCTCGACGGAAATAGTCTTGTTGACAGGAACATTTCCGTGTGAAGCAGGATAGATAAGAGAGGGCTGCTTTTTGACAGGAGTTACGACATAAACGAGTTTAGCTCCGACTCCAAGTTCTTTCTTAAGCGCAGCCTTAAGAAGATCGAGATATGCGCCTTCAAGATATTCTCGGAAAAATTCGGATGGGACCTCGACAGTAAGAGTGGACTCGACCAATAATAAAGGCTTGATAGGCCTGAACCATAGACCGAACTGCTTGGAGTCAATGTTCTGCCCGATGAAATTAAGGCAGTTGCTCCACACTGATATATGTCTTTCCGAGGTCATTGTTTATATAAGATGTCAAGTTTTAGACCCGTCTCTCAAACGGGACTACAAAGATGAGGAAAAAAAAGTAATAAAAAATTAAAATCGCTATTGCTTTTTAATTTTATTTTACATCAAACAAAAATGTTACTTTCAGGAATTCAATAAAAGTAATACACTGACAATCAATCATTTATAAAAACAAAAATCGATTAAACGCCATATAATACGCAACTTATGATTTTGAATAATTCAAATTTAGCAAAAACGCGATTATTCATGCATCAGCGTATCTAGAACACCGAAATTCTTAAATACTTCTTTGGATTTTCCTGAATTTTCCGGACTAATTCATCAACATCAGACAAGAGAGATTCGAGAGAATCATAAACGGAGCCATCCGACATTATACGACCTAAAGTTCCGTCAGGGTCATTGACATTGTTGATAAGTTCCTTGAACGAGCTGATCAGTCCTTCGAGGTCGGTTTTCGAAAGACCGGTTACAACAGAAGAAACACCGGACATCGTCGAGTCTGCTTTAACGGCTATCGAATCTAACTTACCGGACAAAGCTGACATATTCATGACGAAGGAATCCAGTTCATCTGACCTGCCATCCAGAACAGACGACAATCTGCTGAGATTTGCAAGGGTCTGATCAAGATGTGCCAATGATGATGAGAGGCTTGACTGATTGTCATCGGACAGAAGTCTGTTGATACCTGAAAGAGTTGTAGAAAGACTGTCAAGAGTAAGATTGACCTTTGCGAGCAGATCTCCCACTCCTCCTGATAAGCCATCCATAAGACCAGTTTCAAAACAAGGAACAAGGATATCGCCGTCAGCTGTATATGATTCCGAGTTGCCAAGATCTATCCTGACTCCTTTTTCACCCAGGATATCTACACTATAAATAGTCATCTTTGAATCAGATGGAATCTTAAACTCATTCAGAATAGAACAGGTGACGACAAAATCATTCGTCTCGGACTGATATTCGATATCCGAAACTTTTCCAGCCTTATATCCTTTAATATATACAGGTGCCGATTCCGTCAGTCCTTCAATATTATCATATCTTGAAGACAATTCATATTCTCTGTTGAAAAGGTCCTCCCCCATCAGGTAATTGATCAGGAAGAATGACATGACCATGACTGCAATCGCAAATCCACCTATCTTGAATTCTTTGCTTAATTTCATAATAATCATTTTACTCTTTCTACACGGTCACCGGTTACCTTCACGACAAAAGCGTCCGGAAACTTCTTACGGACAGTAGCCAGACTCTCCTGAGCTACTGCTTGCGATGCATGCTTTCCGCATACATATTTATATATATTGGAACCTTCAGCCTTTACAGCCTGCACTTCCAGTCCTTTCAATGCTGGTTCCCCATTTTTAAGGAGACGTCCGAGGCCCATGATCTGGACACCATAATAAACCTCATCATCTTCTTCAGTTACGACAACGGATCCTTCCTTCTTTTCGGCTTCCGGCTGCTTAACGGACGCAGATACGGCTCCGACGCTAGCGTCAAATTTACTCTTGTAACTGCTGAAAGCCTGGAAGAGGCTCTTTGCAATCTTTTTCTGTCCGTCAGCAGAACTGAGCACTGCATAATCCGATGGATTGGAAATAAATCCAAGCTCTATGAGAGCAGCAGGCATGTTGGTAGCCCATAACAGATAAAAAACGTCCTGATGGATACCTGTATATCCGCTTTCACGATAAGGGCTCTTATGGATAAGCGCCTCATATTCAGCAGCAAAAAGAAGACTGTTATTGTAATTGGCCTGCCACATGAGGCTATGACCGATCACTGATTCAGGAGAGTCCGGATCAAAATCCTGATAACGGGTCTTGTAATCATCTTCCAGAAGCATCACAGAGTTTTCCCTCTGAGCTACAGACTTGCTCTTTGCGAAATAATCACTGTTGTTCTTGGGATTGTTTGATTTAGGACCAAGAATATGTGCCGATGCACCAAATGCATGAGGATTGTCATTTGAATTGCAATGTATGGAAACAAAAAGATCGGCATCATTTCTTTTTGCGATGTTCGCTCTCTCCTTCAGTTCCACAAAAACATCTGTACTTCTGGTATATACGACCTTTACATCAGGATATGCTTCCTTTATCATATTACCGAATAATTTGGAAATCGACAATACGATATGTTTCTCTGCAGTAGCTTTGGTCTTTCCCGGCGCTCCCGGATCCTTTCCGCCATGTCCCGGATCTATGACAATCGTCCTAAGACCCAGATCAGTACTCCCGTTATCACCGCGTAGGGTCAACGGCGGAAGCATCAGAAAGAGCATGGAAATCAATATGCTGAAAATATAGCTTTTATGGTTCATATCGCAATCTCAATTTTGTAATAATTGAAATTAGTTTTAAATTTGCATTTTGCAAAAATAGCAAAAACTTACAAAAGTAGGATATAATTAATGTCAATATATAATAAAGGAATGATGAAATCGTGGTTGGAAAAATGGGGACTGATAGCACTCATGCTATTGGTACTCAGTTCATTCACGTTATCATCACAGGAGGACAGAAGAAGCAGGAGGGCCCGCAGGAATGCTACTAAGACAGAGGTCCTTGCCGATTCTCTTACCATACCGGAACTGTCCGATTCCTTGAAGGCATTACGTGATTCTCTCCATGTCGTAGATTCCATAGCAAAAAGAGATTCAATGGACCTTCTTAAGAAGAGTTCCCTTGACGCTCCGGCATTCACAGCTGCCAGAGACTCGATAGTGGAAGATTTCAGCGACGGGAAACGTATCATATATTATTATGGAGACGTAACAGCAAGATATGGCAATCTCAAACTGACTGCTGACTACATGGAATATGACCTGCAGACCTCTACTTTATACGCCAGAGGTACAAAGGACACTACTGGAGTCATAACAGGAAGGCCAGTGATGGAGCAGGGAGGCAAGACCTATGAAATGGAGGAAGTCAGATATAACTTCGAGACAATGAAGGCCCGTATCACCAACATGGTGACTCAGGAGCAGGACGGAATTCTCCATGGAAAGAATATCAAGATGATGCCGGACCGTTCGATCAACATCACCAAAGGCCGATATACTGTCTGCGACTGTGAACATCCGCATTATTACCTCCATCTCAGCGCAGCAAAAGTAATGACGAAGCCGTCGCAGAAGACTGTGTTCGGCCCTGCATGGCCTGTGATCGAAGATGTACCTCTGCCTATAGCTCTTCCTTTCGGCTTCATTCCGAAAAGGCCTGACAGAGCCACTGGTATCCTCTTCCCTTCCTTCGGAGAAGAGGCTTCGCGAGGATTCTACCTTCGTGATGCCGGTCTTTATTTCGTGATCGGAGATTATTTCGACATCGCATTGACTGGTGACATATATACATTGGGATCATGGGCTGTGGATGTCAACTCCCGATATAAGGTCAACTACAAATGCAACGGTAACTTCGCCATTACATTCTCGAATGACCAGGCAGGTGAAAAAGGAAGTTCCGACTTCAGACAGTCGAGGAACTTCGGAGTCAGATGGACCCATAGCCAGGATGCCAAGGCCAGACCTGGAACAAGCTTCTCTGCATCAGTAAACTTCTCCAGCCCTTCAAACAGCAAGTACAACTCGACTTCCGTAACTGAGGCCCTCCAGAACCAGATATCGTCTTCCATTTCATATTCAAAGAACTGGAATGGAAAGATGAACCTGTCCATAAACGCCCTGCACAATCAGAACTCACGTGACAGTTCGTACTCGTTCACCCTTCCGAATGTAACATTCTCTGTAAGCCGATTCTATCCTTTCAAGCAGAAGAACAGAGTCGGAAAGGAGAAGTTTTATGAGAAGTTCTCCCTCGGATACAGTACAGCTTTCCAGAACAGGATCAACTTCAAGGCATCCGAGTTCAACAAGCCGGGATTCTGGGACAAGTTCCAGAACGGAATGACCCACAACTTCCAGATCGGACTTCCGAACTTCACTGCATTCAAGTACATCAATGTCACTCCAAGCGTGCAGTATGGAATGAACTGGTATTTCCGTAAGAATGAAAAGGTATATAATCCGGATACTGGAAAGGTAGAAGATATCAAAAGCGGATCATTCAGTCATTTCGGAGCTTCTCATAACTACTCTGGAAGTATATCCATGAGTACGCGTATCTATGGTCTTTTCCAGTTTGGAAAGCACAGAAAGCTCCAGGCCATAAGACACGTTGTATCCCCTTCTATATCAGCTTCTTTCAGCCCTGAAAAGGGAACCCATTTCAATGGTTACAGAACCCTTACCTATATTGACAGGAACGGTGAGGTAAAGACTCAGGACTACAATATTTATACTGGTGTAGGTACAGGTTCTCCTCCGGGAAAGGGAAAGACCGCCAGCCTCAGCCTGTCGTTGGGTAACAACTTCGAGGCAAAGGTGCGTGACCTTACCGACACTACAGGAGTCGGTACCAAGAAGGTCAAGCTTATCGATCAGCTGAATTTCTCTACAGGATACAATTTCCTTGCAGAGGAATTCAAGATGAACAATATCGGAGTGACCATGTCAACTTCAATATTCGGTAAGCTCGGCATCAGCGCAAATGCCAATTTCGACCCTTATGCAATCCTTGTTGACGAGAACAACAAGAGCGGAAAAAGAATCAACAAGTTCGCAATCCAGGAAGGCCAGGGTCTTGCACGTCTGAACAATACCAGCGTTTCACTTTCATATTCTCTCTCAGGAGACGGAAAGATCAATGGAAACGATGGTACTAAACAGGCAGGTGGAAATCCGGCTGACCATTATACCAGGATATATTACCACCCGGTAACAGGAGAATATATTCCAGGTGGCTGGCTATACTATATGAACCCTAATGTTCCTTGGTCTGTAAACTTCAATTATTCATACAGTTTCAGAAAGGGATACCAGTGGGCTAACGGAAAACAGACACCTAACAACAGTCATACGCAGACACTCGGAGTAAGCGGCAACGTAAAGCTTACGCCTAGAATGTCCATGCAGCTCACTACCGGATTCGACCTCATGGCATTGAAGATGACAACGACGCAGTTCAGCGCGACATACGACCTTCACTGCTTCAATATCCGCGTTTCATGGGTTCCTAACGGTCAGTGGGAATCATGGACATTCCAGATTTCTGCCAATGCAGCTGCTTTGGCAGACCTTTTGAAGTACAAGAAGAGCAGCAGCTACTGGGATAACAGCAGCTTCTAATATTTTCAGGCATTTTTTAACACGCTTGCTATTTATTGTATTTTTTGTTATCTTTGTAAAACAATCTGATTCTTAAGGATATCAAATCCTGTATTTCATGATAGCTCCGGTTGCGGAGATTCATTATTTTTGACACGAACACATCTTAATTATTTTATATGCACAAGATTTTTGACCTAAGGGAGATGGATTTGGAACAGCTCCGATCATTGGCTGAGGAGCTGAAGATCAAGAGCTATAAGAAAATGGAAAAGGAGGATCTTGTTTACTCTATTCTCGACGAAGAAGCGAAACAGAATGCACTCAAGACTCCTGAAAAGCCAGAGAAGCCGAAGAGAGGACGTCCACGCAAGGAAGCTGTCTCTGACAAGAAGGCTGTAGAGCCGAAATCAGAACCAAAATCAGAACCTGAGAAAGAAGATAACTCTCCTGCAGCAGAGACTGTACCAGCTCCTAAGAAACGAGGAAGAAAGCCTAAGAATGCAAACAGCAAGGAAACTGTCGTAGAAACGACAGAAGTACCTACCGTTCCAGCAGTAGAAATCCAGCCGGAAAAGGAGAAATCAGCAGAAGCTGAAAACAAGCCTGCTCAGCAGTCTATGCAGCAGAGACAGAAAAGAGCCAGAATCCAGAAAGGATCACAGCAACCGGTTGAGACAAGCAAGTTGACGGAAGTATCCAAGCCGGTAGAAACAGCTGAACCTGTTGAAGTCACTGTACCGGTAACAGAAGCTGCCGTTCCTGTAGAAAATCCAGAGAAAAATGTTCAGAACAAGCCTGTAAAGCAGAATAACAACAGGCATCAGAACGGCCAGAAGAATCACCAGAATCAGCAGAACCAGAATCAGCAGCGCCAGCAGCAGGAGCAACGTCAGCAGGAGAGCGCACCTGAATTTGAAGGAGTGGTTGAAGCTACAGGTGTTCTGGAAATCATGCCTGACGGATATGGATTCCTGAGATCTTCCGACTATAACTATCTCAACTCCCCTGACGATATCTATGTATCCCAGTACCAGATCAAGCAGCACGCTCTCAAGACCGGTGATACAGTGACAGGAGAGATACGTCCTCCAAAGGCGGGAGACAAGTACTTCCCTCTTGTAAGAATCAAGTTCATAAACGGTCGTACACCGGAGTTTATCCGCGACCGTATCCCGTTTGACTTCCTTACCCCGCTTTTCCCTGAAGAGAAGTTCAACCTTCTCGGAAACGGGCACAACGATATGTCATGCCGAATTGTGGATATGTTCACTCCAATCGGAAAGGGTCAGAGAGGCCTTATCGTGGCACAGCCAAAGACAGGTAAGACAATGCTCCTGAAGTCAATTGCAAATGCAATCGCTGACAATCACCCTGAGGTCTATATGATCGTGCTTCTTATCGACGAGCGTCCGGAAGAAGTTACAGACATGGCAAGAAGCGTCAAGGCCGAAGTTGTTGCATCAACATTCGACGAGCCGGCAGAACGTCATGTGAAAGTAGCCAACATGGTCATCGAGAAGGCCAAGAGAATGGTTGAGTGCGGACATGATGTCGTGATTCTTCTTGACTCGATCACACGACTTGCAAGAGCATACAATACTGTGCAGCCTGCTTCAGGAAAAGTTCTTTCCGGTGGTGTGGATGCAAATGCACTTCATAAACCTAAAAGATTCTTCGGTGCCGCACGTAACATCGAGAACGGAGGTTCGCTTACTATCCTTGCGACAGCTCTTACAGAAACAGGATCGAAGATGGACGAAGTTATCTTCGAGGAATTCAAGGGAACCGGCAATATGGAGCTCCAGCTTGACAGAAGGCTCGCCAACAAGAGAATATTCCCTGCAGTTGACGTGACATTATCAAGTACCCGAAGAGACGATCTGCTCTACTCTCCTGCACTTGCAAACCGTATATGGATCATGCGAAAGTTCCTTGCCGACATGAATTGCATCGAAGCCATGGAGCTGCTCCAGGACAGAATGAGACGCTGGGGAACGAATGACGCATTGCTCCAGAATATGGACAAAGATGACATGTAAACAAAGTTGTTAATAACTTTATCATACAACTACTTGCAGAAATAAAAAATACCACTATCTTTGCAGACAAATCTGAAATAGATGTGTGTGTAAAAATGAAGGCCCCAAAGAAAACATGTATTTTCTCCGGGGCCTGATTTATTTTTATTATCACAAAAGATCACTTTCTTTTGCTCATGAACTTTGTATATTCATTTCCTTTATATTTCTTATTGAGGATCTGCTTGTCAACAGAAGTTCCTGAAGAACCGAAGGCTTCGATCTTTATATCTGTAGCATAATCAACATAAGGAGTATAATATGAGAATGAAATAGACTGGCCGGGACCAAGTGCTCCCTTAGTCACGACTCCTCTGTCTTGAGTCACAACCTCTCCCCAACCGTTGATGTATGAAATCTTGTAAGTGATATTATACAGAGTCTGATTAGATTTATTGACACACTGAGCTCCTCCATAGACTGCGCCACCTAACGGATTGCCTTTAGCACGGATACCGGAGATCACAAGCTGGCTGCTGGAACTTCTTGAAGCTCGCCTGCGTTCCTGAGCAGCAAAAGCAGCTGTATTTGCAAGAATCTCCACATAGTCCTGATCTGAATATGAATAGCTCTTCTTGATGCCTCCTATCTTGAGCGCCAGTTCATAATATGGATCATTTCCTGAATCTACATCATAAAGTCCCTTGCTGTCATAAATGACATAGCCGGCAGGTTTAGCTTCATCTTTAGCAAGATACAGCACTACCTTATCCTTATGCGAAATTCCTAATGAATCTGTATATTTGTTAAGGACCGAAACTTTCAGGCTGTCTCCGTTTCCTTCATAAATATTGTCAACGGATACCTTGCCTACAGTCTGAATGGCACCGATCTGAGCAAGATCAGGGTAAAAAATTTCAGCATGGTTCATATTGCCTTCAGAAAGAGAAGTCATAAAAGTCTTAGCCGTAACTGCTTCCGGCTTATTAGACATACATGAAGTAAGCACAGCCGCTAGAATAACCGGCAAAAAGAATGTTTTTTTCATATGGATAATAATTGTTTATGCAAATATAGGAATTATGCATAAACAAAACCCCGGTGAACGCTAGAAATCACCGGGGTAGCAAATATTTCTCATTTCTTGTGATGATGATGATGTTTTTCAAGATCTGCCTTGGCATCCTTGATCTGTTTGTCAAATTTCGCTTTCAACTGCTCCTTTGTCAATCCTTTAGCTTCTAGTTCAGCCTGCTGTTTCTTCAGATCATATCTGACCTGATTATTGAACATCTCGATATTGTCGTAAAGCTCAGCCTTTTCGATGGCATTGCGATAATGACGCAAAGCACTCATCTGATCAGGGAAAGTATATACCCTCTCTGCTTCAACACAGACGTCACCATCAAAAGTATAGACCTTGACATCAACTATTCCATCGAATATATGAGTATAGACCACAGTGCTGTCTATGACATCAACTCTCTGAACATCAGGACTTTTATGCTTGATGGCTTCATGCATGAATTCACGTTCCTGCTTCATACGGCCGTTCATGGCCTTTCTATCCTCTTTAACGTTTCCGTTACATGCAGTCATGGCAAAAATAAGAGCGATGACTGACATTATTGACATTATTTTTCTCATAACACTAATAATTAATAAACACCGATCATGTGAATTGTCAATTTCTATGCCTTACCAAAACCACCACTTTGTTTTTTGATACAAGAACTAGATAATGTGGAAATGACTTCTGACTTGACGGTAAAGTTTGTATATTCACAGATTAAACAAACTGTCAGATATGAAAAAGACACTCTTATTATTATTTACCGCATTCTTTTGTACAACACTCTCAGCACAGGTAGCCAGCTGGATCAGTGCTGATGATTCCACAAGAAACGAAAGGAACACATGGATTGAATTCAGAAAAGATTTCCGTATCGGACATAAACCTAGGAAAGCAGAAGCCAAGATTGCAGCAGACTCTAAATATTGGCTATGGATCAACGGAGAGAACGTGGTATTTGAAGGCAGTTTGAAAAGAGGTCCGGATCCGAAAGGAAGCTATTACGACATTGTCGATCTGGCTCCTTATCTTAAAAGAGGAAAGAACGAACTCAGACTTCTTCTCTGTCATTTCGGAAGATCCGGTTTCTCACATAAGAGCAGCGGATCTTCGGGCGTGATCTTCGACGCGCCTGCCGTAAGATTATACAGTGACGCTTCATGGCAGAGCAGAAAGCTCCCGGAATATCAGATGGCAGACAAACCGAGACCTAACTACAGACTTTCGGAAGCCAATATCAGATATGACGCCAGACTCGTCGAAAGCGGAGAATGGAAAGCATCGCTGGAACTTGGCAAATGGGGGGACGATCCATGGGGAGAACTCGTAGCCAGACCTATTCCTTTATGGAAAGATTATGGTGTCAAAACTGCTGAATATACTGAATCATATGATGAACAGGGTAACATCATTCTCAGCGCCAGACTGCCATACAACATGCAGATGACCCCTGTCATCGAAGTGACTGACAATAACGAAGGCACCTGTATCCGAATGGAAACCGACCATATAATGGGTGGCAGCGAGCCATGTATAAGGGCTGAGTACATTACCAGAAACGGTCATCAGACACACGAATCACTAGGATGGATGAACGGTGATGAGCTTAGGATAATCTATCCTAAGGATTCTCAGGTGACAGTACATTCGATCGGCTATCGTGAAACAGGATACAACTGCGAAAAGGAAGGATCGTTCACATGCTCTGACGAAGTCATAAACCGCTTCTGGGAAAAGGCAATGAGGACATTGTATGTCAATATGCGAGACACTTATTTCGATTGTCCTGACAGAGAGAGGGCACAATGGTGGGGTGATGTGACCGTGCTCATCGGACAGAGTTTCTACCAGTTGTCCCCTGACGCTAACGCACTGATGGTAAAAGCAATACACGAGCTGGTAGATTGGCAGAGGGAAGACGGAACACTATTCTCCCCTATCCCGACCGGAACTTGGAACAAGGAGCTTCCGGCACAGATGCTCAGCGCGATAAGCACATATGGTTTCTGGTATTATTACATGCATACAGGAGACAAGGAAACCATGGATTATGTCTATCCCGCAGTCAAGAGATATCTTGAAGTATGGAAGCTCGATGAAGAAGGCCTGACAGAAGGCAGAACAGGAGAATGGTCATGGGGAGACTGGGGTACCCATATCGACCTTCGCCTCATTCTTGCATCATGGCATTATCTGGCTCTTCAATCTGCAATCAACATGGCTGAGCTCACAGGACATCAGGAGGATATCGCCGGATATGAAGAAATCAGAAAGAGCATCTACCAGGCATTCAACAAATGCTGGAACGGCTACGCTTACAGGCATCCGGCTTATCTTGGTGCAACTGATGACAGAATCCATGCGATGGCAATCCTGTCCGGACTTGCTGACAACACAAAATATGATACTATATTCAATGTATTCAAGAAACAGAAATATGCCAGCCCATATATGGAGAAATATGTTCTTGAAGCATTGTTCAAGACAGGTCACGGTGACCATGCCATAGAAAGGTTCAAGAAACGTTTTGGTCCTATGATTGCCGACACTCTTCATACTACATTATATGAAGGCTGGGAAGAAGGCGGCTATGGCGGAGGATCGACAAACCATGCATGGAGCGGCGGAATGCTTACAGTAATAGCCGAGCAGGTCTGCGGTGTAAGACCTTTGACAGCAGGCTGGGGTGAATTCATTGTGGAGCCGGATCCTGTAATCCCTGAATGCAGCATTGTGATTCCTTCTGTCAAGGGAGCCATCAAGTCCTCCTTCAAAGCTTCTGATGATGAATTCATCTTGAATCTGACAGTTCCAGAAGGTACACAGGCAACAGTCGTACTGCCTGAGAAGTATCAGGAAACAAAGGTTAACGGAATAATCTGCGAGGAAGACATAAAACTTAAAGCAGGAGAATATGAAATAGTCTGCCGATAATCAGATATGACAATAAAAAAATCCAAGGCTTCATCAATAAAGCCTTGGATTTTTTTATTGATAATGTCCGACATCAATACTGATCCCAGCTCTTTATCTGGATATCTTCTATTGACATTGCACAGAACGCTCTGATGAAGGCTGTTGCAAGACGGGCATTGGTAATGAGCGGAATATTGAAATCGATAGCTGCTCTACGCACATAATATCCGTTTGTCAACTCCTTGTGGGTAAAGTTCTTAGGCACATTGATCACGAGATCGAGCTCCTTGTTTGCAAGCATATCCATTGCTGCCTTGTACTTGCCGGCAAGCTCAGGATTCTGTGCTTCTGTCGGCCAGATGACACGCTCTGCAGGAACTCCGTTCTCATTGAGATATTTAGCTGAACCTTCTGTTCCATAGAGCTTGTAACCTCTTTCGTGAAGCAGACGGCATGCATTGAGAAGGTCAGCCTTCTGGAGCGCATTACCGGAAGAAACGAGAATATTCTTCTTTGGAATTTCGTAGCCTACTGAAAGCATTGAGTTAAGGAGAGCTTCATTGAAATCATCACCGATACAGCCCACCTCACCGGTTGAATGCATATCTACACCAAGTACAGGGTCAGCCTGCTGAAGTCTTGAGAATGAGAACTGTGAAGACTTGATACCTACATAATCAAGATCGAATGCAGACTTGCGTGGTGCAGCCGGCTTGAGACCGAGCATCGCCTTGGTTGCCAGTTCGATCATATTGATCTTAAGAACCTTGGAAACGAATGGGAAGCTTCGTGAAGCACGGAGGTTACATTCGATGACCTTGTTGTAATTGTCCTTTGCAAGGAACTGGATATTGAATGGTCCTGTAATCTCGAGAGCAGAAGCGATCTTCTTTGCAATCTTCTTGATACGGCGGACAGTCTCGACATAAAGCTTCTGAGGAGGGAACTGGATAGTAGCGTCACCTGAATGAACTCCGGCAAACTCGACATGCTCAGAGATTGCATAAGCGATAACCTCACCGTTATCAGCTACTGCATCAAACTCGATCTCCTTGCAGCGCTGCATAAACTCAGACATCACAACAGGATGTTTCTCAGACACTTCCGCAGCGAGACCAAGGAAGTTGCGAAGCTCCTCATGGTTGTAACATACATTCATAGCCGCACCAGAAAGTACGTATGAAGGACGGACGAGAACAGGGAAACCTACCTGATCTATGAACTGGTCAACTTCATCGAAATTAGTAAGTTCCTTCCACTTCGGCTGATCGATACCGAGAGCGTCAACGATAGACGAGAACTTATGACGGTCCTCCGCCTTGTCGATTGAAGTCGCCTTTGTACCAAGGATATTCACCTTGTTCTGATCAAGACGGAGAGCAAGGTTGTTTGGAATCTGTCCACCCACAGATACAACAGTACCATGCGGATTTTCCAGATCATGGATATCCATAACACGCTCGAAAGTAAGCTCGTCAAAATACAGGCGGTCACACATATCGTAGTCAGTAGATACAGTCTCAGGGTTGTAGTTGATCATGACTCCCCTGTATCCCTGATTGCGGATTGTCTGGAGCGCATTTACAGAACACCAGTCGAACTCTACTGAACTACCGATGCGGTATGCACCTGATCCGAGGACGATGACTGAATTCTTATCATGCTGATACTTAATGTCATTGAAGTTACCACCGTAAGTAAGATACAGGTAATTTGTCGCAGCAGGATAATCAGCTGCAAGGGTATCTATCTGTTTAACGCATGGAACAATGCCTTTTGATTTACGGAAAGCACGTACGATGTCCTCAGCCATTTCGGTATCCATACCCTTGTAAAGAGCATTGGCGACCTGAACATCAGAGAAGCCCTGGACCTTTGCCTTCTTGAGGAGCTCCAGAGGCATCTGCTCGCAGTTGTCATACTTCTTCATCTCCTTATGGGTGTTGACGATACCCTGGAGCTTGTTGAGGAACCATTTATCGATCTTTGTAAGATCATGAATCTGTTCTACAGTATAACCGGCCTGCATTGCCTTGGAAATCACGAATATGCGGTTGTCGGTAGGCTCGTTGAGAGCTTTGTCGATATCATCGACCTTTATATCCTTGTTTCCTACAAATCCGTTTGCTCCCTGGCCTATCATACGGAGACCTTTCTGTATAATCTCCTCGAAGTTACGTCCGAGCGACATGACTTCACCCACTGATTTCATGCTTGAGCCGATCTTGCGTGAAACACCGGTAAACTTAGAAAGGTCCCATCTAGGAATCTTTGCCACCACATAGTCAAGAGCAGGCTCAAAGAATGCAGGAGTCTGCTTTGTAACTGAATTCTTGATATCGAAGAGACCGTATCCGAGGCCTATTTTTGCAGCGACGAAAGCGATTGGGAAACCTGTAGCCTTTGAAGCGAGGGCTGATGAACGGCTGAGACGTGCATTCATCTCGATAACATAATACTCCATCGAGTCCGTATCATATGCATACTGGACGTTACACTCGCCGACGATACCGATATGGCGGACCATCTTGATTGCGAGATCATGGAGAAATGCACATTCCTTTGCACTGAGCGTCTGGGTCGGAGCTACCACTATTGACTCACCGGTATGGATACCGAGCGGGTCGAAGTTCTCCATATTACAGATGGCGATGCAGTTGTCATAACGGTCACGCATCACCTCATACTCTATCTCCTTCCAGCCCTTGAGAGACTTCTCGACAAGTACCTGAGGGGAGAAAGAGAATGAACTTTCACACAAGGTCACCAGTTCCTCTTCATTGTTACAGAAACCTGATCCGAGACCACCGAGAGCATACGCTGCACGAACAATCACCGGATAGCCGAGTTCTTTGGCAGCTTCCTTTGCAGCCTCCACAGTCTCAACTGCATGTGACTTGATGGTCTTGACATTGATTTCAGCAAGCTTGGCGTTGAAGAATTCACGGTCTTCCGTATCCATGATCGCCTGAACCGGAGTACCAAGTACCTTCACATTGTATTTCTCAAGGATGCCTGCTTCGTAAAGAGCCACGCCGCAGTTCAATGCTGTCTGTCCACCGAATGCCAGGAGGATTCCTTGTGGAGCTTCCTTCTGGATGACCTTCTCTACAAAGTATGCTGTAACGGGGAGGAAATACACTTTGTCAGCAACCTGCTCGGAAGTCTGAACAGTAGCGATGTTCGGATTGATGAGAATAGTCTCGATACCCTCTTCCCTGAGAGCCTTGAGCGCCTGTGAACCAGAATAGTCAAACTCTCCTGCCTGACCGATCTTGAGTGCTCCCGAACCGAGCACGAGGACTTTCTTTATGCTGTTGTCAATCATATCCTTAGAGTTTGCTTATGAATTCATCAATAGGGGTAATGTTCTCTGTCAATCCGACACATACTTCAGGATTGAACTGAGTGCCTGCGAACGGTTTTACCTTATGGCGGATTCCATCTACGCTACCATCATTGAGGTTTGTGAAACAAACGTCCCAATCAGCAGGGAGAGACTCCGGCTTGATCGTACGGCTGACATTCTGGGCTGTGATATATGTGCGATTGCTGCCTTCCTTACGTACAGGCTGATTGGCACTTCTGTGAGGGTGCTGAAGTCTTGCCATTTCACAGCCGGCAGCTTTTGCAATGAGGTGATATCCTGTACCAAGTCCGAAGACAGGCTTGTTTCCTGCGAGAACCTTCTTGAGTATCTCCAATGTCTCTTCGTATTTGCAAAGACATCCAGGACCATTTGATACATAAACACCATCATATTCCATTTCGGTGAAGTCATAGTTGTATGGTACTCTGACAACTTCGGCTCCTCTGGCTATGAGACCGCGTATGATGCTGTGTCTGACGCCACAGTCAACCAGCACGATGCGCTTGCCTGCTGTTGTCGCAGCCATGCTTCCGTTTATATTTTCTACTGTCTGAGCTGGCTGAGCCTTATAGACAATGACCTCTTTGCAAGACACTTCTGCAGGATCGGGCTCGGCAAATGTCTCAGGCGCCTTTGTCCCTTCCGGAATAATACAGCCCTTCATAGTACCCTTATCGCGGAGAACCTTTGTAAGTTCACGAGTATCAATGCCATAGATACCGGTAAGACCCTGTTCTTTCATCCACTGTTCGAGACTCTTTTCAGCTTCCCAGTTACTGTAATCCTCGCTATAGTCGAAAATTATCAAACCATTAGGCTGGATTCTCTCAGACTCAAGTTTCTCAGAGAGGTATTCTGCCATCAGATTTTCTGAAGGAACTCCATAATTTCCGATCAAAGGATAAGTCAGACATAGAATCTGCTGATTATAGGTAGGGTCTGTCAACTGCTCGGGATAACCGACCATCGATGTGTTGAAGACCACCTCACCTCCTACAGCATTTGTACAGCCGAAAGAATAGCCATGGAATTCAAGGCCGTTCTCCAGTCGAAGTGTTGCTTTAAGTTTCATCTTATATTCTGTTAAGTTTAAATTTCAATACATTTCTTCAAGTCTTCAAGACCTGACTTTTCGTCAACCCCGACCCGATCGGGAATCCATAAAAAAAACGACCATATCTCATTTGAGAAAATGGCCGACAGCTATAGTAACAGGGACAAACAAGACTGTGCATCAACTGGTAATGCGTTCACTTTCTGATATGTTCCGGCGTATGATTTATTACACATGGCAATATCCCGAAAAACTGTTAATCCCAATAACCCGTTAGGTTTCCGTAAAACCTTGCGAAGATAAGAAATTTTAGGAGATTTACGCAAATTAAATTGTATTTTTGCAACAAGAAATTCAACAGCCATGTACATAAGAAACGAGGACACGATATATGCACCCGCTACGGTACCCGGTACCGGTGCTATTTCAATAATAAGAGTAAGCGGCCCGGAAGCCTTGACGATAGCCGACAAAGTCATCTCATGCCGTCGAGGAAGCATCTCCGGATCGGAGGGATATACGATCCGGTTCGGAACGGCAGTCACACCTGATGGACACGTCATTGACGAGGTGCTGACAAGCGTTTTCCGCGCACCTCATTCATATACAGGCGAGGACTCAGTCGAGATATCATGCCATGCCTCATCGTACATAGTTTCAGAGATAATGGCCATGCTCCATCAGGCGGGAGCGAGAGCTGCAGAGCCTGGAGAATTTACCCAAAGAGCTTATTTAAATGGAAAGATGGACCTAGCTCAGGCAGAAGCAGTTGCAGACGTCATTGCATCACAGAATGCCGCGTCACACCGCATCGCGTTCAACCAGATGAAGGGCGGCTTTTCATCCGAGCTACGCGACATGCGCTCAGAACTTCTCGAGCTGGTGTCACTGATGGAACTTGAGCTTGATTTCAGCGAAGAAGAAGTCGAGTTTGCAGACAGGTCCAGACTCGATGCGCTGCTGTCGGATATCATCGGACATGTCACCAGACTGGTGGATTCATTCCGTCTCGGCAATGCCATCAAGAACGGAGTTCCGGTCGCAATAGCCGGCGCCACGAACACAGGAAAAAGCACACTGCTGAACGCCCTCCTCGGTGAAGACCGCGCCATCGTATCCGACATCCACGGCACCACCCGCGACACCATCGAAGAAACCTTGAACATCGACGGAATCCTGTTCAGATTCATCGACACCGCCGGCCTCCGCGAGACCACAGAAACAGTCGAAAGAATCGGAATCGAAAGGACATTCAAGAAGATCTCCGAGGCTTCTATTGTACTCGGAATGGTCGATCTCACACGAGACTTCGAGACCACCTGCGAGACAGTCCGTGAGATCATCGCCAAGGTCGATTTCAACACCCAGAAACTGGTCATTCTGCTCAACAAAACAGACATTTCAGGGGTTAACAATAATGTTAGCACATCGAACTTCATTGTTTCGGAACTTGAAAACAAAGGAGTTAGAGAAAACGTCGCAATAATTCCGATTTCAGCCAAGACCGGCACCGGAATCCACGAGCTCCGCGCCCATCTTGCCACTTCTCAGCGCAATCTCCTCGCCGACAGCGACACAACTCTCGTCACCAACCAGCGCCACGTCCAGGCCCTCATCAACTCCCGCACCTCCCTCCTCCGCGTCCGCGAAGGCCTCGCCTCCGGCCTCCCTACCGACCTCGCCGCCCAGGACATCCGCGAAGCAATCTATCATATAGGCTCCATCGTCGGAGAGATCTCGACCGATGAGGTTCTGGGGAATATCTTTGCGAATTTTTGCATCGGAAAGTAA
>JAZLAS010000046.1:0-1579 GCA_045613365.1 Candidatus Cryptobacteroides sp.
CTTCATCCCACTTATCAGTAAAGGCAGGGTCAATTGCATCCCATTTACCCCTTTGCATCTCCGCGGTATAATTTAGAGGAGTCCCATCCAGGCTGACGTATCCCCTTCCAGCATGATGGACCCATCCTTTACCAGCCTTTACCTTACCAGCGAGATGTATCTGGTCGACAGCTGTTGTGACTGATTTGACATCTGTCCTTGTAGTCTTGATGTCAGTGCCAAGACACACTACGCAGTCCTCGAAGAAGAACATGCTCTTCAATGCGTGCAGGCCGTCACGGTTAAGCTCCATTGTCGCAGTCATTATGCCATCATGCACATAACCACCGACATGCTGCGAATGATTCCTCTTTCCCTCAATACTATCATCGCATTTGATTGGCTTTCCATCATCGTAAGATGTCACTCCCGGTACTTTACGCCAGTCCCAGTAAGCGAAGATATTTTCAAATTCCTTCGCATCCTGCATAACTATTACGGCGCCATCTGCAGAGAAATTGGCGAGTGTATTCTCGTTGTTGGTAAACTCGAATCCGATAGTTCTTTCGGAATGCATACGGACAGATCCATACCAATTCTCAGTGCGGAATACTCCACAGTCTGAACGGTGGTAATATCTGGATCCGGTAAGTGTATTGCCATATTCTTCCGGCAAGAGACATTCGTTGGATACATTAGTGAAAAATTCTCTCTCCGAATCTATGGCAGCTGCCATATTTTGAGCAGCAACTGCTAATGAGAACGCCTTTCCCGGACCACCGTCGATGAAATTCTGTCTTCCGCAATAGCTCGGATCCATCACTCCTCCATATACACTCCAGCAAATACCCTCCTTCATAAGGTTGCAGACGACTCTTTTCTGCTCAAGAGTAAAATCGTAACGGGTTCCCTTTAATGCTCTTAACCAGAAGGATATTGTCTCGACATATGTGAGGCCATAGTTACCGAACTGAATCTGAGGACCATGCTGGTGGAAAGACCAATCCTCCTGAATGCCTTCTTCATCAGTCATGCACATCTCTTCCGCAATAAGATCACGTGCCTTTATGACAAGCTCTTCATCATCTATGAGAAGACCTTTCATGAGATTGTTTCCTGCAAGCCATACCTTGTTCTGACCTGTCCTGCCGAACTTGGAGCGCTCAAGCACCTTAAGGCCTCCGGCAATCTCCTCCTCTGATAGTTCATCCCTGATCATAAGGAGGACAGTAGTCAGTTTCTTTGGGACTCCAATGTCATTATGCCACCAGTTCGGACATACCGGCATATTCTCATACCACCATGCCATAGCAGCATGAAGCAACTTGCTGATTTGTTCCGAATCCCTCCATCTTTCATTACCGGCTTTATATATTTTAGCCAGAGAATACATACGCGTGATATGGAGTGTAGAAGGCCAGCGGCCACGGTTCATGTCGGTATAATCTATGTCATTCCAACACTTTTTATCCCAATCAAATTCAGCCAATAGGCTTTCTACTTCTGCGTCAGGCAAATGTATAGACATATATAGCTGAAGCAGAAGCACATCGTTGGCCCTTCCGTTATCCGAATAACGTATAAAACGTTCTGTCACTTC
>JAZLAS010000047.1:0-19999 GCA_045613365.1 Candidatus Cryptobacteroides sp.
GAATCTGCGTAACTACACATGGACCAGCCTCAATAACGGTGCATGGAATATTTTTTCCATCGGCACCGAAAACGGAAGTCATTCCGATTTTCTTTCCAATTAATCCAGGCATTGGTTTGTTTAATTAATTGATTATAAATACTTTATATCCCGCTTCACATTTTTGCGGGCTGCAAATATACGAATAATATCTTTATTTTCAACATTTTACGAGAAAATTTTGTTGATAACTTTTTATTTCAACACTCCGTCTCACTTTGCAGCCTGCTTGTAGCGTACGTTCTGATTGACAATGGCCGTCCTGCCCGGGTTGGAGAGGATATACTCTGCCGCAATCGGATTGAGATATTGAGCATTGCTCTTCGGACTGCCAGCCAATGAAACATGATTGCAGAGCCAGTCGTTTGGAGCCTTGTCTTTTCTTGCCTTGTCTGCATAAGCCTTGAACGAGGCGGCCTTCACCTCCTTGGATTCGCCATGACCATATCCGATACCTATCGATTCTCCTGACGTGTTGTCCGGCCATCCTTTGCTGAAGTTACCTCCATAGACTGTTCCAAGTTGTCATTATTACATGCGGCAAAAGCCAGCAGCATAAGTAACGCTGCAATGGCGAAATGTCTGATCAAGTCTTTCATATTTCAAGTACAATTATCTGATTCATTACCACTTATTATAGGACAATGCCAATACAGGATTGTGGTCGGATATGTATTTATATCTAGTCCACGGACCTATGACTGTACGGAAACTTTTTATTGTAAGTCCCTCGAAGAACATATGGTCTATGACCTGTGTCCTTGAACCATATCCATGACAGGTTATCCCGTCCCCATATGAGCCATATGACATTTTGCGCCATTTTCGTATAATCTGACGTATTTCCCTTCATAAATCCACACATTCAAAAGTTGACGTGATAAACATTTCAAACTTTACTTATTATCACTATCTTTGCGCGGATATAATAAAGGTATATGACACTGGCGATCTTCGGCTTTCTTCAGCTGTCCTTTGCGGACATTCTGGACATACTTCTGCTTGCACTGCTGATCTTCTTCATTTTCCGTTGGATCAGGGGCACTTCGGCGATGAGCATATTTGTCGCCATCATATCGCTGTACGTGATCAGAGTCATTGTATCCGCCTTCAACATGAGGCTGATGACCAACATCATGGAAACCGTACTTGACGTCGGTCTCATAGCGGTCATCGTCATTTTCCAGCCGGAAATCAGAAAATTCCTCATGCAGCTCGGAAGCAGATACATGAACAGCGCACAAGGACGTGCGATTCTTGACAAGATCCGCAGCATAGGAGGAGGCAGCAAAAGCACCAACATCAGCGGTAGCGAAGCGGTCAATGACCTGACAGAAGCATGCAGAAGAATGTCTGAAGACAAGACAGGAGCGCTTATAGTCATAACGCACAAAGCCTCCCTCGACGAGATAATAAGCACGGGAGACCGCATCGATGCAGCCATACACCGTCGCCTCATAATGAACCTGTTCTTCAAGAACTCGCCTCTGCATGACGGAGCGCTCATCATTTCCGGAGGCCGCATAGTCGCCGCACGATGCACCCTTCCTATCACAGAAAGGACGAATATTCCGGCAAGCTATGGCATGAGGCACAAGGCTGCCATAGGAATAACGGAGGAAACGGATGCGGATGCCGTAGTCGTTTCGGAAGAGACAGGAAAGATATCCTTTGTAAAGGCGGGCGAAGTGACGCCTATCACAAACATCAACGAACTCAAACTTCTCCTGAATGCATCGCTTGGAGAAGAATAGTGGAGAATTAGACTTGGAAGAGAGAAAAAGAACAATAGACACCAGACTGGAGCAGAAGATAGGATTTGACCGTATCAGGCAGATCATATCCGACAGATGCTCTACGGCATACGCCGCGGAAAGGACAGCGACTGAAACCTTTTCAACCAACATATCGCATATACGCAGAAGACTGCTTCTTACTGACGAGATGCGCCTCATCATGATGTTTGAGGACAGCTTCCCGTCAGGTGGTTTCATCGATTGCATCGATTTCCTGAAACCGCTCGAAAGAAGCTCGTCAGCAATCGACCTGATTTCGCTCAGGAAGCTCAAGACAATGCTGGAAACCCTCAGAAAGGTAACATCATTCTTCGACGGGATCAAAGACGGAGTATATCCTAATCTCAAACGGATGAGTTCCCGTATCCTGAGTTTCCCGGAAGTCCAGAGGAGGATAGACCTTATTCTTGACCGCTACGGTGATGTCAAGGACACAGCTTCCGATCAGCTCTACAGCATACGCAAGGCCCTGCACGAAAAGGAAGGAGCTATTTCGAGGAGAATGAACGCCATACTCAGAAAGGCTCAGGAGGAAGGGATCGTTGACAGCGATGCCGGCGTTTCCATACGTGACGGCAAGATGCTCATACCGGTAAGTGCCGCAAACAAGAAGAGGATACCGGGATTCATTTACGATGAATCCGCAACAGGAAAGACCGCATTCATAGAGCCGGCCGAAGTCGTCGAACTTGACAATGAAATAAAGGAACTCAAATTTTCCGAGCAGAGGGAGATAATCCGCATACTGCTTGAATTCACAGATTTCCTGAGGCCATACATTCCTGATCTGGTCGAAGCAGCCCGTTATCTCGGAGAGATCGACTTCATCATGGCCAAGGCCCAGATATCCCTTGATTTCATAGCAGGAATGCCTGTCATCTCCGAAGACGGCCAGATGAATCTCCGCAAGGCAAGACATCCGCTTCTGGAAAGGGCGCTCCGGAAGGAAAAGAAGGAAATCGTTCCTTTGACAGCCTCACTTACTCCGGAAAAGCACATACTTCTGATATCGGGTCCGAATGCAGGAGGAAAATCCGTATGTCTGAAGACAGTCGGTCTTCTTCAGTACATGTTCCAATGGGGAATGCTGATACCGACCTCCGAAACTTCGGAAATGCTTGTATTCGACAGGATAATGGTGGATATCGGGGACGACCAGTCCATCGACAACGACTTGAGTACATACAGCTCATTCCTCGGGAACATGAAGGACATTCTGACAAGAGCTGATGAAAAGACTCTTGTGCTCATAGATGAGTTCGGATCGGGAACTGAACCTGCTGCGGGAGGAGCGATCGCCGAAGCTATTCTCAGCGAGCTCGACAAGAGAGGTACATACGGAGTGATCACAACCCATTACACAAATCTGAAACTGTATGCTTCTGCAGATACAGGTGTGATGAACGGAGCCATGATGTTCGATGTAAAGAACATCGCACCTCTGTTCAAGCTGGAAATGGGACTTCCCGGCAATTCTTTCGCATTTGAACTTGCACGCAAGATGGGGCTTCCTGAGTCGATAATCAAAGACGCGGAAAACCGTGCAGGAGAAGAGTTTGTCGGCATAGAAAGGAATCTCCGCAAGATAGCACGCAACAGGAAGGCTCTTGACGAGAAGCTGGAAAGGATAAGGCATACCGACAAGACCCTTGAAAACATTACGGACAAATACCAGAAGGAGCTGCAGCAGATAAAGCAGCTCAAGAAAGAGATTCTTGACGATGCCAAGAAGGAAGCTGAAGCGATCATCAAGGGAGCCAACAAGCAGGTAGAGAACACGATCAAGACCATCAAGGAATCTCAGGCTGCCAAAGAGGAGACACAGGAGGCAAGAAAGGAACTTCAGGACTTCATGTCCATACTTGCCGCCCGCAAGGAAAAGGAGCAGAAGGAAAAGGACGACTATATCGAGCGGAAGATAAAACAGATCGACGCAAGAAAGGAGCGTCAGAAGCAGAGGAAGGCAAAGAAAGCCGACGACATGGCCGCACAGGAGCTCAGGGAGCAGATGGCCGAGAGGGAAAGGATAGAGGCTTTCAGGTCAGCCCCTCTCAAAGCCGGGGAGAAGGTGCGCGTTAAGGAAAACGGCATGGTCGGAGAGGTCACGAAAGTTTCAGCCAAGGCTGTGATAGTAGCCATAGGAAACATCAGCAGCAAGATGCCTCTTGACAAGGTTGAAAGGATCACTTCCAACGAATTCAAGAGCGCCGTGAAGGAGACTTCAAGGCCGGTTTCGACAATCCGCTTCGATTCATCGATCAGCGAGAGGAAGCTGAGTTTCAGCACCGAGATGGATGTCAGGGGCGAAAGACTGAATGATGCCGTGGAGAAGGTGACCAGGTATGTGGATGATGCTGTGATGCTTGGCGTGCCGAGCGTCAGGATCATACATGGAAAGGGTACTGGAGTGCTTCGTGACGAACTTCAGAAGTTGATCAGGACGATTCCGGGTGTAGCCAGCGTAAAGGATGAGCATATTCAGTTTGGTGGTACAGGAGTTACGATAGTGACATTTGAATAATAAGATAAGCAATGATAAGAACATTGAAATATATCGCTTTGATATGCACATCAGGTCTGCTGATGTCATGCGGCGGAAATAACGCAGAGGAGAAAAAGGCGTTGGAGCCAGAGGAAGTGGTTGCTGGTTTCTGCAGGGCCGTTGCAGGAGGAGACTTCGAAGAAGCATACAGCCTTTGCGATTCAGCCGGTATGGAGGATTATATCTCCAGATACCGGGAGGTCTGGAAAAACCTTCAGAAGGAAGACAGCAGTGCATTGGCAATAGCATCTACAATGCTCGCGGAATCTGAAATAGAGATACTGAAGACAGCCAAGGAGGAAAACGGAAGAGCTGTATATTACAGGATAGAGGCAGACGGAAACACTAAGACTAAAAAAGCGGCAGTAGTGAAAGAGGAGGGAGAATGGAGGGTAAAGGAAATCACAGACATGATCTAGGGGTTCTCGGCGAAGACATGGCATGCGACCTGCTGAGAAGCATGGGGCATGTGATACTGGAGAGGAACTGGAGATGCGGCCATCTTGAAATCGACATAATTTCCTTCGATCCGGATGGAATACATTTTGTTGAAGTCAAGACCCGCCGGGACAGCATACAGACGCCCCCGCAGGAGAATGTAAACAGAGCCAAACAGAACAGGATAGCCAAGGCAGCACTGGGCTACCTTAAGACAACGAAAGGACTGCCATATGGAAACCACGAATGTCATTTCGACATCATCGCAATAACATTCGGAAAGGAAGGCCAGACTTCTGAATGGTTTCCACAGGCCTATATACCAATATACATATAATAAATAAAGACCACACCATATGAACAGGAATCATTGCTATTGTGTGATAATGGCAGGAGGTACCGGAACACGTTTCTGGCCTGTCAGCAAGACCACAAAGCCGAAACAGTTTCTTGATGTAGCCGATACCGGGCAGACATTCATCCGGCAGACATACAACAGATTCCTCGGCATCGTTCCCCAGGAAAACATAATTGTCGTCACATCGGCCAGATACCGCGAACTTGTGCTCGAGCAGATTCCGGAACTTGAAGAAAAGAATCTTCTTCTGGAACCTTACAACAGAAACACTGCTCCATGCATTGCATACTCGGTATATACCCTCCTCAAGAGAGATCCTGAAGCGATGATGGTAGTTACGCCTGCCGACCACATCATCGACAACGATGACATATTCGCCCAGACCATCATGAACACATTCGACTATGTAGAAGAGAATGATGTTCTGATGACATTGGGAATCGTTCCGACCAGACCTGACACCAACTACGGATATATCCAGGCCTATGGAGGAAGCAAGGCCTACAGGAACAACCAGCCTCTTCAGGTCAAGACGTTCACTGAAAAACCGGACAAGGATATGGCACAGGTATTCATCAGTACAGGAGAATTCCTATGGAACGCCGGTATATTCATATGGAAGGCCAAGACCATCAGGAAGGAGATGGAACGCCACCTGCCTGAAGTGACAGGACTTTTCACAGGCTGGGAATCAGCCATAGGGACAAGGATCGAAAGCGAATTCATCGCAAGAGCATACACCGGCTGCATCAACATCTCCATCGATTACGGAGTCATGGAAAAGACTGGCATGGCATGGGTATATCCGGTACGGTTCGGCTGGCAGGATGTAGGTACATGGGAATCTTTGTACAACTTCATTCCGAAAGATCAGGACAGGAATGCCATAAGTGCCGGTAAGATGCTCATTGAAAACACTTCAGGAACACTTGTGGTCTCTCCAGAAAAGAAGAAGCTCATTGCGATTACGGGTCTGGAAGACTTCATGGTGATAGATACCGAAGATGCATTGGTCATCTGTCCTAAAGACGATAAGAAATTCAAGGAATTCATTTCAAGCATAGCAATGCCTGAATACGAAAAATACAGATAAACATGGAATTGGAGAAACTCATACAGGCCGACATGGTATCGGCGATGAAAGCAAAGGAGACAGTACGTCTCGCATCATTGAGGGCGATCAAAGCAGCCATAATGCTTGCCAAGACAGCGGAAGGATCGACTGGAGAAGTTGACGACGCCGCAATCGTGAAGATCATACAGAAGCTCGTGAAGCAGCGTAAAGAAAGCGCCCAGCAGTATAACGCTGCCGGACGCCCTGAACTTGCTGATAATGAACTTGCAGAAGCTGCCGCAATGGAGGTCTATCTTCCAAAACAGCTGTCTGAAGCAGAAGTAGAAGAGCAGCTCAGATCAATAATAGCGGAAGTCGGAGCATCAAAGCCATCTGACATGGGCAAGGTGATGGGAGTCGCTACAAAGAAACTTGCCGGCCTTGCAGAAGGAAGGCTCATTTCTACTCTTGTAAAGAAGCTGCTGTCTTAAGCATCAGAATGCAAACACGAAGATCTTCCACATTATTATCACAGCTACAATGGTCTTGAGACCGGTACCTGTAATAAAGCCCAGGAAAGATCCTATCGCTGCCTTCAGAGCCTGCATCATTCCCTGACGGGTATAATACAGTTCAAAGAGGAAAGCGCCGAGGAAAGAACCGAGAATCATGCCGATCGGGGTAAGTACTATGCCGGCTATAAGTCCGACAAGTGCTCCTCGCTCGGCATATTTGCTGCCTCCTGTAACCTTTGTAAAATACATAGGCACGATATAGTCGATCACAGAAACTATCGCGACTACTATCAGCCATACGATCAGAGTCCTCATGGTGATCTCTTCACCTGCAGCATTGGTACCGTTTCCCCAGATATAGAGAATAAGAAGTCCCAGCCAGCTGACAGGAGTACCCGGAAGGCCCGGAAGAATACTGCCGGCAATGCCTATGATTCCGGCCAGGATAGCCAATATCGAAACTACTATATCCATAAATCTATTACTCTTTAGACATTATTTCCTCTACATCTGATGATCTGATCGGAAGACGCATAGGACCGAGACGGCGGGCACCATCTGCTGTAACGAGCACATCGTCCTCAAGGCGTATTCCGCCGAAATCATAATAATCTGCCAGCTTTCCATAATTGACAAAGCCCTTGTCGGTACCTTCCCTCTTCCACTGCTCGATAAGCGCAGGAATGAAATATATGCCCGGCTCATCAGAAATCACATGTCCCGGCTTCAAGTCACGTGCCATTCGCAGATTGCCCATGCCCAGAAGCGGAGAACGCTGACGCTCGTCACCATAACCCACATAATTCTCTCCGAGATCCTCCATATCATGCACATCAAGGCCCATGTTGTGACCAAGGCCGTGAGGCATGAAGAGTCCTGATATGCCGCATGCCACCATTTCGTCCACATCTCCACGGACAAAATCCAGAGCCTTGAGCTGCTCAAGCATATATCTTACAGTCGCACAATGAACGTCCCAATATGAAGTACCAGGCTTGGTGATGCTGAATGCCAGCTCATTCGCCTGCTCCACTATATCATATATCTCGCGTTGCTTGGTAGTGAACTTTCCGCTGCAAGGATATGAACGTGTGAAATCCGAAGCATAATGGGTATTGCTTTCAGCACCCGCATCCACAACGAGCAGACGTCCAGGAGTGATGATCTGATGGTGAGAATGATTATGCAGAGTTTCGCCATTCTGTGAAAGGATAGTCGTGAACGACACTCCCCAGCCCTTTGAAAGTGTGACACCTTCCATTCTGCCGACGATATCCTGCTCAAGAACTCCCGGCTTACAGCCACGACGAGCCTCAGTATGCATCCAGTAGCCGATTTCGCATGCCTTGTCTATTTCTTCTATCTCGCACTGCTCCTTGATAAGACGCATCGCCACGACAGACTTTACAAGCTCCTCAGAAGCACCACCGGCAGCGACCGGAGCCACCTTGCGCACAGCTGCATTCGACTTGCCTGTCAGCTCGGCCAGCTTCATCTGGTTATAATACCTTGCAGGAGGCAGGAAATGAACCGGACGACCTGCCGCAACAGCATCCGTCACAGCCTTGTCAAACCCGGCAAGAGGCATGGTCCTGGCGCAGCCTATTGCCTCTCCCTTTGAGGCTACGGTCGGGTGAGGTCCCATTCAGATGATATCATCTATATCCAGATCATTGCCGTAAAGACATTCGTCAGCACTGTCAAGATCAAGCACCGCCGCAAACCATGGCTCGTCTATACCCCAGTAATAAATGAAGTTGCTGTCCTGACGGAACTTATAGTCATTGCCGCGATAATTCATCGCAGCATCGGCATTTCCGAGGAAAACAGCTATACCCCTGTTGCCCTCCGGTGTCCTGGCCGCCATCTGCTCAAGCAGCACGTGGCGTCGGTTCACATATACTTCAGAATTAAACATGACTCTATGATTATTATAATTTTATAAACTCTATCAATGACAAATTGTCTGAAGATAAACTTCCTCTTCTGCCGTGAAGGCAATCTTAAGATAAGGCGACTTGACAGGAGAGAACACCAGATGGTCTATGAAGGCATCATGCAGGGTGTTCGGAAAAGCCGGACTGTCCTTGATTTCATACAGGCTCCACTTTTCACCATCGTCGCTTGTGAAAAGATGAACTTTCTGCGGCGGCACGATCCCGTCCTTGGCACAATCAAGCATAAGCACCATCAGCCAAGAAAGCTCATCACAATGCTCAAACACTATCTCGTGAGTTCCTTTCGGATATTTTGTCCAACGTGGATCTGCAGGATCCTCCGTCGCTATCGGACCGAACTTGCCGAGCATCGCATCAGCAAGGAGGCTGCCATGCTCCAGCCAATGAAGGTATTCCATTCCCGCCTCACGTGACCATATAGGCTGTCCGAGTTCATATCTGGTTTCCGAAGGCTCATAAATGCCGCACATAGTGAATGATATGATCCTGTCCACACCGCCCGCAGTCGCAGCCACCTGCTGGGCAAGAAGACGGCTGAATGCTGCAGGAATCAGCGCTGACGAACGGTCATTCGTGCCTTTCTCCCATGTAAAGGACTCGCAGTTTGCCCACATCTCCACACCGGTCTTGTCATGGATGGCGCGAAGCTTCTTCCAGTTCTCGCGAAGGTGTGTCAAAGGATATCTTTCACGGACACAACCCACTTCATCCTGATATGCTATTATATCCACTTTCAGACGCGAAAGCTGCTGCTCGTAACGGGGATCGTCAAAATCGGAATTGAAGATGCCATACGGAGAAATAAGGATCTTTGCTGCAGGAGTAAGTTCACGGGCACGGGCAGTAAGAGCATTGACAGCCTCAACAGCATAATCAGTCAGAACCGGTCCAAGACAGTCTTCTACAGGAAGATACCAGCCATGGAATGCAGGATGTCCGCCATAGATTCCTGCAAGCTCCTCCATCATCTCCAGCTGGCGGCCTTTGATCTTGGGATCACGCAGATTGTCATCCTGATCCTTGGCCCAGCCTGTACTCATGAAGACCTTCATTCCATTTTCTGCAGCAGCGTCCATGACTGCATCCACAGGACTTTTCCGCCACTGAGGATAATGCCAGTCCATCAGCTTCGACGGATAATATGCCTTCTGCTCATTCGCCACAGACATGAAAACAAGGTATTCCATGCCCATACTCTTCATTTCAGCAATCTTTGCCGCCCACATCTGCGGGTCGGTATTATCTATATGAGGCGGATTGGTATATTTGTTACGTACATCCTGATATGGAAGATTGACGAATGTTCCCGTTATGGGAAGCACTTCGGAAACCTCTACATCAGTGCCGGCATCAGGAAGATTCTTTTCTTCCGATGGATTTCCGCAGGCAAAAACACATGCAAGCAACAGTAATATATATGCAGACTTCTTCATAAGTTTAAAGACATTTCCACAAAATTAAGAATTTTATTGCTCAGTTCATAACTGATTTCGTATCTTTACATTTATAAACATGAAACGTAGAGACTTCATAAAGACAGCAGGACTGCTGACGGCCGGTGCGGCTGCCGGTCTGACCGGTTGCGTACATTCCGGCTACAAGGGTACAGGAATGAAACTCTGTTTCGAGCCTTATGAGCTTCAGCTGCGCCACACTTTCACGGTTTCTTCATACTCAAGAAAGACGACTCCCGGAGTACAGGTAAAGATTGAATATGAGGGACTTACAGGATACGGAGAAGCTTCAATGCCACCATATCTGGGACAAAGCGTCGAAACCGTCACCTCATTCCTCAGCAAGGTAAACCTCAGCCAGTTCCGTGATCCGTTCCAGCTTGAGACGATTCTCGCATACGTTGACAGTCTGTCTCCGGGAGACGGAGCGGCCAAAGCAGCCATAGACATAGCATTGCACGATCTCGTGGGCAAGCTTCTCGGCCAGCCTTGGTGGAGAATATGGGGACTGGATCCGTCAAAGGCTCCTGACACGACTTTCACAATCGGCATAGACACTCCGGAAGTAGTACGCGAAAAGACGCGCGAATGTGCTGACCGCTTCAATATCCTGAAGGTCAAGGTCGGGCTTGACAACGACAAGGAAATGATCGGAACCATACGGGAAGTGACCGACCTGCCTCTGGCTGTAGATGCAAACCAGGGTTGGAAGGACAGGGAACAGGCTCTGGACGAAATATTCTGGCTGAAGGAGAACGGCATAGTGATGGTCGAGCAGCCGATGGCAAAAGAGCTTATTGACGACAATGCCTGGATAACTGAAAGAAGCCCTCTTCCTATATTCGCGGACGAGGCGGTCCAGAGGCTTGCGGACATACCTTCCATCAAGGGGGCTTACCACGGCATAAACATCAAGCTCATGAAATGTACGGGAATGCGAGAAGCATGGAAAATGCTGAACTACGCACGTGCTGAAGGCATGAAGGTAATGATAGGCTGCATGACCGAAACATCATGTGCCGTATCTGCCGCCGCCCAGCTTTCTCCTGCGGTGGACTTCGCCGACCTGGACGGCAATCTCCTGATAACTAACGACCTCTTTGAAGGAATGAAGGTGATAAATGGAAAAATCACCCTCCCAGATGCACCGGGCATCGGATTGAAACGTAAAATATGATTTAAGATGAAACGGATCTTTATTGCCATAATCTGCTTTATTACAGCATTGACATCATCAGCACAAGATCAGCGCGAACGGCAGAATTTCGATGAAGGGTGGAAATTTGCTTTCGGTGACGCCTCTTCTCCTGCAAAGGATTTCGGCTGCGGCACCGAATATTTCAACTACCTGACTAAAGCTGCATCAATCCATAACGAGGGTCCGTATTCTCTAAAGTTCGATGATTCACAATGGGCTTCGACAGACCTGCCGCACGACTGGGTCGTCGATCTTCCATACGCAGAGGAAGCGAGCCACAGCCATGGCTACAAGACCGTAGGATACAAATATCCCCAGACAAGCGTAGGCTGGTACAGAAAGACATTCACCATACCTGCTGAAGACTATGGAAAACACATATGGCTGCAGTTCGACGGAATATTCCGTGACGCACGCATATGGGTGAACGGTTTCTATCTGGGACACGAGCCAAGCGGCTATGCCACACAGATTTACGACATCTCGGAATATCTGGATTACGGAGGAGAAAACCTGGTATGCGTACGCGCCGATGCCACTCTGGAAGAGGGCTGGTTCTATGAAGGAGCCGGCATCTACAGGCACACATGGCTGAACAAGGCTTCCAAGGTACATGTCGCTCCTTTCGGAACATTCGCATATTCCGAATTTGCAGTGCCATACAGCCTGCGCGGCGATGCCGGTCCTGACCTCAGCATGGCTTCCCTGCACATCGAAACGACAGTGCAGAACATGGGGACTTCCCCTTCTGAATACTCCATCAGACATATTCTGAAGGACGCTTCGGGCAATGTGGCCGGTACCTCAGATGTGGAGGGTACCGTCATAGAAGGCAAGGCATCTCATCTGAGCAAGACAGCGATTCCTGTCGAGAATCCGCACTTGTGGAGCTGTGAAGATCCGTATCTTTACACTATCGTCACCGAAGTCATAGTAGATGGGAAAGTCACCGATACATACGAGACGGTCACAGGAATCAGACATATCGCGTTTGACAATGACAAGGGTTTTTTCCTCAACGGAAAGCAAGTCAAGCTCAAGGGTGTGAACATGCATCAGGACCATGCCGGAGTCGGAAGCGGCATACCTGACGGTCTTCAGGAATGGAGGCTTCTCCAGCTCAAGAAATTCGGCTGCAACGCATACCGGTCAAGCCATAATCCGATGACACCCGAAATGCTCGATGCATGTGACAGACTAGGTATCCTTGTCATTGAGGAAAACCGTCTTACAGGAGTAAACCGCGAACACACGGATCTACTGGAAAGAATGATCCGCCGCGACAGGAACCATCCTTCCATCATTCTCTGGAGCGTAGGAAACGAGGAATGGGGAATAGAATGGAAGGAATATGGTACACGTATCGCAGAATCAATGAGAGAATACTGCCACCGTTTCGATCCGACACGCCTCATGACCGTGGCTTCCAGCAGCGGTCCGGCAATCCTTATCCCTGCAGATGTGGCAGGCTATAACTATATTCTCCAGAATCCTGTTGAACAGCACCGTGCAGACTATCCTGAAAGATGCGCTCTGGGCTCAGAAGAGACTACAGGCTGCGGTACACGAGGTGTGTATTTTGAAGCAGGTGACGGCAGAATGGCAGCGCTCAACCGTAGCAAGCACGGTCCTGACAGCCTGTACAACTGCATCGAAAGAGGTTGGAAATTCTATGCAGAAAGAGACTATCTTGCAGGATTGTTCTACTGGACCGGATTCGATTACCGCGGAGAGCCTAACCCTATGGTCTTCCCTGCTACAAGCTCCGAATTCGGAATCCTCGACTACTGCGGATTCCCTAAGGATGAAGCGTTCTATCTTAAATCCTGGTGGACATCTGAGCCTGTCCTCCACATACTCCCGCATTGGAATCTGGAAGGTCATGAAGGCGAGAACGTTTCAATATGGGCCTACAGCAATTGTGATGAAATCCAGCTTATAGTAAACGGAAAGAAGCTCGGACGCAAGAAGATGCCTGCAAACGGACATCTGGAATGGAATGCCGTCTATAGACCGGGATATGTAAAGGCAATCGGATACCGTAACGGACGGAAGGTCATGGAGACAAGAATCGAAACAGCAGGAAAACCGGTAGAAGAGGTCTGGACATATGAAATCGTCGGGGACATCATGGTTGCCAACGTCGAGATGCACGATGCCCGTGGCCGCTTCGTACCTGTTGCAAACTGCAATCTGGAATTCTCAATCGGATCCGGAAAGGGAATCCCTGAGGGTGATTGGGAAATCCTCGGCTGGGGCAACGGAGATCCGACTTTTCAATATGTAGAAAGACCGTTTAAAACCGGAGCTGCAGCCTCATGCCCGACCGGAACCCCTGTTCCCGATCCATCAGCAGAAACAGTCTCTATCCGCAGCTTCAATGGATGTGCCCAAGTTATCCTGCAGAAAAGATAAAAGATTCCGGAAAAAATTGGTGGAAAAAGACTGATATATTGGAAGTTTTAATTATTTTTGGCTGTTTTTTACATACAAAAAGCAAAGTTTAACATATAAATCCTTTTATGTACCTTACTGTCGGTTAAATAGATGAAGAGATTTTTTGTCTTTTTGGGGGTTGTCATCATGACAATCGGCTCTGCGGTCAGAGCGCAGGAAGTTGATAGTATTGCGCCATTGCAGAAGTCATCCTGGGGGGATGCAAAAACAAGTGAAACTGTGGATTATATTCCGGACGTCTATCTGGATACCCGAGCCGGTTATAATCATTTTTTCACAGATGGTGGCGGAAGATTTGGCGCCACCGGTCTTTATTTGGATATTAACGGTAACATAAGTCCCAGACTTTCATACAGTTTCAACCACATCATTGCCGCCGACTATCTCGATGCGACAGGCTTTGATGCGACCCAATGGCTGAATTTCACTTATGCTGTCGGAGACTTCGATTTCACGGTCGGCAAACTTTCTACGAACATGGGTAACTTCGAATACGATGCAGACGTGCTGGACGCGTATTTCGAGATGAACTCCATGGTTTATAACATGCTGGACTGCTACCAATGGGGAGTCGCATCTTCATGGTACCCGGCAGAAGGTCATTCGATCATTTTCCAATTCACCAATTCACCGCTTGCCACAGGAGATGACCAGTTCGCATACAACCTGGCATGGCGCGCAGAATGGGATTGGTATGAGCCTTACTGGACCGTCAACCTCTGGCAGTTTGAAAAGAGCCGATACATGAAGGGTCTGAATCTGGGAAACAGATTCCATTTCGGAAACTTCTCTGTAGATCTTGAATACATGGCCAGAGCAGCCGATATGAGCGGAATATTCAGCGATGATTTCAACATCATCGCCGCTCCTTCATATACATTCGGAGAATGGGGACGCCTATTCGGTAAATTCGGATTCGAGCGGACATCTGCCGATCTCCCGTACGACCTCGCATATGAAGAGTATAAAGGTTCCGACTATATTTATTATGGAGCCGGAATGGAGTTCTTCCCGTTCAAGGAACAAAGAGATGTCAGGATACATGCATACTGGGCCTCCAACAATTTCGGTGAAGACATGTTCAGCATAGGTCTGCGCTGGAAACTTGACCTGACCTCTGCAGCCAAGAAAATACTTGGCAGAATAGAAAGATAAACCTGAAACTTAATAAGAAGATGAACAATAGCGAATATATAATCGAGATAAACAACATATCGAAAAGTTTCGGAGACAAGGTTATCCTTGACGACGTAAGTATCCGTGTAAAGAAAGGTGAATTCGTGACGATCCTCGGTCCTTCTGGCTGCGGCAAGACCACTATGCTCCGACTTCTTGCCGGATTCGGTCAGGCTGACAAGGGTGAGATCCGCATAAACGGAGAGGACATCACCAATGTTCCTCCTCATCAGCGTCCGGTAAACACCGTGTTCCAGCGTTATGCCCTTTTCCCTCATCTCGACGTATATGAAAACATCGCTTTCGGACTCAAGCTCCAGAAAGTTCCGGCAGAAGAGATCGACAAGCGAGTCATGAAGGTACTCAAAATGGTGAGCATGACCGACTATGAAGACAGAGATGTGGAATCTCTTTCAGGAGGTCAGCAGCAGCGCGTAGCCATAGCTAGAGCCATCGCCAACCAGCCTAAGGTACTCCTTCTCGACGAACCGCTTGCAGCTCTCGACCTGAAGATGAGAAAAGACATGCAGATCGAGCTGAAGGAGATGCACAGGAAACTCGGCATCACGTTCATCTATGTGACTCATGATCAGGAAGAGGCCCTTACCCTCTCCGATACCATCATCGTCATGAACGAGGGCAAGATCCAGCAGATCGGCACCCCTACCGGCATATACAACGAACCTCAGGACTCATTCGTAGCCGATTTCATCGGTGAGTCGAACATCCTCAACGGAAAGATGGTCAAGGACAGGCTTGTAGAGTTCGTGGGACACGAATTCGAATGCGTTGACGAAGGGTTCGGAGAGAATGTCGATGTGGACGTCGTGGTCCGTCCTGAGGACATATACATCATGAACAAGCTCGACGGCGCACAGCTCACAGCAAAAGTCAAGTCATGCACATTCAAGGGTGTGCACTATGAGATGTTCGTGGACACGGACAAGGGCTACGAGCTTATGATCCAGGATTATAATGCATTCGAGCCGGATGCTGAAGTGGGTCTCATCATAAGGCCGGCGGACATCCAGGTGATGCACAAGGAAAGGACATGCAATACATTCGAAGGAGAGATCGTTGATGAGACACATGTCAAGTTCCTCGGCGAGACATTCGAATGTCTGCCACAGAGCGGATTCGAAGCCGGCGAGAAAGTGAAGGTGGAAATCGCATTCTCAAAAGTGGATCTTATCGACCATCCGGAAGAAGGCATGCTTTCCGGAGACGTATATTTCCTCCTGTACAAGGGTGACCACTACCACCTTACCATCATGACCGACGATGGCGACCATATCTGGGTCGATACAAATGACATTTGGGACAAGGGTGACCTTGTAGGTATTAACATTGCTCCGCAGGACATTAAGATTGTAAAGTGAGATGACTAAAAGAAGCTCCTGGGCTCTGCCCTACGCGATTTTCCTGGTGCTTTTTGTCGCTCTGCCTCTGATCCTGATCATCTTCTATGCTTTCCAGGACGGTTCAGGCAACTTCACATTCGGCAATTTCACCAAGTTCTTCACCGATGCTGATGCGATCGGAACATTCGCCCTCTCCCTCGAGGTGGCGATCGAGAACACGCTCATATGTATCCTGCTCGGCTACCCTGCCGCATGGATCCTTGCAAACAAGAAACTCAACAGAAGCGCTGTGACCATAGTGCTTTTCATCATGCCGATGTGGATCAATGCCCTGATGAGGACCCTCGCTACGGCGGAACTCTTCCATATGCTCGGAATCCAGCTCGGCAAAGGCACCCTCCTTGTCGGTATGGTGTATGACTATCTTCCGTTCATGATCTATCCTATCTACAACATCCTCAACAAGATGGACAAGTCGTATTCGGAAGCTGCTGCCGACCTTGGCGCGACCCCATGGCAGGTATTCTGGAAGGTACAGGTGCCGCTTTCGATGCCGGGAGTCATCAGCGGAGTGATGATGGTGTTCATGCCGACAGTCAGCACATTCGCGATCTCGGAATTCCTTACCAACAACAAGATAAAACTCTTCGGTACCATCATCCAGGAGAACATCAACTCGTCGATGTGGAACTACGGAGCGGCGCTTTCGCTGGTAATGCTCGTGATCATAGGTATAACATCCTTATTGCAGGACAATAAGAAAGAAGACGTCAGTGGAGGGATAGTATAGCCATGAAAAGATTTTTCGCACAATGCTACATATGGTTGCTGCTGATAGTGCTCTACGCTCCTATCGTGTTCATTGCAATCTTCTCGTTTACCGAAAGCAAGGTACTCGGCAACTGGACAGGCTTCTCGACAAAGCTTTACCAGAACCTGTTCACAGGTGACATGCAGGGCACAGGATCTCTCATGCAGGCGATCGAAAACACCGTCATCATCGCCCTTATCGCCGCGACCGTATCGACAATCCTCGGCACCATCGCAGCCATAGGCATCCACAACATGAGAGGAAAGGCGAAGCAGGCCATCACATTCATGAACAACATCCCGATGCTCAATCCGGACATCATCACGGGTGTTTCGCTCTTCCTGCTCTTCGTGTTCCTCCATATCAGCCAGGGATACATGACCGTGGTACTCGCACACATCACATTCTGCACACCGTATGTCGTGCTCAATGTGCTTCCGAAGCTGACCCAGATGAATCCGAACATTTACGAAGCGGCCCTTGACCTGGGAGCGACACCGTTCCAGGCGCTCAGGAAGGTGCTCATGCCGATGCTGAAGCCGGGCATGATTTCGGGATTCATCCTTGCATTCACAATGTCGCTTGACGATTTCGCCGTTACATTCTTCACAAGAGGAACAGTCGGACTCGACACTTTGTCGACATATATCTACACGGACGCACGAAAGGGAGGTCTTACTCCGGAGCTCCGTCCTCTTATCACCATCCTGTTCGTGGGAATCCTCCTTCTTCTAATCGTGATCAACATCAGGAACATCCGTAACGCAAACAAAGCTGCAGAATAAGATGAAGAAGATACTTTACATTGCCCTTGCAGCCTTGATGCTGGCCGGCTGCTCTGAAGACAGGGACCATATACTGAAGGTCTACAACTGGGCCGACTATATAGATGAGGAGCTTCTTGACGAGTTCGAGGTCTGGTATGAAGAACAGACCGGAGAGCCTGTCGAGATCATCTACCAGACATTCGACATCAATGAGACCATGCTCTCGAAGATCGAGCTCGGCCATGAGGACTACGACGTCGTATGTCCATCCGACTACATCATCGAGAGAATGCTCGCAAACGACCTCCTGCTGCCTCTGGAGAGGGATTTCGGGGAGACCCCGGACTATCTCGGCAATGTGGCCCCGTACATCGCGGAAAAGCTCAGCGAGATCGAAGGCCATGGAAAGGATGCGAACGACTACTGCGTCGGATACATGTGGGGAACAGTAGGTCTGATCTACAATCCTAAATATATTTCAGACGAGGAGGTCAAGGACTGGAGTGTGCTCAAAAACCCTGCATACAAGGGCAAGGTGCTCATGAAGGATGCCTTCAGGGACGTATATACATCTCTTCTGATAGCTCTCAACAAGGAGGCATTGGATTCGGGAGAGAAGGATCTCAAGACCCTGCCTTTCGACACATCGGCAGAGTCGATAAAGATGGTCGAGGACTATCTCAACTCATTCAAGGAGTCCGTATGCGGCTGGGAAGCTGACTTCGGAAAGGAGCAGATGACCAAGGAGCTTGCGTGGATCAACCTTTCATGGAGCGGTGACGCACAGTGGGCCATCGACGAGGCCGCCGACATCGGAATGGAGCTCAGGTATGCCGTTCCGGAGACCGGAAGCTCAATCTGGTTTGACGGATGGGTAATCCCGAAATATGCAAAGAATGTCAAGGCGGCAAGATATTTCATCAACTTCATGTGCAAGTCTGAGAATGCATTGAGGAATATGGACATGACCGGATATGTGAGCGTCATAGGAGGAGATGAAGTCCTTGAAAACATGTCCGATCCTGAAGAATATGAACCTATCGATGTAAGTTACTTCTTCGGGCCTCAGGCCGACAGTGTATGCATAAATCCTGTCCTCTATCCTGACAATGCCATAGTGGAGCGTTGCGGAATGATGCACGACGCAGGAACTGAAGATCTGCTTAAGATGTGGTCAAGGGTAAAAGGCGACAGCGCTTCCGCATGGACCTACATCCTGATCTGCCTTGTATTTGCTGCCCTTATCTTTGCCGTCATATATAAATACACGAAGAAGAGACACAGAAGGCAGAGATATGCAAAGAAAAGAAAGAAGAGACAGTAATCTGCAGGAGCTCATAGGTTGTATGTCAGATAAATTTCGTACTTTTGCCATGAGTTATTTTTGCTCATTTCCTCCGAAATTTACTTTTCCACGGTGTTCGGAGAATTTTTATTTCCTTTAGCTAAGACACAAAATTTCTATCGTATTAGCAATCAATTAGTTATAAATCTTTAACTATTTTGCGACTAGCCCCTGTCTTAGCTCTCAAGATTGGATACCGTGGATAAGTTATAGTTCCACAACGCGATATGGGTATAGTCGTATATGCCCGTATTGCGTTTTTTGTTTTTATACGGCACTTAAAATTGTGGAGATGGTAAAAATAATTGACATCCAAAGCAGGATTTATGAAATCCGAGGCACAAGAGTTATGATGTTAGCAAGGCTGTCAAAAGGAGATTTAAACCGATCATATAATAAAAGCATCCCGTAGGTAATTCTAACAGGATGCTTTTGTGGTCCCAGCAGGGCTTGAACCTGCGACCCCCTGATTATGAGTCAGGTGCTACTAACCAACTGAGCTATAGGACCAAAGTTATATTATTTTGCATGTGATCCGATCCTTCAACCGGATCACATTGCAAATATAATACTTTTTTCGATTAGTTGAGCTTGATTTCAACCTCAACACCTGAAGAAAGTTCGAGCTTCATGAGAGCATCGACAGTCTTTGGAGTTGAATCGTAAATATCAAGAAGGCGGCAGAAAGAGTTGAGCTCGAACTGCTCACGTGACTTCTTGTTTACGAAAG
>JAZLAS010000048.1:0-27900 GCA_045613365.1 Candidatus Cryptobacteroides sp.
TGAATCATGCGCTCTAACCAGCTGAGCTATCCCGCCGTGACCGTTAGTCAAAATTTAGTTGAGATAGAAGGACTCGAACCCTCACTGACAGAGCCAGAATCTGTAGTGCTACCATTACACCATATCTCAATTTGGCTTCCCGTTTTTATTTGGGATTGCAAAGGTATGAATGTTTTGTTAAAATGCAAAACTTTTTTGAAAAAATTGAATATTTCCTTGAAATATCATATCTTAGGGGCATGAAGAAGGTGTTTTGTGTACTGATCTTGATGTTGGCCGGATTAGCTGGTTATGCCCAGCCAAGGGCGTTAGGCGTCAGGGCTGGACTGGAATATCAGGCCAGCTATCAGCATGCCACCAGTGAAAGGGGAGACTTTCTGGAGATCGATTGTGGTTTCCAGATGGTCAGCAATACTGCAAATCTCGCGCTTGCCTATGATTTCATTCTGGCTCGTCCGGACTGGACACGTAAGGGCAGGTGGGGAATATATCTGGGCCCTGCGGTCAAGGTCGGTGTGACCGGAGTCGGTTATTGCGTGTCTGCAGGATTCCAGATAGGCCTGGAGTATTCTTTCGGATTCCCACTTCAGATTTCCATCGATACGAGGCCGGCTTTGGGAGTTGCCGTGATCAACAGGACAGCGAGCTTCTATGGAGGCGAGACGACGCTCGGAGGCTGCCCTTGTCTTTCTGTAAGGTATCGTTTCGGACGTCGGTAATCAAGGCTTACAGGCGATCAGTGTATAGCAGTCCGTCAAGGTGATCGATTTCGTGCTGGAAGATGACGGCTGTGAATCCGCGTACGGTATCTCGCACGGAAATCTCTGGCTCATCTGCCGTGGCGTATTCTATTATTATTTCCTGTGAACGGAGGACTTCTTCGCGTCTGTCTGGAACTGAGAGACAACCTTCAGGACCATAGGCCAGCGAGTCTGATGTCCATACAAGATGTATGTTTGGATATACTTCGAATGGTTCGCCTGCCTTGTCGAATCTCTGTACTGCTACAATACGTCGGTTTATGCCTACCTGAGGTGCTGCAAGGCCGACTCCGTCCTGGGAAGGATGGGTGACGGTGCGGAGCATAAGGTCGCTGAGCTTGATGAAGTCTTTTGAATTTATGGCTTCTGGCGACAGATCCGTACTTGTATTGCGAAGGACTTCAAGGTCAAGGCTGTCTTCAATGGTCAGGACCCTCATTATGCTGTCGGCATCATGTATGATGGCTTTTTCTGCCGGTGTGAAACCTCCGGTTTCCGAAAGGCAGCCGTTCGTCATGGGAAGGACCATCACCGATATCAGGAATAAATCTTTGATCTTCATGGCCGTCAGTCGTATGTCTCGTCTTTTTTCTCAATCAATGCCACGGCATATACCTCACAGCCTTCGCTTCTTCCCACGAAGCCAAGTTTTTCCGTGGTTGTGGCTTTAACTGATACCTGACCGATGGAACAACCGATGATAGAGGCCATGCATTCGCGCATCGAAAGGATATACGGGGCAAGCTTCGGCCTCTGCATGGCTATGGTCACATCGACGTTGATTACTGACCAGCCTTCTGCTTCGATAAGGTTCATGACCCTTTTCAGCAGGATCTTGCTGTCGATTCCTGCAAACTCATCGGAGGTGTCGGGGAAATGTTTGCCTATGTCTCCGAGAGCAAGGGCGCCGAGAAGGGCGTCGCAAAGTGCATGTATGGCTACATCTCCGTCAGAATGCGCGATGCACCCGATGGGGCTGTCGATCCTGATGCCTCCGAGCCATAGAGGGAGCCCCTCGGCCAGGGCATGTACGTCGTATCCGTTTCCTATCCTGATATTCATATTTCAAATAATTTCCACAAATGTAAATAAAAAACCTTAATTTTGCTTTTTGGTGGAGGAAAAGGCCGTAAGGCCGGCCGCCATGAAATGTTTTAAAGGAAAATCATCAGATATGGGATTCAGTTTCAACTTTTTCGGAACGCAGGAAGTTCGCAAATTCAGTTACAAACCTCGTTTCTATGATCCTGAGGTAGAGGAGAGAAGGAAGAAGTACGGCGATTTCACAAAGCCGAAGGAAGAGGGCTATGTGCCTGGAAAACATGTGAGAGGAAGTTTTCGTGATGGAAATTATCAGCGTACCAAGGAGATCGGCAGGAATCAGAAGATGATAGGCATCATTTCCATGATCCTTCTGTTTGCGGTCGTGTTCCTGATCTTCAAGTATTTCCCTCTTCTGGTGGATTCTTTGACAAAATGATATGGATATAAGGATATTACCTAGCAATATAGCTAATATGATTGCTGCGGGAGAGGTCGTGCAGAGGCCTGCGTCCGTAGTAAAGGAACTGATGGAGAATGCCGTGGATGCGGGTGCGGATCAGGTGACTGTGGTGATACAGGATTCCGGACGCACGCTTATACAGGTTATTGACAATGGCTGCGGTATGTCTCCGGATCAGGCGGTACTCTGTTTTGAAAGGCATGCGACTTCGAAACTGCATACGGCAGAGGACCTTCAGAACATACTTACGTTCGGTTTCCGAGGGGAGGCGCTCGCTTCCATCGCAGCCGTTGCTGAAGTGACTCTCAAGACCAGAAGAGAGGAGGACGAAGTCGGCTGTCAGGTGGATTTTGCGGATTCACAACATCTTGCCACACAGGAGATAGCGACTCCCAGGGGCGCAAATTTCAGCGTGCGTAATCTTTTCTATAATGTACCGGCAAGACGTAAGTTCCTGAAGTCGGACAATGTTGAGTTCAAGCATATCGTGACCGAGTTCATCCGTGTAGCTTTGACTCGTCCTGACATAGGATTTACATTGACGCACAACAATAAGGACATTTACGTCCTGCGTCCGGCCAAATCGTTGAAATTCAGGATTCAGGATGTCTTGGGCGCTAACGTGGCGAAAGAGATCGTAGATATCCATGCTGAAACTTCTGTTGTGGAGATAGGTGGTTTTGTGGGGCGTCCCGATACTGCGAGGAAGGGACTGGGCAACCAGTATTTCTTTGTAAACGGACGTTTTTTCCGCAGCCCGTATCTGCATAAGGCAGTAATGAAGGCATATGAAAATCTGATACCGGACGGAGTGACTCCGACTTATCTTATATATCTTGACATCGACCCGCAGTCGGTGGATGTCAATATACACCCTACCAAGACCGAAATCAAATTTGAAGATGACAGCGTGATCTTCCAGATCCTTTATGCCTGCATAAAGGAGGCTCTCGGTAAGAACTCATTCGGTGACAGCATAGATTTCGAGCGTGAGGGGGCTCCTGAAATTCCGGCTTTCGGAAGAAATTTCGATGAATTCCGTCCTGTGGCAGAGCCTCAGCCTGGTCTGGACAGTTCTTATAATCCTTTTGACAATGACGGCTTCCCGTCCGAGGCGTCTCATTTCGACAATTCATTCGTGCCGGGTGCATTCCCTGGCAACATGCCATCAGCCGGATCCGAACCGGCTCCTCGTCAGACCGGGATGTTCGGACATGGTTATGATGCTGCCGGATTCATTGAGAAACGTGATGATTACGGGAAACTCTTTGAAGACAAGATATCTCCAAGCAAATCCGTTCTTGTACTGCAGGGAAAATATATCATTACGACAGGACGTTCGGGCCTGATGGCCATCAATATTAACCGCGCGATGGAGCGCATTCTTTTTGACCGCTTCCTCAATGCGATGTCACGTAATGAGCATGTGACCCAGACGGCTCTTTTCCCTGTTACGGTCCACGTCGGAGTCGAGAATATGTGCCTTTTCAGCGAATATGCGGACCTGCTGGCAGGTTTAGGCTTTGATATCTCTCCTTTCGGAACGGATACGATAGTCGTGAACGGTGTGCCTGAAGGCTATAGTGCTGAAGCAGGAAAGGTGCAGGCCATGGTAGGGGATCTTCTCCTGATTCTGGCAGAAGACCATAACGCTCTTCCGGAGATGATGACTGCCAATCTGTCATCAAAGTTTGCCCGTCTGGGCTCTTTGAGCTGCGACCCTGTCACAAATCCGATGGAGGCACAGAGGTTGATTGACAGTCTTTTTGCATGTGAGAATGCAGAATATACCAATACGGGACGAAGGATAATGTCCCTTATCCCGATTGAAGAAATAGACAGGAAATTCTGATTTTACTGTCATTCCGATGAAGTGAAAATATAATTTATTGCTGATGAGCTATTATTCATACGATAATCGAGGCGGAGGAGGCTTTATGGCAAATGTTCCGACAGCCATAAAGAACATCATAATCATCAATGTTCTGGTCATGATCATGACTGCATTGAACGAAAACTTCATGTATGAGACCTTCTCGCTGTTCTATCCGACCTCACCTTTCTTCCACTGGTGGCAGCCGGTGACCCATATGTTCATGCACGGAGGCTTCTGGCATCTTTTCTTCAATATGTACACCCTGTATATCTTCGGATCGGTGCTTGAAAGGGTCTGGGGTACGAAGAAATTCCTGATCTTCTATTTTGTGACAGGACTTGGAGCAGCCCTTATCCATACCGGAGTCGAGTGGATACAGATGCAGTCCTGGCTCAGTCAGGCCGCGGAAGGTTCAGCTGCAGCCATGTCTTCTATCCATGCTCTCAAGATGACTCCTACTGTAGGAGCTTCAGGAGCGATCTACGGTGTGCTTATGGGATATGCGATGCTTTATCCTGATTCCGTTCTCACCCTTATGTTCCCGCCGGTTTCCATGAAGGCAAAATGGTTCGTGCTGATCTTTGCCGGTATCGAGCTTGTTACGGGCATGACTGGTGTAGGAGGCGGAATTGCACATTTCGCTCACCTCGGTGGCTTGATCTTCGGTTTCCTTCTCATCATGTACTGGAAAAAGAAACATACGTTATACAGCAGAATGGACTAGCGGATGGCAAAGAAGAAGAACAGGTTTTTCGGCATCACTTCACGTCTTCTGATGCTGATAGTGGCGGCGCTTCTTGCGTTGTCGTACCTGTCGATTGTCATCAATCCTGCTAAGCTCTGGCCGGTTTCCCTTTCGGGAATCTTTTTTGTGCCGCTGATGACTCTCAACCTTCTTCTGCTGATATGGGCTCTGAAAAGGAGATCCAGGTCGTTCCTGATTCCGCTGCTTGTCCTTCTCCCGTCATTCTTCTTCATAGGACGGTACGTCCAGTTCAATTCCGACGAGGCTATAGATGAGCCGTCATCTGACAGGACCGTGAAGATCATGACGTGGAATGTAGGCCGTTTTGCCATGCATGAGGAATCTTCTGCAATTTCCGGCAAGCAAGAGTGCATGGACTCTGTTTTCAGGTACATAAAGTCTCAGGATCCCGACATCATATGCCTTCAGGAATTCTCCATGAGGCAGAATGCCAGAGCCAAGGATTATCTTCAGGGCATATTCAAAGGATACACGGCGGAATATTATCTGTTTCCTGATCGTGGCGGTTCTTTCGGAAATGTCACATTGAGCCGTATCCCGGTCAATGGTAAGGGCAAGATAAAATTTGAGGAGAGTGCCAATCTGGCCATCTATACCGATCATATTGTCGGAGACCGGCGCTTCCGTGTTTACAACTGCCATTTCGAAAGCTACAATATATCCTTTTCCGGAGTCATCAGAGCTCTTGCTCGTCGCGACAGCACTGTCATGGCTGAGACCGGTACCAAGATGAAAAGGTCTATAACACGTCGTCCGGAACAGGTCGATCAGGTGTTCGAAGATATCGAGAACTGCCCTGTGGAATCATTTGTCTGCGGTGATTTCAATGACAATCCTATGTCATATACATATTTTCGTATGAGAAGAGGCAGAAAGGATGCTTTTGTCGAAGCTGGAGATGGATTCGGGGCGACATATTCATTGCTCTGGCCTATGCTCCGCATCGATTATGTGCTGTATCCCGACCGTTGCAGAGCGGTGTCTCATGACATTCCACGCGTCTGCTATTCGGATCATTATCCGGTAGTGACGGAAATTGAATTATAAAGAAATGAAAGAAGAAATACAGAAAGCCCTCGAGGTTCTCCGTTCCGGAGGAATCATTCTATATCCGACAGATACAGTCTGGGGAATAGGCTGCGATGCTTCTGATCCTGAAGCTGTGGCCAAGGTATATGCCATCAAGAACCGCGAAGACAGCAAGTCGCTGGTGCTTCTTGCCAGTGACATGGACATGATATGCAGATATGTAAAGGAAGTTCCGGAAATGGCCGTCCAGCTGGTTGAGGTCAATGATAAGCCTATGACCATAATATACCCTGATGCAATTGCCGGAGAGAAAGGCTGCATGAAATCCGACCGCAGATGTCTAGCTTTCAATACAGTTGCAGAAGACGGTACTGTGGGAATCCGCATACCTATGATGGATTTCTGTCAGCAGCTGGTAGCCAGGTTCGGCCGTCCTATAGTTTCTACCTCTGCCAATGTTTCAGGAGAACCGACTCCTAAAAAGTTTGCTGAAATTTCCGGGCAGATACGTACTTCGGTCGATCATATAGTCGATCCTGCCCTTGAACGTGGGGCTACCGGCCAGTCTTCTTCCATCATCAAGGTAGGCCTGGACTATTCCATCGAAATCATTCGCAAATAGCTCTGCTGCCGGAGGAACCGGAGCCCGTTAAGGCTACATGTATCTGAAATAAGCGGCGGAGGCTGCAGTAAGGGCTGCGGTCTCAGTACGAAGACGTGAGGCACCGAGATGTACGGGAATAAAGCCTTTCTCAAGAGCTAGCTCAGCCTCTGAACGGGAAAAATCTCCTTCCGGGCCTATCATGACCACGATTTCAGACCCTTCGAATCCGTCGAGCACTTCATTGATGCTGCGACGAGGCGACTTTTCATCTTCAAAACAGTAAGCTATAAGCTTCAGCGTGTCATTCTGGCTCTCGCCGTAAGATCCGATGAATTCCTTGACGGAAACGGGCTCATTCACAACTGGCACAGAAGCCTTGAGAGACTGTTTGGCGGCGCTGATAAGGACTTTTTCTACACGCGTGGTCTTAAGCACGCGTCTTTCGGAATGTTCTCCGATGACAGGTGAAAGCTCGTCGAAACCGATTTCGCAAGCCTTTTCAGCAAACCATTCATACCTGTCGTTGTTTTTTGTAGGACATACGGCCAAATGAAGTCTGTATGGGTGTGAACCCCAGCCTTCTTCAGAAGAAAGGACCATGGCTTCCACGCCCTTAGGACTGTCAACTGTGATACGGCAACGGTACATTGTGCCACAACCGTCGATCACGGAAATTTCGTCTCCGCTTCTGTGGCGGAGTACCTTTATGCAATGTCCGGACTCGTCCTGGTCCAGCCGGCATGTGTTGCCTTCTATGTCTTTAGAAAAGAAAAGTTCCATTTTGATCAGGGAAATGAATGCGCAAATATAATCAAAATGCTAATTTTGCACGACTGAACATTGAAAGATATTGTTATGTATATAGGATTGATATCGGATACCCATGGTGTATTTGATGCAAGTTTCAAGGAGTTTCTGGCACCGGTTGACCAGATCTGGCACGCAGGCGATTTCGGCGGCGGCATGGGGCTGGCTGAGGAAATTGCATCATTCAAGCCTTTGATCGGTGTGGCCGGCAATTGTGACAACCATGAACTCCGCTTCATACATCCTCTTCATCGATTTTTCGAATGCGAGGGCCTCAAGGTCCTTATGACTCATATAGGAGGATACCCCGGACGTTATGATCCGAGAGCCAGAAAACTGATAGACGAATACCGTCCTGACATATTTGTGTGCGGTCATTCACATATCCTCAAGGTGGTGCGTGACACCAAAAGGAACATGCTTGTTCTCAACCCGGGAGCAGCCGGTATCCAAGGGTTCCATATCATGAGAACAGCCTTACGATTTCATATAAATAATGGTGAAATTCAGAATCTTGAGGTGTTTAACCTTGAAAGATAGAGGTTTATGTGCATTAAAATTTGTAATTTAAAAATGTTCATACTACCTTTGCGAAATAGTGTTTTGTTTAACCAATTAATTTTAGTGACCATGAAAAAGGTATTTATGTCATTGGCAGTCGTAGCTGCTATGTTTGCTGCAGCTTCATGCGCATGCAACAATAATTCAGAGAAGGCAACAGAGTGTACTGAGTGCACTGAGCAGGCTGATTCATGCTGCGCAAAGGAGTGCTGCGACAGCACAAAGTGCGCTGGTTGCGACAGCACTTGCGTTGACTGCAACAAGGCTGAGTAATACAGTCTGATTCAGCATCGGCTTAGCCGTTCAGATGAGATATTGTCCCTTAGGGAACAATATCTTTTTTTTTATTTATATTTGTAAAAAAGAAAGATATGGCGACGGTAAAGACAAAGACGGTATGGTTCTGCAAGGCATGCGGAAATGAAAGCTCGAAATGGATGGGACGATGCCCTGCGTGTGGAGAGTGGAATACCATGGTGGAGGAAACTGTGGCAACAGGAAAGAAAAACGGGCCTGCAGCCGTGTCTGTGCCGGGTTCCGGCCATAAACCTATGCCTCTGTCCCATATTGATTCGTCGGTTGAGAACCGTATGTCTCTGAATAATGGTGAGGTGGACAGGATTCTTGGCGGCGGTCTTGTGGAAGGCTCGCTGGTACTGATCGGTGGAGAACCTGGCATCGGAAAATCCACACTCTCGCTTCAGATACCTCTCCATGCCCCTCATCTGAAGACCCTTTATGTCACTGGCGAGGAGAGTGCAAAACAGGTGAAGCTTCGTGCAGCCCGTATCGGAGGAGACGATTCCAGCTGCATGATATACAGCGAGACATTGATGGAAAATATCATAGCTGAGGCGCGTGCAATGATGCCGGACCTGATGGTTGTCGATTCCGTCCAGACAATGTTCTCTCAGAATGTGGAGTCTTCTCCGGGTTCTGTGACTCAGATAAAGGAGACAGCGGCAATGCTGCTTAGGTTTGCCAAAGAAACCGGAGTACCTGTGATTCTGATCGGTCATATCACGAAGGAGGGCAGTATCGCAGGACCGAAGATTCTGGAACATATCGTAGATGTCGTCCTGCAGTTTGAAGGGGACAACAGAGGTACATACAGGCTGCTCAGGAGTATCAAGAACCGTTTCGGTTCGACTTCCGAGCTGGCTGTCTTCGAAATGACAGGAAAGGGACTCAGGGAGGTGAGCAATCCGTCTGAAATGCTCATTCCTATGCATGAGGAAGGCCTTAGCGGAGTCGCTGTGAGCGCGATGCTTGATGGTACAAGACCGTTTCTCATCGAGGTGCAGGCTCTTGTCAGTTCTGCTGCATACGGTACTCCTCAGCGCAGTGCTACGGGATTTGATGTGCGTCGTCTGAATATGCTGCTGGCCGTTCTTGAAAAAAGGGCAGGATTCAAGCTGAGTGTAAAGGATGTGTTCCTCAATATGGCAGGAGGCCTCAAGGTCAGCGATCCGGCATGCGATCTTGCAGTCATATCGGCAGTGCTTTCATCAAATTTTGATTTCGCCATACCTTCAGATACCTGTTTTGCGGGAGAAATCGGACTGAGTGGGGAGATACGCCCCGTGGCTCAGACAGAAAGACGCATAGTCGAGGCTGCCCGACTTGGTTTCAGACGGATATTCGTATCAAGCTTCAGTTCTCTGGAAGGCCTTGAAGGGCAGGACGTCAAAGGAATAGAGGTAGTGAAGGTCGCGGATGTCCCTTCGCTTTGCCGTACCTTGTTCAAAGGTAATTAGTTGGCTGCAGCCAATGCTGCCATGACCTTGTCAAGAAGAGGTCTCAGTTTCCATGCAGGTGCAGTGCAGTTGTTGACCATTATCGAGAAGATTATGGTGTCTTCCTTGCAGCCTTCCGTCGGAATGATGTATCCGCTGTAGCAGCGTACTCCGTTCATCGAACCGCTCTTGACCTTGATCCTGGCCTTCATCTCGGCAGGACTGTTCTTCATGTTGTATGCGAGAGTTCCATGTGAGCCTGGTGAAGGAAGGCTGCCGACATATTCTTCAAAGTGAGGGGAATTCATCATGGCTTCAAGGAAGTCGCATATGAAGCCTGAAGAAACATAGTTCTGTCTTGAGAGCCCGCTGCCGTCACTTATCTGCAATCTCTCCGGAACCTTTATATCCAGATTCTTGAAAACATCGTTCAAGGCAACATATGATGAATCATAGCAGGCGCTTTCCTTCATTGTCTTGCCAAGATTCCTGAGCAGGCATTCTGCATACAGGTTGTTGCTGGCATGATTTGTCTCAAAAGCTATTCTTCTGAGCGTAGGTGACTGTGTCGATCCGAGCACTGACAGGTCTTCAACCGGTACTTTGCTGATATCAGTACATAATCGGAAGTCCGCCGGGCCATCTGACGGTATGCCTTTGTCTTTCAGATAGTCTGCAAAGTAGCTGGCACAGGTGTATTCAGGGAATTTATTGCTGCAGTCCACTCTTTTCCTGGCTTTATCGATTCCGAATGTTCCGCGTATTTCAGCTACAGGGGCAAGGTCGCTTGCGTACATGTAGAGCTGGTCTCCGGTGCCTTTCCTGCCTGTAGTGCAAGCATATCTGAATTCCATCCATGGGGTCTCCGGATAGCTGGGGGCTATTGTCACGGGATCCCCGGTTTTCTGACCCGGACTGGCAATGAATGATTGGGTGTTTTCATAAAACATGAGTCCGGTAGCACCGCAGCCGTAATATGTCCCTATGTCACTCCATAGCCATGATGGATGTTCCTGCATTCCGTCGAAATATCTGCCGTCTCCTATTATCCTGCCGTCTATTCTTCTGATACCGGCTCCTCTGATGATTTTCTCCCATTGCGCGAAAGTTCTGTCAAGAGGAGTGGCGATAGAATCTTTGGAGCCCAGTGTCGGATCACCTCCTCCTATTATGTACAGGTTCCCTTTCAGGACTCCGTCAATGATCTTACCGTCGTGGCCGATCTGTGTCTTGAACCTGTAGTCAGGTCCTAATGTATGCAGTGCCGCTCCTGTGGAGATCAGCTTCATGTTTGAAGCCGGTATCACCATGTTGTCCGCATCGATGTCAATAAGCGGATTGCCGTCACCTGTTCTTGCGCAGAAACTGATTGTGGCTTCTGCAAAAGTCGGGTCTTCCGCAATTGCTTTTATCGTATTCTGAAGCTCCGCAGCATTTGTCATCAGCTTGGTCTGGGCTTCGGCAAATATATTGAAACTCAATGATGCAAGGACCAATGATATGGCGATAAACTGTCTTTTCATGTTTGTACGGCTTTGTCCACAAAAATAATATATTTTGTGCAAACGATTCGGGATTTATGTTTAACTTTGTCAGAATAGTGAATATAAATGCTTAACGATATGGCAAAAAGAGTACTTGTTTCAGGTGGTGCCGGGTATATAGGCAGCCATGTGACTGTAGAACTTATCTCGGCAGGCTATGATGTAGTAGTCGCAGATAATATGTCAAACTGTGATCTTACCGGCTTTGAAGGCGTAAAGAAGATTACTGGAAGAGACGATATACCTTTCGAGAAGATCGACTGCTGCGATTCAGCTGCCGTCGAGAAGCTCTTCACGGATTATAAGATAGATGCAGTTATCCATTTTGCTGCATTCAAGGCAGTAGGAGAGTCAGTGGCTGAACCGATTATGTATTACAGGAACAATCTTGTGTCCTTCCTGAATATTCTGGAGTCTGCTAAAAGGCATGGAGGCTGCGATGTGCTCTTTTCTTCTTCGGCGACTGTCTATGGAGAGGCGGATGACCTTCCTGTAACAGAAAAGACTCCTCGTCTTCCTGCCACTTCGCCATATGGAAATACAAAGCAGATGTGCGAGGATATTCTGCGTGATGTCGTATTTGCGACAGCTGGATATGACCTCCATGACGGTCAGGGACCTGTCAAGGGTATTGCTCTCCGTTATTTCAATCCTATAGGTGCGCATCCGTCTGCACTTATCGGAGAACTTCCGCGTGGTGTTCCGAACAATCTGGTTCCGTTCATCACACAGACAGCGATCGGCAAGAGAGAATGCCTGAGCATTTTCGGAAACGATTATCCTACTGAGGATGGTACATGTCTGAGAGATTATATTGATGTAGTCGATCTTGCAAAAGCTCATGTCGCAGCAGTGTCAAGAATGCTTGACGGCAAGATGAAGGAAGGATATGAGATATTCAATATCGGTACAGGCCGTCCGGTATCTGTCTATGAGCTCGTTACGGCATTTGAGAAAGTGAACGGTCTGAAACTGAACTACAAGTTCGTGGACCGTCGTCCGGGTGACGTCATGGCTATCTGGGCCGATACAACTCTTGCAAATGAGGAACTGGGCTGGAAGGCCGAAAGGTCTGTCGAGGAAACCCTCGCTTCCGCATGGGCTTGGGAAAAATACCTTGCAGGAAAATAATAATGAAGGAGAGTCACTCTGTGGATCTCCCCGTTCAACGGAAAAACAAAACCGGCTCTGAAATCGATTTCAGAGCCGGTTTTTTGTTCTTCGGATCAGTTACTGCTTTGATACTACAGCGCTGAGCTTCTCGCAAAGTCCGTCGATCTTCTCGAACATCTCCTTTGTAAGACCGTTGTAGTAAGCTCTCTTTGCTCCCTCAGGGTGGTTTGCACGCTGCTTGAGGTCGTTATAGAGGTCAACTGCCTCGTCGATTATCTGTGCGATCTCGTCAGAGTCCTTGTGTGGATTGAGCGCAACGAAAAGAGCGCAGTCGTCAATGAACTCACCTACGAAATACTCGATGTCTTTTTTGAAAACTCTAAGGTTCATAATTGTTGAAAATTAAAGGTTATAATACATGTCCTTAAAGGACTGGGCACAAAGATAGTAAATTTTTCATAACCTCCACCTAAATTTTGAAATCCTTGGAAAATAGGGTCTCTAGAGTCTTGTGGCGGCTATAAGCCTGTGCGCGTTTTCGTAATAATCCTTCTCTCCCGGTATGATGGAGTTGATCCGGACCCTATGCGAAGAATGTATGATGCGCCCGTTGCCCAGATATATTCCTACATGAGTCACTCTCATCGGCTTGTCGTCTGTTGCCGGGGTTCCGAAGTAAACCAGATCTCCTCTCTGGAGCTCGTCAAGCTCCACTCTGTCTCCGCATTTTATCTGCTGGGAAGCGTTACGAGGAAGCAGAATCCCGTTCATGATGTGACATATGCGGACAAGTCCGCTGCAGTCCACGCCCTTGGACGACATTCCTCCCCAGAGATATGGCACTCCGACCAGTTTTTCAGCTTCAGCTATGATTGCCTCGGTGACTTCCGGAGATATGCTCTCTGCATTTCCCTCTCCCATTGCGATTGACCTGAAGCCTTCATGTACCTTCAGCTCTTTCGAAGGAACATATCCTGTCTTTCCTGACGGGAGCATGACCTTGGTCCACCTTCCTTTCCTGCCTGCGTATCTCATGATGTCGCCTCCTACGAGGTCGCACAAGGTGGCTGACCTGAATGACGGCTGAGTATAAATGTGGCCGTAGAGTCCTTTGAACATTACTTTCGGAGCGGCCAGATATGCCTCCAGCTCTTCCTCAGTCATTTCTACAAGACCCTGGTTCGTGCACCATGCCTTATAAGGTTGAGGTGTGATGATTTCACGCCAATAACTCTTTTCTCCGACGATTTCAACGACCGTTCCCATCAGTTCCTGAGTCTCAAGAGGAGATTCATAATCAGGTTGAAGCCGGAGATAGCTGGTGCTGAACTCCACTACTGCCATTCTTTTGTCTTGAGCTGATGCCCCGTAGCATAGAAGCATCGCCAGTATCATGTATGTTATCCGTTTCATAAGTGTCTGTCTATTCATTGACAAAAATAGAAAAATATGACTAATTTTGCATCATATGGCAGACGGATTCGAAAAATACGGATTCCCGGACGGGAAACGTTACAATTCATTTGTAGGATACTTCAAGAGGAAGTATGGAGAACGACTTCAGAAGATAGTCCTTGATGCTGGCTTTACTTGTCCTAACCGTGACGGAAAGGTGGGACGAGGAGGCTGTACATATTGCGATAATGCAGCGTTTCACCCCTCATACAGCACTGCAGGAAAGAGCCTTCACCAGCAGATGGACGAAGGTATCGAGTTCCATAAGGTGCGCTATCGTACCACCGAGCATTACCTTGCTTATTTCCAGTCATTCTCAAATACTTATGCCCCTTTGGAGAGGTTGAAGGAACTTTATGAAGAAGCTCTGGAACACCCGGATGTGGTCGGCATAGTCATAGGTACGAGGCCGGATTGTGTAGATGAGGAGAAGCTGGATTACATTGCGGAGCTGGCAAAGAAGCATGTGGTCATCGTGGAGTATGGCATCGAGTCATGTTACGATCAGACACTCCTTCGAATAAACCGTGGCCATGATTTCGAGACGGCAAGAAAATCGGTGGAGATGACGGCGCGCAGAGGCATAGATGTCGGAGCTCATTTCATCCTCGGACTCCCCGGGGAGACGAAACAGATGATGCTCGATTCGTGCGAACTCATAAATGCTCTCCCGATAAAGTCTGTGAAGTTCCATCAGCTCCAGATCGTCAAGGGTACCCGTATGGAGAAAGAATATGCGGAATGTCCTGAAGATTTCGAAAGGTTCAGCCTTGAGGAGTATCTGGATTTCTTTACGGATATGCTTGAGAGATTGCGCCCTGACCTGTTCATAGAACGCTTTGTCGGGGAAGTGCCTCCTCGTTTCGTAAATGAGACTCCTTGGGGCCTGATAAGGAATGTCGAGCTTCTGCGCCTTCTTGAAAAACGCCTTGAGGAACGGAATACGTGGCAGGGCAGACTTAAAAAGGTTTAAAAACCTGCCAAGGTCTTCAGTGTTTGCGAAAAAATTCTTACATTTGCCAAATTTTATTTCAAGATGCAGACATTTACTAATTCACCGATTATTGAAGGACTGACCTTCGACGACGTTTTGCTGATTCCTGCACATTCTGAAGTACTCCCAAGAAGTGTGGACGTATCTACCAAGTTCACGAGAGATATCACTCTCCAGACTCCTATCGTTTCTGCTGCAATGGACACTGTGACAGAAGCTGAGCTTGCGATTGCCATGGCCCGTGCCGGTGGTATCGGAGTAATCCACAAGAACATGACCATCGAAGAGCAGATGAATCAGGTCCGCCGTGTGAAGAGGGCTGAGAACGGAATGATATATGATCCGATCACCATTCATCCTGATGCGACAGTAGGTCATGTGCTCGGAATGATGGCTCAGCATCATATCGGAGGTATTCCTGTAGTCGATGACAACGGTTTCCTCGTAGGTATCGTGACGAACCGTGACCTCCGTTTCCAGAGGGATCCGAAGATGCCTGTGTCTGAAATCATGACGAAGGAGAATCTCGTTACGGCTCAGAAGGGAATCAGCCTTTCTGATGCTACGGACATTCTCCGTCAGCACAAGATCGAGAAGCTCCCTGTAGTGGACGGAGACGGCAAGCTCGTCGGCCTCATCACTTACAAGGACCTTATGAAGATCAAGGACAATCCTATAGCATCAAAGGACAGCAAGGGCCGCCTTCTCGTGGCAGCTGCAGTTGGTGTGAAATCAGATACTATCGAGAGGATCGAGATGCTTGTGAGCGCAGGTGCCGATGCTGTTGTCGTGGATACGGCTCATGGTCATTCACAGGGCGTTCTCAATGTGATCAAGAGCGCATGTGAGGCACTTCCTGATGTTCAGATCGTAGCTGGAAACGTTGCTACTGCAGAAGGTGCAAAGGCTCTTGCAGACGCAGGAGTAAGCGCTGTGAAGGTAGGTATCGGACCGGGATCGATCTGTACTACACGTGTCATCGCAGGTGTAGGTATGCCTCAGCTTTCAGCAGTCATGATGGCTTCTGAAGCATTGAAGGGTACAGGTGTTCCTGTGATTGCAGACGGCGGTATCCGTTATTCAGGAGACGTGGTTAAGGCTCTCGCTGCTGGTGCAAGCACAATCATGGCAGGATCGCTGTTCGCCGGAGTAGAGGAGTCTCCGGGAGAGACAATCATTCTTAACGGCCGTAAGTACAAGTCATACCGTGGCATGGGCTCTCTTGAGGCTATGCAGCAGGGATCTAAGGACCGTTACTTCCAGGATATGGAAGAGGACATCAAGAAGCTTGTTCCGGAAGGAATCGTAGCTCAGGTGCCTTATAAGGGTACTCTCAATGAGGTCGTTTACCAGCTCGTGGGTGGTCTCCGTGCAGGTATGGGATATGTCGGTGCTGCCAATATCGAGAAGCTCCGCGATGCCAAGTTCGTCCGCATCACCAATGCCGGATATCTCGAAGGTCATCCGCATGATGTGACAATCACACGCGAAGCTCCGAACTATTCAAGGTAATCTGCTCATGAGGCGGATTGTCCATATAATAGCAATCTTAGGGATCGTCTTGCCGGCTCTCATGTCGTGCAGGGCGATTTCATCCTTTTTGAGCGAGGAGGAGACCGTTGCTGAAGTCGGCACCGAAAGATTGTATCGCAGCGAGCTTAACAAGTTGATACCTAAGGGGATAGCGATAGAGGACAGTATCCGTCTTGCTAGGCAGTATATCAATACATGGGCATCTGATCTGGTCTTTCAGAAAATAGCTGAAGAGCAGCTGTCAAAGGCTGAGAAAGATGTCACGAAAGAGCTGGAAGATTACAGAAAGTCTCTTCTCAAGTACAGATATGAGCAGCTGTATGTCAATGAGAGACTGGATACAGCTGTGTCGGAAGATATGATAGAGGAATATTATGTGTCACATGAGGACCGTTTCATTCTTCAGAGACCAGTGGTCAGGGCACGCTTCCTGCTGATTTCTTCCGATTCTCCAAGCTTGGGCAAGATCAGGAAGAAGATGGCTTCGGACGAAGTGGCTGATCTGGTTGAAGCCGACAGTCTGGCATATTCTTCTGCTCTCAAGTTCATGACTTGGGACAACCGATGGATAGACATATCCGTGCTGGCGCGTGAGTTTGGAACGGATTATTCCAGCGTCGTAGGCGGTATGAACGGAAAGTGGGTGGAGAAGACTGATACGACCGGATTAGTCAGTCTTGCATATGTTGCGGAAATTGTCCGTTCAGGACAGATGGCTCCGGTAGAGTATTGCACGCCGATGATTAAGGATATGATAATAAGTGCGCGTAAGCAGTCTTTGATTACGACTTTGGAACAGGATTTGCTCAAAGACGCGCGCGAAAGTGGAAAATTAGTAATTTTTTAATGATATGAAGAATCTCCCTTTAATGAGATATGCTTTAGCTGCTTTGATGTTTCTGACTGTTTCGGTTATCGCCTCAGCTCAGAAATATCCGGAAGGAATAATTGACAAGACAATTGCTGTCATAGGAAATGAGGTCATCATGATTTCCGATCTTGAAGAGGAAATGCAGATGATGATGACTGGTTATATGTCAGACAAGACCGGAAGATGTGAGCTTCTTGAGCAGATAATGGCTGCAAAGCTGTTCCTTATGCAGGCAAGAGTGGACTCTCTTGAGGTAAATGCCGACATGGTCGAGACCAACCTCAGCGACCGGATGAACCGTCTTCTTACTTACTATGGCGGCGAGGAAGGCGTTGAGAAAGAGTTCGGTAAGCCTGTGTACAAGCTTCGTCAGGAGTGGCGCAAGACCCTTGAGGACCAGACCCTTACACAGCAGATGCAGCAGGAGATAGCCAAGAAGATTCCGGAACTTACTCCATACGACGTGCAGAAGTATATCGACGAGTCAGAGGAAGCGGATCTTCCGATGGTGCCGATCAGGTACCAGCTCAGTCAGATCTGTGTATATCCTGACCGTGAGGCAGCTAATATGGCTGTCAAGGAACGTCTTCTTGACATCCGTGAGCGTATTCTCAATGGAGAGAAATTCTCTACATTGGCCCGAATCTATTCGCAGGATCCTGGCAGTGCACGTAAAGGCGGCGAGCTGGGCATGGCTCCCAAGTCCATCTTCTGGCCAGCCATTTCAGATGCAGCAATGGCTCTCAAGCCAGGAGTGGTTTCTCAGATTGTCGAGACTCCGGACGGATTCCATATCATAGAGGTTCTTGAGAAAAAGGGTGACATGTTCAATGCCCGTCATATCCTTCTTAAACCGGAATATACTTCTGATGACATGGAAAAAGGTTTCCATGTACTTGACAGCCTCAGGACCGAGCTTCAGAATGAAGCTGTTACATTCAGTCTGGCTGCAAGATTCTATTCTGAAGATCCGGCTACAAGGACAAACGGAGGACAGATGGCCGATCCATATACAGGTTCATCATATTTTGAAATCGATCAGCTGAAGCCACAGGATTATGCTGCTATCAAGGACCTTAAGGTAGGTGAGATTTCGGAGCCTTTCGTCTCGCTTGACAATGAAGGCCGTGACGGTAATCTTGTATATAAGATCATAAAGGTGGATAAGATCATTCCTGCCCATCCTGCATCATTTACAAATGATTATACCCTTCTTCTGAATCAGGCTACGCAGCAGAAGCAGAATGAGGCTATCGACGAATTCATAGAATCAAAGATCAAATCGACATATATCATAATCGACCCTCTCTTCAAGGATTGCGAATTTGAGCGTGAAGGTTGGGCAGAGAAGTTCCGTAAGTAATGCTTATGCACCTGTTGAAGAAACTTTCATTCCTTCTGATATCATTGGCTGTATGTCTTCCGTCTGTTGCCCAAAGCAGCAAGCAGGAGGATAAGGACAGCCTTGTAGTGCTGTTGAGTTCGAAGTCGGCTCAGATGGTTGATGTCGAGGGTGCGCGTTACAGAAAGGTTGTCGGACCGGCACGTTTCCTTCATAACAATACTTATCTCATTTGTGATACTGCATATTGGAATGTCGAGACCCAGATCATCGACGCATGGGGAAATGTAAGCATTCTTCAGGAGGAGACGGTTCTTTCCAGTGACAATCTGAAATATCTGATCGAGCAGGACCTGGCGCAATTCAGGGGATCTGTCGTACAGCTTACCGTTAAGGATCATAATACTTTGAGAACCAGGTATCTGGATTATAATACAAAAGACTCAGTAGCTGTTTTTATGAATGGCGGATCCATGAGGGACAAGGATGGCCAGATCATAGAGAGCCGTACGGGTACATATGACTCGAAGATAAAGACATTTACATTCGAGAATAATGTAAACATGTTTACGGACTCTATATTCGTCAAGACAAAACAGCTTGTGTATGAGTCTGACCTTAATCTTGCTACCTTCGGTCATGCGACTGATGCATGGCAGGAGGAGAATATGCTTTCTTCCAACAGAGGCTGGTATGACAGAGGTACCGAGACATTCTTCTTTGCCGATCAGGTGCATGTGATGTCGGAAGATCAGGAGGGCTGGTGTGACAGTCTGTTCTTTTACAGGAATACTTCTGATGTCGAGATGCTTGGAAATGCTCAGGTAAGCGACACTACCAGAAATGTCTTCGCGTTGGCAGGACGTATCCATTATCTTGATACGATTTCGAAGGTTACATTGACTCGAAAGCCGGCTGTCATTTCTCAGACGGAAGAGGAAGACGGCTCGATCGATACAGTATATCTTGGCGCGGATAAGCTGGTGTATTATACCTTGAAGATGTGCGATATCGCGCCATCGGTCATTCAGGATGCACAGAACCGATTGACCTCTCTTGATGTGGATCCGGTAGGAGAGTTCCGAAAAAAAGCAGCTGAAGCTGCTGCAAAAGCTGCGGAAGAGGAGGCCAAGAAGGATCCTAACTATAGGCCGGGAGGCGCACAGGGAGCTCCAGGAGGACCTGCCAGACAGGTCAGGACTTCAGCGGCGCCGCCAATGAATCGTGTTCCGGCTCGTGATACAACGGAAATCGTTGAGATTCCGGAGGTTGCAGATACCATGGCTGTTACTGATACATTCCTGCCGGCTTCAGACAGCCTGATGGTTTCAGACAGTCTCGCTGTTTCAGACAGCCTTGCTGTTACGGATTCGCTTTCGGCAGAGCCTCTGGATACTACGAAGATAGGCTTTCTGGAAGCTATAGGCAAGGTAAAGATATATAAGAAGAATATGCAGGTTGTCTGCGATTCTCTTCTTTATTGCGATCTTGATTCGCTCGGCCGTCTGTTCAAGGAGCCGATAATCTGGCAGGAAATCACACGTCAATATACGGCTGACAGTATCTCTGTTGTCGTAAGTGACGGAGCCATGGAAAAGGCCAGTCTCATGTCGAATGCCTTCATAACCATTCAGGAGGATACGACTTATTATGATCAGATCAAGGGCACGGAGATGCTTGCCTTCTTCGATGATAAAGGTGGATTGAAACGTTTTGATGTGCTGGGAGGTGCTTCTGCCTTGTTCTTCCTTGAGGAAAACGGAACATTGGCTACAGTCAACAAGACTGATTCCAAGATGTTGTCCGCTACGTTCAAGGATGGCAATATAGAAAGGATATATTATTATGAACAGCCTAAGAATGACGGATATCCAGTCGTGCAGCTGGCTGAAGAGGATAGAAAACTCAAAGGATTCAACTGGCAGCCGGACAAGCGTCCTGCGGACCGTAATGCTGTGACGCCGCTTTCTCTCCGTCCTAGCGAAAGACTGCGTTATGCCGCCCGTCCTAGAACTGAATTCAGACAGACAGATATATATTTCCCTGGATACATGGATGATGTGTATCGTCAGATGGAAGTACGTGATTCTCTGCGCAAAGTGCGCGAACATGAAAGAGCTCTTGCAGAACAACGTGCGCAGCAGGATTCTTTGAATATGGCTGACAGTCTTGCATTGTCTGATTCTCTTGCTGTATCTGACAGCCTAGCATTGTCGGATAGTCTTTCCGTATCGGATAGTCTTTCCGTATCGGATAGCCTGGCTGTCAAGGATTCACTCGCTGTGACTGATTCTCTTGCAGTATCAGATTCCCTTGCCGTTTCAGATAGTCTGGCTGTTGCTGCTCCTGAAGAAAAAGTCATTGATGCTAAGGAACTTGCTGCGTTGGCTAAGGCGGAAAAAGAGAAGTTGAGGGCAGAGAAGAAAGCTGCGCGAGAGGAAAAGAAGAAAAAGAAGCAGGAGGAAAGGGAAGCCAGATGGGCGGAGCTTGATAAACGTGATGCCGATAAGAAGGCGGCCAAGGAAGCCAAGCGGCTGGAAAAGGAGAGAAAACGTAAGCGCAAGGCTCTTGAAGATGCTGCGCGCCAGGCTGAGAAAGATGCCCGTACCCTCGAAAAGTACCGTCTAAAATATGAGAAGAAGAAGGCTAAGGAAGCTGCCAGAGCAGAGAAGTAACTGACCGGCAGAATAGATGAAACGCTCGAGATTTTCCTGATCGGAATGGAATCTCGAGCGTTTTTCTGTAGATATGTTTCCCTGAAACTTATTCCTCAGCGTAGAGCCTGATGATGTTCAGAATGACATTGCTGGCCTTTTCCATGCTTTCGAGAGGGATATACTCCATCTTTCCGTGGAAATTGTGACCGCCTGCGAAAATGTTCGGACATGGGAGGCCCATGAATGAGAGGTTCGCTCCGTCAGTACCTCCGCGGATAGGCTGGATCTTAGGTGTGATTCCTTCCATCTCCATAGCCTTCATCGCTTTCTCGACGATATGATAATGAGGCTCGACCTCCTTGCGCATGTTGTAGTACTGGTGCTTCATATCGAGAAGTGCAGTGCCTTCGCCGTATTTTGCATTGATGAAGTCCACGCATCTCTGCATATAGGCCTTCTTCTGCTCGTAGAGGTCCATGTCGTGATCGCGGATAATGTATGAGAATGTAGCTGTCTCCACTTCTCCTTTGAAGCTGATAAGGTGGAAGAAGCCTTCGTAACCGCTGGTGTATTCAGGACGCTGCTCTGTTGGAAGAAGGGCGTTGAGCTCCATTCCGATAAGGATGGCGTTCTTCATCTTTCCTTTGGCTGTGCCTGGGTGTACGTTGCGTCCCTGGATACGGATAGTCGCTCCGGCTGCATTGAAATTCTCATATTCAAGCTCGCCGATCTGGCCGCCGTCCAGAGTATAGGCATATTTCGCTCCGAATTTCTTCACATCGAATTTCACGACTCCACGACCGATCTCTTCGTCCGGGGTAAATCCAATCTTTATGTCTCCATGCTTGAATTCAGGGTGCTCGACGATGTACTGGACAGCATTCATGATCTCTGCGATGCCGGCTTTGTCATCTGCTCCGAGGAGTGTGGTGCCATCGGTTGTTATGAGGGTCTGGCCTTTGTAAAGTTCCATTTCAGGGAATTCGCCAGGCTTCAGGCTGAGACCTGGGACGCCTTTGAGAGGGATTTCCCCTCCGTCGTAGTTCTCGATTATCTGAGGCTTGATGTCTGCTCCGGAAGCGTCGGGAGCTGTGTCTGCATGAGCGATGAAGCCCACTGCGGGTACATCTTTTCCGCAGTTTGAAGGTATGCTGGCCATTACATAGCCGTATTCGTCAAGGGTAGCTTCTACTCCCATTGCCGTGAGCTCGTCACGAAGCATCTTGAGGAGGTTGAGCTCCTTTGCTGCACTTGGCTGTGAGTCTGATTCTGGGTCTGACTGAGTGTCAACAGCCACGTATCTGAGAAATCTGTCTAAAATCTTTTCCATATTACATTATTAATAAACTTATACCCATTATGGCCATGCCGCCGATGACACCGGCGATGGCAATATGGTGTTTGCCGTATTTTTCCGCAGTAGGGAGCAGTTCGTCAAGAGATATGTATATCATGATGCCGGCAACGGCTGCCAATACAAGAGGGAAAGCCGGCCCGCCTCCGGTAAGCTCCACTCCGAAGATTGCTGCGACACCCCAGCAAAGAAGTGCTCCTACAGGTTCGCTTAGTCCTGAAAGTGTCGCATATAAAAGAGCCTTGCCCTTACTCCTGGTCGCATAGAATATTGGAATTGCTACCGCTATTCCTTCCGGAATGTTGTGGATAGCTATGGCGAATGTGATGCCTGCTCCCATTTCCGGGTCATTGAGTGCGCCTATGAAGGTCGCGATCCCTTCCGGAAAATTGTGTACGGCAATTGCAAGGGCGGACATGATCCCGAGGCGGTGCAATGCCTTCTCGCTGCCTGTCTGCTCCAGCATGCCGACCGCAGCGGACCTGGAGTCAAGGGACAGACCTGAGGCTTCGTGCGGATTCTCATATTCCGGAATCGTGAAGTCTATAAGGGTGATGACTCCCATTCCGACGAAGAATGCCAGAAGTGCGAAAGCCTTTCCATTCGGCATCTGTGTCTGGGCTATCATCGTCTGTGCTTCCGGAAAGAGCTCTGCTAAGGATATGAATATCATTACGCCCGCACTCAGTCCGAGGGCTCCAGCCAGGAAGTTGCTGCTGACCTTCTTCTTGAAGAGTACAAGCGCACCGCCGATGCCGGTTGCGGAACCGGCAATCAACGTAAGGATCAATGCGCTGAATACTCCGTTCATGTTATGCCTCCTTCTTAGCCTTCAAAGCGGCGTAGATCATGTAAATGATGATGGCAGTATAAGGAATGATGGCTACAGGCTCTGTCCATGGAGATGGCTTCATGTACATATCGACCTCTGCAAATCTGAGGATAGCGCTGACCACTCCCATGAGTGCTCCTCCGGCAATGAATCCGGAAGCAATGAGCGTGCCTTTTTCTGTGCGTGCTGCATTAAGTTCCTTGTCCTTGCTGCGGCTTCCTACGAACCATGATACAGCTCCACCGATGAGCATAGGCATGTTGAGGTCGATAGGAATGAACATACCGAGTGCGAAAGGAAGTGCAGGGACCTTGAAGAATGTCAGTACGAGGGCGATGACGGCTCCGATTCCATAGAGAAGCCATGGCGCGCTTCCTCCGTTCATCATAGGCTCGATCACGGCTGCCATCGCATTGGCCTGAGGTGCTACGAGCGCACCTTCTCCTGTAAATCCATATGTCTTGTTGAGTACGAGCATGACTCCTCCTACTGTAGCTGCAGCTACCAATGTGCCGAGGAATTTCCATGTCTCCTGCTTCTTAGGAGTCGAACCGATCCAATAGCCTATCTTGAGGTCGGTGATGAATGCTCCTGCGACAGAGAGTGCCGTACATACTACGCCACCGATGATCAGGGCCGCTGTCATGCCTGCTGTGCCGTTGAGTCCTACTGCAACCATGATGAGCGATGCGAGGATAAGGGTCATGAGGGTCATTCCGCTGACAGGGTTCGAGCCTACGATCGCAATGGCATTGGCAGCTACGGTGGTGAAGAGGAATGCTATGATGCCTACGATGAGAAGGCCTACTACTGCATGCCATATGTTGTCCACGACACCGAGCATGAAGAATGCGAATACCGCGACGAGAGTGACTGCTATGCCGATGACGATGATCTTCATCGAGATGTCCCTCTGGGTCCTGATCACTTCAGCTTCAGCTCCGGTCTTCTTTCTCTTGAATTCATTCGCTGCAAGACCTACGGCAGACTTGATCACACCGAAGGATTTCACGATACCGACGATTCCGGCCGTAGCGATACCTCCGATACCGATATGTCTTGCATAATCCTTGAAAATCATATCCGGCGACATCTCTCCGATTGTCATTGTTACGCCAGTATTCATAAGGTCGATCACCTGGCCGCCCCAGATCAGGTTCATCAGAGGTATGATGACAAGCCATACGAGAAAGCTTCCGCAGCAGATTATGAATGCGTACTTCAGACCGACTATGTATCCGAGTCCGAGTACCGCCGCTCCTGTGTTGACCTTAAGCAGAATCTTTGCTTTGTCAGCTATAGCCGCTCCCCATGGGAGGATCTTCGTTGTAAGGGTCTCTCCCCAAAGGCCGAATGTCGAGACTATGAAATCATAAAGACCGCCGATGACTCCGCTGACGAGGAGGGTCTTAGCTCCCTTTCCTCCGCTTTCGCCGCTTACAAGGACCTGAGTCGTGGCTGTGGCTTCAGGGAACGGATATTTGCCATGCTGTTCCTTGACGAAGTATTTTCTGAACGGGATCAGGAAAAGTATGCCCAGGATTCCTCCAAGAAGTGACGAGAAGAATACTTTTGTGAAATTTACAGTCAGTTCGGGATATTTGTCCTGAAGGATAAACAGGGCCGGAAGAGTGAAAATGGCTCCTGCAACGATGGCTCCTGAACAAGAACCGATAGACTGTACCATCACATTCTCACCGAGTGAGTTCTTGCGTCCGAGGGCACTTGACAGTCCTACGGCGATTATGGCGATCGGAATGGCTGCTTCGAATACCTGTCCTACCTTGAGTCCGAGATATGCAGCAGCTGCTGAGAATATGACCGTCATGATGAGGCCAAGGATGACGGACCATGGGGTCACTTCCGGGTAGTTCTTCTGAGGAGATAACAACGGCTGATACTCCTCGCCCGGTTTCAGCTCCCTGTGGGCGTTTTCCGGCAATTGTGTCTTTTTGTTTTCCATATGCTATAATTATTGTTTTTACAATCTGGATAAATGCAAATGTAAGAAAAAAAAGCATAACTTTGCGTTTCCCGCCTGATGCGGTATATATTGTTTTAGGTATGAAAAGATTATTTATTTGTATAATGCTGTCGGTGTTCTTTGTTGCGGGTCCGCTGTCAGCTCAGAATATATCCAATTCCGTCAAACGGGAGATGAATATGGCCTTGCTCGATATGATTGAGAAGTATGAAAGGCTATCGGTGATGTCGGATGCTTTCATGGCTACTGAATATATCTCCTTGTTCAGAGACCCTCATCAGATGGTTTACAATGATCTGGTCGGAAATTCAGCTGAAGAAATGCTGCCGCTCAATAAATATGTGGATGCATTGAGAAAAATGTCGGATGTTAAAGTCGTGTTTTCGGATGTCGTTAAGTCCCAGCCTTATATAGCGGCCGGCTGCATCTGTGTCGATGTGACTTTCGACAAACATATAAGCTTTCGCGACCAGAGGTCTGTCACATATTCGTCTGATGAATTCTTTGGCGGTCCGCATAAGGTGACTGTCGTGTTTGCTTATGATGATTTTGATGGGACCTGTCATATAGAATCAGTCACAGGCAGCGTGGAACCGCCTTTGACCGGCAAGGATCATCTTGTGTATCGCAACGATAAAAGAATGGGAAGACTCATGTTCCGCGATCTTAATGTGCCTGCCAGAGAGGGATATTATGATATTTCAGAATGTTCTTCCGTTGAATTTGATGATAATGGACAGGCTTTTCTGCCTAAGTCTGCTGTGGAGGAGGACTGGTATTATATGCAGCATCTTTCTGAAGGCTGGGATCCGGATGTGTCCGTTAACGTCAATGCTTCTCCTGACGGATTTGTCAGAATGAGCAGAGAGAAGAATCCTTTCAGAATCAAGGCTTACAATTCTGCAGCAGTTGCCGGAGCCTTTGTCATTGATGGCAATTCAGATAAAAAGACTTCGTTCTCTGACGAGATCGGAGTGGAGTTCAGATATATGTTCGATCTTGGAAATAGATTCAATCTCGGTGCATATGGGGCCCTGGGCCTGGCATACAACTATGTCGGAGTGGAGGTCAAGGATATCGCATATCAGTATTGGGGTACAAGCAAGGCGAAATATTCATATGATATCGATCACATCGGACAGCGCTTTCATATGGCAGACGGAGTCCTTTCGGCGGGTCTCGCTTTTGAATATGCTTTGACGAACAGATGGGCTTTTGATATCAAGGCCGGATTGAAGGCCTATTATAATCTATGGACAAAGAAAGGGGACGCTTATTGTGAGTATGATGTAAGATATGATGAAAACGAGGAATATACTCATGTGAAAGGTTTCATAAGGGAGAATACTATCCTGAATCCATCGGAATTCAAGCCTGATGTGTGGCCATGTCCGCTGAGTGTCGAGGCTGGAGTCGGTTTCAGTTATAATCTTGACAAATCGACATCTTTGTTCTTTGGACTTGAATATGAACATGGGCTGAATTATTATTATCAGGCTGCGCTTACGGAAGATATGAAGCTTGCCGATTACAAGGATTATTCAAGACCATTGACATATTCGGCCAAGGAAGGATACGATGAGCTGCAGTGGTCATTGACGGATACATTCCATCTTAAGCGCAGAGCGGTCTGGGTTGATTTCGGCGTAGTATTCAAATTTTAATGTCACGGGATATGAGAAAGTATATATATATAATAGTGTCATTGCTTCTGTTGACGGTTGCGGCTTCTGTTGAAGCGCATGCAGGGAATGATGTGTCTGACAAGAATCTGTGCTTTGTATATATCGCGCATTCGGAGAATACTTCCGTCAATGCGTTGTCCAAGTATATAGATGCAAGATATCAGAGGGCTTTGGATACAGATGATTTTGTCCTTATCCTTTATCTGGCCAATGGAACGGATCCGTTGATCGTCAAGGTAAATACTGAAGATGACAACCGTAACGATATAAAGGAGCTTGAGAGGGAACTGAAAGAAAAGTATTCTCATAAGGTAGATGCCGGATACGATCTCAAACGTATCGTAGGATTGTTTGAGGAACTTGATTTCATGGTTCCATATTCAAGCAAGCTGAAGTATGAAACTGTTGACTGGCATTTCCATGTTACATCAGATTTCTGGGCTTATGGATATAATGAGTCGCTTATTTCATCATTGTGCTTTGTCATGGGAACGGAGAATCTTAAAGAGGAGAATTTCAGATTCCGATGCTATTTCAGCCAATATGACGAGCTCGTATATGACAAGGAGAAACCGTTTGGCGCAAAAAATTACAGCAATATAGATTTCAGACCGTATTTTTATTAAAAAATCGTGTTTTTTGTAAGTGCGTGAGAATTAGCGTATTGTAAAATACCGGTGAAAAAAGTTTAAATTTTTTTGCAAAAATATTGCAGAAAAATTTGGAGGATAAAAAAAAGTCCGTATCTTTGCAGCCCGTTTGAGAGAAAACGGAAGTTCATTGACAAGTTTGAGAAAAGATAACGAGGTAAAAAGAAGAAGAAATTAATTAGTCTGTAACAAGAGAGATAGAGAGTCTATTAGAAATGTTGTGGACTGCAATTTCAAGGCAA
>JAZLAS010000049.1:0-2042 GCA_045613365.1 Candidatus Cryptobacteroides sp.
AGCATATAAAAAGTCAGAAGTTGCAGAACGGAACAAAAGTCTATCTGAAACTTCTATCCGTTAGTCACGAGAGACGTTTCTATTCCCCGATAAGAACACAAAGACGAAGAATAAATACATATTCTACCTATCCGGTAATGGTGAGAGATCATATTTCGAGATCGGTGACAAGAAATACCTGGTAGTTAACATAACTAAATGACAGAAATGAAAAAGATAATCATCATCGATGGCGGTCCTCGTCGCAACATGAATACCGCTCAGATGCTTCAGAAGTTCGCTGAAGGGGCACAGTCTGCAGGTGAAAACATAGAGGTCAAGACATTCAGACTATATGACATGGACTATAAGGGGTGCATGTCATGCATGGCGTGCAAACTGAAGGACAGGGCGTCCAACGTATGCAGATTCAGGGATGCGCTCTCGCCTATCCTTGAGGAGATAGCTCAGGCGGACGGACTCGTACTTGGCTCCCCTATCTACTTCGGTGAAGTGACAGGCAAGATGCGAGCATTCCTGGAGCGTCTGGCATTCCCGTGGCTCTCATATAATGACTACAACATGACTGCTCCTAAGCAGATGCCGGTTGTTCTGATCGAGACGCTTAACGGCCTGCCTGAGAGGAACAACAGCAACGGTTACGGCAGCATGGAGTTCTGCATCACAAGGGCACTCGGCCAGCCGCAGCGCCTCGTTGCATACAACACCTATCAGGTGAAGGACTATGACAGATATGAGCTGGCTGGCTTCTCTGAAGAGGCAAAGCATCAGTGGCACGATACCCATTGGGAAGAGGATCTGCAGAAGGCATTCGAGGCAGGACTAAAGATGGCAGCTGAGTAAAATGATACATGAAATCATAAGAAACACCGTCTTTATCGGTTGCGGCAGCTTCTTAGGAGGTGCCGCACGTTACCTCATTTCCGTCGCGATAAAGACCATGAGCAAAGATTTCCCGTGGGGAACACTTGTCGTGAACCTTGTGGGCTGCCTTGTTATCGGACTGCTATGGGGATTCTTCAGCAAGAACTCTAGTGAAAGTAGCTCATGGGCACTCTTCATGACTGTCGGCATCTGCGGTGGATTCACCACCTTCTCGACTTTCTCCAAGGAGGCTTTGATTATGCTGCAGGCAGGGAACTTCATGAGTCTTATGGCATACGTAGCAATCAGTGTCATTGCCGGTATCGCACTTGTTGCAGCCGGATATTATCTTGTTCGTATATGATTGAAACCAGGCGCCTGTCATTCCGCTCATGGAGAGAGGCTGATGCAGAGGAACTGTTCCGACTTGCATCAGATCCGGATGTCGGTCCACGAGCAGGATAGCCACCGTATAAATCAGTAGAAGAAAGCCTGGAGATCATCAATACCGTATTCAACAGCGACCATGTCTGGGCTCTGGTATTGAAGGAAACCGGCCAGCTGATCGGATGCATGGGCTACTATGACCACAACGAAAGCAACATCGGCATTGCTGAAGGAGAAGCAGAGGTAGGCTACTGGATCGGAAAGCCTTTCTGGAATCAAGGATACTGCACCGAAGCGTTGCGTGAGATGATTGAATATTGCTTCAACTCAAAGGGATTTTTTACGTTATGGGCAGACCACTTCGTCGATAATCCTGCTTCCGGAAAAGTGATGGAAAAATGCGGATTCCGGGATACAGGAGATATAAACTGGCTGAGCGAGCTCTACAAAGGCGATGAAAGGCCGGTAAAAATCATGAGACTTGATTACTCTAGCGATTCGTAGGAGAGGATCCGATGATTCGCTGCCAGAAGGAGGGGCTTTCTCCTCTAACTTATCAATTCTTGAATTCGCATTGGATTCAAGGCTCTTTTACCAATAGCAGGGTGAGATTCTTCCGCTATTACCTGACAATCTCATTCCAGTTCCATCACACCCAGATGGACGGAGCCCACGCCGGTAAATTCTTAGCCAACCTGCAGAACGAAATCAACAGGTTGGCATAGATTATACTACCTTGTTACCGGCACCTGAATTATAGTCAGCCATTTCTCCGGATCTTCCTGATTCCA
>JAZLAS010000050.1:0-12591 GCA_045613365.1 Candidatus Cryptobacteroides sp.
AAAGCTTCAGTAGCAAAGGGCAACCCTGTGTACCTCCGCGGATTCGGCAGCTTCATCATCAAGCACAGAGCAGAGAAAGCAGCAAGAAACATCACAAAGAACACTACTATGACTATTCCTGCTCACAATATTCCTGCTTTCAAGCCTGCTAAGGTCTTCGTTAACGAAGTAAAGAAGTAATATATATTATAATTATCTAAAAACCAAAGTATTATGCCAAACGGAAAGAAGCATAAAAGGCATAAGATGGCAACGCACAAGCGCAAGAAGCGCCTGCGCAAGAACAGACACAAGAAGAGAAAGTAGTTTCTCAACAGTGTCTGCCATTTTAGCAGTCCGCTAAAGAAGGCCGACCAGGATGGTCGGTCTCTTTTTTTTGAAAGAAAATCTTATCACTGAAATTCCTGATGGAGTCTGTAAAGGATCTGATCGTTGATGTAAATGCAACGGAAGTCTCGATAGCGTTGATGGAGAACCACAGGCTGATCGAGCTGAACAAAGAGTCCAGCCAGGGGCACAGCTTTTCCGTAGGAGATGTCTATCTCGGAAAAGTCAAGAAGATACTTCCGGCCCTGAATGCTGCCTTTGTCGATATCGGAGACGAGAAACAGGCATTTGTCCATTACCTTGATCTGGGACTTCACTTCAATGCATTTGATGAATTTGTAAAGAGGATAAATCCCAATTCAGACAACAAGGGCATCTACAAGCACATCAAGCCAGGTCCGATCCTCGAAAAGGAAGGACGCATCGAAAACGTGCTGACACCCGGACAGATGATCATCGTACAGATCGTAAAGGAGCCGATCTCGACAAAAGGGTCAAGACTGACTGCAGAAATTTCATTGGCAGGACGAAACATTGTACTGCTCCCCTTTGCTGAAAAGGTAAGCGTATCCCAGAAGATTTCCTCCAAGGAGGAGAAAAGAAGACTTGAGACACTTGTAAGGAACATTCTCCCTAAGAATTACGGAGCAATTATCCGTACGGCAGCAGAAGGCAAGAATGCCGCTGTCCTTGACGCGGAAGTGATGTCGCTCATCGAGAAATGGGAGAATTCCTGGAAGGAACTGGCGAAATCCAAGAATGTGCAGCTGTTATTCACAGAATACAGCAAGACCACAACAATCCTCAGAGACCTTCTCAACGATTCATTCACCAACATCTATGTGAACGATGAGAACATTTACGAGGAAATCCGCAAGTACATCTCACTGATCTCACCGGAACAGGAGAAGATCGTCAAGCTCTATAAGGAGAAGGCACCGATCTTCGACCATTTCGAAGTAACGAGACAGATAAAGAGTTCATTCGGAAAAGTGGTCCCTATCAAGCAAGGCGCATATCTTGTGATCGAGCACACAGAAGCATTGCATGTAATCGATGTAAACAGCGGCATACGTTCCAAGAACAAAGAACAGGAGCAGAACACATTCGATGTCAATTGCTTCGCAGCTGAAGAGATCGCAAGACAGCTCAGACTTCGTGACATGGGTGGCATCGTGATCGTTGACTTCATAGACATGGACAACAACGAACATAAGAATGCACTCCACAAGAAGATGCAGGAGCTTATGGAATCCGACAAGGCAAAGCATAACGTGCTGCCGCTTACAAAGTTCGGATTGATGCAGATCACAAGGCAAAGGGTACGTCCGGCAATCGAGATCAACACCGCAGAGGTTTGTCCGGTCTGCCACGGTACTGGAAAGATAACATCAAGTGTCGTAATCGATGAAGCTATCGAGAGAAGGTTGGCATTCTATGCGAATGAAAAGAAGATCACGAATCTGACTCTCAAAGTAAACCCTATTCTCGGAGCTTACCTTACCAAAGGCCTCTTTTCCTCAATTGTGGGAAAATGGAAAAAGAAGTACAGATGCAAGATTGAAGTCATCGAAACTACAGACTTCACTGTCCTGCAGAATGAATTTTACAATGAAAAAGGAGAGAAGCTTGATTAGCTTCTCTCCTTTTCATCATTCTTCCTCAAGGAATTGGGTCATATTCTCGGAATATTTCCTCCATTTATCGATCAGAGCCTGCATGTCAGCCGGAAGTTCTGAATCAAAGCGCACCATCTGTCTGGTCCTAGGATGGACAAATCCCAGAGTCTTGGCATGTAGAGCCTGACGTGGAAGGAGCTTGAAGCAGTTTTCTATGAACTGACGGTACTTGGCATAAATGGTTCCCTTACGTATTTCAGAGCCATCGTAGCGTGAGTCGTTGAAAAGAGGATGCCCAATCCAATTGAAATGTACACGGATCTGGTGGGTACGTCCTGTCTCGAGGCGACATTCCACTACGGTAACATAGCCGAAACGTTCCAGAACCCGGTAATGAGTCACGGCATGTTTTCCATGATCGCCATCAGGGAACACCTTGAAGCGCATACGGTCATTAGGATCGCGACCGATGTTTCCGGTGATGGTTCCTTCATCCTCCTTAAGATTGCCCCAGACGATAGCCACATACCGGCGTTCGATGGAATGGACGAAAAACTGCTTTGCCAGATCTAGCTGGGATTCATCATTCTTTGCTACCACCAGAAGACCAGATGTATCTTTATCTATTCGATGCACAAGCACACCCATTCTTTCATCCTGAGCATCAGGACCTTGTGATATGCCAAGGTGATGTGCAAGAGCATTGACGAGGGTACCAGAGAAATGGCCATGACCAGGGTGTACGACCATACCAGCTTCCTTGTTCAGGACAAGAAGGTCCTCATCTTCATAGACAATATTCAAAGGGATGTCCTCAGGAAGGATTTCAAGACCACGGCGCTGATAAGGCATGACGAATTTGACGACATCGCCTGGGCGTATGACGTAATTCGCCTTTACGATCTTATCATTTACACGTATGTATTCAGCCTTTATAGCGAGCTGGATACGATGACGGGAAGTATATTCCATATGAGTGGAAAGATACTTGTCCACACGCATAGGGACCTGACCTGCGGAGATATCAAAACGGTAATGTTCGAACATCTCCTGCTGCTCGTCCTCGAATGCCACCTCGTCTCCTGCTTGGGTAGGGTCGAACTCCTCTATAGGATCTTCATTGAAGTCAAAAAATCTGTCCTGGCTCATTATCTTGAAGGTATTCTGTCAGGATTCACGGTAAGATAAAGCGAGACATCAGTTCCTAATGTGACTGGTATCTGAGATGCCTCTGGAGCCTGCCTATACACTACGGCATTAAGACTGTCCTCATAATCCTTGACACTGTCGTCAAATCGCAGGGTCTTTACGTTAAGTGACTGTTTATGAAGGGCATCCATTGCGGTCATATACATCTTTCCGACAACTCTAGGGACATATGTACTCGCATCTGTATCAGGATTGAGACCTACTACAAGATCAATGACGGTATCAGCTTCAACTGTCTTTCCCGGAGCGATCTCACGATTGCCTTTAAGCTGCCTCAAGACATTGTTTGTCGCCATATCCTGTACATAGATCAGCTTGCCCAGAACAAGTCCGCGCGACTGAAGCTCAGCAAGAGCCTGACGCATCGACAGACCGACAAGATTCGGCATGGTCACCTTCTTGGCATTCAATGCATTGATGGTAAGCGAAATACGCCTGCCTTCCTTCACCATTGATCCTGGAGCCGGATTCTGATCTCTTACGGCACCCTTTCTTATTCTCTTTGCATACACAGAGTCTGTCACCTCAACCCTCATACCGGCCTGAGATGCAGCATATTCAGCTTCCGATACAGTCATATTCGTAAAATCCGGAACCTCCAGCTCCTTGTTGTGCTGTGTCACAACATTCAGGAATATCATGGCTCCTACGATCAGGACCGCAACCAGAATGATGGCAATCAGAATATTCTTGACGATCCAATTGCCGAAAAACCCTTTTTTCTGTGCCTTTTCACTCATTTTATCTAACATTAATCAATTCGTATGAACGGCAGCCGAGACCGATCTTCTCTCCATACTCGACTCCGGCTTCCCAATTTGTATCAGGATGTACAATACGGAATTTATCTTCGCCTTTATGATGGTGATGTCCGCAGCCGCATTCTCCTTCATGAGCATGGTCCTTGTCGGAAATGGCATTACCCTTGAGGCTAGGAGCGGCTTTTACAAGATCCGCACATGCACAATCCAGAGCGACAGGGTCGAATGAAGCAGCGATACCGATATCCGGAACGAGGGCAGCATCATTATGGTTCCAGCAATCACAGTTCGGAGAAACATTCATGATGAAGCTGATATGGAAAGATGGCTTTCCGTTAACCACAGCATATGCATACTCAGCAATCTTGCTGTTAAGAACGTCTGAAGTATCGTAATCCTTTATGACAGCGGCAGACTTCTGGCATACAGCCACGCACTGACCGCAGCCTACGCATTTGTCATAATCTATCACGGCTTTCTTATCAATGACCTTTACTGCACCATGACGGCAGTATTTCTCACAAATACGGCAACCGATGCAATTTTCAAGATCGATGCACGGCTGAGATGAAGAATGAAGTTCCAGCTTGCCTCCTACACTGGCCGAGCCCATACCCAGATTCTTGAGCGCACCGCCGAATCCGCTCTGCTCATGACCCTTGAAATGATTCATAGAGATCACTATATCAGCATCTGCAATGGCTGCTCCGATCTTTGGAGCCGGGCAATAAGAGCCTCCGCATGGAACCTCCTTATAATCAGTACCCTTAAGACCATCCGCGATGATCACATCAGCATGGGCTCCGATCCTGTTGAATCCGTTCTCCATCGCTGCATCAAGATGGTCCACTGCGTTTGAACGACCGCCTGAATACAATGTATTCGAATCCGTAAGGAAAGGCTTTCCGCCCAAAGAACGGATCACATCAACTACACGCGCTGCATAGTTCGGACGGATATAAGCCATATTTCCTGGCTCGCCGAAATGAATCTTGATTGCGGTAAACTTACCGTCAAAATCAATATCTGCAATTCCTGCTCTTCTGATAAGTCTTTCAAGCTTTGTGAGAAGATCATTTCCCGGTACGGTTCTGAGATCCGTAAAGAATACCTTTGATTTTTCCATAGTTACATTATGCTAACGGCACACCCCTGAAGATGACATCGAAAAGTCCTTGTCCCAGCAGAGCTATGCCTATTATTACTATCAATGCTCCTGTGATCCTGCTGATCCACAGTATAGTCCTCATTCTGAAATTCTTGCGGAAACGGCTCAGCAGCCATGAAACGCTGAACCAATACGATACAGACCCCGCACTTACCGAAAGTATTATAGGAGCCACACTCCAGTTATGGGGAGCATCATTCGCCAGACCGAAGAATGCAAAAAGAGTGAACATGACGAATATGGCCATCGGATTTGACAGGCCCATAGCCACCGCCTGTCCAAAATCCTTTGGAGAGGCTGAAGATTCCCCATCAGTCTTCATTTTTCTGAAAGGATCAGAAAATGCCATATTAAGGCCGACAATCGCCAGAACCACACCTCCTATAAGCAGGATCAGCGTCTTATGGTCATCTATGAACTTCTGGGCGAAAGCAAGAGCAAAAATCGCGATGAAGGCATATAATGTATCCACCACGCTGGCTCCCAGTCCTGAAATGAATCCGGCCTTATGACCCTTGCTCAATGATTTCTGCACGACAAGTATGGCTATCGGTCCGACAGGCGCCGACGCACACACTCCAACAAGGAAGCCTTTGAGCATATCCATTACCATAAAATGCCTCTTTTAAGAAAATGCAATCAGACAAAGGTAGTAATAATTTTTATATCTTTGTCTTTCGTAAAAGACTGCATATAATGAAAAAAGAAAATATACTCATATGGGGACTCGTTCTGCTATTTGCAGTAATGATGTCAATACCGTTCGTTGTTCCCCATACCGGCCTCCTCGCCCTTTTCGGACTTGTTCCCCTCCTTTGTATGGAGCGAATAGCCGACCTTAGCGGGAAAAAGAGAATATGGATATACCATTATTCAGCATTCGTGCTCTGGAACACGATCACCACATTCTGGGTATGCAACGCCACAATAGGCGGGGGTATATTTGCTGTGCTTGCGAATTCACTTCAGATGTCGCTCGTATTCGGACTGTTCCGGCTCAGCAAGAAGAAATTTACAGGAACTCTTCCATATATCTTTCTGGCCGTTGCATGGATAGCCTGGGAAAGATTCTATTTCGATGCCGAAATCTCATGGCCATGGCTGGTACTCGGCAACTCCTTCGCCCGCACGACATGGGCGATCCAGTGGTATGAAATCACAGGAGCCCTTGGAGGTTCGCTCTGGATATGGGCATGCAACCTCAGTATCTTCGGTATGCTTGTTAGTATCTCGGACGGAAGCATATCCTATTGGAACTGGAAGGCCAAGACTGCTTCTCTGGCAGGAATCATACTGCTGTTTGTTGCGCCTCTTGCAGCGTCTGGAATCATAGGCAAAGAATATCAGGACTCCATGGATTCACCCAAACAGCTTCCTGTAGCCATAGTACAGCCTAACATAGACCCGTACAACAAATTCCAGGCGATGACACAGGACCAGCAGAATGCCCTTCTGGAAAGCCATATCGCCCCGATATTGAAAGAGCGCAAGTCTGACAGCATAAGCACTCCCCTTCTCGTCGTGGCACCCGAGACATTCACAAGCGACATCGTTTGCGGAGACTACCTTAGAAGCCGCACATGGAGACGCTTTACGACCCTTCTTCAGGAATATCCCGGAGTGAACATGCTTTTCGGAGCATCATCATATGACTATATCCATCAGGAGGAGCGTCCGTCATATACGGCCCGCAATCTCCGTGACGGTCTTTGGGTCGAGTCCCACAATTCCGCACTGATGATCGACGGCACAGCACGTACAGATATCTTCCACAAAAGCAAGCTTGTAGTAGCAGTGGAGCACACTCCGTATCCAAGAATATTCTGCCCTATAGACGACCTTCTCGGAGGAGTGATGGGAAGATGTGTAGGACAGGACGAGATCACACTTCTCGATGTCAAAAGTCCGGACGGACAGACGGTTCCTGTCGGCTGCGCGGTATGCTATGAATCGGTTTACGGGGAATATTATACAGATTATGTACGCAAAGGAGCGCGCGCAATGGCCATAATCACCAATGACGCCTGGTGGGGCGACACGCCAGGCTATAAACAGCATTTGAGCTATGCCTCATTGAGAGCCATCGAGACACGCCGTGCAATCGCCCGCTGCGCAAACACCGGTATATCCGCCATCATTTCACCTTCAGGTAAAATACTTCAGCCGACCCCTTGGTGGGAGCCGGCTGTAATAGAAAGCAGCATTCCGCTGCGCGACGATATCACATTCTACGTTTCTCACGGCGACATCACAGGTCGCGTCTGCACATTCGTCTTCCTGCTTCTGCTTCTTGCGCTGTGCGTGAGGTTTGTGACGAAGAGGTAAACTTATCTTCTTGGAGGTCCGCCAGGACCACCAGGGCCTCTTCCCCCTCCATGATGGCCGCCGAAGTTGCCGAAGCGGTATGTCAGCGAGAAGATCACATAACGTCCCAGAGTGTTGTTTTTGGTCTCGACATGTGCATTGGCTGTGTCTGACACAGAGAGGTTCTTTGACTGTCCAAGAATATCATAAGCCTTGAGCGCAAGAGTACACTTGTTCTTGAACAGAAGCTTTGTGATCTCCGCATTGAGGATAATCTCGTCTTCCTTTGGAGTGAGGTAGTTGTTGTACCAGTTGTAGTCCACATCAGCTATGAGGTTTATGCCTCCTGGGATAGTCCAGTTCATGGATCCATCGATCTGATTGTTCCATGTAGCATCCACCTGCTGGGTTTCAATGGTAAGCCATGACTTGTTCATTATGGTTCTGCCACCTACTGTCAGCTCCACAAAGTCATTTCTGTACGTGAGGCGTAGCCTCTGAGTGAATGACATTGTCTGTGTCTTGTTGTTGATGAATTCATCACTGGCGTCCAGATCAGGAAAATCTTTCTTGAAGTCATCATAGTCAAAGACTGCTGTTTCGGCATTATAGTAGCGGGATGAATCGAATTTTCCTTTTCCAACATAAGCTGTAGATTGGCTATACCTTACAAAAGACATCGAGAAGATCGACAGACCGGTCTTGCCGAAAGGCGAATTGACCATCACTCTCATATCTGCCGAACCGGTTCCTGGTCCGTTTACAGGGATAGCATACTGAACGTTGTTATTGTCATACCATTGTGCATTGGTAATAGCATCTTCTACCAGGCTGGCACCGAAACGTGCATTTACGGATGTAAATGTCTTCTTGTTGGTGTAGCCGAACATTCCACGGATATTATGATTGAAATACGGCTCAAGGTATGGGTTACCGAGAGATACGCGACGTGGATCGGAATTATCCGGTACCGGCATCAGCTGAGATGTAGAAGGCTGTGCCGAACGTCCGAAATAGAAGAACCGGATATGCGAATTATCATTGAACTCATAATTGAGCATGGCCTGTGGAGACCAGTTATAAACAGTAAAGGTCGTATCGACTCCGTTAGTCACGTTCCTGGTTTCTGTCGGGTTGATTGAGGCACCGATCTGTGCCCTGAACTTCTCTTTCTGATAGCTGAGGTTTACGCCTGCTCTCTGGCTTGCCGACCTGTTCAGGATCTCATTCGAATAAGTCTCATCCTTTTCTTCACCATCTGAGATATACTTGAGATGAGTAGCATCCTGAGGTATAGGATCCTCGATATTTCCACTATTATAAGCGAGCTTATCGGATATGTTGCGGTTCCAGCTATACTGATAATTCGCCTCAAGGAAAAGGTCATGTCCCAAAGGTTCCGTATATACGATACGTCCGCTCAAAGATGAAGACTTTGAAGTCTGATCGATCCTTTGATTCACAACTACCGGCTGTTCATCCTTATCCTCAATACGAGTAAGCGACTGATTCTCACCATCAAGAGAGTTATTGCTGAAGCTGTAACGTACATTTGCAGAAATCGTTCTGCCAGGCTTGCCCAGTCTCTGACGGAAAAGCAGGAAACCGCTTGTGGACCAGTTGTCATTGAAACCATGGTTATCAGTAAAACCATTTGTCTTGCTCTCCGAGCTGCTTGTCTTGAAACTTGAGTATTCCGAATAATCTCCGTTTCCGAAATTGACCTGAGGTTCGAAAATGATCGATGTATTTTCTGAAAACTTATGCTCCAGACGTACTCCGAATCTATGGCCCTGAGTCTTTGTCGTTCCGTTACCGGACTGATCGTTCAGGATACGCTTGCCGTCTTCAAGATAAGTGATGCTCGAACTTTCTTCTATCACGCTATTGATGGATCCGTTATAGAGATAGTTTCCGGCAAGGTCCATATCGCCATCATACAATGTGAAAGCACCATTGAGTCCGCCCATCCACGATGTAGTGATACCGTTGCCACGGCCCCAGCCGCCCATTCCACGACCCATTCCACCGCTTCCACGCATGCCACGCATCATGCTGCCGGCCATGTCGTTGAATCCGCGGTTATTTGTATTGTTGCCGTTGAGTATAATGCTTATCTGACTCTTATCTGTAAAGCGGCCTACCATTGCCGCACCTTGATAACGAAGGTCATTCATATCAGATCCAGCTCCCGGCACATCGTGTCCACCGCCTCCCATGATGTTTCCGAACCAGCCCTGCATTGCTCCCGGCCTCATCGAAAGGTCGATTATAGTCTCTTCCTCACCATCAACAATACCAGTAAACTGAGCCTGATCGGACTTCTTTTCCACGACCTTGACCTTCTCGATAAGCTTTGCAGGAATATTCTTTGAAGCCAGCTGAGGATCATCAAGGAAGAATGTCTTTCCATCTATGGTGATCTTCTTGATGGTCTCGCCATTTGCTGTGATAGAACCATCTGACTCGACCTCGACTCCCGGAAGCTTCTTGAGAAGTTCCTCAAGCATATCATTATCAGATGTCTTGAAAGACGAAGCGGTGTATTCGATCGTATCCTTCTTCACTACTATAGGATTACCGATAGCAGATACGCTGGCCGCATCAAGAACCTCGACATCTTCCTTCATCTTCACATCGCCCAGATCCGCATTCTTCTCTATGGCAATTTCCTGAACATGAGCCTTATAACCCATAAGTTCAGCTTTAAGCACATACGTACCTTTACGTATCTTTGTCAATGCAACCTTTCCTTCAGAATCTGTAAGAGCGTACTTGACAGCAGCATTCTCACCCTTGACAGTAAGAGAAACCGTAGCAAAAGGCACCGGATCGGAGCTTTTATCATCTACAAGCTTCAGCTTCAGAGTATATGAACCCTGAGCGAATGCCGTAATAGAGACAATCAGTGCAAGAAAAGTCAGAAAACCTTTAAAGAAAAGATGATGAGGTTTAGATTTCATAATATAGTTTTCGTTTCATATATTCATATCATGACATAACTTCCCCTGTCAGCCATATCTTCATTAGACACCGACCGGCAAAGAAAGTTTAACCGAAAATGTCATTTTTTTATTCTGTCAGGATTATTTTCCAGAAATTTCTTCCAATCTGACTTTCCGGTAACGCCGGCAAGAGGATTGGACATCTGGTAATGATGGCAAAGTGCAATGGCCAGGGCATCCGTTGCATCAAGATATTTAGGATCCAGCTCCACTTTGAGAGTCTTCTGAATCATCATGGATACCTGTTCCTTTGATGCCGCTCCATTGCCGCAGATCGCGATCTTTGCCTTTCTCGGAGCATATTCCGCAACTGGAATACCTCTCATTATGGCAGCTGTTATCGCTGCGCCTTGAGCACGTCCAAGCTTGAGGATCACCTGGGCATTCTTACCATAAAACGGGGACTCAACTGCAAGTTCGTCAGGCTGGTGTTCATCGAGGAGTTCTCCTACTCCGGAGAAAATGTTGGCCAGTTTTTCAAAAGGGTCTTTGATCTTACGCAGATCAAATACGCCCATATCGACATAATGCGGACCTTTGGAGTCCACATGAATGATCCCGTAACCAAGAATATTGGTTCCGGGATCAATACCTAATATGGTCTTTTCTTTAGTCAATATAGTCAAAGCCTGTGTATGGACGAAGAGCCTCAGGAATTTCGATTCTGTCAGCCTTCTGATTATTCTCAAGGAGAGCGGCTACCACACGTGGTAGGGCAAGCGAGCTACCGTTGAGAGTATGGGCGAGCTGAACCTTTCCATCGGCATCCTTATATCTGAGTTTCAGACGATTAGCCTGATAAGACTCAAAGTTTGAAACAGAAGAGATCTCAAGCCAGCGTCCCTGAGCTGCAGAATAAACCTCGAAATCATATGTTATGGCTGATGTGAAGCTCATATCGCCACCGCAAAGACGAAGGATTCTGTATGGAAGTCCGAGGCTTGAAACAAGCTTCTCCACATGAGCGATCATATCATCAAGAGCAGCATATGAATCTTCAGGTTTCTCGATACGAACGATCTCAACCTTATCAAACTGGTGGAGACGGTTAAGTCCGCGTACATCCTTTCCATATGAACCGGCCTCACGACGGAAACATGGTGTATAAGCGGTCATCTTTACAGGGAAATCATTGTTTCCAAGGATAACATCTCTGTAGATGTTGGTAACAGGCACCTCAGCTGTCGGCACAAGGTAGAAGTTGTCAGCTGTTGCATGGTACATCTGGCCTTCCTTGTCAGGAAGCTGGCCTGTACCGAAACCTGAAGCCTCATTCACCATTACAGGAGGCTCAACTTCAAGATAGCCCACTTCTGTATTCATATCGAGGAAATAGTTGATGAGGGCTCTCTGAAGTCTTGCACCCTTTCCCTTGTAAACAGGGAAGCCGGCACCTGTAAGCTTCACACCAAGGTCGAAGTCGATGATGTCATACTTCTTTGCGAGCTCCCAGTGAGGGAGGTTGTTCTCACCAAGCTCAGGAATCTCGTTTCCAGTCTTTACAACTACATTATCCTCTGCACCCTTTCCCTCAGGAACCTGGTCGCATGGTATATTTGGAAGGAGTACCAGCAGCGAGTTAAGCTCGTTATTGTTCTCCTCAGATGTCTTCTCAATCTCTCCGGAACGAGCCTTGAGAGCTGCAACCTCAGCCTTTACAGCCTCAGCTTCTTCCCTCTTGCCTTCCTTCATGAAGCCGCCGATCTGTGCGGCTTTCTTCTTCTGTTCTGCCAGACATGCGTCAAGCTCTGTCTGGAGAGCACGTCTGTTCTGATCAAGGACGTTGATCTTTTCAACGATCTCCTTAGCATCAAAATTCTTGACTGCGAGCTTCGAAATCACGAATTCCGGATTTTCACGAAGCAATTTCAATGTTAACATCTTGATTCTGTTTAGATCCCTCGACAAGCTCGGGACAACATTAAACAATTTATTAAAAAAGAGGACCGAACCCTACTCGGGAAACAGTCCTCTATCTTTTTGATACAAATCCCGAGTCTTAGTTCTCAAATGGGAGTACCGAAACGTAAGATTTGTTGTCAGCCTTCTTGCGGAAGCTTACCTTACCGTCAATAAGTGCGTAAAGAGTGTGATCCTTACCCATTCCTACGTTCAGACCTGGGTTGTGTACAGTACCTCTCTGACGAACGAGGATGTTGCCAGCCTTTACTGCCTGATCACCGAATTTCTTGATACCG
>JAZLAS010000051.1:0-53108 GCA_045613365.1 Candidatus Cryptobacteroides sp.
GAGGGTGCAAAGCGTGCAAAGGCAATGGTTGCAAAGATGGACGAGCTCGGATTCGGTGCTTGTACCAACACCAAGGCTTGTGAGATGGAGTGCCCTAAGCACATCACAGTAACTCACATTGCACGTCTCAACCGTGAGTTCCTCTGCGCAAAACTTCAGGACTAATATCTAGAATATCAATAGAAAAGGTGACCGTAACTGGTCACCTTTTTTTAGTTAGCATGCAGATATTCAAGCATTTGTTCGAGTTCAGCTATTTTTGCATTTAAATATTCAATTTCTGCTACAAGTCTTATTATTTGTTCTATCATTATTTGATTTTGAGCTGTGAGTTCTTCAACAATAGCTTCCAGTTTTTCAATATTATTTTTTAATTCAGTAATATTTTCTGTATTTTCTGTTTCTATAGCATCTAATTCTTTACTAAGATCGCTTATTAATCGTACAACATTAGATATTGTTGTTTTTGTATTTACTATCTCATTATAAATAGCTGCAATTTCTGCTTCTGTTTCACTTTTATTTATTTCTAATATTGCAATTACTGCATGAATACTTTCTTCATTATTTTCTACATTATTAATTAACTCAGCAATATGCTGTTCATTATATTCTAATCTTTCAAGTATTTTTTCAAATTGAGCTTCATAATTCTCATTATTATATTGAATTGAATAATATAGATTGCTTATTATATCGTTAAGTTGTTCTATGTTTTCTATTATATTTTCATTATTATTTCTTAACTCACTTATATAATTCATTAATATTTCTATATTTTCTTCCATTTTAGCTTTTACAAATTCTAATTCAGCTTCCAATTTTTTTATAATTTCCAATAAATCCTCTTCATACAGCTTAACAGTAGGAATGGTAATGGTAGTACCGTTGATGAGGGTCAGAACCATATATTTCTGGTCTGACATGTCTATATTACTGAAAAATGCATCGCCGTCTTTGCCGTCTTTGCCGTCTTCTCCGACTGCCTTGTCAAGCTGATTCCACGTAGATCCGTTGTTGTATGATACATACCAGTATCCGTCTTTAATCTTAGTCTGTGGAGTGACTCCGTCATTTCCTGTAGCAGGAACTCTGTTTCCTTCAGCATCTCTTAACCATTCCCCGTCAATAGTCCAATAATAGATTCCGTCTTCATCTTTATTTATTCCGATAACAGGAGTATGTCCATCGTTTCCATCGTTTCCATCAATTCCATGATAAATCACTACAGGATTGCTTTTTGTAAAATATATGGTATATCCTATCACCTTGCCGTTTTCAGTCAAAGGAGCAACAGATGAAACATAGTCATTATTCTGTAATGCCTCTACGATGCTCTGCAATGCCGAAAGATTGGTATTCAGCATGTTGACTGATGTCTGGAGAGTTTCGAAAGCCTTCCATGTAGGAATCTTTATTTCCGTTCCGTCAGTAAGGGTCATCAATACATATTCCTGATTTGAAACATCTACATTTTCAAACATAGAATAACCGCTCTGGCCCTCTTCTCCTGCTGCTTTATAAAGTTTTTCCCATGTTAGTCCGTCATCATATGATATGTACCAGTATTCTCCTTCAATCTTCAGATTCGGAGTGATTCCGCCGCCACCGTTTACAGTCTCCATCTTGTTACCTTCATCATCAAGCAGCCACTCTCCGTTCAAAGTCCAATAATAGACTCCATCGACGTCCTTTTTTACTCCTATTTCAGGATTATTGCCGTTTATTCCATGATATATGATTATAGATGCATTCTTATTGAATGAAATCATATAACCTATTTCCTTTCCGTTTTCAATAACATTGGTAACGTTGGTGACGTAGTCGTTTTTCTGTAATATATTGATAATGACAGATAAAGATTCAATATTGGAGTTCATCTTATTACAGAGAGTCTCCAATTCTTCTATTCTTCTTTCATGTTCCTGCAATTCAAGCCATATGGCTGAATCATCGAATTTTTTGCATGATGCAATGCATATTAATACTGAAAACAAGAAAATGACATGCTTTTTCATATTTTTTGTAAATTTAAATTACCATAAGAAATTATCGAAAGGATATCGTCCGGCATGAATCTCCGCTACCATCTTGTACAAGTCTCCGCGAAGCTTGTCTATACCTATCTTTTCACGGGCTGAAATGAAGATGCATGGAGTGTTTTCCTTCGCTATCCAGCTGTTCTTGAACTCTTCAAGAGTATAGTTGACCTGTTTTTTAGGTTCAAGAGAAAACTCGTCGTATTCCTCATATCTGTATGCATCGATCTTATTGAAAACAACGAATATAGGCTTGTCTATGGCCTTTATATCCTTGAGAGTCTCTTCAACAACCCTGATATGATCCTCGAAGTTAGGGTGGGAAATATCCACTACATGCATAAGGATATCGGCTTCACGTACCTCATCAAGAGTACTCTTGAAAGCTTCCACGAGCTGGTGGGGGAGTTTCCTGATGAATCCGACAGTGTCACTGAGCAGGAAAGGTACATTTTCGATCACGACTTTGCGGACTGTTGTATCAAGAGTTGCAAACAGCTTATTTTCTGCAAAAACGTCGCTTTTAGCCAATAAATTCATCAAAGTACTCTTACCCACGTTCGTATATCCTACAAGCGAAATACGGACCAAAGAACCGCGATTTCCGCGCTGTGAGGCCATCTGCTTGTCAACCTTCTTGAGCTGTTCCTTGAGTTTTGAAATCTTATCCTGGATAATACGGCGGTCAGTCTCGATCTGAGTCTCACCAGGACCTCTCATACCGATACCTCCCTTCTGTCTTTCAAGGTGGGTCCACATTCGTGTAAGTCTTGGAAGAAGGTATTGATACTGAGCAAGTTCCACCTGCATCTTTGCATATGCAGTCTTTGCTCTCTGAGCGAAAATATCTAGAATAAGATTAGTTCTGTCGAGAATGCGTATATTGAGTTCGCGCTCAATGTTTCTGAGCTGGGTAGGGGAGAGCTCATCATCAAAGATCACTACTTCTATTTCGTTTTCTTCGATGTATTCCTTTATTTCCTGAAGCTTTCCGCTTCGAATGTATGTCCTTGAATCCGGACGGTCAACCTTCTGTATGAATTTCTTAACTCCTATCGCTCCAGCAGTCTCTGCAAGAAATTCGAGTTCGTCAAGGTATTCCATTATCTGGCGTTCATCGTCTCCATGTTTGATTACACCTACGAATACCGCTCTTTCATTATGCTGTTCTTCTATGATCTTTGCCATAATAATTAATTAAAATAAGTCCGGTCAATAATATTGATCGGACTTATCATATATTTGTTAATCAAATGATTATCTCAACTGGAATATAACAGGGAAGGTATAGGTTACAGGAACTGCGCGGTCTCTCTGCTTTCCTGGCTTCCACTTAGGTGACTGTGATACTACACGTACAGCCTCCTTGTCAAGTGATGGGTCAACACCACGGAGAACCTTAACCTTAGTAACTGAACCGTCCTTCTCTACTGTAAACTGAAGAGTAACACGACCCTGAACACCATTCTCCTTTGCAATCTCAGGATAAACAAGTCTCTGGTTCACCCACTTTGAGAACTGGTTAGCGTCACCGCCCTGGAAAGAAGGCTTCTCCTCAACCAACTGGAAAGGAATAGCTTCCTCTTCTACTACTTCCTCTTCAACCTCTACATAGTCCATGATCTCTACTCCGAGGCTTGCATCATCCTCAAGGTTCATGAACATATCGTCCTCAAGCTCGATTTCGTCATCAACGATGTCGATCTGGTCAGAAAGAATAGGAATCTTTGGAGCTGATGGTGGAGGTGGAGGAGTTTCCTGAGTAATTGGAATGATTTCTTCTTCAAGAACTACCTCAGTTGTATCTTCAAGAGTTGAAACCTTAGTCTCTTTTGAAGTCCACTCAAAAGCCACATAAGTGATGAGTAAGGAAACAACGAGTCCGATTTCTACAAACAGGAGCTTCTTATTCTCCAAGTTTGCCTTTTCTGATTTTTTGATTTCCATATTGATTGTCAGTTTTTATATTCCATTTTGCCCGGTAAAGTTAGAAATTATATTTTTTATTTCAAACTTTTTATACATTTTGTAGATTTGCAGAAAATTATTTGACATGATTTCATACTATTTCGAAGATACCGACTTCGTTTTTAAAGGAAAGACTCTTACAAACCGTTGGCTCAGACTTGTTGCGGAAAGCGAAATCCGTCGCATCGGTGACATATCCATAATTTTCTGTTCCGACAATTATATATTGAATGTGAACCAGCAGTATCTCCAGCATGATTACTTTACCGACATAATCACTTTTGATTACTGCGAAGGTGATAAGCTTTCCGGAGATCTTTTTATCAGTGTTGACTCTGTCAGAGAAAATTCTATTGAATACGGTACTGAGTTCAAAGATGAATTGAACAGAGTCATAGTCCATGGTGTTCTTCATCTCATAGGTTATGACGATCATTGTGAAGAAGACATAGCCGAGATGAGAAGCAAGGAAAACTATTATCTTTCTTTGAGGGAACTTGTGTAGTATGCAGAATAGGTATGATGTAATAGTTGTCGGTGGAGGTCATGCCGGCTGTGAGGCTGCCATGGCTGCTTCACGCATGGGATCATCTGTACTTCTCATATCCATGGATATGAACAAATTTGCGCAGATGTCATGCAATCCGGCAATAGGAGGAATAGCTAAAGGTCAGATAGTCAGGGAGATAGATGCGCTTGGAGGATATACCGGAATCATTACTGATGCCTCTACCTTGCAGTTCAGAATGCTCAACCGGTCAAAAGGACCTGCTATGTGGAGTCCCAGGGCTCAGTGTGATAAAATCCAGTTTTCTCTGTACTGGCGAAAAATACTCGAAAGTGCCTGTAAATTAGATCTTTACCAAGATTCTGTGGTCGGTTTTCTTTTTGATGGATCGAAAATTTCGGGCGTCCGTACGACTACCGGCGCAATTTTCAATTCTCAGACGGTTATTCTGACAGCCGGAACCTTCCTTGATGGAAGGATGTTCATAGGCAGGACTATGTTCGAAGGAGGACGTATTGGTGAACTTCCTTCTCATGGTCTGACTCAGCAGCTGGTGGATATGGGAGTGCAGACTGCAAGAATGAAGACAGGTACTCCTCCACGAATCGACATATCTTCTGTTGACACATCTAAACTTGTGCATCAGTATGGAGATGTGGATCCGGAAAAATTTTCATATCTGCCTTTCCTTTCCACAGCTCAGAACGGAACTCCGCAGATGCCATGTTTCGTAGTTCATACCAATCAGAAAGTTCATGATATATTGAGGAGCGGATTTGGAGATTCACCTCTTTTCTCTGGAATGATCACAGGTATAGGTCCTCGTTATTGTCCAAGCATCGAAGATAAACTTCGTACTTTTGCTGACAAGACGGAACATCAGCTTTTCCTCGAACCGGAGGGTAGGGGAACTAATGAATATTATCTTCAAGGTTTTTCTTCATCTCTTCCTCTGAATATCCAGATGGAGGCACTTCATCATATCGAAGGTCTTGAAGATGCCAAGATTTTCCGTCCGGCTTATGCTGTAGAGTATGATTATTTCGATCCGACCCAGCTCAAGCCTACTCTTGAATTGAAGAATATAGAGAATCTTTTCTTTGCCGGACAGATCAATGGAACTACCGGTTATGAGGAGGCTGCGGCCCAAGGTCTGATAGCGGGAATGAATGCACATCTGAAAGTACATGAAAAAGATCCGTTCATTCTTAAGAGAGACCAGGCATATATTGGCGTGCTTATAGATGATCTCATTACAAAGGGAGTTGATGAGCCGTATAGAATGTTTACATCGAGAGCAGAATACAGGACTCTTTTAAGACAGGATAATGCAGACTTCAGACTTACTCCGATTTCATATGAAGCTGGTCTGGCTGATAAGCATAGATATGATTATACTATGAGAAAGTATGATTCAGTGTCTGATCTGGTAGAGTTTTTCGATACTACATCTGTCAAGCCTGAAGTTGTAAATGAATATTTGAATTCTGTTTCTTCAGCTACAGTTGACTGTAGAAAGCGTATTTCCGATCTTGTTTCGCGTCCTCAGGTAAAATTAAATGATTTGTTTAATTTGGTTCCACGTGGAACGTTTACCAAAGGAAATATAGATTTAAACAGTATTTTCAAATCTCCTTTAGTGGAACTTATTGCTGAAGATAAGAATTATTCAGGTCTTATCGAATATGGTTCACGTCAATCGTTGGATCATGATTTCAAGCCGGAATATGGTGATGTATCTTATAAAGATGCTGCATATGTGCTTAAATTCAATACTGAATATCCGGTAAGTAAACTTGATTCTGTTTCTTTGGATACAAAAGTTGCAGAAAATTATAGAAGAGAAATTCTGGATTCATGCGAGATTGCTATCAAATACAAGGGATATATTCAGCGTGAGCAGCAGATGGCTGATAAGATCATGCGTCTTGAAAACCTTCTTATTCCTGAGGATTTTGATTTTGATAGGGTAGAGAGTCTTTCTATCGAATGTCGTCAGAAATTGAAAAGGTATGCTCCTCGCACGATAGCGCAAGCTTCCAGAATATCTGGAGTATCTCCGGCTGATATATCTGTCCTGTTAGTTTACTTTGGAAGATAATAAAAATAGGTTCCACGTGGAACCTATTTTTATATATTCTACTTTTCTAGTCCTATTAAAATATTAATAGCTAATAATATATAAATAGTGGATAGTAACTGACTGAATTATAAAACTATATAAAAATTTATAGTCTCTTAAGCGAGAGCTTGATGATTTCTTCGAGAGTTGCGGTCGGTTTTTCTTTGAGGACGGCTGCAACGGCTTTGTTGACGTTGGCTTTTGTGAAGCCGAGCATAACGAGAGCTGTGGTCGCTTCGTTTGTTGCACCGTTTGAAGCTGTCGGGAAAAGTGCAGGGGAGTCCGAACCGGCTCCTTTGACGACTTTGTCCTTCAGCTCGAGAATGAGCCTTTGGGCGCTCTTCATTCCGATTCCCTTGATGCTCTTTATCTTGTTGATATCTTCAGCTATGATGGCGTTTCTGATTTCGTCTGATGTGAGAGATGAAAGCATCATGCGTGCTGTAGATGCTCCTATGCCGGATACGCCGATGAGCAGACGGAAAAGCTCGCGTTCGTCCTTTGTAGCAAATCCATAGTAGAGTTCTTCATCTTCGCGGATATAGTGGTGGATATATACACTGGCTTCCGATCTGCCGTTGAGACCTTCATATGTCTGCAGCGATATAAGTATATGATATCCGATTCCGTATGTTTCGAGTATTACTTCGGTAGGTGTGAGTTCTTCTATACGACCTTTGATGTATTCGATCATTTCAGCATGTTTTTTAGTAGTATTGCAAAATTATGATAATATTCTGTAAAATAAAGCGCGTTTTTGCTAAATTTGCAGGTTAAAGGTAAAATAGGCTATGGTCGTAAATGAAATAAGAAAGCAGTTTCCAGCACTTTCGAGAAAGGTGTACGGGAAGGATCTCGTGTATTTCGACAATGCTGCGACCAGCCATAGGACCAGGTCTGTTATCGATGAGTGGAACAGGATAAGTACGGAGTCAAATGCCAATATACATAGAGCCGTACATAGACTTGCAGACGAGGCAACGCAGGCATATGAGCAGGCGAGGGATGCTGTACAGGCTTTTCTGAACGCTGAAAGCAGGCAGGAGATTGTTTTTACCAGCGGAACTACTGCGGCTGTTAATCTGGTCGCTTTCTGCTTTGGTGAGGCATATGTGAAGGAGGGGGATGAGGTCATTGTGACAGAGGCTGAACATCATTCCAACATCGTTCCATGGCAGATGATGTGCAAGCGCAAAGGTGCTTTGCTTAAGGTCCTTCCGGTTGATGACCATGGACATCTCAAAGTTGAGAAGCTTGACGACCTTCTTGGTGAAAGGACGAAGATCATGGCTGTGACCCATATTTCCAATGTACTTGGAATCATCAATCCTGTTGAGGAAATAATAAGGAAATGCCACGATAAGGGAGTTCCTGTACTTGTAGATGGTGCTCAGGGAGCTGTTCATTGCAAGGTTGATGTGCAGAAGCTTGATTGTGATTTCTATGTGTTTTCGGGCCATAAGCTTTATGCCGCTACCGGTACCGGAGTGCTTTATGGCAAGAAGAAATGGCTTGAAGCAATGCCTCCGTACATGGGTGGCGGAGAGATGGTCGGAACCGTCACATTTGCGGAGACTACATATGCTCCTCTGCCGATGAAGTATGAGGCTGGCACGCAGAATTTCGCTTCAGCTGCAACTTTGAAGCCTGCTTTGGAATTTATCAATTCATTGAATGATAATGAGTTGATAAGATATAACGATTCTGTGAGAGATTATCTTCTCGACTATATGATGAAAGATGAGAGGATAAGGCTTTATGGGGTTCCGAAGGAAGCAAATGATGAAAAGATACCTCTTTTTTCATTTACTGTCGAGGAAGTCCATCATGAGGATCTGGCTTTGATTCTGGATAAGATGGGAATTGCGGTGAGGTCCGGACAGATGTGTGCGGAGCCTGTGATGGACAGATTCGGGGTGACAGGAATGCTCAGGGTTTCACTTGCTCCATACAATACCATGGAAGAGGCTGAATATTTTGTGAAATGCTTGAACAGAGCAATTGAAATGTTGATATGACACTGACAGAAGCTGAAAACGCCATTATCGAGGAGTTCTCGATGTATGATGAATGGCTGGACAAATATGAGTATCTGATCGAACTTGGAAAATCTCTGAAGGATTTTCCGGAGGAGTCAAAGACTGAAGATAAGCTTATAAAGGGCTGTCAGTCAAGGGTTTGGCTTGATTATAAAGTAGAGGAAGGAAAGATTGTCTTCAATGCAGACAGTGATGCGATCATTACGAAAGGAATAATTTCCCTGCTGATCGGTCTGTATTCCGGACGTACTCCGCAGGAGATACTTTCATCAGATTTCTCAATAGTGGAGAAGATCGGTCTGAAGGAGAATCTTTCGCCTACCAGGGCGAACGGATTGGTTTCGATGATTGCAAAGATCAGGGAAATTGCAGCTTATGGGACTGAAGGATTGGTTTAAAAAGAAGTCTGCAGAGATTGCAGAAGAAGAAAAGGAAAGAAAGATGAGACTTGAAAGAGATGTTATCATGGCTCTCAGGCAGGTTTATGACCCTGAGATACCTGTGAATGTATATGATCTCGGACTTATTTACGAGGTGAAGGTCGATGATGACCATAATGTATATATCCAGATGACTTTGACGGCTCCGAACTGTCCGATGGCTGATTATGTCGTGGATCAGGTGAAGACTGCCGTGGAAGATGTTCCAGGAGTGGTGAGCGTCAGGGTCGATCTGGTCTTCGAACCGGTTTGGGACAAGAGCAGGATGTCTGAAGAGGCTCTGGTGGAGCTCGGACTTGATGACTGAACTTCCGAAGAGGAGAGGATAATGTGGGACGGAAGAAGAGAGACAAGACAGCAGGAAAGGAAAAAGGTGGAGCTTTATCTGGGATTAGGCTCGAATCAAGGCAACAGGGATCTTAATATAGAGCATGCGGTATCAATGCTCAATGTGGAGCTGAAGACGCCTTACAAGGCTATTTCTTCGCTTATTGAGACGGAACCATGGGGTTTTGAGTCGCAGCAGAAGTTCATGAATGCCGTGGTCCTTTACGAACTTGAGCTGCCGGAAGGTTATAATGCTGAGGCTGAAGGGCTTATAATCCTTGAAATATGCAAGGATATTGAAAGAAGGATGGGACGTGCCGGCGGGCCGCAGTACGATGAGAGGGGAGAGAGGATATATGCCGATCGTCCGATAGATATAGACATTTTGCTTTTCGGAGACAATAAGATAGATTGTCCGGAACTGACGGTTCCGCATAAGCATATGTATGAGAGGGATTTTGTGATGATACCGTTAAGAGAAATAAATGATAAACTATAATACAATTATGACACAGGAAGAACTTTTTAAAATTCTCGTAGCTCATTGCAAGGAGTATGGATTCATTTTTCCTTCAAGTGAGATTTACGATGGTCTCGGAGCCGTTTATGACTATGGTCAGCTCGTTTCGGAGCTTAAGAACAACATCAAGAGATATTGGTGGGAGGCCATGACAAGGCTTCACGAGAATATCGTAGGCATCGACGCTGCTATCTTCATGCATCCGCGCACATGGGAGGCATCAGGACACGTAGGAGCCTTCAATGATCCTCTTATCGACAACAAGGATTCGAAGAAGAGATATCGTGCGGACGTTCTCATCGAGGACTACATCGGCAAGCTCGAGGAGAAGATCGAGAAGGATGTGGAGAAAGGAAAGAAGAAATTCGGTGAGGCTTTCAATGAGGAGCAGTTCAAGGCTACAAATCCTAATGTACTCAGAAATCAGAAAAAGATAGATGCCGTACGCAAGAGAATGGCTGATGCCCTCAATGCAAATGACCTTGCAGAACTCCGTCAGATCATCATCGACTGTGAGATTGCCTGTCCTATTTCAGGTACAAAGAACTGGACAGAAGTACGTCAGTTCAACCTTATGTTCAGCACCCAGATGGGTAGCGTGACAGAAGGTGCGAATGTGATCTATCTCCGTCCTGAGACTGCACAGGGTATCTTCGTGAACTATCTCAACGTACAGAAGACCGGACGTATGAAGATTCCTTTCGGTATCGCTCAGATCGGAAAGGCCTTCAGAAACGAGATCGTGGCTCGTCAGTTCATTTTCCGTATGAGGGAGTTCGAGCAGATGGAGATGCAGTTCTTCATCAAGCCAGGTACAGAGCTTGACTGGTTTGCAAAGTGGAAGGAAAACCGTATGGCTTGGCACAAGGCTCTCGGAATGGGTGATGAGAACTATCGTTTCCATGACCATGACAAGCTTGCACATTATGCAAATGCAGCTACGGACATCGAGTTCCGTTTCCCATTCGGATTCAAGGAGCTCGAGGGTATCCACTCACGTACTGATTTCGACCTCGGAAACCACCAGAAGTTCTCTGGAAAGAAGATCCAGTACTTCGATCCTGAACTTGGCGAAAATTATGTTCCATATGTTGTCGAGACTTCAATCGGAGTGGACCGTATGGTGCTTGCAGTACTTTCGCATTCATACAAGGAGGAGCAGCTTGAGAACGGAGAGAGCCGCGTAGTGCTCAGCATTCCTGCACCTCTCGCACCGGTAAAGGTGGCTGTACTTCCGCTCATCAAGAAGGACGGTCTTCCTGAGCTTGCAAGAGAGATCATGGACGAGCTCAAATACGACTTCAACTGCCAGTACGATGAGAAGGATTCAATCGGCAAGAGATATCGTCGTCAGGACGCGATCGGTACTCCTTTCTGCGTTACAATCGACCACGACTCTCTGAACGACCGTTGCGTGACTATCCGTCATCGTGACTCTATGCAGCAGGAGCGCGTGAAGATCGAAGATCTCCACAGCATCATAGCTAAAGAGGTGAATCTCAGCAATATACTCAGGAAACTCAAATAATAACCAATACTCAGGATTATGAAAAATATCGTTAAGATCTTTATTGTCGCAATGGTAGGATTTTTCGCTGCCGAGACAACAGCTGATGCTCAGCTTCTCAAGAACCTTCTCAAGAAGGCTACTACAGACACAGAATCGACAGCTACTGTTGCTGTAAGCAACGGAAAGGCTGCCGGAGCTGCTCTCAAGGCTCTTTATTCGCAGTATAAGGCTGACGGTAAGATCGACATGAGCAACCTTACAAACATCATGAACATCGCTACCCTTGCCAATAATGTAAAGGACCTCAAGGGTAAGACAAACAAGACAGACTTCTACAAGGATTTCGCCTCAGGACTTGTCATGGGATCCAACAATCTCGTGAACAACAATAATTCGACTTCCATCATGAACGGTCTTCAGAGCCTCGTGAACAACGTGGATCTTTCAGCTCTTCAGGGCAAGGCCACAACAGCTGCTGCAAAGGGTACTGCCGCTCTTGAGAATGCAAACGAGATCGCAAATTCAGTAAGCAGCATCCTCAACCTCTTCAAGTAATTGAAACTTAGTGCGCTTTTGCAATAAAAATGCTCGGGATACCTCAGATTTAACGGGTATCCCGAGCATTTTCTATGTGTTTATGCTACAGATGTAATCAGATTTCCCTGACTATCCTGCACATTTCTTCATATTGTGCCTCCATGCTCTGGAGAAGCTTGTACTGTGCATGGGTGCGTACAAGATTATGTTCAGGATATGCGGTCTTATAGTACTTGTCACCGTCAATGTAGTCCATAAGGAATCTGAGTACCTGCTCGAATGTGATGTATCTTCCTGAGAAAGCAAGCCACTCGAGTTCGCTTTCAGCGATGGTGTTCTTCTGCTCGGCGAGATATCCTTCAGTATAGGCTCTGAACATTTCGATGTCCATGCTTACTTTATCAAGGTCCTTGTCGTCTTCAGCTCCTGTGTTGGTATATGACCTTATGGCATCTCCGAAATCATTGAGAGATGTGGATCTCATGACTGTATCGAGGTCGATCATGCAGAGCATACTTCCGTCTGACTTGTTGAAAAGGATATTGCTGATCTTTGTATCATTGTGGCTTACATGAGACGGAATGGTTCCATCTTCTACAAGCGACCAGAAATCCAGCATTTCTTTTCTTCTGGACTCTATCCATGAGATTTCCTCCTGAAGGTCCTTTACTCTTCCCACAGGGTCGGCAGCTATGGTCTCATCCCACTGCTGGAAACGCCATCTGATGTTGTGGAAACCCTTGATTGTTTCGTTCAGAGGCTTGTCGAAGTCTGCAAGAAGTGCCTGGAAACGTCCTGTTCCGAGTCCGCCCTGATATGCAAGGGCAGGAGAATCAGCCCTGTCATAGCTCATTGTGTCCTTTATGAACAGACATACGGCCCACCAGTCTTCCCCGTCACGGACATAAAGCTTTCCGTCTTTTGCAGGAATCACTGTAAGTGTCTCACGGAGAGGATCTTCAACCTTTGCCTTGATGTGATCTGTCACAGCCTTTATGTTCTCCATCATGCCCGCTACATCAGGGAAAATCTTGTGGTTCTTTCTCTGAAGAATGTAGTCCGGAGCATCTCCTTCGGTCTTTACGATGAATGTATCATTGATGAAGCCTTCACCAAGAGGCTTGATCTCAGCGATTGTTCCCTCTATGTCAAACTGACTTGCGATGGAAGCTAATTTTTCTTTCATGTCTTTATTTTGATAAAATTGTTTCACCAAAGAACTCCGGGCAATGGAAATTCGGCTCTGCAAGACCGATCGGTGACCAGCTGAGATAGTGAGGAACGGCACATCCGTCTCCGCATTTATAGAAGTTCATTCTTAACGATGCAGGAGCTTCAGAAAGTCCTAAAAGCTCGAAAGGAACGGTCTCTACAAGGGTCCATTCCAGACCTTCTCCCTTGATGTCTGTAACCTCATGAGGCAGCGAAGAAACACATCTTATCCTTACCATCTTCTCCGCATCAAAATGCTCGCAGTCCGTACGGGACATACGATGTGCCGCGAGGTATGTGCCTATGCAGCTGGACTCGAAATTGTAATATCCTTCTCCTGTCGGGTCGTCGATGAACATTTCCACGCAGCTGTCTTCCCATACGGGACCGTTGTTGTCAAGGTTCACTCCGCGCAGATGATCCTCCTTCACATCGAACATAACGGCGAGCGACTTGTCTGAAAAGGCTATTCTGATGCCGACCTGCGGAGCATAAGAATATTCATTCCAGTTTACGCATGATACGTCATGCCTCTCCGCCTTGGAGCATAATTCTTCCTTGATTTCCTGTACGGTCATGCTTTCCATTTCTGGAATATATGCGGCAATGTATTTTCTTCTATCCATATATCTAATCTGCAATGATGAGTTTTACTCCCATTTCTTCGATCCTGCGTCTTGTCTCCATCGGAAGCCCGCTGTCTGTGATGAGGATATCTATTTCGTTCAGCTCGCAGATCCTGGCGAATCCGCGCTTTCCGATCTTGCTGGAATCGGCCAGGACGATGCTGTTCTGAGAAGACTGCATCATCTTGTATGTGATGCTGGCTTCTTCTCCTGTGCCGCATGTTACGCCGTAGTCAAGGTCGATACCATCTACTCCGAAGAACACCTTCGAGCAGAATATGTTCTCGATGGTATTGCTTGCCTCCGCTCCGAGCACTGAAAGTGTGTTTCCATACAGGATACCTCCGACCTGCATCACGGTGATGCCAGGGATGTCTCCCAGATGTGCGGAAATGTTTACGGAAATGCTTACTACATTGAGCCTTCCCTTAGGTTTGAGTGATTCTGCGAAAACAGTGATCGTAGATCCGGAAGCTAGCATTATCGAATCATCAGTCTGTATCATTTCGACTGCCTTTTCCGCAATTTTCTGTTTCGCTTCGAAATTTATGAGCTTCTTGGTGCTCAGATTGATATCCATTACAGGAAGAGTCGTAGGCATAGCGCTTCCGTGTGCTCTTTGAAGCACGCCTTGAGACTCGAGATAGTTAAGATCCTTTCGGATGGTAGCCTGGGTAACTCCTAGAGATTCAGATAGTTCGGCAACCTTTACAAATCCATCTCTCACGATGTGATCCAGGATGTATTTCCTTCTTTCTCCTATTGTTGACATGGTGTTGGTTTTAGTCTTACAAAATTATATAAATATAATGCAAAAAGCAAATATTGAAAAAGAATTTGTTTTGTTTTATTTCGTTTTATATCTTTAGGTGAAATAAAAGGAAATTCGTTCGATGGTGAAACAAATTTTTTATCATATTTTTAAAGTAAATATTGCGAAAGTGAAATTTTATTCATTATTTTGCGATACCAAGATTAATGACGTAGCAAGATAATCCCTAAAAAGAAACTGGTACTAAAGGTTGAATTTTTAAGTAGTTTATAATAATGATTAATTGTATCAGAAACGTTTGGGATAAAGATAGAATTGAATTGTGAAAACTTTTACCGGATGGCTTTCATCCGGTATTTTTCATATATGGAGATGGTTTTTATGGCTAGAAAATCAAAAATGAAAGTTTTTGAAACAGATGTGAAATAATATTAAAAACAGTATAATAAAACATTTTGTATTTTTGAACGTGAAAACCATAACTGCAAAAAATCTAAATATTGTTGTGAAAACGACATTTATTGTTTTTTTTTGTGGAAAACAGGCATTTAAATTACACACTAATAACACTAATTATTAACTAAATCACAAAAATTATGGAGTTCCTAAAACGCTTTGCGCTGTGTATCAGTAGCTTATTGTTAGCGGTTGGACTTAGCGCGCAAGAACCTAGCGAGAACATCACGGTTAAAGGTGAGGTTCTGACAGTCAAGAGTGACGCGGTAATCGGCGCCGGTGTAATGTTGAAAGGCACAACTCAGGGAGTGGTGACAGATATGAACGGAGAGTTCAGCATCAATGTTCCTGCAAACGGAGTTCTTCAGGTATCTTGCATCGGTTATAAGACAGTTGACGTAAATGTTAACAACCGCTCAAAAATCACAATTACTTTAACTGAGGACACTGAGCTGCTCGACGAGACTGTGGTAGTTGGTTATGGTACCCAACGCAAAATCACCACAACAGGTTCTGTTACTACTACAACAGGTGACCGCTTGCAGAAGAGTTCATCAATGAACCTTTCTCAGGGTCTTGCTGGTCGTATGTCAGGTGTGATCGTCAACAACCGTTCTGGTGAGCCAGGTCGTGACGACGCTGTTATGTACATCCGTGGTCGCAGTACTTTGGGCGATAACTCTCCACTTATCATTATTGACGGTATCGCTGGTCGTGGCGATGAATTCAGCCGTATGAATGGTGATGAAATTGAAAGTGTAACTGTATTGAAGGATGCATCTGCGGCTATCTATGGTGCGCGTTCTGCAAACGGTGTAATTCTCGTAACAACAAAACGTGGTCAGAAGAGTACAGCTCCTACAGTTCAGTTCAGCTATGATTTAGGTCTTCAGCAGCCAACCAAGATGATCGAGATGGCTGATGCTGTTCAGTTTGCAGAAGCTTATAATGCAAGTAATGCAATTACAGGACAGCCTCCTCAGTATCAGGATTACGAAATTGAGGCTTACAGAACTGGTTCAGACCTTGTAAGATATCCTAACACAAACTGGTGGGATGAGCTCATCAAGCCAGTTTCAGCTCAGCACAAATATGGTGTGACCTTGAATGGTGGTAACGACAGAGTAACATACTTCGTATCGGCTAATGGCCAGATGCAGGACGGTATCTACTATAAGAGTGCTACTAAATTCAACCAGGTAAATGTCAGATCTAACGTTGATGTACAGGTTACAGACAACTTCAAGATCGGTTTTGATATTGCTGCTCGTCAGCAGAATAAGAACTATTCGGCATTCCCTGGTCAGGATTATGGTATCTTCTACCAGACTCTCAGAGCATTCCCTACTGCCACTGCTTACTATCCGAACGGATTGTTGAGATGGGGTTCAAACCCAGTTGCTCTGGTACAGGACATCACTGGTTACGACAAGACTAAGATCAATACAATCAATACAACCATCACTGCTAAATGGGATCTTGATTTCATTACTAAGGGTCTGTCAGTTGAAGGTCACGTTGCATACGACTTGGTAAACAGTGCCAATAAGTCTTGGCAGACTCCTTGGGAGGGATATGATTACAACGAAGTAACCCAGGAGTATGACAAGAAAGTATATACAGAGTGGGCTTATCCATCATTGTCACAGAATGCTAAAGCTTGGAATACATTGACAATGAATGCCATCTTGAACTACAACCGTCAGTTCGGTGATCACAATGTATCTGCAATGGCAGGTTTCGAGCAGAGCTCTGAAAAATATGAGTATTTCTCAGCAGCCCGCACAAAATACGAATCAACTGCTATCGACCAGTTGTTTGCAGGTAGCGCAGACCAGGCTTATTGGAAGAACAGTGGCAGTGCATCAGAGTCAGCTCGCCGAAGCTATTTCGCACGTGTCGGCTACGACTACAAGAGCAAATATATGGTTCAGTTCATCGGCCGTTATGATGGTTCAGAGAACTTTGCTAAAGACAAGCGTTGGGGTTTCTTCCCAAGCGTATCAGCTGGTTGGAGAATCAGTGAAGAAGGATTTATGGATGGAGCAGATTGGTTGACAAACCTGAAGATCCGTGGATCATACGGTGAGCAGGGTAACGATAAGATCAGTCCGTTCCAGTACATGACTACTTACGACTATATGACAGGCGTTCTGTACCAGCAGCAGATGGGTGGAGCAAGTGTCAGCACAATCGTTCCTGGTACTATTGCAAACCCTAACGTTACTTGGGAAGTTGCAAAGAGCTGGAACGTCGGTGTCGACGGTAGCATCAATGGTCAGATGTTGACTTGGGAAATCGAATACTTCAAGACAAAGCGTTCAAACATCCTTTGCGAGCGTAACGCTACTATTCCTCTCTACACAGGTATGACTAACCTTCCTGAGGAGAATATAGGTATCGTACAGAACCAGGGATTTGAAATGCAGATCGGTCACGGTGGCCGTTCAAGAGGCGGTGACTTCATCTACAACCTCTCAGGTAACTTCATGTTCGCTAAGAACAAGGTTGTATACATGGACGAAACTCCTCAGCCAGAGGGATATGAGTATCTGTATCTGACAGGTCACCCAATGGGTTCATCACTTTACTATCAGTGCATCGGTATCAACCGTACAGAGGAAGACCTGACCAAGTATCCACAGATGGCAGGTTCAGGCCTCGGTGATTATATCTATGCTGATATCGACGAGAATGGTAAGATCGATGCAAAGGATATGCTTCGCAGCGACCTTAACACAGTTCCACAGATCGTTTTCGGTCTCACCACAAACTTCCAGTATAAGAACTTTGACTTGTCAATCCTCTTCCAGGGTCAGGCACTCGCACGTTTCCACTACACTCCTCTCCAGGCTCCGCTTGAGGGTAATATCACAAAGGAAATGGCAACTCAGTCTTGGACTCTTGACAGACAGGATGCTAAGTATGGTAGAATCAACTCTACAAACAACAGAAAGGAAAGCACTATGTGGTTGAGAAATGCTGCTTTCTTGCGTTTGAAGAACGTTGAGCTCGGTTATAACTTCTCAGGTAAAGCATTGAAGACTGTTGGTGTGAAGGGCCTTCGTCTCTATGTCGGTGGTTACAACTTGTTCACAATCAGTGGTTTGAAGGAAGTTGATCCAGAAACTAACAACACAGCTGCTTATCCTCTCATGAGAGTTTTCAACACAGGTGTTAAGGTTACATTCTAATAATATTTGAAAGTCAATATGAAAAAGTTTTTATATATAATTTCTGCAGGTCTTCTGTTGACTGCATGTACAGGAGATTTCTTGGAAAAGCAGCCTCTCGACAAGATGTCTGAAGCCGACATCTTCTCGAATGCAGCTTTGGCTACTGCTTACGCTAACTCTTTCTATACAATTCTGGATGATACTTTCACAGAAGCAAACGTTGGTTCAATCACTGACGAGTCTTGGTACAACTATGGTGGTTCTTCTACCCGTATCGTAGCTTCTACATTCTATACTCCGGATACTTTCCAGTATTTCAACGAGTCTGATAACGGTGGTCTTCATAACACCCGTATCACATACCTGAACATCTGGAGAAACGCTTATAAGGGTATCCGCTATATCAACGATTTCCTTGTAAAGATGGAAGACAGTACTATCGCGGAAGCTGACAAGAACACTCTCATGGGTGAAGCTTATTTCTTCCGTGCATGGCTTTACACACATCTCGTTCAGCGTTATGGTGGTGTTCCGATCGTAAAGGAAATCTACGGACTTGGCCAGGAGTATAATGCAAATCGTGCTACATTTGATGAGTGTGTTGATTTCATTCTTGAAGATCTCACAGAAGCAAAGAAGCTTCTTCCTGCATACGACAAGGCTGTCAAGGGTCGTGCTAACGTAGACATCGCTATGGCTCTCGAGGCAAGACTTACCCTGATTGCTGCTTCTGCTTGGTTTAACGATGAAACTGATCCTACTCCATCTAATCCTTTGACAAAGGGTGCTTACAGCCAGACTAAGTGGACTCGCGCACTCCAGGCAAACAAGGCTTTCATCGATCAGTGTGCTTCACATTATTCTCTTCCTGCTGAATATAGCGATTTCTGGACTAACCCAGGTTCAACTGAAATTATCTGGGCCAAGTATTTCAATAACACATCTGGTGACAGGGCTGGTAGAACAGCTAAGGCACAGTATTATTATGGACCTGCATCTTTGGGTGGTTGGAGAGGTTGCGCTCCTACAGAAGCTATGATCATTGACTACGAAATGGCAAATGGTAAGAAGTTCTTCGAAGAAGGTTCAGGATACGATCCTGTTCATCCTTGGGCAAATCGTGACCCTCGTTTCTATGATACAATTCTTTATCCAGGTTGCGAATTCCGTGATATAACATACGATACATTCAATTATTTCGAAAACAGAGCAGCTACCAAGACTTCTGCTAATGGTAAGGACTACGCTGCAGACCACACTGGTTATGGACTTCGTAAATTCCATCTTGAAGATCAGCCGATTTCAGCAAGTGTTACTACTACAACTCACTACGTATGGTTCCGTCTGGCTGAAATGTATCTGAACTATGCAGAATGTTGTTATATGACAGGTAACGAAGGAACAGCACGTGAATATATCAATAAGGTACGTACACGCGCAGGTATGCCTGCTGTTACTGAAGGTGGTTCTAACTTGTTTGATCGCCTTGTTAACGAGCGTCGTATTGAGTTGGCATTCGAAGGTGCTTTCCGTTATTTCGACCTTCGTCGTTGGAAACTCGCTGAATACTATGAGCAGATTCCTTGGATGGGTATCTATGCTTATGCATACCAGGATAAGTTGAACGACCCTAATGCAACAGATGATGAGAAATATGATTATCGTGTTGCAAGAGTTTATGACGGTAATACAAACACTTGGCCAATTGCTCCAGCTGCACAGGATAAGCGAGTTTACAAATACACTTGGTTAGGTAAAGACTACTTCATTGACTTTGGTGATTGCCACCATCAGTTTGGTTCAACTAACAAGCGTTTCTTGAAGGACCGTAGCTATCTGCTTCCTATCGGAACACTGGAAATTGAAAAGAGTGAAGGCTCTATCGTTCAGAATCCAGGATATGAGAAGGCTTGTCCTGCTAACGAAGAAAACTACTCTGTATATCCAACAGGTTTTGTTTATAATCCACAGCTTGAAGGTATTCAGCTCTAATAGTTTTATAATTCTATAAAAGAATAGGTATGTGGTGGCTGATGCAAATGTTTGCATCAGCCACCTTTATTTTTTGCATTGTGATATTTTGTTTCGATATATATTAGATGTTGAAACGAAATAAAATACAATGCAAAGTGAAATATAATGGAATGTAATGAAATAAAATTGCGATTTTATTAGCTAATTATTACGTAAATGAAATATAATTTTATACATTTGTGAAAATGATAACCACATAAATCTAAAATTTTTACTTATGAGTCCGATCAAACAACTGACATTAGCCATCGCTTGCGTCCTGTCGCTTTCGTTGGCTTACGCCCAGAACCAGAGAGTTTCGGGTGTTGTTTCGGCAACTTCCGGAGAAAGCGTCATCGGAGCAGGTGTGCTTATTGACGGAACAACAACAGGAGTAACAACTGACGTTGACGGCCGATATTCTATCGAAGTGCCGAAAAACGCGGTATTGGTATTCTCGAGCATCGGTTACAAGACACTTAAGGTTAAGGTCGATGGTCGTGCAAAGGTTGACGTCACTCTTGAAAATGACAATCAGCTTCTTGAAGAGGCGGTAGCAGTGGGTTACGGTAACCAGAGTAAGCTTACCTTGACTGGTTCGGTTGCTCAGACTACAGGTCGTGAGCTTGTCAAGAACTCGGCAGTGAACCTCTCGCAGGGTCTTGCAGGACGTATGCCGGGTGTGATCGTCAACAACCGTTCAGGTGAGCCTGGAAAGGACGATGCTACAATGTTCATCCGCGGACGAAGCACATTGGGTAATAACTCACCTCTGATCATCATCGACGGTGTCCCTGGTCGTGGAGATGAATTCTCTCGTCTTACCGGTGAGGAAATCGAGAGCATCAACGTGCTTAAGGATGCTTCAGGTGCGATTTACGGTGCGCGTTCAGCAAATGGTGTAATCCTCGTTACCACAAAGCGCGGTAGGTATGGTGAGGCTCCAAGAGTGACTTTCACATATGACCTCGGTCTCCAGCAGCCTACCAAGACTGTGAAGATGGCAGATGCAGTCCTTTATGCTGAAGCTTACAATGCTTCTTTGGCTATTACAGGTGCAGCGCCTCTTTACAATGAAACTCAGCTCAATCACTATAGGACAGGAGATGATCCGATTCTCTATCCAAATATTGATTGGTATGATCTCGTTGTAAAGCCTATTTCTGCTCAGCATAAATATGGTGTCAGCATCAACGGAGGTTCTGACAGAGTCGCTTACTTCGTTCAGTTCAACGGTCAGTATCAGGACGGTATCTATCATAAGTCGGCTACCAACTACAACCAGTACAATGTACGTTCGAACATTGACATTCAGGTGACCAAGGGCCTCAAGCTCGGTTTCGACCTTAATGCAAGACAGCAGCATAAGAATTACTCTGCTTTCGGAGCAAGTGGTGACGGCGGTATCTTCTACATGCTTCAGCGTAGATTCCCTACTTCTCAGCCGTTCTATCCTGATTATCCGTACGAGAGATATACTGGAGGTGACAACCCTATAGTAATGGTTCAGGATATCACAGGTTACAACAAGACCACTATCAATACTGTCAATGCTACATTCTCAGCTAACTGGGATCTCAGCTGGATTACAAAGGGTCTTTCTGTAAACGGTAAGCTCGCTTACGACGTTGTCCAGTCTTTCAATAAGACTTGGAAGAAGAATTGGAAATATTGGAAATATGATGAAATCACTGAAACTTATGAGGAGAAGACTTCTGCAAACTTCACAAGCCCTAACCTCAGTGAGTCTCAGAACAATTGTCATACGACAACTATCAATGCCAATATCAACTATGACCGTGACTTTAGCGGCCACCATGTGACAGCTCTCGCAGGTTTCGAGCAGAGCCAGTTCAGAAGAGATAAGTTCAATGCATCTATCACCAAGTATGACTCTGATATTCTTGATGAGTTCTTTGCCGGTACAGCTGATAAGTCTTACTACGATATAGGTGGTTCTGCAGCTGAAACAGCTCGTCGAAGCTTCTTCGGACGTCTCGGATACGACTACAAGAGCAAGTATATGATTCAGGGTATTATCCGTTTCGACGGTTCAGAGAACTTCCCTAAGGAAAACCGTTGGGGTGTATTCCCAGGCGTTTCTGCTGGTTGGAGAATTTCTGAGGAGTCTTTCATCAAGGATAATGTTCCTGCACTCACAAACCTCAAGATCCGTGCTTCTTATGGTGAGCAGGGTAATGACCAGGTTTCTGCATTCCAATACATGACTACTTATGCTTACAGCGAAGCTATCCGCTACAGCATGGAAGTCGATGGCAAGAAGGTAAATGCCATTATCCCAGGTATCATTCCAAACCCTAACATCACATGGGAGGTTGCAAAGACATGGAATGTAGGTATCGACGGTAATATCCACAACGGTCTCTTCGGTTGGGAAATTGAGGCATTCCACACACGTCGTTCTAACATCCTTTGCTCACGTAGCGGTTCAGTTCCTTATTATACTGGTCTTACAGGCTCTCTTCCTGCTGAGAACATCGGTATCGTATCCAACAAGGGTATCGAGCTCCAGCTCTCACACGAGAACCGCGTAAACGACTTCATCTACCAGGTAACCGGTAACTTCATGTTCGTAAGAAACCGTATCGAATACATGGATGAGGCTCCTTACGGCGAGCAGTACAAGTATATGGAGCAGACAGGTCATCCGATGGGCTCAACTCTCCTTTATGTAGCGAAGGGTATCAACAAGACTCAGGAAGACCTTGACAACAATCCTCAGTATAAGGGTGCTACTCTTGGAGACCTTATTTTCGAAGACCTTGACGGTGACGGCAAGATCACTACTTTCGACCGCAAGCGTTGCGACCTTACTGTAGTTCCTGAAATCGTATTCGGTCTCAACTTCAATGCTCAGTGGAAGAACTTCGACTTCTCAATGCTCCTTCAGGGACAGGGTCGTGCAAGATATTTCTATATGCCTACAACAGACCCTCAGTCTGATAACCTTGAGTACCATCTGGCAAAGAATGCCTGGACACTTGACAACAGAGATTCAGACTATCCTCGTATCGGTTCACAGATTACAAGAGAATCATCAACATACTGGTACAGAAACGCATCTTTCTTGCGTCTTAAGAATGTAGAGCTCGGATATACTATTCCTCAGAAGGCTTTCGGTAAGATTCCTGTAAAGGGCCTCAGATTCTATGTCGCTGGTTATAACCTTTTCACTATAACAGGACTTAAGGAAGTCGATCCGGAATCAAGCAGCCGCAGCTCATATCCTCAGATGCGTATCTACAACGCAGGTGTTAAACTTTCATTCTAATTCCTAAGGAGATATTTTATGAAAAAGATATTATCAATTCTCGCATTTGCCGCAGTAATGGTATCCTGCGCCGATGATTTTCTTGACAAGGTTCCGCTTGACAAGCTTTCAGAGGATGCAGTGTTCAACAGCCCTCAGCTTGCAGAATCATACGTAAATGCACTTTATCCTGTGCTTCCGGACCCATTCCAGGAAGGAAATATCAGTAACATTACTGATGAGGGCTTCTTCAGGTATGGTGGTTCATCTACAAGATATATGTATGATGGACGTCTCAGCCCGTCAACTATCATCTATATAGATGAAGGAGGACAGGCTCATAACTCAAGAACTACTGTCCTTAACATCTGGAACAGAGCATACGAGTTCATTTACAAGATGAACTACTTTCTCAAAGCAGTAGAGAGCGAAGACTCAAGACTTGAGAAAGAGACTGCCGACAGATTGAAGGGTGAAGTATATTTCCTTCGTGCATGGGCTTACTATAACCTTATCCAGCGTTATGCAGGTATTCCAATCATCAAGACTCCTCATAGCATCGGTGGAGATGAAGACTTCAAAGTTACAAGATCTAATTTTGACGATTGCGTTGACTTCATTCTCGAAGACCTTGACAAGGCAGATCAGATGCTCCCTAGCAAGGATGCTACTAAGAGAGGTCGAGTTAACAAGGACGTAGCCCTTGCTCTTAGAGCTCGCGTTACCCTCCTTGCTGCTTCTAAGTTGTTCAATGATCCAAATGATCCTGCTCCAAGTATTACAAAGGGTGCTTATCAATATGAGGAAAAGTGGCAGAGAGCGTACAACGCTTGTAAGGCTATGGTTGACAGAGCTGACGTTGACGGTGCTTATGCTCTTGATGACAAATATTCAGATTACTGGAAGGATCTCGATTCTCCAGAGCTTATCTGGGCGAAGTATTTCGTAGTTACCGAGGATATTGACAAGGCACAGCTTTACTATACAATCGAGTACTATAACGGATGGACTTCAATGCAGCCTACACAGGCCCTGATGATCGACTACGAGATGAAGAACGGTAAGAAATTCTTCGAGGAAGGATCAGGATATGACCCTAAGAAGCCTTTCGCAAACCGTGACCCTCGTTTCTATTATACAATTGCTACTCCATTCAGCAAATATGGCGTGATCGAGGATGGTACCTACAATGAGTATGACCTCCAGATGTACCTTCTCTTCAAGGATAAGACAAAGGCTGATTTTGAGGCTGGCAAGACTATGCCGGATTATACTGATAAGGCAAAGGACCTTGCTCACGCTGTGACACATACTGGTCTTGAACTCAGAAAGTGGTATGACCCTCAGAAACCTATCACTGACAAGCAGACAATCACTCCGTTCTATCCTTGGTTCCGTCTTGCTGAGTTCTATCTCAACTTCGCTGAGTGTGCATATATGCTCGGTAAAGAGGAAGAGTGCCGCACTTACATCAACAAGGTTCGTGCACGTGCTGACGTGAATATGCCTCCTGTAACTGAGGGTGGTGATGCTCTTTGGGATCGTCTTGTGAACGAGCGTCGTATCGAGATGGCATTCGAGTTTACACGTTACTTCGACGTACGTCGTTGGATGGTTGCTGAAAAGTATGAGAACGTTCCTATCGCAGGTATGAAGACTATGATTCTTGAAAATGGAACCAAGAGGGATACTGTTTACCGTATGGCTCGTGTTGCTTCAGAAGTTGATAAGAATACTTGCTACTATTGGGATAATTCAGCTGAAAGAGAGACTTACGTTGCTGCTAACAGTAACAGAGAACTTGTTACAAAGTGGACTTATTCTTGGCTCGGTCAGGAGTATGTGATTGACTATGGTGAGTGTCCTCTTACATTCTCTCCAACTCAGAAGTATTTTGTTCCTGCAAACTACCTGATGCCAATTCCTGAGACTGAAATCAAGAAGTCAGGTGATACTATTATGCAGAATCCTGGATATTAATCCATAAGATACTGAATATTCAAAAGTGTCGGGCGAAAAGTCCGACACTTTTTTGTTTATAGAAACGAAAGTAAACGAAATGATAATATTAACAAAACGATAAGTATTATCTATTGAATGAAATAAAAAGTCAAATATTTGCTATAAAAGTTGCGAAAATGAATAATTATGGCTTTATTTGTTTTAATATACCATGGATATTAAACTGACTGATATGAAGTTCAAGAGACTGATTGCCGCTATTGCCGTTTTTATGGCATTTATTTCTTGTGCAAATGATTCATCCTTGAAGTGTAATTTCACTTCTACGGATATTTCTACTACTGAAGAAGAACATGTGGTTCTTGCTGGTTTCGCTGCCCGTGACGGACTGTCTGACGGTATTCATATTCCGTTGCGCACGCATGCGCTTGCAATCACTGACGGTACTCAGAAAGTATGTATCATCTCTAATGACGTGATGGAGATATCTCCTTCACTTGCCGGAGAGATCCGTACAGAAATCAGCAGACGTTCAGGTCTTCCATATGACAATATCCTTCTTCACTGTATCCATACCCATAGTGCTCCACGTTTCGGAGGCGCAAGTGCGCAGCCTGGCGGAACCAATGCAGCATATAAGGAACGTACGGTCGAGGCTATAATATCAAATGCAGTAAAGGCGATCACTGACGAGAAGTCATATCAGGATTTCTCTCTTGAAATAGCAAAAGGCATTACAGACATAAACAGAAACCGTTGTGAAGCGGCTGGCCCTGTAGATCATTCTCTCTACGCTGCCAAGGTAGTGGGAAAAGACGGAAAGCCGATATGTGCTTTCTTCAATGTGGCATGTCATCCTGTAAGCATGGGACATATCAGCCTTATGCTCTCATCGGATTATTCAGGTGTGGCGCGTCGTGAAATCTCAAAAGACTGGGGATGTGAGGTATTCCAGTTGACCGGTGCTTCAGGAAACATGAATCCTGTCGGTCCTGAAAGCACATTCGAGCAGGCTGAGGTAATCGGAGGACAGCTTTACAATTCTCTCAAGACCCTCGAGTTCGATCCTGTTCCTTCCAAGGGACTTCTCAAGTTCGCTACAGGAGTGGCTGAACTTCCATACAGCATTGACGAGGTGACTCCAGAGGCTGTCAAGGCTCATGCTGATGACCTCGTCGAGAACATGAAGACCGTATTCCCTCGTTTTGCACGTGATGTGAGAGGATGGGAAGCAGAGATTCTTGAAAGATTTGCCGAAGGACCGGTAAAGAGCAAGCTTGATTTCAATATGGCTTCTCTCAATGTTGACGGCATACTCTTCTTCTTTACTCAGGGCGAACCGTTCTGTGAATATCAGATGGAAGCTCGTGAGGCTTTCCCTGGAAAGACCGTTTTCTTCGCAGGATATACCGGAGGACAGAATTCATATCTGCCTTCTGCTCATGCATTTGCGACCCGTAAGGGATATGAATATGAGATAGAGCAGATGCATGTATATATAAAGGCTCCTTATCCTCTTTCAGACAAGATGCCTGAAGCTTATAAGGAAGCAGTGTTCCAGACAATCGCTGCTGTAAATGATGCTGACCGTTACAGCATTATCCCGGCTCCAGTGTCATTGGAACCACGTGATGGTGAAATATCATTCAAGGGTGAACCTGAAATCAGATACATTGAAGATGCTGCCATAGCTCCGGAAGGCTATGTCCTTGATATAACTCCTAAGGCTATCACAGTATCGGCAAGTTCCGATGCCGGAAGATTCTATGCTTTGCAGACTATCAAGCAGCTTCTTCCAGCAGAAGTCTATGGTCCTGAAGGCTTTGCAGACAAGAAATGGACTCTTCCATGCTGCCGTATCGAGGACGAACCTAAGTTTGCCTGGAGAGGTATGCATCTTGACTGCGGACGTTACTATTATCCGAAGGAAGCTGTAAAGCAGTTCATCGATATGATGGCGATGCATAAGCAGAACATGTTCCACTGGCATCTTACCGAGGATCAGGGCTGGAGAATCGAGATAAAGAAATATCCTAAGCTTACTGAAGTGGGAGCATGGAGAAAGGAGACTGCCGGCTATCCTGACAAGGGTGAAAAGTCTGACAATACTCCTCATGGAGGTTTCTATACTCAGGACGATGTACGTGAGATCGTTGCTTATGCAGCAGAGAGACATATTACAGTAGTTCCTGAAATCGAGCTTCCAGGCCACTCTGGTGCTGCAATCGCAGCTTATCCATGGCTTTCATGTACTCCGGACGAGCCGAAGGAGGTCGTGACTACATGGGGCGTGAAGGAAGATGTATTCTGCCCAAGCCCAAGGACATTCGAGTTCCTTGAGGATGTATTCGACGAAGTTCTTGAGCTCTTCCCTTCACAGTATTATCATATCGGAGGTGATGAGTGTCCCAGGGATGCGTGGAGAGCAAGCAGCTATTGCCATCATCTGGCAGACAGTCTCGGACTTTCTTCTGTTGACGATCTTCAGTATTATTTCGTGAAGCATTTCGATCAGTATCTCAGAGAAAGGGGAAAGACTGTCATCGGTTGGGATGAGATTCTTGACGGAAGTGCCGTTCCAAGCACTGTGGTGATGTCATACAGAGGACATGCTCCGGCTTCAAGGGCATTCGCAAATGATATGAAGGTCATTCTTGCTCCTAACAGATGGTGCTATTATGATTATGATCAGGAGGAGATCGAGGATCTGCCGAAGAATCATCATCTTTTCATTACTTTGCGTAAGGCCTATACATATGATTACATGCAGTATCTGAATCCTGAAGTTGCAGACAAGGCTGACGATCTTCTTCTCGGAATCCAGGCATGTGTATGGGGTGAATATATTCCTGATGTGCCTAAGCTCAATGTCCAGACATTCCCAAGGTCTGCTACTGTCGCTGAGGTTACATGGACTCCTGATTCCGTACGTAACTGGAACGATTTCCGTCTCCGTCTCGGAAAGGAATTCAAGCGTCTTGAGGCTGCAGGTGCTGATTTCAGCAAGGCTTACTGGCAGGTGATCGTCAATATGAATCTTGAGTCGGAATATCCTAGAGAAATCGAACTTGAGCTTGACTATCCTTATGCCGTGATCCGTTATACTACAGACGGAAGCGAGCCTACAGCGGATTCTCCGCTTGCTCCTAGATATATGACTGTGAACAAGGGTGATGTCATCAGCGCAAGAGGTTTCATGCCTGATGGAACACCTGTAGGAACAACAATGAGCAGAACATTCTGATTATGAGAAAGATCGCGATACTTTCAATGCTTTTGTTTTTCGCGTTGTCTTGTGTAGAAAAGAAGCAGGACAATAGGATAAGTGTGATTCCTGAGCCTATGTACTCTCGCGCGGATGAAGGAGTCTTTACAATTGGTAAGGATACAAAGATCGTTTTGGACGATCCTTCAGAGGAGATGTTGAGGATTGCAGGATTCCTTAATGAAAAACTTTCGAAAGCTGCTGGTTTCGAACTGGAAGTTATTTCCGGCGGACCAGTTCCGAAGGAGAATTTCATTGCATTCATGAATGCCGGACTGCCTTCTGAAAATTATGAAATCAATGTTGTCCCCGGTAATATTTTAGTGGATTACGGTGATGGTGCTGGTGCATTCTATGCTCTTCAGACAATCTTTCAGCTTCTTCCTGTAGAAATATATTCTCAGGAACTTCAGAAAAGAGTGGAGTGGACAGTGCCATGCTGCAATATAGATGACAAGCCACGTTTCAAATATCGTGGAATGCATCTCGACGTATGTCTCCACTACTTTGATTTCGAGTTCCTTAAGAAGTACATCGATATAATGGCTGCCCATAAGGTGAACCGGTTCCATTGGCATCTTACCGAGGATCAGGGCTGGCGTCTTGAGATCAAGAAATATCCTCTTCTTACCGAGAAAGGTCAGTGGCGCAAGGAGACAGTCGTCGGTTCTCTCTATTCCGGCGTTTATGATGGAATACCTCATGGAGGTTATTATACTCAGGAGCAGGTGAAGGAACTGGTGAAATACGCTGCAGACCGTTATGTGACCATCATTCCTGAGATTGAGCTTCCTGGTCATGCACTCGCTGCCATAGCATGTTATCCTGAACTTTCATGTGGCCTTGAGGATCATTATGAAACCGCTACAAGATGGGGAATATTCAAGCAGGTATATTGTCCTAAGGAATCTACTTTCGAATTCCTTGAGGATGTTTTTGATGAGGTATTCGAACTTTTCCCTTCAGAGCTTGTCCATATCGGAGGCGATGAATGTCCTAAGGCAAGCTGGAAAGTATGTCCTCACTGTCAGGCTCTTATCAAGAAGCTCGGTCTGAAGGATGAATATGAGCTGCAGAGCTATTTCGTGACCAGAATGGAGAAATATATCAACTCCAAGGGCCGTCAGATCATTGGATGGGACGAGATTCTTCAGGGAGGTCTTGCTCCTAATGCCAAGGTAATGAGCTGGCTTGGAGAGGAAGGCGGAATCAAGGCTGCACAGCAGCATCATGAAGTCGTCATGTCTCCTCATCAGAAGTATTATCTTGACTACTGGCAGGCTGATCCGGATACGGAGCCTCTGGCCATGAGCGGTCCTACGACTCTCCGTACCATGTATGAGTATGAGCCTGTACCTGAGGTACTTACTCCGGAGGAACAGAAATATATCATAGGTGTGGAAGGCTGTGTATGGACGGAATATATGCCTACTCCGGAAAGAGTGGAATATATGGCATGGCCACGTATGTGCGCGATTGCAGAGACAGGCTGGACCAGAAAGGCAAAGGATTGGGACGGCTTTACAAGAAGACTTGAAAGACATTTTGACAGACTTGACGGAATGGAGGTGGATTACTGCTCGGCATTCTATAATCCTATGATAGTATTCCATAAGGATACGCCTTATAACAAGGTTGTGTCAATGACTGTAGATGCACCGGATGCTGAGATCCATTACACTCTTGACGGTTCGATACCGACCGCGGATTCTCCGAAATATGAGATTCCGTTCTCAATAAACAAATCACAGATAGTAACAGCGGTGGCTTATAGAGATGGCCGCCCTATAGGAGAAATAAAATCTAAACGTTTTTAGTTATGGCACTAAGGATTACAGAACAACCTTCATTGTATGACCACCTTGAGAAAAAAAGCGTGGCGGAAATCATTAAGGATATCAACGACGAGGACAAGAAGGTCCCTCAGGCGATTGAGAAGGCGCTTCCTGAACTTGAGAAGATTATCACTGCTATCGAGAACCAGCTCCGCAACGGCGGAAGAATGTTCTATGTAGGATGCGGAACAGGCGGCCGTCTGTCTGTTCTTGACCAGGTAGAGCTTCCTAACACTTATGGAATCGACCCTGAAATGATCCAGTGTATTCTTGCCGGTGGCGTTGAGAATCTTGTACTTGCACTTGAAGAGGCAGAGGACGATGTAGAGGAAGGATGGCGCACTCTTCAGGAAAAGAATGTCAGCCCTAAGGACATCATCGTTGGTCTGAGTGCCAGCGGAACTACTCCTTACGTGCTTGAGACCCTTCGTCATTGCCAGGAACATGGAATCCCTACCGCTTCAGTTGTAGGAAATCCTGATTCTCCTATATCTGCAGTGTCAGATTATCCATGCGAGATTGTATGCGGTCCTGAGTATATCACCGGAAGTACCCGTATGAAGTGCGGTACAGTTCAGAAGTGCGTATGCGACATGATCAGCTCTACAGTGCTTATCCGTCTTGGTCGCGTCGAGGGCAACAGAATGGTGAATGTACGTCTTATCAACGACAAGGTCGTTGACCGTTCTGTACGTATGCTCATGGAGCGTAACCCTTCACTTACGGATTATGCTTTCTGTGAGGCTAAGATCAAGGAGTGCGGCAACGTGAAGAAGACCGAGCAGCATCTCTTTGAGATAGGTGTTCTCGATAAGCTTCCTGAACTTTAAACGAATAAAACTCCGTAAAATGAAGAACTTTAAATATTTCATTTCGGCACTTTCGCTTTCATTTGTTGCTGTCGGTTGTGTCGATAAGACAGACCCTTTCTCTATCGAGGCTTATTCAGATCTTGTAATCAATGAGGTTGCAGCCAATGATGGAAGAAATTATGTAGATACATGGGTCGAGATCGCCAACAATTCCGATCAGGAGAAAGACTTGTCTGATTTGAGTCTCTATCTCTTTGATGAGTATTTTGACGGAAGACAGATCGCTTCGTTCGAGGGCAAGAAGCTTCAGCCGAAGGAGAGACTGGTGGTTTCTACAGGAGATGAATCCTTGAATACGGGTTTTGCATCTACTTCGGACTTCTCTTTGGTCCTCGGTATCAGCCCGGATAAGGGTATCGTCGATAAATTCGAGCTTGGAGACAAGGGAAAGCTGGCGCTTCCGGGATCATATCAGAGAATGCCTGATATGACAGGAGAGTGGAAGAACACTCCTGCAGCGAGCAAGGGACAGGAGAACCGTGTCCTTACTCTTGACAACACTAAGCCTAATGCTATCTGGCTCTGGAGCTCTCACGCCGGAGAGTGGATTGAGAATGACGGTGCGGTCATGAAGAATTTAAAGGCTCTTGGATATGACCACATTCTTCTCAACTTCTCTGCATTTGAGACTGAAAGCAAGCTAAAGACTACAGCGAAGTTCCTTCAGCTTGCGGCTGAGACAGGTATGATGGTACACGTGTGGATGCAGGCTTTCTATCAGGGAGGCAACTGGATATCTCCGGTTATCGATGCCGAGAACCGTTATGATCAGGATCTCTTTGACAAGATCGTTGCTGAAGCGAAGATGTATGTAGAGGAGTATGGTGCGCAGGGTATCCACCTTGATTATATCCGTTTCGGCGGTACTGCTCATAAGCATAATCCTTCTAAGGAAATTACTGCTGTGGGTGCTGTCAATGAGTGCTGCCGTCAGGTTCGTGAAGGAATCGATGCAGTAGGCGAAAACATAGTTCTTTCAGCTGCGATGATGGCCGAGGGCAGTGCGGCATACTATTATGGACAGAATCCTGCCCAGATGGGTAAGTATGTAGATGTCTTCATGCCTATGATTTATCGTTATCACGGCGGTAGTGCGAAGGATAGTGATGAGACCTGCAAGCAGAGAGCACGTCTGTTCACCACTGTTACAGACAGACAGGTATGGGCCGGTATTACTTCATATGAGTATGAAGGCAATAATGTAAAGAGCCTTCCTGCTGAGAGGATCAGAGAGGATGCCGAACTCTTCGCTAATCAGACCGACTGCAGCGGACTCGTACTTTTCCGTTATGCTCTCGGAACCTTCCCTGATGTAAACGATCTTTGGGATTAAACTATGTAACCACAATTAATACTAAACATTATGAAAAGATTAAGTTTCTTTTTAATGACTATAGCCGCATTGGTAATGACGGCTGTAGGATGTAAGCCAGACGAGGTCACTCCTGATACACCGGAAGACGGTGCGAAGGTAGTCGGTACTTTCAAGCAGGCTGAGATCGTTGCTGCTGCATCTGATCTTTATGAGGCTTGGCTTGAGGATTCAGATAATCTTCCTGCTTCTATGACAGTAGGATCGACTGAACTTACACAGCCTCAATATATCTATGCTTTGGCTAAGACTATGCTTGACATTCAGGCAAAGAGTACAGCAGATGTAGAGGTATTGAGCTACAAGATGGCTGACCATCCTGAAAGAGACAGCTACGACCAGCTCGAGATTGCTGTATTCAATGGCCCGAAGAACGGAGAGGAGACAGAGGACCTTGGTAACGTTGCAGCCCGTATGATCGCAGCTATGTCTGACAAGGGACAGGTTCCTAACCAGACTGTTTATCAGCGTAACGGAACAAACATCGCATTCTCTACAAAGCGTGCGGCTATCTGCTTCCTTCGCGCTCTTTCTGAGTACGCTCCTAACAGCAAGATGCCTGAGAAGGTTTCTACTGACTATCTGTCAACTTCTGCAACAATCAAGGGCTTTGCAACTGAGTTTGTAAAGTATCTTGAAATCTGGGAGAATTCAATTTGTGAAGTTTTCAGTGCTGACGGTTCACGCAACTCTGGTAACGGAAAGCCTTGGGAGAATGTTCACTTCGTTCCTATTCCTTATACAGGAAGTGCGGTCAATGGAGACGGTACAGAGCAGTGGGACCCTAAGTTCCAGCCTTATTACGAGCCTGAGGTAGCAGGTGTGAAATATACTGCAGCTCAGTGCTGGGGTATCGCACTCAAGTCTCTCATCGACCTTTGTTCGATCGAAGGATCTACAGTTTGGGAAGTAGAGCGTACACCTGACGTTCCTGCACATACTCTTGGTAACGGTAAGTCTATGAACTCTCCTATCCCTATGCTTGAGGAGTGGTTCATCTGGGGACAGCACCCTTGGTATGAGAACGAGAATGATGGTGGTCCGGTCAAGTATAATGAGCAGCCAATTTCTGAGGTTGACATCGCATTCATGATGAGAGTTATGCCTTGGCATCTTACAAGATCAAGCCAGCTTGGTGCCATCGGTAACTTCCAGCAGTTCGGAACAAGCAAGGAATCAACACTCGTTTATGACGGATACCTTGGACTTATCTGCCCTATGCGTGAGTTCCTCATCACAGCACGTATCTTCAAGTATATCCTTGACAATGACATCACTTCTAATGTTTATGATGCAATCAAGGATCAGAAATTCTCATTCGACCTCTATGGCTCTGAGAAACCTGATATCGCTATCGATGTTACTAAGATGAGCTTTGAATATTCAGGTGGAGATCAGAAGGTAGTCGTTGAAACAAAGGATCAGGCTTGGACAGCGACAGTTGAAGGCGAAGGTATTACTGTAACCCCTGCATCAGGTGCTGCAGGAGTAGCAACTGAGGTTACTATATCTGCTGCTGCAAATACAGGTGGCTCACGTACTGCAACCGTTACATTCACTACTGCTACAGGTAAGTCAAAGAGCGTTGCCATCAACCAGGGTGCAGCTCCTACAAGTGCTACTATCAGAGAGTTCGCTACTGAGTATGTGAAACTCATTGACATCTGGATGAAGAACGTTGGAACAGTGAATATCGTGACTGGTATCGGTGCAAACGATGACACTAATGATGTTCCAAACGCACATTATGTACCGGATGATACTAAGGTCGTTATAGGTGATATAGAGTATAACCTTGCAGATGCTGTGGAGCTTGCTTCACGTTCATACCTCCTTCTCCGTGGATTTGACGGAAACGACACCAAGACATATGGTAGAAACCTTCCTATCGCTAAGATTGAAAAGGCTTATACAATGGATGACAATATTCCTGAGACTCATTCTTACACTTGGGGATCTTATCCATATGCAGAGCGTACAAACGGTGGAGCATTCAAGATGGTGACATCAGAGGGCGAGTTTGAGCTTGTCAAGACTGACCTTCTTGACGACTATTCACACCGTCATACAAACTATCCTGGAGCAGGCGGAGCAATCTCTAACTTCTGCTCTTATACAGGCGGTTACCTTGCAGGATATGACGGAACATGCTGCGCTAAGCGTATCATGATGGCTTATGCATACTTCTTCAAGTATATGCTCGACAACAACCTCAGCGATGCTACAGGTATTTCACCAGACCAGACATTCAATGCTCCTCTCTTTGGTGAAAATGAAGATGCTCCTACTATCAAGGCTTTCGCTCAGGAGTACGTGAAATTTATCGACATCTGGGAGAGTACAACAGGTACAGTGAATTATATGCACCCTACAGCTCTTGTAACTGAGGGCTGGAGCTACGACGGTGTGGCAAACATCGAGAACGGACATTACATTCCATTCGATACTAAGCTGACAGTAGCGGGTGTAGATTACTCTACAAGTGAGGTATTCGATATTGCAATCCGTTCATATCTCCTTCTCCGTGGTTACGATGCTACTGACGAGACAGCAGTTGGTGCCGGTTCGTTCAAGAAGCTTGAGAAGGCTTACACAATGGATGATAACTTCCTGCCAGCTCGTGCTATTACCTGGGGTTCTGCTCCTTGCAATGAGACAGGTACAACAAGCGAAACAGGTGCAGTAAGCGGAAACGGCGGTGAGCTCAAGATGGGTACACCTCCAAACGGTGAAAATAAGGTAAAGGTTGACCTCCTTGACAACTTTGCTGAGAGAAATGCAAACTTCCCTACAGTGAAGAACAGCAACGCAATCGGTAATATGGCAGGTTATACAAATCGTCTTGAAGGCTATTACGGCTGCGCATCTGGTCACCGTATGCTCCTTACTTATGCATACTTCTTCAAGTATATGCTCGATAACAACCTTACAGATGCAACAGGTATTGCTGCAGACCAGACATTCGAGTCATATCACTTCACTAAGTAAAAATATCTTCAGGATATAATATTTTTGATGTCGGGCAGGAAACTGTCCGACATCTTTTTTGTTTTTAAAACGATAATTAAAATATTTGAAACGAAATAAAACGAAATAGAACAAAATAAAGTGAAATATAAATAGAAATGATGCTTTAAAAACACGCTTTAAAAGTTGCGAAAACGAATAATTATGATTTTATTTGTAAATACAGATAAATTTCATAATCATGAAAAGGGTATTATTTTTAATTACATTGATTTTTGCCATATCATGTGGCGCATGTCAGAAAGTAAACAAGCCGGATCAGCCAAAAGAGCCTGAGCAGGTAGAAACCGGTTTTGTCGCAGAAGGCTGGAACGGTTATTTCGTTGAAGAGATGGCCAATGCCTACGAGTTCTTCTTGGAGAATAACAGAATGCCGGCTGAAGTGAATGTGGAAGGAATCAAGTATGGCAAGGGCAAAATGTTCGCAGCCAGCTATAAGCTTATCCAGAAGATACAGGCTGAACCTGAGACTTGGCAGGAAACCGAGGTTGATTTCAATGATACATTCTCTTGCCCTGACAATGAGAAGAATAATACTATAAATGTAGATTCTCTTACTTTTGATGAATTCATGGGCTATGCTAAGAGAGCGTATGAGTATGCGGAGACCAACAAGGCACTTCCTAACTATGTGACCATGCAGTCCGGATATACAGACAAGGATGGATCTGTTTATGATGTAAAGGTGGTAATCAATGCCCTTTCTTTAGGTTTTGCCCGTGTTTTCCATTATTACAAGGAGCATAACGAATTTCCTGCAAAGATTTGTGCATGGCATTCTGATTATCTTCACGCGACAACAAATTGTCCTAAGGACGATCCTGTAGTAAAGGCTAAACTGGAGGAGATCATTGCTGGCAAGACAACGGATTATGAAAAGGCTGAAGCTATCTTCTACTATTCGCTTGACGAGTGGGAGTGGGTCAATTATTCCAACACTTCAAAGGGTGCAGTAAAGACCATCAATGAAGGTAAGGGCAATTGCTGTGACCTCAGCCATGCTGTAGTAGCTCTCGGCCGTGCAGCAGGTCTTCCATCACGTTATCGTCACGCACAGTGCCGTTACAAGGCTTCAGGAAGCATCATCGGTCATGTCATGGCGGAAATCTATGTTGACGGAAAATGGTATCTCTGCGACCCTTCAAGCTCGGGAACCACATTCGGCAACCATGAGGCTTGGTCTGTGATGGACACATTCAACGGTCTGTATAACCAACTTCCATTCTAAAGTTTATAGTCATGATACTTATAGCAGACAGCGGTGCCTCAAAGACTGACTGGGGCTGTGTTTCAAGAGAGTCTGATGTACGCATCAGGTTTACAAGCCAGGGATATAATCCGAATTATATCACAGGCCCTCAGATCGTCGAGGACATTCTCAAGAACAAACCTGCGGAACTTGATCCGGATAAGGTAAAGGAAATATATTTCTATGGCGCGGGAGTCACTCCTCTCCAGTATCCTTTCATGGAAGAGACTCTTCGACAGGTGTTCACTAAGGCTGAACGTGTATTCATTGCTATGGATACCCTTGCCTCATGCCGGGCCCTTCTGGGACGTAAGTCAGGATTCTCAGCAATCCTCGGAACGGGAGCAAACACTTGCCTCTATGACGGCTGCAACGAGGGATTGAACATAGATTCATGCGGCTTCATTCTCGGAGACGAGGGCAGCGGCGGATATCTCGGCAAGAGACTCATTACGGACTTTATCCGTCACAATATGCCGGAGAATGTATATGAACTGGTGGCTCAGGAGCTCGGACGCGACAACGACGAGCTGATAGACATCATCTATACCAAGCCTTTCCCTAACCGCTTCTGCGCCCAGTATGCAAGATTCATTCGTCAGAACATCGACACAGATCCTTATTTCAGCGGTCTTGTAACAGATGCTTTCACGAAGTTCTTCGACAGGATCGTAACTCATTATCCGGACTATACGACCTATACTTTCAATGCTGTAGGATCTGTAGCCTATCATTTCCGCGATCTCCTTGAGCCGGTGGTGAAGAAATACGGTATGGAGATGGGAGTCATCGCACAGGCTCCTATGGAAGGACTTATTCAGTATCATCTTGAAGCATAAAGGACATGGCACAGAAAAAAAATGATTATCTGATTCCGCTTGCTATCATCGGAATGATGTTTTTCATCGTGGGTTTCGCCCTCGGTATAAACAGCTATATAGTACCGCTTCTCCAGGGTGCGTTGAATGTGTCGTCAGGACAGTCTTATCTGCTTCTGGCATCGACATTTGCTGCATTCCTGATCTTCAGCTACCCTGCGACTGCTCTGATCACCAAGGTAGGCTATAAGAAGACCATGGTGCTTTCATTCGCTATCTTTGCTTTGGGTTTCCTTCTTTTCGTTCCGTCTGCAAAGCTTCAGAGCCTTCCGCTCTTCATGGTGGCTTCGTTTATCTGCGGTATAGGAAACACTGTGCTTCAGGCTGCCATTAATCCATATGCTACTTATCTCGGCCCTATCGATACGGCTGCCAGACGTATAAGCATCATGGGAATCTGCAACATCATCGCATGGCCGGCTTCTCCTATGTTCCTTGCATGGCTCATAGGCAAGAACCTTGATGACATGGTCCTTTCCGACATCATCTTCCCGTTCTATATACTTACAGCGATATTCGTTGTCCTCGGTATCCTCGTATGGGTATCTCCGCTTAAGGAGATGGCTTTCGGAGAACAGGAGGAGGAAAGCAGCGAGCCTGCAGAGGATGAAGGAAAGACATCGATCTTCCAGTTCCCTCATCTCATTCTCGGCGCTATCGCCCTTTTCATGTATGTAGGAGTCGAAACCATAGCGATGGCAAGTTCGGTGGATTATGCAGCGAGTCTTTCGCTCCCTGATCCTGAGCAGTATGCGTTTGTACCAAGCATAGGTATGATCCTCGGATATATTTTCGGTATCATCATGATCCCTAAGTATCTTTCACAGAGCGGTGCATTGCGCCTCCATTCATGGATAGCTATTGCCGGCACTCTTGCTGTCGTGCTGCTTCCTGAAGCATATTCGATCTATGCTGTGGCTGTCGTGACTTTCGGCTGTTCTGTGATGTATCCTGCAATCTTCCCTCTTGCTCTCAAGGGCCTCGGTAAGTTTGCTGACAAAGGTTCGTCAATCCTTGTTGCCTGCATCGCAGGAGGATCTGTCGTCCCTCTTCTCTATGGTTTCCTTAAGGATTGGGTAGGAAGCCAGGCTGCATATTGGATAGGCATTCCATGCTTTGCCTTTATCCTCTTCTATGCTTATATTGGTTACAAGATGAAATATAAAAAAGTATCATAAAGGAATGAAAAGGTTAGTATTATGTGTATTTATGGCCTTTGCCGGGGTAGTGATTATCCCGGCTCTGGCTTGCACTACGGCTATCATCAGCGCCGAGGCAAGCGGAACAGGCCGTCCGATGCTCTGGAAGCATCGTGATACAGATGAGTATTACAATCATATCGGTCATCTCAAAGGAGAGAAATATGCCTTTACAGCATTGCTCAACAGCAAGGATGTCGTATATGAGGATGTCTGGGCGGGGATGAATGAGGCTGGTTTTGCCATCGCCAACAATGTGTCGTACAATATCAATACGACAAAGTATGACAGGCCTTCACGTAATGGCGTAGTCATGATGCAGGCATTGGGCGTTTGTGCTACAGTCGATGAATTCGAGAAGTTCATTGCAGAGATGCCGGTTCCTAAGGGTGCCAGTGCTAATTTTGCAGTAATCGATGCACAAGGCGGAGCTGCTTATTTCGAAGTCGGTGATGACAGATATTTCAGATTTGACGTGAAGGATTCTCCGAACGGTTATCTGTACCGCACTAATTTCTCAGTCGCCGGTATTGAGGATAAGGGAGCCGGTTATATCAGATATGAAGCTGCAAAGAAACTCTTTGAGGGCAAGAAAAGGAACTTCACTCCCGGCTGGATTCTGGACAACCCTGCAAGGTCTTTCTATCACGGACTGATGAAGACAGACCTTAAGGATGTTTCCGATAAGAAGCTTGGAGAAGGTTATGTGATCAGCCAGGATTATATTCCTCGTTACACAACCGTATCTTCAATCGTCATTGAAGGTGTCAATCCGGGTGAAGACCCTCGCAACACTGTGATGTGGAGCGCTATCGGATATGCTCCATGTTCTTATGCGATTCCTGTATGGATGGGCGCAGGTGATGAGATTCCGGCATGCCTTGCTTTGAAAGAAGGCGGTCTTGCTCCGGCAAATGAGCTGGCGATGGATCTGAAGGCTGTAGTTTTCCCAGTAAAGAGAGGTAACGGCAACAAGTATCTGGATTATCTTACATTGCGCAAGAAGATTCTTCCTTATGTGACCAAAGCGGAAGACAAGGAACTTGCTGAAGGCGGGAAAGTCAACAAGCATCTTGCAAAGAAAGGATTTGACCTTGAGGTCATCAAGGAGTTCAACAAGAAGGCAGACAAGCGTTTCGAGAACTTCCACAACATAATGAAACAGATTACAGACAAATAGAATAATGGACGTATTTACACCTTGGACAATAGTCGTTGATCTCGGCATAATATCGGCCCTCATATTATTGGGCAAGCTTATAAGGGTAAAGGTAAAGGGAATTCAGAGATTTCTCATTCCGCCAGCTGTCATTGCGGGAATCATAGGTCTGATTCTCGGTCCTGAAGCACTTGACGTACTGCCTTTATCAGGAAACTTAGGTACATATGCCGGAATACTCATTGCCTTTGTCTTTGCTGCTCTTCCTTTTACGTCAACTTCGAAGGCAAGAGATGTTGCTAAGGTAAAGAGAATGTGGGGCTATTCTCAAGGTGGAATGCTTCTTCAGTGGGCTTTCGGAGGACTTTTAGGAATACTTATCCTTGGAAAGATATGGCCTTTGAATGATTCTTTCGGTATCACCATGCCGGCAGGATTCTGCGGAGGTCACGGAAGTGCCGCTGCCTTGGGTGACGCGTTCGCCAATTTCGGGCAGGAGGAAGTCCTCACGCTTGCCATGACGTCTGCTACCTTCGGAATCATCTGTTCTATCGTTGTCGGACTGGTCTTCCTCAGGATAGGAACTAAGAAAGGCTTTTCTGCATGTCTGACAGAGGCTGAGCAGCTTCCGGAAGAACTGCGTACTGGTATCGTTTTGAAGGAGAACCGCAAGAGTATAGGAGAGGGTACCTTCTCGACAATTTCAGTATCTACCCTTACATTCAATCTTTCTGTCATATCGCTTGCCGTTCTCGGCGGATATCTGATAAATAAAGGCGTATCCAGCATAGCTCCTTCACTTGAACTTCCGGTATTCAGCTGTTCTTATATCGTCGGCATTCTGATGAAGTTCATTTGTGACCGTACCAAGGTTACTGAATATGTATGTCCGGAGACATCATCAAGTCTCAGCGGCATGTTTACGGACTATCTTGTGGCATTCGGTATCGCTTCAATCAAGATTTCTGTCGTTACCCAGTATCTGGTGCCGATGCTTATACTTTTCGTTTCAGGACTTCTGTTCACGGCGTTCTACATATTCTGGGCGGCCAAGAACATATTCAAGGAATACTGGTTTGAAAAGGCAATGTTCTCTTGGGGCTGGTTTACAGGCACTATGGCCATGGGTATGGCTCTTTTGAGGATCGCGGATCCGGAGTCAAAAAGCCATTGCATCGACCATTACGGCATAGCATATCTCTTCATAGCTCCGGTGGAAATATCATTGATAACATTCTCTCCTATCATCTTCACAAGCGGATACGGCCTGCTGTTCTCGTCTGTATGTGCCGTCCTCGGCCTGTCGATCATGGGATATATGTTGTATGACAAGAAAAGGTCAAAGGCATGAAAAGAATAATCTTCATACTGATAGCTTCTCTTTTATGTACAATGCCTGCTTCGGCACGCAGACAGTCAAAGGCTAAGACTTCAAATGCCGGTACAAGGTATCTGGAGTCATCTTTCCATACTTATGATGCTTTGCAGAAGAAGATACATTCATTGGCTGAATTAGGCTATCTGGAGTATGAAAGCAGCGAACTGCTTGCACGTCATCTGGAAGAACACGGATTCAAGGTCGAGAGGGGAGTGGCAGGTATTCCTACCGCTTTCATCGCTTCATACGGATCAGGTTCGCCGGTCATAGGCCTGCTGGCAGAGTACGATGCCCTTCCCGGAATGTCTCAGGATACAGTCGCTTTCAAGAAAGCTCTTGTTGAGGGAGGATCCGGTCATGGCTGTGGCCATAATCTTCTTGGAACGGGCTCGGTGGCAGGAGCCGTGGCCATATCGAAATGGCTGGCCGAGGGTCATGAAGGTACTGTCGTGCTTTTCGGCTGTCCTGCAGAGGAAGGTGGCGGCGGAAAGGCATATATGGCCAGGGAAGGCTGTTTTGACGGAGTCGATATAGTGCTTGACTGGCATCCGGATATCTGCAATCTGGTAAATACGGAAAGCGGTCTTGCAAATGTGCAGATGCGCTTCACATTCCATGGTGTTTCGTCACATGCTTCCAGCGCTCCTGAAAAAGGACGTTCAGCTCTTGATGCTGTCGAGGCTTTCAATTATATGATGAACATGATGAGGGAACATGTTCCTGACGGCACAAGGATACATTATGCCATTACAGACGGCGGCAAGGCTCCTAATGTGGTTCCTGCTCAGGCTCAGGTCCTCTATTACCTGAGGAACGGCAGCCGTGCAGTGGTCGCAGACCTTAAGGACCGTGCATTGAAGGCTGCTGAAGGAGCTGCTCTCGGAACGGGCACGACCATGTCGTATGAGGTCGTTTCCGGCAATTTTGAGAGACTTTACAACCAAAGACTGGCAGAGGTGCTTCAGACCAATCTTGAGGCCGTAGGCGGCGTCGTTTATGATGAAAGGGAGACCGGGTTCGCGAAGCAGATGCTGGCTTCTTCGGGAATAACCGATGAATCTGTGCTTAAGAAACCTGCTACGGTTCTTCCTTTAGGTTGTGATTATCCTACTCTGAAAGGAGTGTCAAGCGATGTGGGAAATGTAACATGGGTTGTTCCTGTCGCTAGTTTCAGGGCTGCGACTTTCGTTCCTGCAGGACTTGGCCATTGCTGGCAGTTCACTTCAAGCGGCGGTACCACCATCGGCACTAAGGGAGTGATGAATGTAGCTAAAGTCATGCTCTATACTGCATACGATCTTTATACATCTCCTCAGATAGTAGCTGAAGTCAGGGCTGAATTCGATGAAAAAAGAGGCCCAGATTTCGTCTTCGAGCCTCTTATAGGTGATCGTCAGCCACCGCTGGATTATCGTAAGTGATCATTCCTCTTTCCAGCCTTGAGCCTTCATTGGCAGTTCCACTCCGTCCGGAGTCACTATCGTTGCGCCTACCTCAGGCTTGGCGAGATGTCCTATGATGTCGAATGTCTGGAAATCATGTCTGAACTTCTCATGCTTGCCGATAGGAATGGTGAAGAGAAGACGATAGTCTTCGCCGCCGTTGATCGCCGCTGAGATAGGATCTATGCCGAATTCCTTGCTTACCTCGAAGGTCTTGCCTGCGAAAGGCAGTTTGTCCACATATATCTTTGCTCCGAGCCCGCTGTCACGTACGAGACGTTTCACCGCATCAGCAAGTCCTCTGGTCACCAGATAGCCGTATGACGGCATTATTTCGGTGTCTTCAAGCTGTTTCAGCAGACCTGCATTCAGCTGAGGCTTGAGATATGCCCCTACAAGATTCCTGTATTCGTCCAGCTTAGGCTGAGCCTTTGCATCTCCGTTCTTTTCGAATTCCCTTTTCTCCCTTTCAAGTATCTGGAAACCCAGATATGCTGCACCAAGATTGTCCGATACGCAGATGAGGTCCATGCTTTTTGCCGCAGGCCTTCTCTTGCCCATGAGCAGGCTGGTCTCTCCGACTGAAGATACGCTGATTGTCAATCCGTTAGGAGATGGAACGAGGTCAAGGCTTACCTTTTTGTATCCATGTTCCTTTGCTGCTGTGACAATGCCTTCCCATACATCCTTGATATGCTTGAAATCCAGCTTTGAAGATATTCCCAGACGAATGTCCATCGTCTGCGGATGTGACATTTCTGCGTACAGTTCGCCGGTTACGGCTATTACACATTTGTATCCGAGATGTTTGAGCGGGAAGTATGTCAGGTCGAAATCGATGCCTTCGATGAATGTGCGTGCATGTGATGTCACATAACCTTTGCCTGCTGTTTCGAACCAGCTGCTCTCAAAAGGCTTGTATGGTGTTCCTTCGTATAGTCTTGCGATAGCCTCTACTCTTCCGAGGTCTGAAAATGTCTCTTCTGCCATGTCGTGAATTGTATTTATGCAAAAATACAATAAATTCGTTGAAAAGATGTATATTTGTTGAAATCGTATTATCCATTATGAAGCGTTTGTTTTCAGTTATCATTGCAGCATTGATGCTGCTTCCACAGACAGTTGAGGCTAAAAAGACAGGTGACAAGCCTGAGGGATTGAAGGTGATGTCCTACAATATCAGACTCGGTTCAGCGAATGACGGTACCAATTCATGGGCATTGAGATATCCCGCAACGGCAGAAATGATAAAGGATCAGGCTCCGGATGTATTCGGAGTGCAGGAGGCTTTGTCATATCAGGTTTATTTCATCGAAGAGAATTTCCGTAATTATAAATCAGTCGGCGTCGGCCGTGAGAATGGAAAGAAGGAGGGCGTGCATATGTCCATCTTCTGGAACACCAAGACTGTAAAGATGCTGAAATGGGGTACATTCTGGCTTTCAGATACTCCGGAAAAGCCTTCTATGGGCTGGGATGCAGCATGTTACAGGACGGCTACATGGGCTTTGATGAAGGACAAGAAGACAGGAAAGAAATTCTATTTCGTAAATACACATCTGGACCACGTAGGTAAGGAGGCTCAGAAGAACGGTCTCAAGCTTATCGTTGACAGGATCGCCAAGATCAATAAGGAAGATTATCCGATGGTACTGACAGGAGACTTCAACGTCAGACCTGACAACAAGGTTCTGGCCGACCTTGATGCCAGGATGACAAGCGTAAGGAAAATAGCAGCCAAGACAGATAAGCACGATACCTACAATGGCTGGGGAAAAGGTAACGGAATCATAGACTACATATATGTTTCAGGATTCAGTTCTTGTCCTGAATATCAGACTGTTACGAAAAGATATACAGACCGTAAATTCGTATCTGACCATTATCCGATCGCAGCAAGGCTTATTTTTTAAGCACGCTGTATCGGATCTGCATTCTGGTAAGTTCCTCTATGAAAGGAGCTGTCACAGCGACGCGGAACTTTCTTGAGAGGAATTCGATATTCCATTTCTTTTCGGGATCATAGAGGAACATTGTCAGCGGAACGTTGCCTTTGTTCCTCTTTATCATTTTCACGAGTCTGTCGCGGAACTCAGGGGTCAGCATAGGAGTCGAGATGCTGATGGCGAATCCTTTGACATATGTGTCGGTCACATTGCCAAGAAGCATGATCTTCTTTACTTTGAATGCGTATGGCGATGTCTTGCCCTGCGCCTTGTCTTCAGGCTTGAGATAATATTTTTCTTCTATCTCGCCTTCGATGAAGATAGCGCTATGGAGCTTCATGTAGCTCATGAAATTCTCATGATCCTTTCCGAACAGTGCTATTTCATAGCTTCCGCTGTAGTCTTCGATGACGGTCTTCGACCATGGGCGGCCGGTCTTTGTGGTCATCTGCTGGGTCGAGGTGATGAATCCGGCTATGGACGCTTTTGTCTTGGCCTTCTTGCTTTCGCAATCACTTACCAATGCATCCAGTTCTCCGACAGGACATGTCGTAAAGTTCTCAAGCTCAAATGTATATTGATCGAGCGGATGTGAAGAAAGATACATTCCGACCAGCTCTTTTTCAAGCTGCAGCCTTTCCAGTATGTCGTCTTCTCCTACCATAGGCGGAACCTCCGGCCTTTCAGGTTTCAGCTCCTCAACCTCTCCGAAGAGCGATACGGAGCTTTCCATGCTGTCCTTCTTGTAGAGTTCGCCGTATTTCAGGAGGGTGTCTATGAAAGGATCTCCTGATTTTGAAGCAAGAGTGAACTGCTTGCGGCATATTCCGAAGCTGTCGAATGCTCCTGAATGCAGAAGTGACTCGAAAGCCTTTCTGTTGACTATTCCGGACATACGTTCCACGAAATCATAGATGTCGGCAAATGTGCCGTTTTCTTCGCGTTCAGCAAGGATTGCGCGTACTATATTGTCTCCGAATCCCTTGATTCCGCCAAGTCCGAAACGTATCTCTCCCTGCTTGTTCACGGTAAAACGTGCATCTGACTCGTTTATGTCAGGATTGAGCACCTTGATGCCGTTCTTCTTGCAGTCATCCATGATCTTCTTGATCTCGTCCATGTTGGAGAGATTCTTGGTGAGGTTGGCTGCCTGGAATTCGGCAGGGTAGTGGGCCTTGAGCCAGCCCGTCTGGTAGCTTACCCATGCATAGCATGTCGCATGGGACTTGTTGAATGCATATGAAGCGAACTTCTCCCAGTCAGCCCAGATCTTTTCTAGCATGTCCTGAGGATGTCCGTTCCTGGTACCTCCCTCTATGAAGAGGCCTTTGAGACTGTCCAGCACGTCCTTGAGCTTCTTACCCATGGCCTTGCGGAGGGTGTCCGCCTGACCTCTTGTGAAGTCGGCAAGCTTGCGGGACAGAAGCATCACCTGCTCCTGATACACTGTGATTCCGTATGTATCCTGAAGGATTCCTTCCATCTCAGGGAGGTCATATACGATAGGCTGGCGTCCTTGCTTTCTTTCAACGAAGTCAGGGATATAATCCATCGGACCCGGACGGTAGAGGGCGTTCATTGCGATAAGGTCCTCGAAACGGGTAGGCTGGAGCTTGATGAGCCATTCCTTCATGCCCGGAGATTCGAACTGGAATACGCTCGTAGTGTCTCCGCGGCTGTAGAGTTCGTATGTTTCCTTGTCATCGATTGGAATCTTCTCGATGTCGAATTCGATGCCGAAGCGCTTCTTGATGTTGGCCTGGCATTCCTTGATGATGGACAGGGTCCTCAGACCGAGGAAGTCCATCTTGAGCATTCCTACCTCTTCGATGTAATGGCCGTCATACTGTGATACCCAGACTTCTTCTCCTGTCAGCTTGTCGTTCGCGATGGAGATAGGAATATATTCAGTGAGGTTGCCTCGTCCGATGATCATCGCACACGCATGCACTCCGGTCTGACGGATACAGCCTTCAAGCTTTCCGGCATAGTTGAGCACTTCCTTTGTCTGCTCGTTTCCGTTCTCCACTTCATTCTTAAGTTCTCCGTATTTCAGACAGTTGGAAAGCTTCGGCTTGAACTCCTTGGTCACCTTCTTGCCGTCTTCTGTTACGGTCGCTTCGAAAGGACGGTCAGGTACCATCTTGGTGAGCCTGTTCGATTCTTCGATGGACATCCGGCTGACACGTGCGACGTCCTTGATGGCACTTTTGGCTGCCATCGTTCCATATGTGATCACATGTGTGATATGATCCTTTCCGTATTTTTCCTCGATGTACTGGAATACGCGGTAGCGTCCGTCGTCGTCGAAATCGATATCGACATCGGGCATGTTGATACGGTCAGGGTTGAGGAATCGCTCGAAGAGAAGGTCGTACTTGATAGGGTCTATGTTGGTAATCTTCAAGCAGTAGGCTACTGCCGATCCTGCTGCCGATCCACGTCCCGGGCCTACAGAGATGCCTTCGCTTCTTGCTGCAGCAATGAAGTCCTGGACGATGAGGAAGTAGTCGGGGAAGCCCATCTTGCAGATGGTCTTGAGCTCGAATTCGATACGCTCGGCCTGTTCATCCGTGAGAGTGTCTCCATATCTCCATTGTGCTCCCTGATAGGTCAGATGGCACAGGAATGCCACCGATCTGCAGAATTCTTCTCCGCGCTCGTTTCCGTTCTTGTCGCAGCGTCCCTCGTCTATGATGTGCTTATATTTTTCAAGATATGTATCGACTTCCGCCAGGAATTCTTCAGGCAGGTCGAACTTAGGAAGGATAGGGTCCTTGTCGATCTTGAAGATTTGGATCTTCTCGGCTACTTCGATGGTGTTGCTTAGGGTCTCAGGATGCTTGTAGAAGAGGTCAAGCATCTCGTCCTCGCTCTTGAGATATTCCTGCTGGGTATATCTCATTCGGTCAGGGTCGTCAACGTATGTGTTGGTGGTGAGGCAGATAAGTCTGTCGTGGGCCGGTCCGTCTTCCTTGCGGACGAAGTGGACGTCATTTGTAGCGACGACCTTGGTACCGGTCTTTGCCGCAAGCTCGAAGATACCTTCGTTCGCTACCAGCTGGCGCTCATAGACTTCCTGGGACTGTCCCGGGATTTCTGTCTTATGCTGCTGTACCTCAAGATAAAAATCCTCTCCGAACACCTTCTTATGCCACATTATGGCCTTTTCAGCTCCTTCCATGTCTCCGGCGATTATGGCTCTTGGAATTTCTCCGGCGATGCAGGCTGAGCAGCAGACAAGTCCTTCGGAATATTTCTCCACGATCTCATGGCTTACTCTCGGCTTTTCGTAGTATTTTCCTTCGATATGGCCTGTCGAGACAATCTTCATGAGATTCTTGTAGCCGTTGTAGTCCTTTGCAAGAAGTATGAGGTGGAAATAACCTCTGTGGTCCTTGTCTTTCAGCTTATGGTCGTAATGCCTGGTGACATAAACCTCGCAGCCGATGATCGGTTTGACCTCCGGAAATTTCTTTGCGACCTTGAGGAATTCCTTCACTCCGTACATGTTTCCATGGTCGGTGATGGCAAGGGCGGGCATTTCAAGCTCCTTTGCACGCGCAAAGAGGTCACTTATAGCCGACTGGCCGTCAAGGATGGAATACTGTGTATGGACATGAAGATGGACAAATGACATGGCTGCTGATTTTAAGGAAGACAAAGATATGCAAAAAGCCCATATCCGTCAAAAATAAAATCGACATACCTAGAAGATGCAGCATATGGTAAACCGGAGCCTGTCTGTCCTGTATGTGTAGCTGTCGGCAGCTTTGAGACGGTCTGTCAGACCATATCCGTATCCGAGTTCCATTTTGACATTCTTCATGATTATGATTCCGGCGCTTCCTTGCAAGCCGAATTCCAGTCTTTTGTACAGTAGGGAACTGTTCCTGATCGCGTCGGCCGCAAGATCCTTGATTTCGTCCTGGTAAGGGAAATATGTGAATTCCATGTCACCATCATAGTTGTCGTACTTGAAGTTCATGTCCATGGTTCCGAACATGGAAATGTCTGTCGTTGAGGATATTCCGATCGATAGGTCTGGCCCGGCAGCGACAAAGCAGCTGAGGATTTCAGGTATGATTTCGATCTCATACCGGAGGTGGAGAGGGATGGTGATGCTGTGTTCCTTGAAATGCTCGTTGATGCTGAATCCCCCGTAATCCGTGATCTGGTTGTTACTGTCGCTGTACCATTCGAATCCATACATGAGTCCGGGGCGCAGATAAAGGTTCTTCATCAGGGTAATGTCGTATGTGAGGCCGGCTGTCATGCCGTCGGCATGTATCTTTTCCACATCCCCTTCCACTTTCAGTTTGTGTGTGGAGCCGGTATATCCGACCTTTACTCCTAGCTGGGCATGGGCAGAGAATGCTGCGGCCAGCAACAGGATGATGATATGTATTATTCTGTCTCTCATGGCCTTATTCCTGATCTTTCATCTTGATGGTCATCTTTGTCTCCCAATAGCTTCCTACCGTACCGATTCCGCCTATGACGTTTGAATATGTGAATGCAGGGGTGCTCATTCCGATTGATGCAAAGTTCGTAGTCTTCATGTAGCATCCTCTCAGATAGTTGAATGCTTCGGGCGACAGACTGACAAGGCTTACCTCATAGCTGTTCCGGTTGCTACCCATGTCCAGTGAAGTCTTGAAGATCCTCTTTTTCCCATCCTTCTCTACCTTATGCTTGTCCCATATCAGTATTTCCCGTTCCAAGGTAGAATAAGATACGATCATGTCGTAGCTTTCCGACATCAATATTCCCGGTGCTTCGGATATGTCCGTGTCATGGAATATGATTCCGTAATGACCATCTTCTTCCTCTTCATAGGAAATTTCGATTGTGATGAAGCTTTTTTCCCTTTCGAGTATCCTGGCGCTTGTCAGGTTCATCGGCTGCGGAACTGTGGTTTCTGCATATGTTCCCTGTACTCCGGCAGCTGAAGCTTCAATCCTGATCTTCTCTCCGGGACTTATTTGCGGAGTATATTCATAAGCTCCCTGGCCGAAATCCGTACTGATGTCTTTAAATGTCATTGCCTTGCCTGCGACCTGTCCGTTCAGAGATACTCTGTTTGCTTCCAGACTTCTGTCCTCGCTGTTCATCGGCACAGCTATCTTGACATAGAGCCTGGACGGTTCCGCATTGCCTATTAGAGTGTTTGTCATGATGCATGGACTGCTGTCAATGCGGTCGAGGTCAAGAGGGGCCTCGCATGCACAGCACAGCAGAAGTATCGCCAGTATGTATATATGTTTCGTCATGTCAGAATTTCAAGGTATAGCTGAATGAAGGGATTATAGGTACTATTCCGTAGGTGATTCCTTTAGTCGCCTCGTAATCATTATATGTTATGTCGGCGAACATCGGGTTCATCCTGCAGTATGCATTATAGATGCTGACATTCCATATGCTTTCGTTGCCTTTGCGCGTGGTCTTCCTGAAGTTCATTCCGATGTCCAGTCTGTGGTAGTCAGGTAACGAAAGATTATTGGGACGGCCGAACTGATGGGACCGGTATCCTTCTATGGTATTCCTGTTGCCGCTGTGCCAGTTCCATCCGGCATAGACATCAAATCTTTCAGAAAATCTGAAGTTGGCCATCAGGGTTATCTTGTGGCGGTTGTCATTCCTGTCAGGATACCAGTCATACCAGAGCTCCTCGAACCTCCTTTCGTTCCATGAAAGGGTATAGTATGCCGTCAGCTGCAATTTTTCCGTATTGTATTCCGCTTCGGCTTCAAGTCCGTATGAGCGTCCTTTGCCGATGATTGATGATTCTCCCCAGTTGCGGATAGGAGGGACATATGAATAACTCGTCCACTGCTCCATCAGATTCTCCATCGTCTTGTACCAGCCTCCTATGCCCAGATCTAGTCCGATAGGTAGTTTCCATGAAAATTCGGCAGCAGCCTGACGGGAGAACAATGGTTTAACTTCCTTTGTGGAAGGCATCCAGAATTCCGTAGGAAGATCAAGGTATGTCGTTGACATCTGGTGGGCGAACTGGTTCATTTCCGTATATGAGATATCCAGTCTTGCCCGGCTGTTGATATCATATCTTATGGATATCCTAGGTTCAAGTCTGTGCCGGATCTTTCCTTGTGTGCCGAAAATCACATATCTCAGGCCGATGTTCGATCTTATCTTTTCTGTGAGCCTGATATATCCGTCTGCATAGATGGCGGCTTCATGGCCGAAGAAACGGTCTTTTTCGTCTAATCCTGTCTTGTTTATGCTGCCGTCTTTTCTGAATGACGTGTTCTTCAGACTTCTTTCAGGAGAAAATCCGTGTACCTGATATATTCCTCCGAAATCAAGTGTCATCCTGTCGTTCCATCTGTATGTCAGATCTGATTTCAGGGCTGTCGTTCCTGTTACCGACTTATAGTATTCTTCATATGTGCCGAGGATAGGGTCGCTGAGGGAACCGTCTGTAGCTGATTTTACGTCCATCATGGCATTGCCCCGGGTATGCCATGATGATGTATTCATTGTCAGGGAAGGACTGAAGCGGTATTTCCAGATAATCGTTGCCAGAAGATTTCCCCATTTTATGTCCATGTCAGAAGATTGGATAGTTACGGAATTCATTGTCTCATCCGGCAACTGCATGTAATAATGCAGGCGCAGTGCATCTCTACCGTAGTATGTCTTGAATTCCAGAATGTTGTCGGCGGAAAAACGGTGGGTGATTCCGGCGTTCAGATCCTGGAAGGCATAGCTGAATCCATGCTTTGTCCCGTCGTCTCTGATGTTTATCATGGAAAATACAGGAAGGGTGACGGCGTCGAGCCAGCTTCTTCTGAGGGCGATGTTGAATGAGGTCTTTCCCTGGATCAGCGGTCCTTCAAACTGAAGTCTGCCGTCTATGAGTCCTATGGACATGGATCCATGATACTCATACATATCTCCGGTTTCTGTCCTGGCGTCAACGACCGATGACAGTCTTCCTCCGAATCTTGCAGGAAATCCGCTTTTGTAGAAGTCCACATTCTTCACTATGTCGGAGTTGAAGGATGAGAACAGGCCTCCTAGATGTCCTGCCTGATATATCGGTGTCCCGTCAAGCAGAAAGAGATTGTCCGAGCCGTCGCCTCCGTGTACATGAAGCCCTGAGAGCAGTTCGGTTCCTGAAGCTACTCCGGGAAGGTTCTGGAGGGTCTTTATGATGTCCGGTGAGCTCATGAAGGCATATCCGCGGTCAATATCCTTGGCGTCTATCCTTTCCAATCCTGTAGATGACCGTCTTTCTGATTCATATGCGCGGGCAGTCACCATAGCTTCTTCCAACGTATCGACCTGCGAACGTATCAGAATGGTGAATCTGGAAGATTTCTTTCCTTTGCTAAGTACGACGTATCTTTTCCTTATTTCCCAGCTTATGCCGGAACCGTCGAATAATTTGCAGAGACTCTTTTCGAGACTGTCTTCCACCGGAGTATCATACTCCATCTCCATGTCAAGAGATGAGTCATATACGAAATTGACTCCGAACCTCTCGTGCATGTCTGTCAGATGATCCTTCAGGGTTCTTGTCTGTGCGTGTGACAAGGCTGGAAGGAGCATGAGCATTAATATGATAAGTCTTTTCATTTCTGGTCTGTCTGCAGATAAGACGCTAGGCTCAGGAAATAATACCATGCGAATATATAAAAAATCAGGGTGACTTTGCAGCCACCCTGATAATATCTATATGTCATTCCGAGGAACGGAGTGACGTGGGAATCTATTTGTTCTCCTTCTTAGCCTCTGCCTTCTTTGTCACATCGTACATGATAGGTGTAGCGATGAAGATAGAAGCGTAAGTACCGATCACGATACCGAGGATAAGGGCAACTGCAAGACCTCTGATCACCTCACCACCGAAGATTGCGATTGCAAGCATTGTAACGAGAGTAGTGAGTGATGTATTCATGGTACGTGAGAGAGTGCTGTTGAGGGCCTCGTTCACGTTCTGACGGAAGTCTGCCTTTGGA
>JAZLAS010000052.1:0-12593 GCA_045613365.1 Candidatus Cryptobacteroides sp.
AGGTATGTCATTGGCCGAAATAGCCCGAAAATATGGCATACACCGCAATACAATGCATAGATATATGATAGAAATAGAAAATAATGTTAAAATGTGATTTTTTGTAAACAATTATAATTCTTTATCATAAATATGCTGCAAGATGTAATTTTGAATAATGTTTACGGTAAAATGCTTACAATTTATTATCAAATTACAGATACATGATTACTAATCGCTAGAAATATAATAAATTGAAGTGTTTGTTTTTTTAAAAAACATTAGTCAACTTTGTAGGAAATGGTGTTGCAAAAAACGCCCGATTATTAGTGCAATTGGTTTTTTAGTGTAGTGTACACAAAAGTATCAATATTTATGTTTAACTAATTAAAACAAACGACTATGAGAAAAATGAAACTATTTCTTATGGTGTTGTCGGTACTGATGGCTACTGCGGCCTTTGCCCAGAATCTCACAGTTACCGGAAATGTGACAGACGCCGCAAACGGCGAACCTGTTCCTTTCGCTTCGGTTCATCTTCAAGGCACTATGACCGGAGTCAGCACAGACGCCGACGGACATTATTCTCTTTCTGTTCCGGCAGACGGCGTTCTCGTATTCTCTTCAATCGGTTACAAGACCAAGGAGGTAGCAGTCGCTTCACGCACTCGTATCGATGTTGCTATGGAAGCTGACAACCAGTATCTGGACGAGACAATCGTCGTGGCCTATGGTACTGCAACAAAGAGTTCCTTCACCGGTTCTGCGGCTATGGTGAAGTCGGATGCGATCGAGGCACGTGTAGCCACTAACGTAACATCTGCTCTTGCTGGTACTACTCCTGGCGTACAGATGATCTCGTCATCAGGAGACCCTGCTTCAAACGGTGCATCTATCCGTATCCGTGGTATCGGTTCGATGAGTGCAAGTTCGGCACCTCTCTATGTGGTGGACGGAATGCCTTACGATGGTTCGATCTCTGACATCAACCCTAATGACGTTGAGTCAATGTCGGTCCTCAAGGATGCTGCTGCATCTGCCATCTACGGTGCACGTGGTGCCAATGGTGTCGTGCTTATCACTACCAAGAAAGCAACAACTCAGGATGCTGTGGTCAAGTTCGATGCTAAGTTCGGTTCGAACTCAAGACTTATCCCGCAGTATGATGTGATCGATAACCCTGCACAGTACTACGAACTTCATTATCAGAGACTGTACAACTCTCAGATCTATGCTGGCAAGACAGTGGCTGAGGCGTATGCATTTGCTGACAAGAACCTCTTCGATGAAGCAAACGGCGGACTCGGTTATCAGGTCTTCACAATTCCTGAAGGTGAGAAGTTCATCGGTACAAACTTCAAGCTTAATCCTAATGCGACCCTCGGTTACTCTGACGGAGAATACTACTATACTCCTGACAACTGGTACAACGAGGCTTTCCATGATTCATTCCGTCAGGAATACAACGTGTCTGTAAGCGGTGCGAAGGATCGTCTTACATATTACGGAAGTGTAGGATTCCTTAACGACGGCGGTATCGTTAACAATTCAGGATATAAGCGTTATACTGCACGTATCAATGCTGAATATCAGGCTAAGAAGTGGATGAGGATCACTACAAGCATGAGCTACTCGCACTCTGATTCTCAGACTCCTTCATATGATACAGGATTCGGTTCATCAGGTAACATTTTCTATATCACCAACAATATCGGTCCGATCTACCCTCTTTATGTACGTGATGCAGAAGGTAATATCATGACAGAGAACGGAAGGACTGTATATGACTCCAACCAGACCAATTTCAAGCGTCCTAACATCATAGGTAACGCTATCCGTGACAATGAAGTTGACAGACAGCAGAACTATGCTGACGTTCTTACCGGAAAGTGGGGCGTTGTCATCACTCCTGTAAAGGGTCTCAACCTTACTGCCAACGTCGGTCTGATGAATGACAACACACGCTACAATGCTCTTTACAGCCAGTTCGGCTCTTCGAACTCGACTGATGGTATGGCATACGTAAGCCACAGCAGATATTTTGCAGTCAACAATCAGTATCTTGCTGACTATAAGACAGATTTCGGCGGCAGCAACCATAATTTAGAGGTTCTCGCCGGTTTCGAAATGTATCGTCTCAAGACTCAGAGCCTTTCCGGTCAGAATGACCATCTCTTCAATCCGTTCATCGGTGAGCTCAACAATGCTGACGGTACAAGCGGAAAGAGAACCAGCTCAAGCTCAAGTCAGTATGTTACTCAGGGTTTCCTTGCAAGGGCACAGTACAGCTTTGGTGAAAAGTATTTCGTGAGCGGTTCGTTCCGTCGCGATGCTTCATCTCGTTTCCACAAGGATCACCGTTGGGGTAACTTCGGAAGTGCCGGTGTTGCATGGCTTATGAGCCAGGAAGATTTCATGAGCGGAGCAGATTGGGTAAACATGCTCAAGCTTAAGGCATCTTACGGTGTCCAGGGTAACGATGACCTTCGTTCAGACTTTCCATATTCAGATCAATATACCCACTCATATAATGAGGAGACAGGCGAGTATGCACTCGTACTTTCTTACAAGGGTAATGATAAGCTGACTTGGGAGTCTTCACATTCATTCAACGTAGGTGTTGACTTCGAATTCTTCGGAAGCAGATTCAACGGTACTGTCGAGTACTTCAACCGTATCACATCTGACCTCCTTTACAGCAAGCGAGTTCCGCTTTCAGCAGGTAACCCTACAGGTCGTATTCCAGTGAACGTAGGTTCGATAAGCAATGCCGGTTTCGAGGCTACTCTCGAAGGTGTGCTCGTCAACACTAAGAACGTCCGTTGGGATATCAACGCTAACTTCAGCCATTATAAGAACACAATCCTTTCACTCGATGAAAGCGTTGCTGAGGATGGTATCAAGGGTAGCAACTATATTTATGAGATCGGTGGTTCGCTCTATGATGCTTACATGTACAAGTATGCCGGTGTAAACAAGGAAACCGGTAAGGCACAGTACTATAAGGAAGTAGAGGGTGAGGATGGTACTACTACAGTGGAGATTACTGAGATCTTCGATGAGGCTACACAGTTCAGATGCGGAACAGTGCTTCCTAAGCTTTATGGTGGTTTCGGTACTTCGCTCAATATTTACGGATTCGATATTTCCGCACAGCTCTCTTATCAGCTCGGCGGTAAGTATTACGACGGTACATACCAGTCACTCATGCACACTCAGGCATCTGCAGGACAGGCATGGCACAAGGACGCTCTCAAGGCTTGGACTCCTGATAATACCAATACAGACGTTCCTCGTCTTGATGGAGACTACACAGTGGCTCAGTCTGCTTTGGATCGCTTCCTTATCAGCTCTAACTATCTCAGTGTCAACAACGTGACAATAGGTTATACATTCCCTAAGACCTGGATGTCAAAGATCAAGGTTGCAGGTCTTAGAGTTTACGTTTCTGGTGAGAATCTTGCCGTTCTTTCTGCTAGACAGGGTATTGACCCACGTTTCTCTATGGGACTTGGTTCATACACTTCAGGCTCAGGTCTTAACAGCGGTAATTACTCTGCAATGCGTACTATCACCGGTGGTATAACACTCACATTCTAAAAAAGGAGGATTACAATGAAACTTAATAGATACATAGCACTTGCACTCGCTGGAGCGGCTTTTGCTTCATGCTCCTATATAGATGAGGCAGTGCCTCAGGGAGGAACTCTCCTTGCAACTCAGGTTCAGGAGGCCAATGCTGCTGCACCAAGTAGAGTAGATGCTTCATTCTCCGGAATGTACAGCAAGCTCGGTAGTCCATACAGTGTGTTCGGATCGGGCTCGGGTCGTCCTGATGACTTCGGCTTTGTCATGATGGCATTCTCTAATGACCTCGAGGCTGCGGATATCGTTACAGCTAACAGCGGTTACAACTGGTTCAGTACATGTATGGAGCTTTCTTCAAGAAATCCTGACTATGCGAATCCATATGTACGCTATGCTGCCCCATACAATCAGATAGCTGCTGCAAACGACATCATCAAGTCGCTTCCTGCAGATGCAACTGATGCTACAACACTTGCAAAACTTGCACAGGCACGTGCAATGCGCGCATTTGCATATCTGAATCTCGCACCTTATTTCCAGTTCAACTATCAGACACATCCGGATGCTCCATGCGTTCCTATCGTGACTGAAACAACTGAAGATTTTACTCAGAATCCACGTGCGTCAGTTAAAGAAGTTTATACCCTCATCATGGAAGACCTTGACTTTGCCGTTACGAATCTCGAAGGCTTCGTGCGTACAGACAAGGCAAAGATTGACCAGAGTGTGGCATACGGTCTCCGTGCACGCGCCAACCTCGATATGGGTAACTACGCTGATGCGGCTGCAGATGCTGAAAAGGCTGCTGAAGGATATACTCCGGCTTCAATCGAGGAGGTTTCAGTTCCTTCATTCTACAACCTCAATGATCATAACTGGATCTGGGGTTATGACATGACTCCTGATATGGCTCTTACAGGAAGATATGCAACATCTAGTTCATGGATCCGTTCATTCTCTGCCTGGGGTTATTCTGCAGGTACAGGCGTATATTCAGATTGTAACGTCCTTCTTTATAATAAGATTCCTGATACAGACGTCCGCAAGGGCTGGTGGCTTGACGAGAATCTGTATTCTCCACTTCTTGACGGCCTTGTATGGGGTGACCTCAAGGGTCAGGAAATCGCTACCAAGGAGATCGCTGACGAGAAGATGATCTTCCATCCATATACCAATGTCAAGTTTGGTATGTACACATACGGTAGTACATCTAATGAAGAGGATTGGCCATTCATGCGAGTTGAGGAGATGATCCTTATTCAGGCAGAAGGTTATGCTAAGAGTGGAAACGAGCAGAAGGGTAAAGAAATTCTTGAGAACTTCGTGAAGACTTATCGTGATCCTTCATATTCTTCAGCAGCTGGCGGTCGTTCACTTGCTGACGAGATCTGGTTCCAGCGTCGCGTCGAGCTTTGGGGTGAAGGATTCGCAAACTCTGATACAAGACGCCTCGGCAAGCCGTTCGTAAGATTCCATGAAGGTAAGGAAAGCAACCTTCCTGAAGCATTCCGTTTCAACTTGCCGGCTGATGACCCATGGTTGCTCATGCGTTTCTGCCAGTCAGAGGTGAATGCGAACCTTGCTATCGTTGATAATACCGGCGGAAACCAGCCTGTACAGGATCAGCATGGCAACCTTCGTGACGGCGTTACCGACTAATGGTCGTTTCTGAAGAATAATCATTAATGTATTAAAATTTGATAATATGAAATTCTGGAAATATATACTGACATTGGCAGTTCTGACTTTCGGTGCGGTTTCCTGCGTTGAGGAATCTGCATACGTAGAAGGAGAACCTGACCTTGAGGGATGCTACGGCGTTTATTTCCCTGCTCAGGAAGCTACAGGATCGCACACTTTCGATCCAAGTATGGATCGTACCATCTCATTCACTGTCGCCCGTAAGGATTCCAAGGGTGAGATTACAGTTCCTGTAGAAGTAACGGCTTCAGCTGACGGCGTATTCTCGGTAGGTGAGCTTAAGTTTGCTGACGGACAGTCAGAAACTACTCTTACTGTTGATTTCCCTAATGCAGAGACTGGTGTTACTTATAGCCTTTCTCTCGGCGTGACAAATCCTCAGTATGCTTCTAAGTATATTGATGGAGACTCATTCATAGATTTCTCAGTACTTATCGTTTCATGGGAGTATTTCCTTAACCCTAAGACTGGTGAGAAGGCTAAGTTCACTTTCAATCAGGGCTGGTGGGGAGAAGTTCATACCGGTTATGTAAAGTATTATGATGTGAAAGGCGTGCGCACTTGCGTTACTGAGACTGATCCTCTGACTTATGATGATGGTTCTGTTGGATATGGTTTCTGGGGAACAGGTGCGAAGGAAGGGGAAGGTGAGATTACCTTTACATGGTACACAAATGTATTTGATACTAATGGTAAGCAGGCTGTAGCGCTTCCAGTGACCGATGTCTTTGAGAATCCTTCGTATGGCGGTGCTATGGTAAAGGCTTATGACTATTATACATACTGGACCGTACTCAATCCGCAGGCTGCTCTTCAGGGTGTTGATTTCCCTACATTCGTACAGAAATATAGCGGAAATTATCCGGTTTCGATTTATGATGGTAACGGAGGATTCCAGTTCTACATCATGTATTACTACATGGGCGGAATCGGTGGCTGGAAGATTGATGCTTATGATGTCGAGCTTCTTGCTGATGGTTTCACACGTGTTGACTACTCGCTCAAAGTCGAGGATGACTATACTGTAAACGGTACACATCCTGTATATTTCACAGCAGGTCCTGATGTGGCAAACATCAAGTATGTTGCTTCTGAAGGCGAACTCAATGCCGTACAGATTGAGGGCGTTGTTGCTGCTATCGTTGACGGTACAGCTGAGAATGTAGCAGAGATCAAAGACTTCATCGTTGATGAGGAGACTGGTGAGAAGTCTGCTGCAGCTGGTGTTTCGTTTGACAAGTCAGGCCAGTACACTGTAGTCGCTGTCGCTTACGATGCGGAGGGCAATACTCAGAATACTGCATCTGTAGTGATTGATTATGTGGCTGCTGATGATGATTCATTCGATGTCGCAGTAAACGTATTTACAGAGCCTGTTCCAGCTCGTTATGAAGCTGAAGGACATACTGCCTTTAACTCATTCTCATTCACAGTGTATGGCGGAACAGAGCTGACTGACGTGAAGATGAACATTTTCAAGACAGCCGATGTAGAGAAGGCTGGTGTTGACGCTGTTGTCGCTTCTGTCCGTAGTGTTGACAGTGTTACAGAGGATGTCCTTGCAGATATCAACACTACAGCAGGTTATACCACTCTTGCAACCGGACTCTCTGATGGTACATCTTACACTGTAGTGGTATGGGGAACCAATGGTTACCAGACTGTGACAGCTGCAGCAGAGTTTACTACCGAGAAGAATCCTGAGGTATTCAAGTCACTTGGAATGGGACTTTATACTGATGATATAGTTGGTCCGATGTTTAGTGCTCCTTGTGTGACATATGAAGTTGAGATACAGGAAAGTGAGGAAAATCCAGGAAAATATCGTCTTGTAAATCCTTATGGCGAGGCTTACCCTCATAATGAGCCTGGTGATTGGGATGATAGTCAGGATTATTATCTTACAATTCATGCAGAGAATCCGGATCAGGTTTATTTTGATATGCAGCCTCTTGGACTGGATTGGGGTATGGGTATGATGTATGCTTACAGTTATGCCGCTTACCTTATGGATCAGGGTAAGACAGTAGAGGAGGTTGTAGCGGCTCAGCAATTCGGTACTCTCAAGGATGGAGTCATCACTTTCCCTGTGAAGTCTCTCTTTTTCTATATGCCTGATTATAACAATAATTTGTACTATGCAAACACCACAGGTGAGTTTAAGGTCGTTCTTCCAGGTGCAGTATCTGAAGATAGCGGTTCAACTCCAGCCACTACAACTTCTATATCTGTAGAAAATCCGACATTCAAGAGCGATGCAAAGGCATGTACAGATTTCAGCCGCTTTATCCCTATCGAGCGTGAGGCTACGACTGTATCATTCTCACAGGAGACTATTCCTTTTGTGAAGAAAGAGACAGGACGCGATATCGCCCCAGCTCAGATGAGTAAGATGACTCTTAACTAATCTTACATAACCATAGGCTGGGAAGCATGGACTTCCCAGCCTATTTATTTTTTATAACTATGAAAAGGACCTTATTGCTATTTGCCTTTATTTCAGCGATGTATGGATGTGTCCAGGTAGATGAAAATGTGCTTGGAGACGTCCGTGATGACGATCCGATGACCAAGGTTGTAAGTTTTTCAGATACTTATGATGAAGGTACATTGCTGATCAAGTTCGCTTCGGTTCCTGAGCAGAGTCTCCTGACTGAAATCAATAACAAGGGAAATGTGACTTTGGAAAAGCTCTTCCGCAGTACACCGGGGAAAGAGTCCTTGGAATCGCAATTCGGTCTTAACAGGTGGTATATGGCTACTCTCGCAGATGGCAGTTCTTTTGACCAGACTGTGAAGGAGTTCGCCTCGCTGGAAAGCGTGTCACTTGTCCAATACAACAGCATTCCTGAAAAAGCTTCCGATTGTAAGGTATATCCTTATGCAGGTCCGGATGCTGTAACAAAAGCTTCAGATACCTCTCTTCCTTTCAACGATCCGTCGTTGATAGATCAGTGGCACTATATCAACCAAGGTAATGCTTCTGTAGCCAAAACCGCTAAGAAAGGCGCGGATATCAATGTTCTGGATACATGGAAGGAACTCACATGCGGCGATCCTTCGATCATCGTTGCTGTCGTAGATGAGGGTGTAAAGCACAGTCACCCAGATCTTCAGGCGAATATGTGGGTTAATGAAAAAGAGATTCCGGGAAACGGAATCGATGACGATGGCAACGGATATGTTGATGATATCCATGGCTATAACTTCGTTGACGATGGTCCCATAACATGGGGATTGGCAGGTGACAGCGGTCATGGAACTCATTGCGCCGGTACAATCGCTGCAGTAAACAACAACGGCAAGGGAGTCAGTGGTGTAGCAGGTGGTTCCGGCAAAGGAGATGGCTGTCGTATAATGTCCTGTCAGATATTTTCAGGTAATAATACGGCTTCTGTTTCTGGCACGGCTAATGCGATCAAATATGCCGCTGATATGGGCGCATCCATTATTTCATGTTCTTTTGGATATACCGTTTCTTTTCCTTCGGATAATGCCTATATCGATAGACAAGGTTCAGCAGAGATCGATGCTATCCATTATTTCGAAGCGTGTGACAACAATGATGTTCTTGATGGAAATCTAGCGATCTTTGCTGCCGGTAACGATTCGCACGCATATGCCCATTATCCTGGTGCATTCCATGATATCATAAGTGTCACAGCCTTTGCTCCGGATAATCTCCCGACATATTACACCAATTATGGTCCTGGTTGTAATATCTGCGCTCCAGGTGGAGAGGCTTATCTGCCGCCTTGGAACTCTTTTAAGGCTTTGGTATTATCAACTGTTCCGTCTGAGGTCGTAAGCAATACTGAGAGCGGTTCCGGGAAAGTTGACTACGGATATATGCAGGGAACATCCATGGCCTGTCCTCATGTGTCAGGCATAACTGCTCTTGCACTTTCATATGCAAAGAAATTAGGCAAGACTTTTTCGAGAGACAAATTCAAGGAAATGATACTTACATCGGCCAACGATATGGACAGTTTCCTTAAGGGAACCAAAACGTATGTAGGAAGAGGCGACTTGAATCTTGCTCAGTTCTACCATAAGTTAGGAACGGGTTCAATCGATACTTGGCAGCTTATGATGCAGATTGAGGGCTTGCCGAGCCTGATAGCTGAAACCGGTAAAAACCAGTGGCTTGACCTGACTCCATATTTCGGAAGTGCCTCGACAAGTCTGACTTATCTCGGTGTAGAGGTCTCAGACAATGACAGAGAGAAACTTGGACTTGTTCAGGATCCTTATATACAGTATGGCAGACTTTATATCCACCCTACCAAGATAGGGTCTGTTAAGGTCAAAATCAAGGCTGTAGGAGGCGGAAGTATTGTAGGTGGAGGGGATAATCCTCCGGGTGGAATGGAAGTCTCACAGGACGTTTCTGTTGTAGTCAGGTCGTTCAAGTCGGACAATGGTGGTTGGATGTAATCAGATACGATAATTATGAAGATACATAGAGTGTTATATGTCATCATCGCTTTGCTTGTGATGACAGGTTGTAAGAAAGATAAGACCAAGCCTCTGGATATTACAGGCAGTTGGGAACTCATGGATATAAAGACCAAGGCTGCCCAGCTTGGAGACCAGACTATTGAGGTGTTGATTACCTTCAATGCAGACAATACCTATAATCTGAGTCAGAAGATAGGCTCGGGACGATATCGCGATTTTTCGGGTACCTGGACGCTTTCAGGAACAACTCTTGACGGAGATTATTCTGATGGTAAAAAATGGGGAGCATCATATGATGTAAGCATTGACGGCAGCCAGATGACCCTTACTCCTCAGATAGACGGAGCTGAATCGTATCTGTATATAAAGAAATAAACGATCAGTTCCAATTTAAGCACCTTCTGGTTATTTACATAAATATTGAAAGCGGCCGGTCCCTGTGAAGGAACTGACCGCTTGCTTTATACTGTTATGTGCATTGCATAAAAGAAAAACGGCAGTCATCAGACTGCCGCTCTCTAGCTATAAGAAAACCCTTAAAGGGAACCTTTCTTTATGAAAGTTTATTGATATAAACTGCGATACCGCTCTTGAGGTTTGCAGCTTTGTTCTTGTGGATAACACCGATCTTTGCGAGCTTGTCGATCATTGCATAGACCTTAGGAGCGTTAGCCTCTGCTGCAGCCTTGTCGGTAGTGTTACGAATCGCACGAATTGCGTTTCTTGTAGTCTTTGCATAATACTTATTATGCAATCTGCGCCTTTCGCTCTGGCGATAGCGCTTGTCTGCTGATGCGTGATTTGCCATTATTTTTATTTTTTATATTTCTAGTAGTCGGTAGGGGAATCGAACCCCTCTTGCAAGAATGAAAATCTTGAGTCCTAACCGATAGACGAACCGACCAAACTGACCACTTTTTTACAAATGGGAGTGCAAAGGTAAGAATTATTTTGTAAATCCCAAAATATTTTACCTTTTTCTTTTACTCTTCTTCATCTTTTGCCCATTCGAATGAATAAAGCACCGATTCTACCTGTCTCAGATAGTGACGCTTGTCGTATTTAGGGGCAAAAACAAAGGCGAGAAGAACGATCACATCCTTTCCATCCTTGCTGTAGAATGCATGTGCTACAAACGGGCCGCCCATGTAATCGTTATGTACGTCCCATAGTCCTCTGATTTCAGCGAAATCAAGGCCTTTGTACCTCATGTACTTCACAGATGGGGTGATGGCTGGTGCGATGGTCATATAAGTGTTCTCGAACATTCCTGGGACGTTTTTCTGGAGCTGTGCATTGATGTTCGCTATGAGGCTTTCCTTGCTCATCATGTCTTCTCCCTCAACAACAGGGTATTTCATGGCAAGAATGCTCTGCTGGATATACTGAGGCTCATATGATACCCATACGAAGTTGTCGTTCCTGCTCTTGAGCTTATAGCCTGATGGAAAGTGTGGGGAGCCTCCGATCACACCGGTTACAACCGGAGCGATTGCGAGCTCTTCATATTTCTTGGCATTCTCAATGACTCTGTCTCTTTCAGCCTGCTCGAGGGTAGTGACGATCTTCTGGCTGTTTTCCTTGATGAGTGCTACAGCTGTTTCCGTATCAGGGGCATTGATGCCGATCACGCACTGAGGAGCCGCCCATACATTCTGTCTGAACACGACTCCTGGCTCTGTCACACTGCTGCTTATGTTGACCAGAATGAGGTTTCTATGCACCTGGAAGACGCTGTTGAATCCGCTTGGGGCAAGGTCCACCAAAGTGTAGAGAGGCTCTCTTTGGGGCAGGAAAGGACAATCTGCGGCCAATGTGTCGCGCAAGGTCGTGCCGACGGCACCTTCCCAGTCGCCTTTGTTGATGACGATGACCACTTCGCCGGCTTTTCCGCTGATATGAGGGAGAAGCGCTCTTTTTTTCTTATCTTCATTACATGATGATAATGCAATGACTGCAATGACAGCAAAAGTCAGGTATTTGAGGAATCGTTTCATGGTATTGATGTTATTTGTTATCTGATAAGTCTGGCGATGTCGTTGCCGAAAGCAAGGAACATTAGTCCGAAAACGAGTATCATGCCAATGATCTGCATTACATACAGGAATTTGTCGCTTGGCTTGCGTCCGGTGATCATTTCGTATAAAGTGAATACGATGTGGCCTCCGTCAAGTGCCGGTATCGGAAGAAGGTTCATCACGCCCAGCATGATGGACAGGAGGGCTATGATGTTCAGGAAACTGTACCAGTCCCAGGCAGAAGGGAAAATCTGTCCGATGGCGATGAAGCTTCCGACAGATTTGTAGGCTTCGGTACTAGGAGTCGCTACCAGCTGGAGGTCTTTTATGTAATCTCCTATTGAAGAGAAGGTCTTCTTGAATCCTGCCGGTATGGAGGATAGGACTGTGTATTCCTTTCTGTGTATTTCGGGTTGCATCAGCAATATCCCTAGTTTTCCTGACGTATCCACTGCCATTTCCATGTCAAGCGTGTCGCATCCACGAATGATTGATGTCAGTACGGAATCTCCTGCTTTCTCGGCAAGCACCGGCCATGCGTCCTGTACGAAGTCGATATCTTTTCCATCTATCGAGGCTATCTTGTCTCCCTCCAGAAGATCCAGGCTTGAGTTAGGGGATTCAGGTGCCACTTTGCTTACCTTGAACGGCACAGCGAGGTCAAACATGCCGGGAGTATTGAGTACTGCTCCGATCATGCTGTGATCTATATATATGTCAAGGGTGTCCCCGTCTCTGAGAACCCTTGCTTTCCTGGCTTTCTGACGCGCGAGGTCTGCCTGAAGCATTCCGAAGTTTTCCGGAATATAGTCGTCGAAGCTCAGGATCTCGTCTCCGTTGCGGAAC
>JAZLAS010000053.1:0-13342 GCA_045613365.1 Candidatus Cryptobacteroides sp.
CGGCTGTATTTCAAGCCAGGTTCCCAGATCACTTCATATTCGTTGCGAAGAGCAGCGAGAGGAGTGACGGTATGTTCCTTCTGTCCGTCAAAGGCCCATGTTCCCATCTGCTCATACGGAGCGTCCGCAAGCGGTCCTGTAACCAATATGGTCTTAGCCTTGTCAAGCGGAAGCACATTCTTTCTGTTCTTGAGAAGGATTGCAGATTCCACTGCACATTGTTTAGCAGCCTCAAGATGCTCAGGAGCATAATCAACCTTTGCGGATGCTGTCTCATCGACATACGGATTTTCAAAAAGTCCGAGTTCGAACTTGAGTTTCAGGATATTGCGGACAGCACGATCAATCTCTTTTTCAGAAATCTTTCCTTCCTTGACAAGTTCCTCCACATACTGGATGAATCCATATGACATCATATCCATATCGACACCGGCATTGACTGCCTGCTCCGCAGAATGCTTTAGGTCACGTGAAAATCCATGAGCTATCATCTCACCAGCAGAATTCCAGTCGGTAACAACCATTCCGTCCCAGCCCCACTCATCACGCAGGATATTCTTGAGGAGCCATTTGTTTCCGGTAGAAGGGATACCGTCAATCTCATTGAAAGATGTCATGAGTGTTGCGGCACCAGCTTCTGCCGTAGCCTTGAATGCAGGGAAATATGTATTGCGGAGAGAACGCTCCGAAATCATGGTCGAGTTATAGTCACGTCCGCCTTCTGCCGCTCCATAACCCACGAAATGCTTGATACATGCCGCCATAGACGTAGGATCACTCAGATCATCTCCCTGATATCCCTTCACCATAGCCACACCCATCTGTACATCAAGATACGGATCTTCACCGGAACCTTCCGCTACACGTCCCCATCTAGGATCACGGGCTATATCGAGCATCGGCGAGAAAGTCCATCTCACTCCGCTTGCAGTAGCCTCGACAGCCGCAATGCGCGCGCCCTTCTCGACAATTGCAGGATCGAATGTAGCAGCCTGACCGATAGGTATCGGGAAAATGGTCCTGAAGCCATGGATAACGTCACGGCTTACCAGAACAGGTATTCCAAGACGGCTATCCTCAACGGCAGCACGCTGAACAGCATTGATTTCCGCCGGATCGACACAATTCAGGATAGAGCCCACCTCACCCTTTGCAGCAGTTTCTGCAAGCCATGCACCTCCGGAAAGCTGGTTCATCTGTCCCACTTTCTCATGCAGAGTCATCTGGCTGAGAAGTTCCTCAACCCTCTTATCAGTCTCTGACTGGGCACTAGCCGAACAACCTGCCATGATGACAGTTGCTCCTAACAGCATATTTCTCACAAATCTTTTCATATAAAAACATTATTTAATCTTCTGAAAAACACGGACATAATCAACTTCCATCTCTGCTGAACCGCTTTCCAGAGCTGTAACTTCCCCGATATCATGGATACCGGGGAAATTACCTCCGACAGCAAGATTCAACAGAATGAAATTCGGTTTGCGGAATTCGTTGTTTCCGAAATCCTCTATCTTCATTTCAAAATATGGTTCCACATCAGGATAAACCTCCAGATCTATGTACATACGCACATGCTCCTCGTCCCATATGCATGTAAAGGTATGAAAATTTCCGTCCTGTACCGAATATTCATTGGTAACATCATGAGCATAGTACTGATGATGAGGAACTCCCCAATGGCATGCCCCGTTAAGAAGCTGCTCCTGAGTGCCATTGCTGATTCCGTTCTGATGGCCCATCTCCAGAATATCCGTCTCACCGCAGTTCGGCCAGCCGATCTGCTTTATGTCATTTCCCATCATCCAGAATGCCGGCCACAGACCGTCCGCGGTCTTTGGTAGCTTTATTGAGGCTACTATGTAGCCATACTGGAACTCGAACTTACCTAGCGTTATCAATCTTGCCGAAGTGACCGGAGCGTGTTCGTAATTCTCTCTTACAGCCCTTATAACGAGCTTGCCGTCGCGGACGCATACATTCTTTTCCCGCGAAGTGTAATACTGGAGCTCATTATTTCCCCAGCCATGACCACCTTGTTCCGGCGTCCAGCTGGCGGCATCAAGGGACTCACCGTCAAACTCGTCGCTCCACAAAAGTTCATACCCATCAGGAACGAAGACTTCCTGTCCTGCAGGCCCTGCACATGAACAGAGCCCTGCAAGAACAGCTAACACACACAATTTTATATCTAAATGAAATTTCATCAGATTCTAGGATTATGGTTTCTGGAACACGCGTACATAATCGATTTCATATGTGGCAGGAAGACAGCTTTCATCGACTCCATACATTCCGCCCCAGTCACCGCCCCATGCGAGATTGAGCTTAAGCTGGAAAGGTTTGTTGAAAGGCCATGTCCTTTCATTTCTTCCTGCAGAATAATTGTCCGGATTGTAGTAAAAGAGCTGGACTCCATCAACATATGTCTTTATATATTCTTCTGTCCACTCAAGCGCATACACATGGAACTCGTCCATGACAGTAGCGATCTTCTTTGCAGCTGTCTTCTGCGTACCTATCGCATGATAATATTCCTTGCAATGGATCGAGGACGAGACCTCGGTAGGAACACAGCCTACATGTTCCATGATATCGATCTCACCACCATCAGGCCAGCCTGACCACACGGTAGGCATCATCCAGAATGCCGGCCATGTTCCCTTACCCCTAGGCAGTTTCAGACGGGCCTCGAAATAGCCGTAAGTCCAGCCTTCGTTTGTATTAACACGGGCAGAATATACCCTATTTCCTTCTTTGATCGCACGGATCTTCAATGAACCGTTGCTGACATCAGCAGTAACGATATCCCCCTTTCTTCCTGCGATATATGTCTGAAGTTCATTGTTGACCCAGCCAGGTTCTGCCGTCTCATACCACCACTTCTTGGTATCAGGGAGACCTGTAGCTGATTCATTGAACTCTTCCTGCCAGACCAGCTTATAGCCTGCAGGAGTAATGATTTCCGGCTCCTTGTATTCGGTAGCCGAAGGCTTGCTGAATCCGTCGGGTTCCTTGAAGCCGGTCCACACATTGATGACGGCAAGAGAAGGGTTTCCTGTCGCCTTCATTGTTTCAAGACCTACGAGATGAGATATATCAAGTCCGGTCAGCTTGTTGTCTGAACAATCAAGATATTCAAGCTTGGTCATGTTGCCGAGCTCCAGGATTTCTATCTCATTCTTCGAACAGTCAAGATATGTTATATCCTTGAATACGGTATTCAGCTCGGGCATTACCTTTATGCCGAGACCTGAGACTTTGATTTCTGTGACGGCAGCCGCCTCTTTCGTGCTGAGGATTCCGTCATTGTCTATATCGTATGCCTTCAGGATACCTGATTTGAAAGCAGGATCGGAAATCACGACTTCTTCGATATAATAATTCTGTCTGACAGGCAGCGACTTCTTTCCTGCATCCGTAGTGAAGACCAGTTCAGTCTCACGGACATTTCCGGTCTTGTTTTCATCGAATTTGACAAGTATTTCAGAAGTACCTGCACCACCGCCTCCCGGGAAAACCGATACCCAATCCTTGGCACTGCAAGTCACACCCCAGCCTCCGTCAGCAGTAACTTTAACTTTCACTTCTGTCTTCCCGCTGGTGATCGTTATGGATTCCGGATCAAAAGTAAGGTTGGTCTTGCCGGAAGGTGATTCGCCTGAATCCGGTTTATCGCATCCGACAATCAACAGACTCAAGAGAAGGCCTAAAAATAACCTTGTCATATTCTGAATGATTAAAAGTTAAAACGGCAGGGGCAAAGCCATTTCTGGCTATTGTCCCTGCCTGAAAAGTTATAGATTATTCTGCGTAATGTTCCTGAATCAGGATATCATAGTACTCAAGCTTTGATCCGCCTACACCGCCGGCAAAGTCAAAGACAAGCTGTACATCTTCCATGTCGATTCCTGCTACATTTTCAAGACGGTAAACATACTCCTCGCCTCCTGTAACAGAATGTACATCAGCACAATAGAAAGTATTGTCATCGCCTTCCTTCACAAGCTTGATGGTAATGCTAGGATGATCTTCAGCAGAGAGAATCTTTACCTGGAAATCATAGTTCTTAGCTGCGCTTGTACTGAAGCCGAGAGTCTTGTACTTCACCTGAGCCTGCCACTGCTGAGCACCGAGAGCTTCAGGGAAAGTCAGATAATAATGATTTCCGTCAGCCTCATATTCTGCAGGATCGATTCCAGCCCAGTCTCCGCCTGTAGCAAAGAAGAACTCCATATTATTCTGGTTTGCAGTGAGCCACAGGTTTCTGTCTGCAGCGGCATCCCACACAGTCTTCTGTTCCTTATTGACAGTCATGTCAAGGATACCATCATTATCCACGAATGTGAATGTGTAGTAGCCTGCCTCTGTTCCCTCGATCGTATGGATATTACCATCATCTCCAGGAATATGGAAGAAACCGTTGTCAGTCACTGTACCATACTTGTCCTTAGTCCACTCGACACCCCAGTCAGACTGGCCGAACACCTTCACAGAACCGCCTTCTGCCTTCATGGCAAGAGTGATCTGGTAAGTATTCTCGCTTATGCGGGCACATGGAAGCGGAGCATCACCTGTATTCCAGCCGATAAGCTGGCCGACAGTCGGCTTTCCACCACCGTCTCCGATGATCCAGAGAGCCTTTCCGTTATCATATGTCGCCTTCTCGCCATTGACCATAGGAACGACCTTGATCCACTTTGCACCTGAGTCATAAGTGAACTTATAGTCACCGTCCATAGCCTTGAACTTGAGTGAATTACCGTTAGCCTCGAAGAAGTCAGGATCGATCCATAAGTCCTCCGGAGCGTTTGCAAGCTCAAGAACCTCGCCCTTAGCTACTGAAAGCTCGACAGGGAGTTCCTCTCCGTTGAGTGTAGGACCTGCAGGACCTTTGACGTCACGTGCCTTGAAGATCATCTGCCAGTAGCAGCCAGGATTCTCGGCAACTACCTTGAGAGTAGTCTCAGTAAGTTCTGTAACATGGAATACAGGTGACTGCCATACCACGTCAGAAGGTACATAAACCATCGGAGTCTCTGCAGCGAGAGTGATTGTAGAACCGTCAAATGTATATGTTGACTCTGTAAGAGGCCACTCGATATCGATGTCAGGCTCTGCGCCAGGGTTAGGACCTATAGCTGTCACGCCCCAGTTGATGTACATGAGACCGTCAGCACCTGAGCTATATACATACTTGCCGTCAGGGAAGAATGTGATCTCATCGTCATACATACCGAAATCCTTCTTGTCGAAAGCAGGAGCAGACCACCAGCCTGCCGGATTCTCCACAGAGTCTCCGCAACCGAGGTGTCCCTGAGCAGCTGCGTCCATTACCCATACCTTACCTGCTCCGTCAGTTCCAGCGAGGAGTTCCTCTGGAGAAGCCACATGTACAGCCGGTACGAACTCATACTTCCATGCGATACCGCCGCCACCGTTCTCGGTAGGTGCTTCATTTACAAGAGACATAGTCTTGCGGATCTTACCTGTAGCAGTCTCAAGGAAACGATAACGAGGAGAATCGAGTGCAGTCTTATGAGGGATATATGAAAGGTTCTTGCCCTCAGGAAGGACGAGATAGATATCCTCGATGCCTGCTGCATTCCACTCATTCTCAATGGTATAAGTTGTAGTGAAAGTTTCGATAGGAGCCTGATAGTCCTGCTCGTCATTGTTGTAGCAGTCAGCATGATAGCCGTTTGCGGCCATTCCCCAGTTTACATACACTGTACCGCCGTCACCCGGATCGAATGTGAACTCACCTGCTTCTGTGAAGGTCATACGGTCGTCATAGAGACCCATACCTTCCTTGCCGTCAGGATCGCATGACCACCAGTCGGTACCATCTGTCGTAGCAAAGCCTGTGTCAGCATTGATCGAACCGCAACCGAAATGGCCCTTGACACCCTGATTCCACTGCCACTGTCCAGCTACAGCCTTCATATATGGAGCTGCATTGAAAGGATCGCGGTAAGTGTTTTCGAGATGATATTCCTCAAGTTTTGAAGTGAATGAAACACCGTTTGCGTTATAAGCCTTCACCTCTACATAATGTGTTCCTGCCTCGCGGATACGAAGTGTGATGCCGTTTCCGGTATATGCATACTTCTTGTTTGCCTTTCCGTCCACCTTATCTTCTCCAAAGATCCACATAGGGACAAGTCCCTTGTTATTTACAGAGAAGGTAACATAGTTGGTAGCCTGGTCAACACTGATGACCACTTCCAGATCCTGAGCATCCGGAAGCTTGCTCTGATCCGGAGTGATGATCTCCGGCGCACAGCCGATTGCAAGCAATGTCATTGACAACGCAACGGCTATATATTTAAATAATCTCTTCATGATCAATAAATTAAGATTCATATAGCATTGCTGCTGTTAGTAATTGTTCTGCTTGAGATTAGGATCCTTGTCGCACTCTGACTGTGGAAGAGGCCAGTACTTCTTGCTAGGAGTCCAGTCGATTTCTCTCCACTCATGGTTGGCAGCCTTGAGGACTGTCTCGGCCTGTCCTGTACGGATAAGGTCCCAATAGCGCTTTCCTTCGCCGACGAACTCCTTATGGCGTTCCTCGAGAATGTCAATCTGAGTTGTTCCTGTATCTTTGCAGTTCGCACGTGCACGAACGGCTGCAAGATGCTGGCTGCGGTCCTTTCCTGTAAGGACTCCGAGCTCGGCTGCATTGAGGAGAGTCTCTGCGTAGCGGTAAACTCTGAGGTTGTTGCCATAGTTCATATCTGCATCAGCGATCTGGCCATGGTTACCGTTCATCCTTGCTACATACTTCTTGAGGAAGAGACCGGTGTACTGCCAACGCTCTTCGCCAAGTGTAAGATCAGGGAACTCATAGTAGAAATTAAGGATACCACCGTCACGACGGATATCATCCTCTGCATACATATCCCATGCAGACTGTGCGACAGGACCGAAGCCCCAGCCGCCCTTGTAGCCAGATACTTCAGGAGCACCCGGTACGCCGGAAAGCATAGGATATACGGAACCACCTGTTGCTATCGCGCTGCCCCATGATCTTGCAGCACCTTCAGAGATATAGTTGATCTCCCAGATAGACTCCGAGCCCCATTCGCCTGACTCTTCCCAGATAGAAGCGAAGTCAGCTACAAGAGAATACTGCGAGCTGCTGATGATCTCATCCATATATCCGAGAGCAGTCTCATAGCGTGACTCGTCATTCTGATAGAGGACAGCCTCAGTGTAAAGCATATAAGCCATAGCCTTCGTCACTCTTCCCTCGCTTCCAGAAGCAGCCTTCATAGGAAGGATATCCATTTCAAAAACAGACTCAAGGTTGGTCACGATCTTCTCATACACCTCATCAGCAGTGAGCTGAGCTGTATAATATGGAGCAGTGAGGTTCTTGTCATAATAAGGAATGTTTCCCCAGAATTTCCAGAGCTGAGTATAATAGAAAGCCTTGAGCACTACAGCTTCTGCCACATAGAGATTCTTCTTCTCCTCAGAAAGGCCTGCAACCTTATCCACATTCTCGATGACGTGGCATGAACGGTTGACTCCCGAGTAGCACACGGTCCAAATGTTTGAAGGAAGCTCCTTGGAATGTATCTTATAAAGATGAGTATATGACAATGACGGCTGGTCACCTTCGTTCGAACCTCCGCAATAGATATCATCAGCCATAATATCCGATGTCAGGTTAAGCGGAGAATATCCGCTGAAATAGTCGAACCACTTCAATGGGTCATATGCAGCAACAAGGCTGTGCATGATACGTGATTCATCGATATAGTACTCTTCCTGCGGCTCTGCGGAGTTGTGCACCGCGGTAACGAAGTCCGTACCGCACGATGAAAGAATCAAGACTGCGAATGCGCAGATTGCAAAATATATCTTTTTCATAATCATCATCCGGATTTAATTAGAAGTTAAGATTTACACCGACAGAGAATGTGCGTGACTGAGGATATACACCACGGTCAACACCAAGGTCAGAGCTGAAGCCGTTTCCACCTGTAACCTCAGGATCGCAACCTGTATATTTGGTGAGGGTAAAGAGGTTCTCAGCCTGAGCATAGATTCTCAGACGCTGTACGAAGAACTTCTTAGTCCATTTCTGAGGAAGCGTATAACCGAGCTGTACGTTACGTGCGCGGAGGAATGAGCCGTCCTCTACCCAAAGGTCTGAAGACCTGTAGTTATCGTTTGCTGAAGCGAACTCGAACTTAGGCTGGGTATTTGATGTTCCCTCTCCTGTCCAGCGGTTCAGGATTGTCTTAGGAAGGTTGATATAATAAAGGTCTGTACGACGTGTCACATTGAATACCTGATTTCCGACTGTTCCCTGAAGGAGCATGCTGAAATCGATACCCTTCCACTCGAATGAAAGGTTGAGACCGAATGACCAGTCAGGAACACCCTTTCCGATGTATGTACGGTCATCACCATCGATATCACCATCACCGTCAACATCCACGAAACGTACGTCGCCAGGCTGTGCGCTAGGCTGGAGAGGCTGTCCGTCAGCGTTCACATGAGCAGCAACCTCATCTGTATTCTGGAATATGCCGTCTGTCTTATGTCCGTAGAAATAAGGGAAAGGAAGACCTACGATACCACGGGTAAGCTGACCTATCTTATGGTTGGAACCATAAAGAGAGTTTGCGTCGTCTCCAAGTTCGGTAAGGACGTTCTTGTTATAAGTAGCATTTGCTGAAATGCTCCAGCTGAAGTCGCCATAATTGTCACGATATCCAAGATCAAGCTCAAGACCTGAGTTCGACATAGATCCGACATTGCCCTTAGGCGCAGAATCTCCGGCATATCCAGGAACCTGCATATCCATAAGCATTCCCGAAGTCACCTTCTTATAGTAGTCAGCTGTGAAGGTGAGACGGTTGCCAAAGAAACCGGCATCAACTCCGATGTCAGTCTGGATAGACTGCTCCCACTTGGCATTAGGGTTTGCAAGTCCGTTAGGCTTTGCACCGATGTTGATGGTCTCGCTGCCGTTTGCACCGGAACCGAATGCATAGTTGTTACCTGTATTCATATATACAGCATACTGGAAGCTACCGATGCTGTCGTTACCGTTGATACCCCATGAACCACGGAGCTTCAACGCTGCAAGCCAAGGAACGTCCTTAAGGAAAGCCTCGTTCTTGAGGTTCCAACCGGCACTTACTGAAGGGAAGTAACCCCACTTGTTGTTAGGACCGAAGTTAGAAGAAGCGTCGGCACGCATTGTAGCCTCGATCATATAACGCTCATCATAGTTGTATGAGATACGTCCAAAGTAAGAAATGAGCGAGTAAACATATGAATTCCAGCTTCCCCAGCCGTTACGGTTTCCGTCAGCCTGAAGTCCCAATGTATTGTTTACAGAGATCTTCCACTCATCATATGGATACATGAGTCCACGTGCGTTGGCTCCTACGTTTGATGAAGAAGAGCGGATAGCCGACTGTCCGAGAATCGCAGCGACACTGTGCTTTCCGAAAGTCTTGTCATATGAAAGCACATTCTCCACCTGCCATCTGAGAGAGCGGTTCATTTCCTGCTGTGCAGACTCCGCATAATTGATCTTTTCAGTAACTGTTGCATTACCGTCCTTGTCATAAGTAGTCTCAGAAGCCACTGTATTGTAGTTGTAGCTCTTTGAAGAAAGGAAATACTGCTCTGTATAGCCGTGATTGCCCCAGAATGCGAGGTCAACACCTACTGAAGACCTGAACTTGAGGCCGTCCCAGATCTGAAGTTCACCAGCTGCATTGGCAATGAACTTATCAGTATTATATATGGTACCCGGACGCTGAAGGGCAGCGATTGGGTTGGTCTGCTCGTTATATACGTTACCGTCAACCACTGTATAAGCTCTGCCGTTCTCATCTCTGATGATATAGTCATATCCTGCAGGATACATGGTCTTGTATTCCTCTTCCTCTTCAGGAGTTGCATACAGGTTAAGAAGCGGTGACATTCCGAGGGCTGAACCGAGAGGTGAGCCGAACTCAGAGTTGTTGCTGATACCTGTAGCTATGATGTGGGCATAGGATACATTCGTATTGAAAGTCATCTTATTGAGCCAGTCACGTTCTGCAGAATTGTCGAAAAGAGTTGCATTCAAAGCCTGACGGAGAGTGAATCTGTCATAGTTCGAACGTCCGAAATTACCACCGATCGTACCTTCTCTTGAAAGATAGCCGACAGAAGTAGAATAAGTCATCTTATCGTTGCCACCGTTGATATTGAGGTCATGCTTCATTACAGGGGCATTGTGGTTGAACACAAGGTCAACCCAGTCAGTACCCTGGCCGAATGAATAAGGATCATCGTAGATAGGAAGCTCACCATTGTTGATATATGCCTCGTTCATCATGATGGCATATTCGGTAGCATTGAGGACAGAAGGCTTGCGCCATGGGTTCTGCCAGCCGTATGAGAAGTCATAGCTTACCTTGGTCTTGCCCTTCGATCCCTGCTTGGTTGTCACGAGGATCACACCGTTTGCAGCACGTGCTCCGTAAACTGCTCCCGAAGCTGCGTCCTTGAGGACCTCGATACGCTCGATATCGTTAGGGTTCAGATAGTCGATTCCTCCGCTGACAGCGAAACCGTCGATAATATAAAGAGGTTCACTATCATTGATTGAACCGATACCACGTACACGTACCTGTGAACCGGCATCCGGAGCTCCCGATGGAGAAGTGACAACGACTCCTGAAGTCATACCTTGAAGGAGATTGTCAACACGTGTGTTTGCCTGAGCCTTGAGGTCATCAGATGTGATTGATGAAATCGCTGCTGTCACGACGCTCTTCTTCTGGACGCCGTAGCCGACTACGACAGTCTCTTCGAGCATCGTTGTATCCTCTTCAAGTACGATATTAAGGCTGCCCCCCCCTACTGGAACGCGGGCTGTCTTGTAACCGATTGAAGAAACAACGAGAACAGCGTCAGACGGAACCGCTTCATTGAAGACGAAGTTACCGTCAAAATCGACTGTTGTACCGATGGATGTTCCGTCCACGATCACGGCTGCACCGATGACCGGTTCTCCGGAAGCATCCTTTACTGTACCTTTCACTTGCTGAGCAAACGCATTTGCGCAGCTCAGACCCATTATCGCAAAGATAAGGGCGATTCGATAAGTTAGGTGTTTCATGGGTTAGTGTTTATGTGTTAATAATGTGTTGAACCTATTTTCAAGTTCCTGTTCCAAATTTAACAAGAAAAATCATAGATTCCTCCCTCGAAAATGCAAGCTGGGGCAAATTAGTGGATTTTTAACACATAACAGATTGAACCATTGAGCATTACGAACACATATAACCTCAAAAAAGTGGACATTTCTTCCCTTATAGGAAAGGAGCGAGGACTCAAAGTGGACCCATTGCAGGCAATTAAAAAACCAACTGACTGAAGACCAGACAGTTGGAAATATTTGTATATATAGAAAAAAGTGGATTCCGGGACAAAAATCCTATCTTCTGGAACCTATTTTCCTCACTGTTTCTTCGAAATTTTCACGGTCTTCCCTGGCCGCATTCTTGACCTGTGCCCTGTAGTTGTAGATAGTGTTTACAGAGTAGCGCAAAAGCGATGCGATATGGGACGACTGGGTGATTCCAAGCTTGATGAGAGCAAAGATCCTGAGCTCAGTATTCAGAAGTTCACCTTCCTTAGGAACGATACGGCTATCATCTTTGAGCAGGGAATTCAGCTCCTCGACAAAAGTAGGATAAAGCTGAAGGAAAGATGTATCGAAGGTCTTGTAGAAATTACGTAACTCGGCATCGTACTGGTCACGGGTGAGGTTCTTTCTGAGCTTGTCCAGATAGCCCGAGCACATGGACAGGAACAGGCCCAGATATTCTTCCTTGGCGGCATTCGCCTCGATCAGGTCGAAATTCGTTTTCCTGAGACTGTCCTCCACATCAATGATGGACTGGGTATATTCGGCCAGCTGCTCATTCTTTTTCTCGATCACTCCTGCAGATTTACGTCCTTTCACATAAAGGCTCACCGTATAGACACAGATGAGCATGAGGAACAAAGAGGCAAATGTAGTGAAGAGCATATAACGGTTGCGGTCCCTGGCCTGCACGTCCTTGCTGTCCGTATATGCCTTCTCTATCCATGGCATAGTCGATGCTATCTGTACCTTACGCAGCTTCGCATTATAGTAAATGGCATCATCAAGCGACAGCCTGATATACCTGAATGCACGGTCTGTTTCTTCCGGATTTATCAGCTTTATTGCTATTGAGCAGAGTGATGCATTATCCTTGATCGCTCCTTTGATATCACAGATAGCCGATTCGACCCACCAATGGATCACCTCATCCGAACGCTCGAGATTCTCGCATATGAATCCCTGCCAATATGTCTGGACAGCATAGTTATGGTCATCTTTGCTCAGACTTTCTATGAAAGCCAGGTTCTCATCGTAAGCTCTTTCAAACTCGCGTCTCTCGATCATACGCAGTATCCTCATATGTCTGTTCAGATACGAATCCTCCGGAGTGCCTTCGAGTACCTTGTCCTGATAGAACGCAATTTTTCCCGCATCCGGAACGGCAAAGTTGGAAGTCCTCACATATTCATTGTAATCATGAAGGAACTTCTGTCTGACATTGTACCAGGACACCATCTGAGCTGCATCAAAAGCAGATGTATCCAGTTTTTCAAATACCTGCTCAGCTTCAAGGAAGAATCCGGCCATCGTAAGGATCATAGCCTTATCCAGCAAAGCATCATCCCTCAAGGACTCATTCCCGATCTCTTCTGCCAGCCTCTCCTGATTCTCAAGCATCTCCTTGGCCTTATCAAACTGGAAAGGGAGATATTCCTTATAAAGTTCTCCATAGATATGATACTGCTGAAGAGGAGTGACGCCACGCGAATGCAGCATGTTCTCGATCGTGCTGATCTTCTGCTCCTTGATGCTGACGTATTCGTCCGCCCTCTCCAGGGCTTCGTCCAGCCTGTCAAGGTCTGCCGAATATGGACGCACCTCCGCCGAAACACATGCCGTGATGATGAAGGCAAGAGCAAGTAATGGTGATAGTCTTTTCATGTTTAATAATATGCGGGCTACAAATTTAGCAAATTTTAATTATATTTGTAGGATGTGTAAAAACATGAAGACTCAAATGAAAATAAGAAGACTCCTGACCATGGCGCTGGCTGCCGCAGCGATGCTGGCATGCAATGAAGATCGCCATACCCCAGACCCGGAAAAGCCTGACACAGAGACTCCAAGCGAGACTGTGAAGGGGAAATACGCAGAAGGTGCCGACATCAGCTGGCTCACTCAGATGGAGAAGGATGGGATGAAATTCTACACCGCTGACGGCAAAGA
>JAZLAS010000054.1:0-79946 GCA_045613365.1 Candidatus Cryptobacteroides sp.
TGGAAACTGTAAAGGAAAAAATCAGGCAGCTTATAGCCGCATATGAGTCGGAAAAGATGGAGCGTATCAAGCTTCAGTCCGAGCTTGAGCAGGCCAGAGTGCAGAATGAAGGATACAGAAAGCAGATCATAGAGTTAGAGAGACAGATTGATAACCTGAAACTGACCGAAGCGTTCAAGGCGGGAGGAGCAGACAGCTCGGCCGCCAAAAAGAAGATAGACAGTCTGATGAAGGAAATTGACCGATGCATAACACTGATGGAGGGATAGTATGGCACAGAATATCAGCATCAAGATTGCGGACCGTCCATACTCGCTGAAGGCTTCTTCCCCAGAGCAGGAAGAGGTGATCAGGAAAGCGGCGGATGAGGTGAACAGAAGAGTGCGCGCATATCAGGACAAGCTTCCGGGAAAAGGAATCGTGGAGTTGCTGTCGTTCGCGGCACTGAATGTGTGCATGTCGAATATAGGTCTTCAGGAACAGCTTAAAGGGATGGTTCATGAGGAGGAATCCCTTGTGAAGGAATTGGAAGGTTATCTTGAAAACATTGATAAAAACAGCCGTTAGTTACTTATTTTTGCTGAAATCAACACTAATAATGTAACCGGGACTACTCGGATGGGGATGACGGACCTATGTTACCCTTATGGGGATTCCGCTTTGCGGGACGGAGGATATCAGAACCAGAAATCCGGAGCCCAAATCTTATTTTTTAAGATTTTCTGACAAACCAGCTAACGGCTTTTTATATAACTGACTGACCGATCTGCTTTTATGCAGGTTGGTCATTTTATTTAGTAACTAAAACCAATAATATATATGAACGTTGTATTTTACATTTTGTCTGCAGTATTGGGTGCGATAGCGGCACTCGGCACATACATATTTGTCCGTAAGATACTTCTTAAGGGACAGAAGGAGGAAATCATCAAGAAGGCAGAGCTTGAGGCTGAGAGCATTAAGAAAGAAAAGATCTTTCAGGCGAAGGAGAAATTCCTCCAGCTCAAGAGTGAACATGAGCAGTACATCAATGAAAAGAACAAGCAGATCAGCGAGACTGAAAGCCGTCTCAAGCAGAAGGAAAACAGTCTGAACCAGCAGAATTCGGAGCTCGGACGCAAGAACAAGGAGGCGGAAGCGATCAGGCAGAACCTCAAGGCCCAGGTAGAGATAGCGACCAAGAAGACCGAGGAGTACGAGCAGCTGAAGAAAGAAGCTATCAGACAGATAGAGGAACTTGCAGGTCTCACAGCTGCCGAGGCTAAGAACCAGCTCATGGAAAGTATGAAGGCAGAGGCAAGGACTCAGGCTCAGTCATATATCAATGACGTGATGGATGAGGCCCGTCTCACAGCCAGCAAGGAGGCTAAACGCATCGTGATCAACACAATACAGCGCACAGCATCTGAGACTGCAATTGAAAATGCAGTTACAGTATTCCATATTGAGAGCGACGAGATCAAGGGACGAATCATCGGACGTGAAGGACGTAATATCCGTGCTCTCGAGGCAGCGACCGGTGTCGAGATCGTAGTTGACGATACTCCGGAAGCGATTCTTCTTTCTGCTTTCGATCCGGTAAGAAGAGAGGTTGCACGTCTTGCCCTCCACCAGCTTGTGATCGACGGACGTATCCACCCTGCACGTATCGAGGAAGTTGTTGCAAAGGTACAGAAGCAGCTTGAAGAAGAGATAATGGAGACAGGAAAGAGGACTTGTATCGACCTTGGCATTCACGGAATGCACATCGAGCTTGTCAAGCTCATCGGCCGTATGAAGTACCGTTCTTCTTATGGACAGAATCTTCTCCAGCACGCCCGCGAGGTAGCAAACATCTGTGCTACAATGGCTTCCGAGCTTGGACTCAATCCTAAGGTTGCAAAGAGAGCCGGACTTCTCCATGACATCGGTAAGGTTTCTGATGAGGATCCTGAGCTTCCACATGCAATCCTTGGAATGAAGCTGGCTGAGAAGTATAAGGAGAAGCCGGAGGTTTGCAATGCCATCGGATCTCACCATGAGGAAATTGAAATGACTTCCATCATCTCTCCTCTTGTAATGGTCGGAGATGCCATTTCAGGAGCACGTCCTGGAGCACGTAGAGAAGTGATCGAGTCTTATATCAAGAGACTGAAAGACATGGAGGACATCGCCAAGTCATACAACGGCGTAACCAAGACATATGCAATTCAGGCTGGACGCGAACTTAGAGTAATCGTAGGAGCAGACCAGGTTACTGATCAGGACGCAGAATCTTTGTCAACAGAAATCGCACGCAAGATCCAGGAAGAAATGGTATATCCTGGCCAGGTAAAGATCACAGTGATCCGTGAGACAAGATCAGTTGCCTTTGCAAAATAAGAAACAACTCTCAATAATCTGAAATGAAAAGAATCATGACAATGCTTGCGGCTATGCTTTTGTGTGCCGCAGCCTTTGCCCAGGGCCAGCTTGTTACATGGAGTTCACATGTAGAAAAAGCTGACGATGATGTCTATAGAGTGATCTTCACTGGAAAGATCGCAGAAGGATATCATACATACACACTTACCGACGAGTTTTCTGCAACAGAGATCATGGATGCTGCAGTAACAGGAGGTGAGCTTGCAGGAGGACCATATGAAATCAGCAGTCCTGTAGAAGAGACTGACGAATTCGGAGATCCGGCAAGACATTATTATAATGAGATCATCATTGCTCAGAACGTAAAGGTTACCTCTGACAACACGTCGTTCACCGGTACTATTTTCACAAACGCATGTACCGGAGGAGCCTGCAAGGCTGAATATTATGACTTTGATGTAAAGGTTGGCGATTCAGAAGATACAGTAGCTCCTATCGCAGACACAGATGAGCCTTCAGATGTCGCAGCCGAACCGGTTGAAGAGAGAGTCGAACCATCTGATGATGAGGAACAGAAAGGATCGATATGGGGCCTTATCTTCGAGGCTATCCTCTGGGGCTTTGCAATGCTCCTGACTCCTTGCGTGTTCCCTATGGTTCCGATGACGGTTTCATTCTTCATGAAAGGATCAGAAAATGTTGCTCAGGGACGTTTCAAGGCAGCGATGTACGGTATCTTCATCGTACTCCTCTATACCGTTCCTATTTCCGTGATCATCATGCTGTCAAGACTCATCGCAGGTGATGCTGTCACTGCCGTTATCTTCAACTGGCTCTCGACACACTGGCTGCCGAACATCATCTTCTTCATCGTATTCATGATCTTTGCAGCTTCTTTCTTCGGAGCATTTGAAATCACTCTTCCAGAGTCTATCGTAAACAAAAGCGACAAGAATTCAGACAAGAAGGGTCTTGCAGGAGTATTCTTCATGGCCCTTACCCTTGTGCTTGTATCATTCTCTTGTACTGGTCCAATCGTAGGATCGGTTCTCATCAAGTCAACCCAGGGTGAATTCTGGGAGCCTATGGTGACAATGCTGGCATTCTCTGTTGCATTCGCGCTTCCATTCACTGTTCTCGCTTTCTTCCCGTCGCTTCTCAAGAAATTCAAGAAGAGCGGTGGAAGCTGGCTTAACTCTGTAAAGGTAGTTCTCGGATTCGTAGAAGTCGCTCTCGGACTCAAGTTCCTCAGTGTTGCTGACCAGACATACCACTGGGGTATCCTTGACAGAGAAGTCTATCTCGCTATATGGATCGTGGTATTCACACTCCTCGGTCTCTATCTCCTGGGCAAGATCCGTTTTGCTCACGACGAACCGGTAGAGCATCTTTCAGTACCTCGTCTTGCCCTTGCGATAGGAGTACTGTCATTCGTAGTATATCTTATCCCTGGAATGTGGGGGGCGCCACTTAAAGCACTTTCCGGCTACATGCCTCCGATCACCACCCAGGATTTCGTCATAGGGCAGAATACGGGCACATCACAAGGCATTACAGATGCCGCACCAGTGACCGACTCCGAATATGGTCTTCATCTTCCATTGGGATTACAGGGCTACTTCACCCTTGAAGAAGGACTCGAAGCAGCAAGGAAGTCCGGCAAGCCTGTATTTATCGATGTGACAGGACACGGTTGCGTAAACTGCCGTGAAATGGAATCCCGCGTCTGGAGTGACCCTACAGTTCTTAATATGCTCAAGAATGATTTCGTGGTTGTAGCCCTCTACACCGACGACAAGCAGAAACTTGACAAAAAGGATTATGTTACTGACGCGGAGACAGGAAAGGTCTATAAGGATCTCGGACGCGCGAACTCTTATCTGGCACGCACAAGATGGAATGTCAATGCCCAGCCTAATTACGTGCTCCTCTCCCCTGACGGAGAGATGCTCGTTCCGGTACGCGGATACGACCTCTCGATCGACGGTTTCGTATCGTTCCTCCAGAGCGGTCTCGACGCTTACAAGGCTAAGTAATCAGCTTACTATTCATAAACGACACCATCGTCACAAGAAGACATCGATTCTTGTAACGATGGTGTCGTTTTTCTGTGCCTTGGTTGAGTTTACTTATACTGCTTTATAGATATCAATAGGAGCCACAACATCCTGATCCATTCGTATATTGCGCTTCTGCATCAGCTTCTTCACCTTAGGGATACGCGTCATGATGAAGCTTGAAACCTTGCGAGGTTCGCACAACTCGATTCCCTGATCCTTATATACGAGCCAGACCAGTTCTGAACAGTACATCTTGTCATTGCCGAACTTGAACTCAAGATCGTACGGCTGACCAAGATATTTACTGTATGATATCGGTTCCTTCAGCTGCTGCTTCGGTCTCCTGATGCACCAGTTGTCATCCTTTGCACGGCCTATAAAGGTGTTGAACGGCGTCAGCTTCACCGTCTTAGAGACCTCAAGGACCTTCAGACCATCAGGCGTGTCAACGACGACCCCGCAGTGTGTCCACTTCGACATGGTGCCAAGCTTTATGTATGGACTCTGCGACGACTGGCTTTCGATGAATACGATATCACCGACCTGGATGTCTGTCACAGCCTTTCCATTACATGATACTACGGATAAAACCGCGAGAATTGTAAAGAGTATCCTTCTTATCATAAGTGTGTTTCTTTTACTGTTAATGTCGTGATGTCAAAAATGTAATCAGTCATAAGCCCATACTATGACAATTTTGGGTAATCCCTCCAAGATGCCAGACAGCTGTGCGTATCTTGTAAAAGGAAGGCTTATGCATCCCCAACTTAGGGGACCGACTCCTGCATGATGGGGATATGTTTAGGCTTTGGGCACAAAGTCGAGATATTTGTGCCCAAAATCCAGATAACTATTCGATCACAGGTCCGGAAGGGCGGTCGAAGAGGTCTGAGCGACGGGTGAAGTACATGATCACGCTGAGGATGAGGAAGAGAGCGAGGGTTCCAGCGAGGAGCGAACCTGTCTCCATCTGCAGAAGTATATATATGAATACATAAAGGAGAGCGACTGCACCTGTGAAGATCAGAGCGAACTTCGATTTGAGGAAACCGTAGAAATAAGCTCCGAGGGCTCCTGTTGTCATAGCGGCTGCAATGGCATATGAAAGTCCGAAAGAGAGGAATTCACTTATCGACAGCAGAAGCAGATAGAACAGACAGAGAGACAGTCCTGTCACGATATATTGGACGATGTTGATCTTGCAGCGTGTTATAGACTCGACAAGGTAGATTGCCACGAAGACGAGCAGGATGATAAGGAATGAATACTTCATGACGCGTTCTGTCTGCTGGTATTGGCTTGCAGGGACAATAAGCTCCACATCTATGTATGAACCGGTTGCGGATACCGTATTCAAGTCTGTCACAATCCACTTGGCATCGAATCCTGTATCGCTGACATTTCTTTCCACCGGCAGGTAGTCTCCTTTGAAGCCGGGTGAGGGATAGTCGGATTTCATATTTACATTATAAATAGCTGCGTCGCCTGGATAGAAACGTACCCTATCCATTCCTTTTGACTTGATCAGAATAGTATAAGACAGTTCATGAGAAGCAGATACGACATCCTTAGGTAAAACGGCGACAAGCAGCTTATCCTGAGCCTTAAACGAATACTCATTACCTGCAATGACAACAACAGGCCTTCCCTCTACACCCTTTGTCCTTGCAATCGGAAGCGAGAGTCTGATATCGCCCTCACTATTGTTTATAAAGCTTTGATCTATAGTCATCTTGCCGGAAATCGTCATGTCTGCACGATATACCGGGACATCATAAATGGATCTGTGAAGCATCTCGGTATCGACATCACTGTCTATCGTGATTTCTGATGACGGGATCTTCTGTTCCAGCTTCTCCTTATAAGTTTTGCCGTCTTTTTGTGTAAGATTAGAATAAGGAACAATAAGTTCCGGAGAATTGATGGAGAGTATGCCTCCCCATGAGTCCGATACTTCAGATTCGACTGTGTTGGAGAGTTCCTTCCTGTCATTTACGACTCCCCTTACCATAAGGATAGGGATCTGAAGTACGAGTGCGACTAGCAGCACGAAGCATCCTTTCCAAAGGACGCTGTTTCTCTTTCTGGTTTTGTTTTCTGATTCCATAATTTGTTGTTTTAAAGTGTTTCTGGGACAAATTTGTGGAATCGTTGCGAGCTGGCCAAGCGATTTTCAGCCCCATTTACGAAGTGCCCTCTGCGCTTGACGAAAGGGTCCTTTTCGGGGATTATTTTTTTTAGTATATTTGCCCAAGCCAAAAGGCTCGAAGAACTTTTGGCCCGGTCCGGATAGGACCGATATATTATATATGAAAGAACTGTTGATCCATAACGGCGGCACTGAACTCATCAAGGTGCGATCTTCCGACATCATATATGTTGAAGCGGAAGGCAACTACTGCTGCATGTACCTCGCCGGAGGCTTCAGGCAGCAGCTGTGGTTCAACAGGCAGAAGTTCATTGCGATAATCAACGAGCAGATGAGGGCGGAAAAGCCCGTCTTCATATCGGTAGGACGAAGCTTCATCGTCAACCTGGCATACTTATATCTTATAAACCCTGTACAGGGAGATATGGTGCTCTATGACAGAGCGGCTCCGCAGCAGATCAAGCTGCATGCATCACAGGATGCTCTGAACAAACTTAAGGATATGACACGTGACCTATATGAGTAAGGAAAAAGAATACATATCAGACGACGATGTTGTCATTATCGGCGGTTCGGACTGGCATCCGGAAAAGAAGCCAGGAAACAACAAAAGATGGAAAATCATCGCTTTTGTGCTTGCAGGCATGCTGGCACTACTGGTCATGTTCTATCTAGGCAGGCACATTCTCCACAGCAGGGAATTCGTGCAGTCGCGCAACGCGGATGACGTAATTACCGCACTTGCGAGCCCGATGAAAGGCAATGCAGGCGTCACTCCCCTTTCAGATGAATCGATGGGAGTAAAGCTCAAGATATATAGGCTGAACGGACTCAAGGCACATTTTGCCGACACGGTTCCCGACTATACAGACTCGACAATATACCTTGTAACACGAAGCTCAGACTACAAGCTTGTTAACGACAAAAAAGAGATCATCGGAGACTTCATTGTAGATGGAGAGGTACTGGAGAAGAGCAACTGGAGAGCAGGATTCATGGCAATTGTCAACGGCAATGCACAGATAGGAGTTGACAGAAGCCAGAAGATATTCAACCACGTCCAGGAGAACGGAGGCTCGATGTTCCGTCAGATGGCCCTTGTCTCAGCCGGCACAAGATGCGACAAGCAATTCATCCTCAAGGGAAAGGTCACCCGCTGCGCTTACGCCAGAAACCGCGCCGATGAAATGTTCTTCATCGAGACTGTAAATCCAGAGACCCTATACGGATTCGCTGACGCACTGATCGAATACGGCTTCACCGACGCCATCTACGTAACCGGAGGCAAGCAGCCAGACCTTTTCTACCGCACACAAGACGGCACAGCCCACGGCCACTACATCGACGACAAACCGCACGAACTGGTTGTCTGGACTAGATAGAACTACTGCACTGCATATAAATAAGGCCATGCGCCTCCATAAGACATTGGCTCCCGAAAAGGGAAGGGGCCCACGCAAGTGGGAAGGATCTTATGGAGGCGCATGGCCTTATGATGTATTTTATTGACTCTTAAAACTTGAAGCTATCCTTCAAAGCTGTAGTCTTATTGAATACGAAGTGGTCAGCTGTGCTGTCCGGATCCTTGAAGAAGTATCCCACGCGCTCGAACTGAACCGCGATGCCTGAGTTGTCCTCAAGGAGAGCTGGCTCTGCATATCCCTTTGCCACAACGAGTGACTCTGGGTTGAGATAGCTCTTGTAGTCCTGTCCCTCAGGGATCTGGCCCATCTGCGCCTCTGTAAAGAGCTTGTCATAAAGTCTGAGTTCCACTTCCTTTGCGTGCTCTGTTGACACCCAGTGGATCGTTCCCTTAACAGAACGCCACTCACCTGCTCCGGGCTTAGATGTCGGATCGTATGTACACTTGATCTCGATGATATTGCCCTCAGCATCCTTCACGACCTCCTGACACTTGATGATGTATGTATATTTGAGGCGGACCTCTCCGTCTGGCTTGAGGCGGAAGTACTTCTTAGGCGGCTCCTCCATGAAGTCGTTTCTCTCGATGTAAACCTCACCTGTGAAAGGAACCTTGCGTGATGGTCCTTCTGGATCTGCAGGATTGAGAGGAGCATCGAACCACTCTACCTTGCCTGGCTCCCAGTTGGTGATCGTAAGCTTTACAGGATCCTGAACTACCATATAACGGTTTGAACGCTCATTGAGAGCCTGACGAACGCACCACTCCATAAGCTGAAGGTCGATAAGCTGCTCACGCTTTGCTACGCCCACCTTCTCAGCGAACATGCGCATTGACTCCGGAGTATATCCACGACGACGGATACCGCAGATGGTAGGCATACGAGGGTCATCCCAACCGCTTACGAAGTTGTTCTTCACAAGCTCAAGGAGCTTACGCTTAGACATCACTGTATATGTGAGGTTGAGTCTTGCGAACTCGTACTGATGCGACGGGAAGATGCCCAGCTTCTCGATGAACCAGTCATAGAGAGGACGGTGAACGTCGAACTCAAGGGTACAGATGGAATGTGTGATGTTCTCGATCGAATCCGACTGACCATGAGCATAGTCATACATCGGATAGATGCACCACTTGTCACCTGTACGATGATGATGTGCATGAATGATACGATAAAGGAGAGGGTCACGGAAAAGCATGTTCGGATGAGCCATGTCAATCTTCGCACGAAGAACCTTCTCGCCATCGGCATACTTTCCAGCCTTCATGTCACGGAAGAGCTGGAGGTTTTCCTCTACGCTTCTGTTGCGGTATGGGCTCTCAGTTCCCGGCACCTGCACTGTTCCACGTCCTGCGCGGATCTCATCCTGAGTCTGGTCATCAACGTATGCCAGTCCTTTCTTTATGAGTTCCTCAGCCCATTCATAGAGCTGGTCGAAATAATCCGACGCATATCTCTCGTTCTCCCACTCGAATCCGAGCCACTTGATATCCTCCTTGATAGAGTCAACGTACTCTGTATCTTCTTTCACAGGGTTTGTATCGTCGAAGCGGAGATTGGTCTTTCCGCCATATTTCTTTGCGAGTCCGAAATTGATGCAGATACTCTTCGCATGTCCGATATGAAGATATCCGTTAGGTTCAGGCGGGAAACGTGTCATTACGGATTCACACTTGCCGCTTGCGAGATCAGCCTCGATGATCTCCTCCAAAAAGTTGAGATTCCTGGTCTCAACTGCTTCCTTGTTTACCTCTTCCATATGGTTGGTCTATTGAATTTGCAAATAATCGGGCAAATATACGGATTTTTCAGCACACTACCTCATATGTGTCGTCAAAATAGCATTTAGGATGCGACGTATGATTACACAGCAGAGAATCAGTCCATCGGATAGATCACTCCCCACTCCTTCCTTAATCCGTCCATCAGCCTCATGATATCGACTGTTTCTTCATGCGGCATCATCGGAGACTCCAGAAGCCCAGCTTCTATACATCTTTTTGCCTCAATGACCTGATATTCATACCCTGTTATCATATCGTCAGGTTTCAGGAATCTTTCTACAAGCTCGTAATTCCTGTAAACCTCCACAACTTCCGGACAATTCACATTATCGACTCTGATATATCCTTCAGTACCGCTTATGATGCCCTGACGGTCATTCAGACATAGGGCTCCAGCCTGAAGGTTGGCCATTTTTCCATCAGCAAAACTCAGAGACATGCATTCATGCAGATCGACTCCGGTCGCGCCAACATGACAGTTGCTTACAGTCCTGACTATATCTGTTCCGAAATACATTCTCGCAAAATTAAGCACATATACGCCCAGATCAAGCAGTGCTCCTCCGCAAAGGTCAGTCCTCAGGATTCTCTCCTTGGATTCCATCATGTAGCATAAGCTTGCTGTCAATGCTCTTGGTTCTCCTATCACCCCGCTTTCCAATATTTCCCTGACCTTATGGGACAGAGGCATGTACCTGGTCCATATGGCTTCCGCCAGATACAGTCCTTTTTCCCTGGCAGTCGCGGTCAGATGTTCAGCTTGGGCTGCATTTGCAGTAAAAGCCTTTTCTACAAGCACATTCTTCCCGGCATTCAACGCCAGAATCGCATGCTGGAAGTGATGGGAGTGAGGAGTTGCGACATAGACAAGGTCAACTTCACTGTCATTGACCATATCTTCATAGTTTCCGTATGCCTTGGGAACATTCCATTCTTCAGCGAATGCAACCGCTTTATCCATTGATCTTGAAGCGATTGCATAGACACAGAAGTCATTTAACGAAGCCAGAGTTCTCGCCATCTTCTTGGCTATCCACCCGGCTCCAAGGATTCCAACCTTGAACATATGATTCATCATTTGATGGAGATATACTCTTCGACAAATTCCAGCAGGCTCTGAAGGTCATCATTATCAGCCGCACAGAGCAACACGGTCAGAAGATCGGTCCTGTTTCCTGCAGGAACATCTGCACAGAAAAAGAAGCATGGCAGAGCATTGTCAGTGGTCATGCTGAAACCATATGCCTTCCTGCCCTGGAATTCGAAACACAGGATTGGTTCATCATTAGCCTGAATATCCTCTTCCTCAATTATTTCTTCATATGTACCGCAAGCCTCAGCATATGCATCAGAGCCTTCCGGCATGGGACCGAAACTTATATCGATACTTCTGACATCCTTTCCAGTGGCAGCGACTGCAATCGAATATGACTTCTGGCCGTCTTCCTCAAGCATTTCTTCTGTCTCAACTTCCCAGATTTCCGGCACCTGAATGGTAACACCGCCATAATAAACTTGTCTTAATGCTATATTCTTCATATTCCTGAATTTATCCTTGCAAATATAATCATATATAATTAAACGTACAGAATGTCCCGAAAAAACCGTATTTTTGCACCGCAAATCAGATCACACATAAAATATGATAAAATCAATGACAGGCTACGGCAAGGCCGAGGCCATACTTGAGACAGGAAAACTGACAGTTGAAGTGCGTTCGTTGAACGGCAAGACAGCAGATATAAGCATAAAGACATCGATGCTTCCGAAAGACAAGGAAATCGCTGTGCGTCACAAGATTGCCAACGAACTGCAGAGAGGCAACATAGACTTCTTCGTCACATTCGAGCCTAATGCAGCGGACAGCGCTAAGAAGATCAACATGGACCTTGCCATGGAATACTACCAGCAGATAGATGCTCTCGGAAGCAGGCTCGGAGCTCATGATCTATGGAGCCAGAACCCTAACGACCTGCTCGCAATGATACTGAGGATGCCGGAGGTGATGGACGCAAAGAAGCAGGATGTGATTACAGAGGACAACTGGCCTGCAGTGGAAGCATGCATAGACGAAGCTCTCCGCAACATCAATTCTTTCAGAACCCAGGAAGGAGAGATTCTCTGCAATGATGTGACTGAAAAGGTGAACAAGATCCTGGAATATTCGACGATGGTGGAGCAATTTGAGAAAGAGCGTACAGAGGCTATCAGGGAAAAAATTTTGAGTCGCTTCGCTGAAATCAAGGCTGAGCCGGATCAGAGCCGCCTCGAGCAGGAGATGATATTCTATATCGAAAAGCTGGACATCAATGAAGAGAAGGTACGCCTGCGTCAGCATTGCCGCTATTTCCTTGACACATTGAACAATGAACCGAATCCAGGAAAGAAGCTCGGTTTCATTGCGCAGGAAATGGGACGAGAAATAAATACTACCGGTTCAAAGGCGAATCATACAGAGATACAGAAGCTGGTGGTAAAGATGAAGGACGAACTGGAAAAGATCAAGGAACAGAGTCTTAACATATTATAATTCAATCACATGAGACTGAAAATATTTACTGCTGCAATCTTATTGTCAGCCGGTCTCCATGCCCAGAACCAGACAGAAGCCGGCAGTTTTCCCGTCATGACGGAGATTCCTGCCGGTTATTTTTGGATGGGCTCCAGAGGCTGGGGACATGATTATGATGAAGCTCCTGTTCATAAGGTAAGAATCAGCGAGGGCTTCAGAATGAGCATAACGGAAATAACGAATGCCCAGTATGAAGAATTCAGACCTGAGCATAAGGCCCTCAGAGGCAAGAACGGGTTTTCGACAGGAGATGATGAGGCAGTTGTAAATGTTTCATTCCACGATGCCATGGACTATTGCAGATGGCTGTCAGAAAAGACAGGTTCATCATACCGTCTGCCTACAGAAGCAGAGTGGGAATATGCTTGCAGGGCAGGCACTTACACCCTGTATTATACTGGAGACGGGCTCCCCGGACCTATGCAGAAGCATCAGCAGACTGAGCGTGATCTGGTATCTGTATCTTTGAAGGTGATGCAATCTGAGCCGAATGCCTTCGGTCTTTATGACATGCATGGAAATGTCGAGGAATGGTGCTATGATTGGTACGGTCGATATCCGGAAAAAGAATTGACTGAACCGGCAGGACCTGAGACAGGCATATACCGCGTCACGAGAGGAGGAAGCCACAATACGCCACATGCGTTCCTGAGAAGTGCGAACAGATCAGCCGCAATACCGTCTGACAAACATTGCCAGATCGGATTCAGGGTGGTGGAATCCGCTGCAGTCTTAAATCACATCGGACCGGAAGAGGAAAAGAAATCCAGGATCAGACAGAAGAAGACATCATGGAAAATCCGTGAGGAGGCCTTCTGGAATGCTCCTGTACCTTACATCATTCAACCGGAAGACGACACTCCTTTCTACAGACACAATCATCAGCCGGCGGTCACATGGTGTCCTAACGGAGACCTGCTTGCAATATGGTTTTCATGTGATGCTGAAAGCGGACGCGAGATGGTCGTACTTGGCTCCCGCCTGAGAAAAGGAAAGAAAGAATGGGAAAAGGCCAGTCTGTTTTTCATTGTTCCCGACAGGAACCTTACAGGTTGCTCATTGCTTACACTTGGAGACGGAAGCATAATGCACATCAACGGTGTATCGAATGCAGGTGACTGGCAGAATCTGGCAATGGCCGCACGAATCAGTCATGATAACGGATCCACATGGTCAGCACCGGAACTGATTGCTCCGGAACATGAGAAAAGACATCAGGTAATTGCTGGTCCCATAATCACTACCGACGGCAGGATAATACAATGTTGTGATGCCGGTGCAGGAAGTCATGACGGTACAGCAGTTCATATAAGCCATGACGGAGGCAAGACATGGGCAGACCCATGGGACGGCTCTCCCCTGCCGGAATTCATCGACGGAGGTACAGGAACAACAATTGCCGGCATACACGCTGGCATTGTCGAGCTCGGAGATGGCGCTCTGATGGCACTTGGAAGAGGCAACAGCATCATCGGAAAAGACGGTAAGAAACATATGCCGATGAGCATATCTTCGGACGGAGGAAAGACATGGACATACCATGCAACAGAATTGCCCCCTATTGACGGAGGGCAACGGCTGATACTGAAGCGATTGAACGAAGGTCCTCTGATGCTCGTTTCATTCACAGATCATCCTCAGAGGACTCCGGCCGAAGACCGTGGAATGAACTTCGGAGATATGAAAGGTTACGGAATGTATGCAGCTCTTTCATATGACGATGGAAAGACATGGCCCGTCAGGAAACTGATGACAGATGGAACTGAGAGAATGCTGGACGGAGGCGCATGGACAAGTCAGTTCATCATGGATGAGACTCATGCAGAACCTCGAGGTTATCTCGCTTGTACGCAGTCCCCTGACGGCACTATCCATATCTTGTCAAGCAGGTTGCATTATTCATTCAACCTTGCATGGATACTTCTTAATGATCGTGATCATGGTCATGGATCACATCACGGGAAGTCTCGTTGGTAAGAAGCTTGCCCTGATATTCTCCAGTAAGAGTCTTAAGGAAGGATGTGATCAGGTCTGTCTCGGAAGCAGTAAGTTCCACACCGCTCTGATACAGTCCCATGTCGCGTACGGCATCTTCAAGGGTCTCGCGTGTTCCATCGTGATAGTATGGCCATGTGTGTTCTACATTCCTCAGGCCAGGCACCTTGAAACGATGTCTGTCACGTTCCTGCTGTGTTTCCTTGAAACGTCCGTTATCTTCGTGGGTCAGTTCAAGACCTCTCTCTGCGAAATAATGCCTGCGAAGTCCCATAAGTTCGTATGATTGTCCACCGAGGTTAGGACCTACATGACATGTCGCACAATCATATTTCTTGAAAAGCTCATATCCTGTAAGTTCATCTGCAGTAATAGCCTCATCATCACCCCTCAGCCATTTGTCGAAACGGGAATTCGGAGTGATGAGCGTACGTTCGAACTCCTCTATCGCATCAGTGATGTTCGCTTCGGTAAGACCGTCAGGATAAACGGCTGTGAAAGCCTTTGCAAACGGTTTGTCAGCCTGAAGCTTAGCAATGATCTCATCAAAAGAGGTAGAAGCCATTTCGATAGGATTGAGCGGCGGGCCGGCAGCCTGATCTGCAAGAGTCCTGGCACGTCCGTCCCAGAACTGCACGAAATTATATACGGCATTATATACGGTAGGAGCATTGACACCACCGATCTGGTCATCCACACCATGTGAATACTGATGGTTATCCACGCCGGCAGTCTCCAGCGCATGGCATGTAGCACATGATACGGTATTGTCAACAGAAAGACGTGAATCATGGAAAAGTGCATATCCGAGGGCTGCCTTTTCCTGATCCACTTCAGCAGAAAGATCTATAGGACGTACAGGCTCTGCTGCCTTGTCCTCAGGCAAGTTGTCATCATACATGGCAATACGCTCATTCCTTACCCAGTCAAGGACGATTTTCCTTTTGGCAGATGTAAGCGAACTTCCCCAATGTACAAGATAGTACTTTGGCATAGGCATCCTGTCATCCAGTACGACCTTTTCAATTTTCGCAAGATCCACAGCACTTGCATTTTCATCAATCTTCAGTGCATTCATCACAGGCTCGATGTCATAAGCACGATAGCCGGAATCTATATCCTTCATGACTATCTTGCCGGCAACTGGCATCTTTGCATAAAAAGGAAGCTTCGGATCAGCAGAGTGACAGCTCAGACAGCCGCCATCATCAAAAATCTGAAGTACCTGCTCGTTCTGAGGCAGGTCAGCAGAAGGAACACGGTTCATGGCTCTATAGACCACAACCATAGCAGCGGCTGCCACCAGCAGCGCGACTGCACACCATCTTAGCATTCTTTTCATATTCAACATATCTGTTATCTGTTATATACATGGATACTGTCTTGAGCGGCAGGAAGATAATTGACTCCCCACCAGCACATCTGCAGACATATGAAGCAGAATATCAGGAGCAGGCATAGAGCCTTACGGGATCCTCTGCCGAAAAGTCTCAGATGAATATAAAGCATATAGCTAAGCCACGTGACAAGAGCCCAAGTCTCTTTCGGATCCCAGCTCCAGTAATGTCCCCATGCTTCCTTAGCCCAAAGCGCCCCGGAAAGCATTCCGAAAGTAAGGAATGCCATTCCGATATATACTAACGTGTCTGCAGCGGACATGATGTTGTTCTTCGATGTAAAGAGGCCGGCCAATGCAAGCAGGAAAGCGCAACCGAGGAAAGAATAAGAGAACATATAGACCGTGACATGAGGAATGAACCAAGGGCTCTGCAGAGCAGGCATAAGGGTCTGGTCATGAATCTCCGGCCTGAATATGTTAATCATTATGAATACTGTCGCAAGAACCGTCGAGAAGGAAAGGATCCATCTGTAACGCCAGCGGATATAAGTAAAAAGTCCTGCGGCAAGAGCAAAGAAAGAATACCATAGTCTGGTCTCCCCCATGGTACGCAAAGGAGGCCTGCCCAGACTGATCCAGAGACCGAGGATAAAGGAGGCAAGCACCACTAAAGCGGCTGACGCAAATGAAACTGCAATCTTGCGACGTCGTCTGTAGCGGAGGGAAGACTGAGACCAATGATCATTTGCGCACATGGACACCACTGCCCCTGCAGCAGAAAGAGCTACAGAAACTATTCCGAACCATATGAACATATCCCATGTAAACATATCAATCCTCCTCTCCATATCGTCTTTCAGGACCTGCAATAAAGAGCAGCAATGCTCCGGCAAGCATCAATATCACACCTGCGACAGCCCCATATTTCCATGGTTCCTTGACGACTTGAATTATACAATATCGGGAGTCTTTTCCGGCAGCTGAATCATATCCGGTCAGATATATGTTCTCACCGAATCCTTTAGAGTAAGGATGATTCACCTTCAAGGTCACCGGCTTGCCGTCGATCAGCATTTCTGCTTCAAACATGGCCGGGGTTCCGTTTTCATATATCTCGACGATGAAATCCTTAAGTTCCATTTCATATGACAGCCATGAACTGGAGCCGTCGGACATGACACCCTCACGTACCGGAGTACCCATGAAAGCCTGAAGGCGTACGGTTTCAGAATCAGGCGCACCCCAGAAAGCAGATGAGACTGCTATCAGCAAACCGGCATGATTCAGAATGAAACGCCATCTGATTTCTCCTAAATGAGCCCCCGTAGCAGTCTTTGCCCTGAATCCACGCATGATGACGAAAAGAAGCACGGTCTGGAAATACAGCATGAAAGCTACGAATCCCCACCCGGAAGCGATAGATTCCTTTCCTGTAAAGCCTATGACGAGAGCAAAAAGGATGAAGACAGCTATGGAAGAGACAGATGCTCCCTTCGAAAGCATGAAGGAGACGAACAAGGATTTCTTATGATGTTTCCATACCCATATCATAGCTCCCGCCCAAAGCAGGAACAGGATGATATTCAGAGGGAATGAAAAGAACGAGACAGGGAAATCACCCGCCAGAAACTGAAGGGCGAAGGCTATGGCCAGGTAAATCAATAGAATAATGTAAGGCATAACCAAAACGCTAGATTTACAAATATAAGGATATTTCAGCAATCCTACAACATATTGATGGATTTAACCACATATTTAACAAGCTATTAAAAGAAGTTTTGACATAGAAGATAAAAATCTTATCTTTGCAATTATGTAACAACTAAACCTGAATCGTAATGAGTCCAGAAGCCATTCGTAATCTAGATGCACTGAATGTCACAATGAACGGAGGTTCAACACTTTTGAATATTGTTCTCGCATTCGTAATGTTCGGTGTCGCTCTCGGCATCAAGCCTGCAACCTTCGTTGACATAATTAAGAATCCGAAATCAATCCTTACCGGCATACTCTGCCAGCTGGTTCTTCTTCCGGCACTTACATTAGTACTCATAATGATATGCGGTGATTGGATTTCACCTATGATCGCCCTTGGAATGATTCTCGTCGCATCATGTCCGGGAGGTAACATTTCAAACTTCATAACTTCTCTTTCAAGAGGAAATTCGGAACTTTCGGTATCATTGACCGCATTCAATACCGCAGCCTGCATATTTACGACACCTCTGAACTTCGCTTTCTGGGGCAAGCTGTATCTCAACTTCGCAGGCAACCGCAACATCGGTACTCTTCCCGAACTACAGATTCCGCTCGGAGACATCTTCCAGAGCATCTTCATCATCATGGGTATTCCTCTCATTCTGGGAATCCTGTGCGGCCAGTACCTTCCTAAAGTTGCCAAAATCCTGAAGAAGCCTTTGCAGCACCTTTCCATCATAGTCTTCATAGCTATGGTGATAATCATCTTCAAGGGCAATTTCGACGTCTTCATGCAGGCGATAAAGTATATCTTCCTGATCGTATTGCTGCACAATCTTCTGGCACTCGGAATCGGTTTCTCTACAAGTACAATCATGAAGCTGCCATATAAGGACAGAAGAACCATAACAATCGAGACCGGTATCCAGAATTCTGGCCTCGGCCTTATCCTCCTTCTCAATCCGAACATATTCCCTGAGGTTGGAGCATGGGCAAATAACGGAGGTATGCTCGTGATTACAGCATGGTGGGGTGTATGGCACATCATTTCAGGCCTGACACTTGCATTTGTGTGGAGGCTGCGTGGCAGAAAGGAAGTGAATGAAGACTGATATGGGAAAGAAGAAAATCTACGAAGAATATACAGGCTATACTTTGCTCAAGCCAGTCGTTGACTGGAATCTCAAGCACAGCTATAGAAAGGTTGAAGTCAGAGGAGAAGAAAACATTCCTTCTGACGGAGCCGTAATAATCGCTCCTAACCATTGCAACACCCTTATGGACGCCCTGGTGATTCTCAGGGCCTTCAAGAGTCCTACCGTATTCGGAGCAAGAGCCGACATCTTCAACAATCCGTTCATAGGCAAGATCATGACCTTCCTCAGGATCCTGCCTATGGTCCGCCAGAGGGACGGCCTGCGTAATGTGCTCAAGAACAATGAGACACAGGAGATCATTGTTGAGACTCTTGAAAACCGAGTACGTTTCTGCATGTTCCCGGAAGGACGGCACAGACCGGCACATTCCCTTCAGACACTTGGCAAGGGAACGTTCAGAGCCGCACTTGCTGCAAATGCGAAATTCGGCGACAGATTCCCTATATACATTGTTCCGACCGGAATCGAATATGGTGATTATTTCCGCTACAGAAGCACATCTCTAGTGACTTTCGGCAAACCGATAAATGTCACCGAATTCGTCAAGGGACAGACTGTGGACAATGAAGTGAAGCTCATCGAGCCTCTCAGACAAGAGCTTGCTGCAAGAATGTCCGAGCTGTTCACATACATCAAGGACGATGAACAGCTGCATGACAAGTGGGCTCTCACAAAGATCCTCGCGACCTCTCAGGGAGTGAGATATGGAGATTTCGGTACGAGTCTGCACGATGGCATGCTTGCGAACAGAGAGATTGTCGAAAGGATAGAGAAAGCTTGTGAAGAGAAGCCGGAAAAGATGGCTGAACTGCTGGAGAAAGTAGAGAAATTCGAAAAGAAAAGACGCAAGGAAAGGATTTCAATATACTCATTCAGGAAAAAGAATGATATTCTGAACATAGCTGGCAAATCTCTTGCCGCCCTTATCGGACTTCCATACTGGATCTTCAGTGCGATCGTCAGTGCCCCTATGTGGCTGACATACAACCTTTTGCGCAGCAAGACCAGAGACCGCGCATTCCATAACACTGTTGGCTTCGGCGTAAAGCTGGCACTGGGAATCATCTTGTTCCTGATCTACACCGTACTCGCGTTCTGCCTGCTTCCATGGCCATATGCCCTGGCTGTCAGCCTTCTTACTATACCTTCATACAGTATGTTCTTTGACTACAATGAAGGAATGAGGAGATTCATCTCAGACATAAAGCTGATCGGAGAGAAAGGCCTGAGAAAGAAATTCGAAGAAATTGTCAAGACATTTAACAAGGAATTCTAACATTATGAAAAAGACATTCATCACTGCCTTTGCAGCCATGATGCTCAGCATCCCGTCTTTCGCGACAGAGAATATTTCTTCTGACGAAGTGAAGGACACCAAGAAGAAAAAGGAAGTAACATATAACGAAAAGGGAGAAATCATCAAGACCGGTACAAACTTCGGTCCTCTTCCGGTAGTCGCTTATGACGCCGACCGAGGATTCCAGTTCGGTGCCCTTCTGAATCTCTACAATTTCGGAAACGGCGACACATATCCTAATCCTAAGTCAACATGGTATTTCGAAGCATCTGCCTATACAAAGGAAGGAAGTATCGGAAGTTACAAGTTCATTGTGAACTACGACAACAAGACACTTATTCCAGGAGTCAGAATGTCGATATGCTCTGGCTACTACAAGGACGCAGCACTCGATTTCTATGGCTTCAACGGATATGAGAGCAACTACATCGCACCACAGCAGCTGTTTGATGACGGCGATTTCAAGTACCTTGACGACAAGGCTGGACAGAAGCTTCAGGAAAAGGGCAAATATCCTAAGGGATTCTACCGCTTCGGACGTGACCTTATCAAGGCCAAGATCGATTTCACAGGAGAGATCGCTAAGAATTTCTACTGGGAGGCCGGATACAACTTCTCATGGACAAAGGCGTCTGATTTCACTCCAAAGGGATATGAGGTATTCGCAGGCAATGATTTCCAGAATGGAACGACATTGTTCAACCTCTATAAAGACTGGGGCATAATCTCTCCTGAGGAAGCAGATGGAGGACTGATTTCGTCAATCCGTGCCGGTCTCATGTATGACAGCAGAAATATAGAGAACAACCCGACAAAGGGTATCTGGGCTGAGGCTCATGTGATTGCAGCTCCGAAATGGCTCGGAACTACTCACGAGCATTATAAATTCTGCGTGACCATGCGTCAGTATATCCCTATCGTTCAGGACAAACTCACATTCGCATACAGAGCAGCATATCAGGGCACATTCGGAAGCTCTGCTCCATGGTACGCAATGCCATTCTATACCAATATGGGTCCAAAGGCTGACAACGACGGATTTGGCGGATACAGGACCGTAAGAGGTCTCATGCTCAACAGAGTACAGGGTCAGGACGTAGGATTCTACAATGCCGAGCTTCGCTGGAGATTCATCGATTTCAAGCTTTGGAAGCAGAATATCGCATTTGCAGTGAGCGCATTCACTGATGGAGCTCATGTATTCAAGGGATATGACATGGAAAACAAGACCGGAAGATATATGGACTTATACAATCAGTTTGTTGATGTGAACAGGAAATGCGACGGATTCCATGGATCAGCAGGAGCTGGACTCCGTTTCATCATGAACCAGAACTTCATCGTAGCTTTGGAATATGCACGTTGCTTCAACAAGCAGGATGGTAATGGTGCATTCTACATAAATACAGGATTCCTCTTCTAGGACTTTGATTTTTGATAAAAAATATGCAAATTTGTGCTTTCGTGCCTTTTCACGGAGGCACTTTTTTTATTAAATCCCCTAAAACGAACGAATTATGGACCAGTTCACAAAGAAGTATGTTGAAGGATTCATGGCAGACCTTATAGCCAGAAACCCAGGAGAAAAAGAATTTCACCAGGCAGTAAGAGAAGTTCTTGAAAGCGTAGCACCATATATAGTCGAGCATCCATATCTGATGGACCAGAAGATTCTTGAAAGGATAGCAGAACCTGAACGCATAATCATATTCCGCGTTCCATGGGTTGATGATGAAGGTGAAGTAAGGATCAACAGAGGCTATCGTGTTCAGTGCAACAGCGCTATAGGACCATATAAAGGCGGAATCCGCTTCCATCCTAGCGTCAATCTGAGCATCATGAAATTCCTGGCATTCGAGCAGACATTCAAGAACAGTCTCACTACCCTGCCGATGGGTGCAGGAAAAGGAGGATCCGACTTCGATCCGAAAGGCAAATCCGATAATGAGGTGATGCGTTTTTGTCAAAGCTTCATGACTGAGCTTCAGAAACATATCGGAGCTGATACAGACGTACCTGCAGGAGATATAGGAGTCGGCGGACGCGAGATCGGATATATGTTCGGACAGTATAAAAGACTTCGTGATGAATTCACCGGAGTACTTACTGGCAAAGGCCAGTCATGGGGTGGAAGCCCTCTCAGACCGGAAGCGACCGGATACGGCACCTGCTATTTTGCCAGTGCGATGCTTGCGACAAAAGGAGACAGCTATGATGGCAAGACAGTTGCAATCTCCGGTTCTGGAAATGTAGCACAGTTTGCAGCACAGAAAGCTCTCCAGCTCGGAGCCAAGGTTCTTACCATGTCAGATTCAAACGGCTACATATATGACCCCGATGGTATCGATGAGGAGAAGCTTGCATACATAATGGAGCTTAAGAATGTCTTCAGAGGACGAATCAGAGAATATGTCGAGAAATATCCGACAGCTGAATATCATGCAGGAGAACGCCCATGGAGCGTAAAATGCGACATAGCCATGCCATGTGCGACACAGAATGAGTTAAACGAGGAACAGGCAAGGACTCTCGTAGCCAATGGCTGCATCTGCGTTGCAGAAGGCGCAAACATGCCATGTACTCCAGAAGCGATAGCTGTATTCCAGAGTGCAAAGCTCCTTTATTCCCCAGGAAAGGCATCAAATGCCGGCGGAGTGGCTACTTCAGGTCTGGAAATGACCCAGAACTCAATGAGACTCAGATGGACCCGCGAGGAAGTTGACCAGCATCTTAAACAGATCATGACAGATATCCATGAAGCATGTGTAAAATATGGTACGGAAGCGGACGGATATGTCAATTATGTCAAGGGAGCAAATATCGCCGGATTCATCAAGGTTGCAGAAGCGATGATGTCTCACGGTATTGTTTAGCTTGCAAAAAATCCTTAAATTAGCAGACTGTTTAGCCAGAGAATTTCTGGCTGAACAGTCTGTTTTTCATTATAAAATCAAGTATATCATGCATATAGGAATTGCCGGTAACATCGGCTGTGGAAAGACAACATTGACCCGAATGCTTGCTGAGCATTACGGATGGACTCCTAAATACGAAGCTGTCACATACAATCCATACCTAGAAGATTACTACAAGGACATTCAGAGATGGTCATACAATCTGGAGACATACTTCCTTGCCCAGAGATTTCAGGACCTGCTCGACATATCCAAATCCGAGGATGTGATCATTCAGGACAGAACCATATTGGAAGGTGTACATATCTTCGTGGCCAACAACAAGGCCATGGGAAATCTTTCAGATCGCGATTACGACACATATATGCAGCTCTTCAACCTCATGATGTCGATGGTCAATGAGCCTGACCTTCTGATATACCTCAAATCATCGATCCCGACACTTGTTTCACAGATCCAGAAGCGAGGACGCGACTATGAGAAGAGCATAAGCATCGAATACCTCAGCAATCTTAACGAGAGGTATGACGAATGGATCTCCAACTACAAGGGCAAGGTTCTGGTAATCGAGGCTGACGAGCTCGATTTCGAGCACAGACCAGAAGATTTCGCATCAATCACCGACAAGATCGACGCACAGCTTTACGGACTTTTCTAAAGCATTTCCGAAAGACGGTCATAATATCGCTTGGTGACTGGGATATGCATCATATCCTTGGCATCAAGTTCGGCATATACAATACCCTCCTTATCCTTTCGGAGGACCTTGATATGCACAGGATTGACATAGAATGACCTGTGACATCTCACAAGTCCGTGATCCTGACAGAGTTCATCAAGGGCTTTCATCGAACTTCGCAGGACATATGACCTTACTTTTCCGTTATCGGTATAGAAGATATTCACATAATTCTCCTCCGCTGTTATGTAGAGGATGGATTCCGGAGTAAGGACTATCTTGAGATTGTGTCTGTCGTCATAGAACCTCATCCTTTGCGATGCTCCAGAAGCTTCATCATCAACCTTGTTATGGTATTCATAAAGCCTAAGGGACAGGGCAAGAATCGTATAAGGAATGACAAGCGTCAGAGCGACATATTGAAAAGAAGACGCGAAAGCCTCAAAATAAGGCATTGGTTTGTGGCGAACCAGCCAGATATACAAAGCCACGAAGAAGGACATGAATATTATCTCGCCAAGACACCATGATATATACAGAGAGTAATTAATCTTCATCGGAAGATAATAATACAGCAGGCGCATGATGATGGCTGATAGCAAGATGATACATGAGGAGATTGTCAGATGCACTCCGAACCATTCGTTTCCCATGAACTCCACCGAATTCAACGGGCGGTAGATAAGCATGAAAGCAAAGAAGAATACCGGCAGCACGATCATGTGAAGAAGCTGCGGGACAAAGCGCCTGAATATCTTGGAAACCTGGCTCATATTGGTCACAAATTAGGTGGGACAAAATTACGAAATATATTTTTTAGTCCCAAATAATCATTTTTTATCCCTAAAACATTGTGATAATCACAATTTCGCCCCACATATCCCTACTTTTTCCAAAATCGGTCAAGTCAGGATACCTTTGCATCATAAGGTTGACACTAAAACCTGATTCTAAGTTAAAGTACATGAGAAAGAGGCTGTCGTGAGACAGCCTCTTCTTCTTTAGAATCCCGACAGATCAAGAAACAATGTCGGAAGCAGAAGCAGGAATCCGACAGCGACCAGCAGGAGTATGAACTTCCATATAAACTTCACCCATTTTTCATAAGGGATCTTGGCTACCGAAAGTACAGCCATCAGTACACCCGAGCATGGAGTGATCATATTGGTGAATCCGTCACCGAACTGGAAGGCAAGAACCGTAGCCTGACGCGAAACACCTATCAGGTCAGAGAACGGTGCCATGATAGGCATTGTAACGGCAGCCTTGGCTGAAGCTGAAGGGATGAACAGATTTATGAAGGTCTGGATACCGTACATAGTTCCAAGCGCCCCGACCTTACCTGATCCATCAAGAGCCGAAGCCATTGAATTCAGCATCGTATCGATGACCTGTCCATTCTTGAGTATCACGATGATTCCTGCCGCAAAACCGATTATGAGGGCTGCCGAGAATATATCCTTTGCACCGGCAATGAACTCCTTCGCGATATCGTCAGCAGAATAATCTGCGGCAAAACCGGAAGCGACAGCAAGTGCCATGAAAAGAGCGCATATTTCAGGCAGATACCAGCCGTATCCCATAACTCCTGCCACCATGAACACGATGGTGAACATCAGGAGATTGAGAATGAACATCTTTGTGGAATTGCGTAATGCAAAGAATGATACAAGCGCAAACACAGCAGTAAGAGCCCAAAGAAGCCATGGAGTGCTGAATTCACCCTGTCCTATCTTTATGACGCAGTCCGAAGCATAGAATACAGAGAACAGCACAAGGGAAATGAGTATGAGTCCGAAACAGATCCACGCCCTGATTCCGCTCCCCTTTCCGGAAGTTTCCTCTTCAATTTCCATATTAGCAGACTCAATTGCAGCCACAGGCTTTCTGACCTTGGACGCATACCAGAGAACGAATACAATAGCTATCGCCATCAGGACAACCCAGCAGACTGCCCTGTATTCTATTCCGGAGAACAAAGGCAGTCCGGACATGTCCTGCGCGATGCCGATCGTGAACGGATTCAGCATTGCACCAGCAAATCCTACATGAGCTGCAAGATAAACCATGCATACACCCACGAAATCGTCATATCCGAGCGACCTTGCCAACGGTATGACAACTGCCACAAATGCAATGGTTTCCTCACTCATGCCGAAAACAGCCCCGAAAATGCCGAACAGAAGCATTACAAGCGTGATGACGATATTACCTACGCCAAGCCTCCTGATGAGTCCGTAACGCTCGAGTCCCTGCACCTTCGATATGAACTTCATGATGCCATGGTCCAAAGCCTTGGTACTGTTCACAACCCAGAATGCGCCTCCGATGATAAGCACAAATGCGATGATTCCTGCCTGCTGGCTGAATCCTTCATACAAAGCGGAGAAGACCTGCCATGTCTGAGGTTCACCCCCCGGCACAAACCATGTAGCCGCCGCACAAAGCAATAGTACGGTGAAAATGATCACATATGTATTCGGAACCTTGAATTTTCCCATTGCAGATTCTTTTAGGTGCGCAGATACTATTATCAACCATGTAAGGCTGTCTGAAGGACCTCGGTCAAAGTCGGATGGGTGTGGATTACACTCTGGAACTCTTCAAGAGTAGCCTTGCGTGAGATCATCGCACATGCTTCCTGGACGAGATCAGATGCATGCGGACCATAGAGATGACAACCTAACACTCTTCCTGGCTCATATGGAGTCTCTGCTCCTTCTTTAGGCTCAGCTGCAACAACTACCTTACAGAAGCCGTCAGTATCCCCCATTGTAACAGCCTTTCCGTTTGCACGGAAGAATGACTTGAGACATTTCACTGGAATACCCGTCTCCTTGCATTCATCCTCGGTCTTGCCGACGCTTGCGGCTTCAGGAGAAGTGAACACAGCTGCCGGCATTACTGAAAGGTCTATTTCATTCTCTATTCCCATAATATGATCCAGAGCGACGATACCCTGGAATGTCGCGGCATGTGCAAGCATCATCTGTCCGTTGATGTCGCCGACAGCATATATATGAGGCACATTGGTCTGCATGAAATCATTCACCACGATACCACGGTGAGAGAACTCGATTCCTACATCAGAAAGATTGAGAGAACCGACATTAGCACGACGGCCCACAGCCATCAGGACCTTGTCTGCCTCGACAGTTTCTTCCTTGCCCTTACGTGTGAAGGAAACATTGTAAACAGATTTCTCCACGCTGCCTTCGGCATTGTCTGGAATGACAGATGAAATTCCGGTCACCTGAGCCTGAGTATTGATTTCGATTCCTCTCTTTCCCAGACTTTGCTTGAGTCTTTTAGCCAGATCAGTATCAAAGCGCGGAAGAATGTCCTTGCAATACTCAAGGACAGTCACTTCGCTTCCGAAACTGCAGAATATTGATGCAAATTCAAGACCGATGACACCACCTCCGATAACGCACAGTCTCTGCGGAACTTCCTCTATATCAAGGATTTCACGAGAGGTCAGGATGCCAGGGAGATCTGCTCCAGGAACTGGAAGAGAAGCAGACACAGAACCTGTTGCTATGATTATATGATCTGCGGAATATTCCTCTTCGCCGACAATGACGGTATGCTGGTCCTTGAAAGAAGCCTTGCCACGAACAAGGGTTATCAGCTTATGGCTCATCAATGATTCGACTCCACCTCGAAGCTGCTCGACGACAGCATTCTTGCGCGCTGTCACAGCCTTGAAATCAAAGCCATATGATAATCCGGTCACGCCGAATGCCTCAGCCTCTTTAAGGTCATCAAGTACTTCCGCATTCTTGCAGAAAGCCTTTGTCGGGATACAGCCCTCATTGAGGCATGTACCTCCGAGGTTTCCCGATTCGATCAGCACGACCTCCACTCCCCTTCTTGCAGCCAGCAGAGCGGTCTCGTATCCGCCCGGACCGGCACCAATGATTATTATTTTCATATCATGTACAATTACCAAATTGGCAGACAAGATGTTCCAGTGGCCCCTCCCACTCTGCGAGTGGGGCCCCCTACCCGGGGGGTGGGAAAATGCCACTTCCACATCAATGTCTGCCGATTTGTGTTAGTTCATATCCTTATATCTTAGCACCGGCTGACGTGCGGCAGTTGTCTCGTCAAGACGGCGTACAGGAGTTGTATGCGGAGCTGTCTTGAGAGAATCAGGATCTGCAATCGCCTCGGCAGCTATGTGCTTCATGATTTCGATGAATCCGTCCAATGTTTCCTTCGACTCTGTCTCGGTAGGTTCGATCATGATAGACTGATGGAAGAGCAGAGGGAAATAGATTGTAGGAGCATGGAAACCATAGTCAAGAAGCCTCTTTGCGATATCGAGGGTCGTAACGCCCGTTGACTGGTCAAGAAGTCCATCGAAGACAAACTCATGCTTGCATACAGTCGGAATCGGAAGCTTGAAGCAATCCTTGAGAGACTCCTTGATATAATTCGCACCCAGAACTGCAAGAGGTCCGACCATCTTTATATTCTGCTTGCCAAGCATCAGGATATATGTATATGCTCTCAAAAGCACTCCGAAATTGCCCATGAAACCGGAAATCTGTCCACATGCCTGACATCCGCATTTGCACTCTGGAGCACAACCGCATGCCGGTCCGAATGCTCCGGAACCCTCCGGTGAAGACTCACACCTGCATGTACCGTCTGCCACATAAAGAGTGCCGTCTTCAGCCTCCATGACCTTAGGTACAGGAAGATGTGATACGAGATGAGCCGCGACACCGACAGGACCTGCACCTGGACCGCCACCGCCATGTGGAGTAGAGAATGTCTTGTGAAGATTAAGATGAAGTACATCAAATCCCATGTCACCAGGACGAACGACACCCATTAGAGGATTCATGTTTGCTCCATCATAATACAGCAGACCGCCGCATTCATGTACAAGAGCCGCAATCTCCTTGATGTCCTTTTCGAAAAGGCCTAATGTATTAGGATTAGTCATCATGATACCGGCGATAGTATCATCGAGCAGAGGCTTGAGATCCTCGACATCAACGAGTCCCATCGCATTTGACTTTACCTGCACAATCTCCAACCCGCAAACAGCTGCAGAAGCAGGGTTTGTTCCATGAGCACTGTCAGGAACGATGATTCTGGTACGTTTCACATCACCACGGGACATATGATACTGTCTGATGACCATAAGTCCTGTAAGTTCTCCGTGAGCTCCGGCAAACGGATCCAGAGTGAATTCCGCCATTCCTGTAATCGCAGAAAGAGCATGAGAGAGATCCTTGTAAAGTCTCAGTGCGCCCTGAACAGTTGACGCAGGCTGCAGAGGATGCAGACCGGCAAAAGCAGGCATTGCAGCAATCTCCTCGTTGATCTTAGGATTATATTTCATGGTACAGCTTCCAAGAGGATAGAATCCGGAATCCACACCGAAATTCATCTGAGAGAGATTGGTATAATGACGTACGACGTCAAGTTCGCTTACTTCCGGAAGAGCCGGAGCCTCGGCACGCTGAAGACCAGCAGGAAGTTCGCCAACAGATGTTTCCCATTTGTTGGCAGGCAATGAATATCCCTGTCTTCCGGCCTTGGAAAGATCAAAGATCAGTTTATCATAGTACTTCATGGCCCCAATTCTTTAGATATTCAACAATAGCATCGATGTTATCCTTCGACACTTTCTCAGTCACACAGAAATTCACCAGACCGTCCTCTACCTCAACGGCTCCGAAGACACCGATCATCTGGAGAGCATCCTGAATCTTTTCTACTGGGACCAGGGCCTTGAGGGTAAATTCCTTGAGGAAAGGCTTGTCGAAAGCTTTCTCGAACAGTCCGGTCGAAAGAAGTCCTTCATAAAGATAATGAGCTCCGCCATAACTGAGTTCATTGACTTCACGAAGCCCCTTCGGTCCCATAAGTGACATATATACAGTCACATACAGAGCCATCAGAGACTGATTCGAGCAGATGTTGCTTGTAGCCTTTTCACGACGTATGTGCTGTTCACGTGCCTGAAGAGTAAGCACATAAGCATGCTTTCCGTCAACATCCTTCGTCGCACCGACGATTCTTCCGGGAAGCTTGCGGACATGATCCTTAGTACATGCAAGGAAGCCGACATAAGGGCCTCCAAAGCAGAGAGGAACTCCGAGGGTCTGCGAATCTCCGCATACGATATCTGCGCCCCACTCACCAGGAGTCCTGATGACTGCAAGTGATGAAGGATCGGAATACACCATCATAAGTCCCTTCTGGGCGTGTACAGCATCAGCAAAACCTGTCAGATCCTCGATGATACCGTATTTGTTGATACCTGGAACAAGAACGCCTGCCACATCACCTGCAGCAAGTTCAGCTGCCAATGCCCCATATGATGTAGCTCCGTCCACACATGGAATCATGCCGAGACGGACACCGTTGAACTTCGCGTATGTCTTCACAACTTTGATAACCTGAGGAAGAAGGCCCTCCGAAAGAAGGACTCGTGTCTTCTTCTTTGTCGCAGCCATTGCCATCATCATGGCCTCGGCAGCAGCAGTCGCTCCATCATACATGGATGCATTCGTGCAGTCCATACCTGTAAGCTCGGTAATCATCGACTGATACTCAAAGATATAGCGTAATGTACCCTGAGACACCTCCGGCTGATATGGAGTATATGCAGTAAGGAATTCAGAACGTGAAATGATATGAGGGATAACGGCTGGAGAATAATGGTCATAGGCTCCAAGTCCGCATAAACAGAACAGATTGGTGTTGAATTCTGCCAATCCTTCGAAATACTGACGCACCTCATGTTCTGACATGGCATCAGGCAGGTCGTATTCATTGCGATAGATGACATCCTGAGGGACATCGGAGTAGAGATCCTCAAGGGACCCTACTCCGATTCTGTCCAGCATCTGGCGTATGTCATCTTCCGTATGAGGGAAATATGCAAAAGCCATATTGTGAGATTTATTCGTTAGCGCACATTTCCTCGTATGCAGCAGCATCCATAAGAGCTTCCAGCTCTGAAGGATCGCTCATCTCCACCTTCATGATCCAGTTTGCAAAAGCGTCCTGGTTGAGGAGTTCAGGAGCATCCTCAAGCTCTTCATTGATCTCCACAACAGTTCCCGATACAGGGCAGAAAAGATCGCTGGCTGCTTTTACACTCTCGACTGCACCAAACTCCTCGCCCGCCTCAAGTTCATCGTCAACCTCAGGCATATCCACATAAGAGAGGTCGCCCATTGCATGCTGTGCGAAATCGGTGATACCGATAACCGCTACATTACCTTCAACCTTCACCCATTCATGTGACTCGCTGTAATAGAGTCCTTCAACTGTCTTTGCCATAATTTATTGTATTTTAATGATTGTTATTTCTTGTAATTTGTTTCGTAAAAACGACGCTTGGTCACTATGCCAGGGAAAACCTTCTTGCGGATACGGATCTCCACCTGTGTACCAAGATCGGTGTATGCCTTGTCAACCATGGCTACACATACGCTGCGATCTGTAGAAATCGAACGGTAGCCTGTTGTAACGACTCCCACCTGTACTCCGTCCACCTCTACCGGATAACCTGCACGAGGGATAGCCTTGTCCTGAAGTTCGATGCCGACACTCTTACGTGTCAGTCCTGCTTCCTTCTGTGCTACAAGAGCATCACGTCCGATGAACTCCTCCTTATCCTTGACCTTTGCAAACATTCCAAGACCAGCCTCAAGAGGAGTGATCTCGTCACTTAATTCATGTCCATAAAGTGGAAGTCCCGCCTCAAAACGGAGGGTATCACGACAACCAAGGCCGCATGGAACGACACCGGCCGCAAGAAGAGTATCCCACATTTCATTGATGACTTCATGGGAAGCATATATCTCGAATCCGTCCTCTCCTGTATAACCGGTGCGGCTGACGATCATGCGTGCGCCTTTGCACTCAGTCTCATAATATGTATAGAATGAGAGGTCTGCTGCAGGTGCAAGTCCGAGAGTCTCGACTGCATATTTCTCAGCTTCAGGTCCCTGGAGAGCAATCTGTCCCCATGTATCGGATTCATTGACTACATTCACGTCATAGCCTTCAGCCTGAGCGCAAAGCCACTCATAATCCTTTGCGATATTGGAAGCATTCACCACAAGAAGGTAGTGGTCCGGAACGAATTCCTTATACACAAGAAGGTCATCTACAGTCGTTCCGTTCGGATGAAGCATCATTCCATAAAGAATCTTTCCATCTTCCATTCCGGCGATATTGTTCGAGAATACATGATTCACGAACTTCTCTGCCTCCGGCCCATTGACAAAGATCTCACCCATATGGGACACATCGAACATTCCGGCACGATGACGTACGGCATTATGCTCATCTGTGATGTTTGTGTACTGGATCGGCATTATGAAACCACCGAAAGGGTTCATAAGAGCACCGAGTGCCACATGTTTGTCATAAAGACAGGTTTTCAAAAGATTTTCTTCCATAATATGTTTCAGTGTTATAATATTTCGTAATTTGATTCTAGTTCTTCAATACGGGAGATATCATCAGCTGTCAGATTCAGAGTCTCCTCACAAAAATGATCCAGAAGATAGTCTTCAAGCTTTTCTATGGAACCAATATCTGATGGATCAAGAAAAGTCTTCAGGTTTTCCACCCTCTGCCTTACGGATGCGATTCCATGGCGGACAAGTTTCTCGACAGGAGGCCTGATAGCCTCTTCCAATGCCGCAAAGTCTGTATCATATAGCAAAGTGCCATGTACGATGCTTCTGTCAGGCATCTGATGGAAGGCATTTCCACTCACCTTACGTCCCTCGACAAGTATATCGTTCCTTCCTGACTTCTCCGCTTTCAGTCCGATGAGACGGAGACATGAAGTCAATTTGGAAAGATATCTGTCGAAAACCTCCGAGACATCTCCCCTACGGGAGATATATGAAATCATGATGTTTCCTTTATCTGAATACACGCATCCTCCCCCGCTCTTCCTACGGACCACCTTGACATCATGTTTCCTGCAATACTCCAGATTGACCTCTGCTTCGAGATCCTGATTCCTGCCTATAATGACCGTCGGATCTACCCTCCACACGAAGAAAGCCTCGTCCTCCACATTTTTCGCCACGAATTCCTCCATGGCGAGATAGAAGGCAAGGCTTCTCTCTTTCCTATACGGATAAGGTAAAACGATATTCTTCATAAATGGTCTTAAAATCTCTCAAATTTATGAAAAATGATTCAATGTCGAGCCGATGAAAGAATATTTTTATAAACAAGTTATTCAGACCAATCAGAAAATGCATCCATAATCACTGTAGGACGTCCGTCTTCCGTAAATGCGCCTAGCTTGTACTGGGAAGGTTTGCACTCAGGTTCCCAGTAAAAGACTCCCTTGCAGCGGCCTCCAGTAGCGTTTATTGATTCCCTTATTACACGTGCGAGCTGACGGCGGCCCTCTTCAAGAACTTCAGGATCGGATTCATCGACAAGGAAACCGGTCTCGACAATCATCACATCACAGCCGAACTTTTCGCTGACATGACGGATATTTGCGATGCAGTCGGTAATAGTGGTCTCTGCATCATCACGGAATCCCCCTTCCATGGCCCAATACGGATATAGTGACATACCTATCATATCCCATTTTGCCCCGCCAGCCTCAAGTACGCCAAGATTCCAGTCATAAAGTTCCTGATCGAAACCGTTGTCCAGATGAACCATTACAATCGACTCAGGAAATACGATCTTGCAAGCATCATAACCGGCAGCGAAAAGACCAGCATACTGCTCAGGGTTTCTCTCAGCATGTCCCATAGACTCGATGATCGTCGTATTTCCGTTTTCATCAAGCTCCGGCCAGCCTTTTTCATTTGACTTAACGCTCCAAAGGAATCCGTTTCTAGTCTCATTACCGACCTGTATCCACTTTGGTTCAATATCATTATCTTTCAGATACTGAAGTACTTCCACTGTATGAGCAGCAAGATCCTCCTTCATCTGTTCATAACCATGCCCGCTCCATGATGCCGGTATGTTCTGCTTGGCAGGATCGGCCCACCAGTCGCTGTAATGGAAATCCACCATGATGGCCATTCCGAGCTCCTTTGCACGGAGACATTTCACAAGCAGGTCTTCCTTATTACACCAGTTCCCATGCGCAGAAGGATCGACCCATACACGAAGACGGACTGCATTTAGTCCCAATTCCTTCATGAGAGCGGTACATTCCCTCTCCTGACCAGACTTGTTATAGAACCTGTGTCCACTGGCCTCCATTTCTGTCACCCAGCTGATATCTGCGCCAAGCCAGAAATCGGGTTCCGTCTGAACATTTCTACAAGTGGACAGGCTGAATGCTGCTCCGATAGCAGCGCAAGCAAACAACAATAACCTTTTCATGTGCCTACTGATTAAAATTTCATCAAAAATAATAATTTTTTCTGATCTGCGGAATACGGAAACGGCATTATATATGTCATGACAGCGGACGTAGTGTATTATGGATCTGGCTTATGAAAAAGAATCTTGACATGAGAAGCATCTTCAGATGCATGATGGAAGACGGATATTATCCGACTTACGAAAAGAGGCATATACTTTTCGAAATCGGGGATAACACAGCTGTACTGGAGTACGAAGAAGGCATATTGGCTGTCAGGATATTCTTCAGCATAGATGAAGAAGCATACGATCTGTTTCTTGAAGCGTCAAACGCTACCATGATGGACACATTCATGGTAAAGCCGGCAATTCTGGACGATATGAAGAACATAATGTTCAGTTGCGAGATTCCATGTGACACAGCGAAGGAATTCAGGAAATTCCTCCCGCGCTGCATCGAGAGACTTACTGAAGCCCTGATGATGCACAAGGCCGAGATGAAGAGACTGCTAATAGCAGAAAATGTGTCCTCAGCAACGATCAGCGCAGCTGAGGACACATATATGATGTCTTCAAAAGGCATCAAGCCCTTATCATGATTACTTCTTTACCGGAGCTGGAAGAGTCTTGTTGAGAAGAATGCAGCCGAGTACAGCAGATATTACCGAACCCACAAGCACGCCCAACTTGGCCTGAGCAAGAAGTGCAGCGCCTTCAGCACCAAGGCCTGCATATGAAAGATCCGCAATGAACATCGATACAGTGAAACCTATACCGCAGACCACGCACACACTTGCAAATGCCTTCCATGTAGTGTTGACAGGAAGCTGAACAATCTTCATCTTGATGGCAAGCCATGAGAATGAGAATACTCCGATGAACTTACCAAGCACGAGACCGAGCATTACGGCAAGACCTACGCCTGAGAAAAGGCTTCCGATGCTCATCTGAGAGAGATCGATACCGGCATTTGCGAATGCGAAGAGCGGAATCACGAAGAAATTGATGAGTCCGTGGAGATTATCCTCAAGATCCTGAAGAGGGCTTATCATCTTATCGGCTGCAGATTCGATACTCTTGAGGGTATGTATCTGGTCATTCGTCAGAACGATCGTATTATGACGTTCGTCTATGTCAATGACAGGAAACTTGCCGACATTTTCACGGATACGCTCAAGATAATGTCCCGTTCCTTTCTTAAGGGTAGCAGGGATACAGAATGCCGTAATCACTCCAGCAATAGTCGCATGGATTCCGGAATTGAGCATCATATACCAAAGAAGGAGTCCTACGATCACATAGAAAGACTTAGCACGGCACTTCATCATGTTTCCTATAACCATTACCGCAACACATACTGCAGATAGGATAAGGAATGTCACATCAATATGCGAAGAATAGAAAAGAGCAATTACGATGATACCGCCAAGATCGTCGGCAACTGCAAGAGCAGCAAGGAATATCTTGAGTCCGACAGGAACCCTTGTCTTGAATACAGAAAGCACACCTAAAGAAAATGCAATATCCGTTGCCATAGGAATTGCAAGGCCACGTGTCATAGCAGGATCATTCGGACAGAAAAGCCAGAAAATAAGGACAGGCACAGCCATGCCGCCACATGCACCGATGATCGGAAGAAGAGCCTTTTCCTTTGTAGAAAGCTCACCCACGCGAATCTCACGCTTGATCTCAAGTCCTACCGAAAGGAAGAAGATAGCCATAAGGAAGTCATTGATGACCTGGCCTACATTCATTGTATGGCCATTATGACTGAAGAAATTGAAATTTCCGATCGAAAGGCTAACCGGATGCTGCCAAAGAGAGAAATACCAATCCTTGACTACCGGTATATTCGCACATATGAGCGCAAGGATGGTACACAAAATGAGTATAACACTCGAATTGACGTACTTCTTGAAAGTACTGATAAAACTGTAGTTTGTAATAGTAGTTGCAGGCATAATTCCGCTAATTTTTTAATGATACTTAACTTGCTATACTGCAAAACGGCCGCAAAGGTAGCCAAATTTTCCATTCGTTATCCGAAAAGATGAATTAATTTACCCTTGCGGAGGGAATTATGCCCCAACATCAGCCCATAATGTATTTTCCTATTTTTGGAATCCTCTGGATAATGACAGACACAATAGCTACTGCCGCAAAGGATATGCATGTAGTGAGGATTATCTCTACCGGAGTCGTCCAGAAGCCCAGAAGCCCTTCTCCATCAGCTACAAACCAGCCATGTACGGCGCCACTTACCGGAACCAGTATGAGAAGATGAAGCAGATACATGCCATAGCTTGCTTTCGAAACAGGAAGCAGGACCTTGTTATAGAATTTACCGGAACAGCTGATCTTTTTGAAAAGAAGGATCCATGCTATAGTCATCAGAACTACGCCGATGGTATCATTACACCATGTCGTCTCCCAGTAAACAGCCATGGATACATTCCCTTCCACAGGGAAAATGCCACCGGAAGTTTCGTTGACACGCTTGAGGAATCCGAGGAATGTAATTGCGAAACCGGCAAGCCAGCATGGAAGGGCAACAGACAATGTCCTGCCCCATGAGAGTTCGCCGACAAATCTGCGGAAGTACAGGCCAAGAAGGAGATAACCGATGAAACCGCTTATATAATAGAACATGCCGTATGTATTCCAGCTGGCCTCACCCCACATAGGGTATAAAGCCTGTCGTGGGATTCCTGTAGGACCATATGTGACAGCAAGAGGATCGGCGGAAACCCAATCACGCAAGATCGGAATCATGGTAGAGAACAGCCAGATGCACAGATAGACCGTCAGTTCCTTCTTGCTGACTTTTTCAGCCCAAGGAGACAGTATCGGCATGAGAAGATATACACCTATGAGCATATATACGAACCAGAGATGGCCTGCAGAATAATTGAAGTTAAGAAGCAGGTTCTTGATATTCGACACCGGTTCTCCCCAGACCATAGCATAGACCAGACTCCAGACAATGAAAGGAATCAGAATACGGACTGCCCGACGACGCAGGAATTCTCCAGAACTGTAATGAATAGGAAACTGAAGATAGCTTGATGCAACAATGAAAAGAGGCACGCATGCCCTTACGAAGGAATCAAAGAAAGAAGACCAGAAAGCATTTGCTTCAGAAAGAATACGGGAACCTTCGCCTCCAAGATAAAAAGGTTCGGTTGCATGTACCATCATGACCATAAAACATGCAGCTACACGCATCCAGTCTATCCATACTTCCCTTTTCATAGAATTCTGATTGATTTGTTCCATAGTATTAAATATTAGATTTCCAGACGAAATGTGAATTGATGGATTCTCCTCCATCGACAATTATTGATTGACCTGTACAGAATGTATTCGTGACTGTCAGGAAATATGCCCATTGAGCTATTTCTTCTGCCGTAGCCCATTTCTTTAAAGGAGTCTGTTCCATGATCTGTTCCCATAAGACAGGATCATTTATGACGCAATCATTCAAAGGAGTCAGGACTCCTCCGGGATCGAGACTGTTGCATGTCGCTCCATATCCGGCTATACGAAGAGCAACATTCTTAGTATAGGCGACAACACCACCTTTGCTGGCACAATATTCAGGAAATTCCGATCCTGTATGAGCACTGGCAGAGCCGATGTTCAATACCGACCGTATCCCTTCCCTGACTCCATATTTTTCAGTAATATGGATAAGGGCCTTGAGATTGACATCTATATCCTCTTCGTTCTGAGTACCGGCATTATTTATGAGGACATCAACATCTTTGATATCAGGAAGTGACTGATAATCACGTATATCACACAAGACATGAGTATAGTTGCCATGGGAAATGCTCTGCTGCTGTCTGTCCAGACCGATGACGGAATGGCCTTCCTGCAGAAACAATTCCGCTATCGCCTTGCCTATTCCCTGAGCTGAGCCTGTTATAAGTATATTCATAAATTTATCCGACTGTAAGTTTTGCAAGATAATCATAATGATCTCCCTGAGAAAGCAGCTCAGTCCTGAATCCGTTCTCCTCCGCATAGAATGCAAGGGTATCAAAATCCACATACAGCCAGTCGAACGGTTCGCCTTGCACCTCCTTATATGACATGCAGTAATCCAGCTGACCGTAATAATCATCTGCAAGGTCTATCATAAGGCTGCCGTCTTCCTCTTCGAACAGATAGCGCAGATCGCTGGAATCTATCAGAAGGCAGCCTCCAGGTTTGAGAATCTGTCTGAGACGTGCAAAGAAATCAGGCATATTATCAAGATTACCGATGATTCCCGTACCGTTCATAAGCATCAGGACCGTATCATATTTCCTGTCAAAAGCCTCATCATAAAAATCAGCCAGATATGCATTCACACCTCTTTCACGCATGACTGCAACTGAAAGTGGAGAAATATCCATCGCATCGGCATTCTTGCCCATTTTCTTCAGTGCGAGGCTGTGACAACCGCTTCCTGCGCCGACATCAAGAATATCGCCGTAAGCCTCCTCAAGTGCAGTCTTCTCCAATTCCGGCATATCGTCGAATTCACGGAACAAAGTATCTACAGGAATCTCATCATCTTCGAACATTGAAGATGATACGATCAAAGAATCAGCACAACCGTTTTTGTGATAATCATAAATAGCGGCGCCCATCGGGTCGCCTTCTGCGCGCAATATCATTTCTTAAGTCTTTTCAAATGCAAATATAATAACTATCTTTGTATTCTTGTGCTCTTGACAACCATCATATCAATTCTGCTTTCAGTTCCTCTTGGTGAAGAAGAACTGAAGGATACTTTATCATCTTCACTGATCGAAACATCTGTAAAGCAGGCTCTTCCCATCGAAAGGCTCGCATCTCCCGTTTCCGTGGTCTATCTTGACGAACTGGAGGAAAGAGGCATAGATTCGCCTAAAGAGCTGTCTTCAGTCATTCCCAATCTACATATACCGGATTACGGTTCGGCAATGACGTCGTCCATCTACCTCAGAGGTTTCGGATCAAGGATGGAAAATCCCGTTCTCGGATTATATATCGATGATGTTCCTGTACTGAACAAGAACGCATATGACATGGAGATGCTGGATATCCGACGTGCGGATATATTCAGAGGTCCTCAAGGCACTCTTTACGGAAGGAATTCCATGTGCGGAGTGTTGTCTCTGAACACCCTTTCACCTTCATCTTATGAAGGTGTACGCGCCGGTCTTGAATATGGTTCAGCAAATTCCATAGCCGCACGGGCATCGATCTACCGTAAAGACGTGAAAGGCCTTGCCATTGGTGCAGGCATAAGCTTCAGACATTCTGACGGATTCTATGAAAACGCTTATACCGGCAAGAAGTGCGACCCTCTGGACGCGCTTTCGTTAAGGCTACGTCTTGAAAAGAAGCTACGACCTGACCTGTATTTCGAAAATATATTTTCTTCAGGAGCTCTGACTCAGGGTGGCTGGCCATACAGACGCTATCTTCCGGAAACCGGAGAACTGCTTGAGACCTCATACAATGACAAATGCTCCTACAAGCGATTCAATCTTACGGAAGCTGTGAAACTAAGGCTTGACAAAGATGAATATACATTGAACAGCATTTCTGCAGTCCAGATTCTGCTTGACAGAATGGATATGGATCAGGATTTCACGACACGTTCGATGTTCACATTAGGACAGATCCAGAGGGAAGGAGCTTTGACTCAGGAAATCATACTGAAGCCCAAGAGGGATTGGAAAAAAGAATGGTGGGACTGGCAGAGCGGTATATTTGCTTTCTGGAAATTCAACAGAATGTCAGCGCCGGTGCGCTTCAAGCAGGACGGGATCAATGACCTGATTTTAGGAAACGCAAATTCAAATATTCCGGAAGATGTATCCGGAGGCTATGATGCGCCATTGGCTATCAAGGAAGACAATTTCCTGATAGGCAGCGAATTCGGCATCAACACCTTCGGTGCTGCCGTATATCATGAGTCATATTTTTCATTCGGCAACTGGCTTCTCACTGCGGGTCTCAGACTGGACTATGAAGGCAATATCATGAGCTATTGCAGCGATGCAGACATCCATTATCGTTTCATACCGACAATGGCCGACTGGAAAAAGTTCGAGACAATATATGAGGGTAATGTTGACAACCATTATGTCGAACTGCTTCCGAAGCTGTCTGCCCTATACGAATTCGATGACTTCTCAGACAGCGGGAAAGCCAGGGTATTTGCTGTAGTTTCTAAGGGCTACAGAAGCGGAGGATTCAACACTCAGATATTTTCCGACATACTGCAGAACATGATGATGAACGGTCTGATGGCCGACCTAGGAGTATATCTTGACGATCCTGGGACGGCAGTCACTGCTGAAAGCACTGCATATCGTCCTGAGAAGACATGGAATTACGAACTTGGAGGAAGCATGGATATAAGAAACGGAAATCATCGTTTTTCCGGTTCAGCATCACTTTTCTACATAGCATGCCGCGACCAGCAGATAACACTTTTCCCTCCTGGCAAATCCACAGGACGCATGATGGCTAATGTCGGACGTTCCCTCAGCTTGGGAGCTGAACTGTCAGCATCATACGAATGGAAGGGATTGTCTGCATCAGCATCATATGGATATACAGACGCCCGGTTTACCCGATATGATGACGGCAACAACGACTACAGCGGAAACCATATCCCATATTCTCCTGAACATACATTCAATGCCAGAGCAGGTTATTGTTTCCGCATCAATGGGAACGCATTCAGAGGGCTGTCAATCTCTGCAGACTGCAGTTGCGCAGGAAGGATATGGTGGGACGAGGCGAATACGCTGACCGAGCCACTGGTCGTCCAGACAGGAGCTGACATTTCATTGGATTTCAAATGGTTTGATTTCAGATTCAGAGTTGACAATCTGCTGAATGAAGACTATAATGTATTTTATTTCAAGTCTGTCGGAAACATGTTCTTCCAGAGAGGAAAGCCTTTCAGATGGACTGCAGGAATTACTATAGATTTATGATGAATAAGATTTTTACATTATTTGCAGCCGCGTTATGCATATTATGCTCGTGCGAAAAGGCTCCGACCCGGATTACAGATGATTCCCCTAAATTTACCGGACATATGACCGTAGTATATGAGGGCAAGGATTTCAATCAGAAAGATGTCAAGGTTCAGGTTGAGTTCAATGATGACCAGACAACCATCGACATCAAGCTTGAAAAAGTGAAATTCGTTCCGGCCATGCCAGTCAGGATAGATGTAACCATCCTGGAAGTCCCTGTAGTTCAGGAGCCTGACGGTTCATGGTCATTCTACACAGACGGCTCGACTCCATGGGCCATGGGAGGTCCGTATGACACTTACCGTGTTGATGAGCTGCATGGTAACCTTTCTGAGGACAGCATCGATTTCTCCTTGGATTTCTACAACACGAAAAAGAAGACAGGCTATCCGACCAGTTATTCAGGGACATTGAAAGACTGACGGTCCGGATCAACAGAAAACCAACCAAGGCTGTAACAGCAAGGCGGCATTGGCTCCCGAAAAGGGAGGGGACCCACGATAGTGGGGAGGACCGCCGGCTTTACAGCCTTGGTTGGTTTTCTGTTGATATAATCCGGGAAATTACATTCTCTCTGGAAGATTGATACCAAGTATGGACATTGCCTTGCTGAGAATCTTGGCGATAGTCTCGACAAGCACAAGACGATACTGCAGAAGAGCCTGATTCTCTTCGCGGAGAATCGGAGTATCATGATAATACTGGTTGAACTCCTTCGCAAGCTCATATGCATAATTTGCAATCAGTGCAGGAGAGTGGGCAGCGCCAGCCTCGGCAACCTTTGCGGGGAATGTATTGAGTATCTTGATGATACGTACTTCCTTCGGGGTAAGTTCCGAATCAGCTTTCACTGCATCTGCTGCATGCGCAATGCCCCTCTCGTCCGCCTTGCGGAGAATAGACTTGATTCGCGCATGAGTATATTGAATGAAAGGACCGGTATTACCGTTGAAGTCGATTGACTCCTTCGGATCGAACAGCATGGTCTTCTTAGGATCCACCTTAAGAATGAAATATTTAAGAGCTCCGAGGCTTATCATCTTGAAGAGAGCATCCTGCTCCTCCTCGCTGAGATTGTCGATCTTGCCGAGCTCCAGAGATGTCTCCTTTGCTGTATTGTACATGCCAGCGATAAGATCATCGGCGTCAACGACAGTTCCCTCACGAGACTTCATCTTACCCTCTGGAAGCTCAACCATTCCGTATGAAAGATGGTAGATGCTGTCAGCCCAGTCGAATCCGAGCTTGCCGAGAATGAGCTTCAGTACCTGGAAATGATAATTCTGCTCATTTCCTACGACATAGATGTGCTCGTCAAGGCTGTATTCAGCGAAACGCTGCTCAGCTGTTCCGAGATCCTGGGTCATATACACCGAAGTTCCGTCGCCACGGAGAAGAAGCTTTCTGTCGAGACCGTCCGCTGTAAGGTCACACCATACCGAACCGTCCTCCTGCTTTTCGAAGATACCTGCATCGAGGCCCTTCTGTACAAGAGCCTTTCCGAAAAGGTATGTCTGTGACTCATAGTAAGTCCTGTCGAAGCTGATGCCGAGATCCGCATATGTCTTGTCGAATCCCTCATAAACCCAGCCGTTCATGGTCTTCCAGAGCTCAACCACCTCAGCATCTCCATTTTCCCATTTGAAGAGCATTTCCTGAGCCGCCTTGAGGGAAGGAGCATTCTTCTCGGCCTCTTCCTTGCTCATGCCACCGGCTACAAGCTCGTCAACCTCCTTCTTGTAGAGATTGTTGAATGCGACATAGTAATCACCGACAAGGTGGTCACCCTTCTTGCCGCTTGAAGCTGGAGTCTCGCCGTTTCCTAGCACTTTCCACGCATACATGGACTTGCAGATGTGGATACCACGGTCATTTACAAGATTCACCTTCATGACATTATGTCCGCACACTTCAAGGAGCTTGGCTACAGACCAGCCGAGAAGGTTGTTGCGGATATGTCCGAGATGAAGAGGTTTATTTGTATTAGGCGAAGAATATTCCACCATGATGGTCCTGCCTGTCGGAGCAAGCTGTCCGAAGTCCTCGGCAGCCGCAATCTCAGTGAAGACATTGTTCCAGTAAACCTCTGAGAATGAAATATTGAGGAAGCCCTTGACCGTATTGTATGCTGCAATTTCAGCCACATTTGTCTTGAGCCACTCACCTATCGCATTTCCAGTATTCTCCGGAGTTGTCTTTGACATTTTCAACAGAGGGAATACGACCAAAGTATAGTCTCCCTCGAATTCCTTACGCGTAACCTGTACCTGAAGCTGGGCAGCCGGTACTTCAACGCCGTAAAGCGCCTGAATTGCTTCAGACGCTTTAGCTATGATGAATGTTTCTGGAGTCATTATCCTAAATAGCTTTTCAAAAGTTTGCTTCTTGAATTATTCTTGAGTTTGCGGATCGCCTTCTCCTTGATCTGACGGACACGTTCCCTTGTCAGACCGAAACGTTCTCCGATCTCTTCCAATGTCATCTCCTGACAACCTATACCGAAGAATGACTTGATGATCTCCCTTTCTCTTGTCGCAAGAGTAGAAAGCGCTCTCTCGATTTCCTTGTTGAGAGACTCATTCACAAGTCCACGGTCGGCGCTCGGTGAATCATTGTTCACAAGCACGTCGAGAAGACTGTTATCCTCACCCTCTACGAAAGGAGCATCTACTGACACATGACGTCCTGACACGCGGAGAGTATCTGCAATCTTATCCTTCGGAACATCGATCATCTCGGAAAGTTCCTCGCTTGACGGCATACGCTCATTCTCCTGCTCGAACTTCTGAAGAGCCTTGTTGATCTTGTTCAAAGAGCCCACCTGGTTAAGAGGAAGGCGGACAATCCTTGACTGCTCGGCAAGAGCCTGAAGAATAGACTGGCGGATCCACCACACTGCATATGAGATGAACTTGAAACCTCTTGTCTCATCGAACTTCTCTGCAGCCTTGATCAGTCCGAGGTTTCCCTCATTGATAAGGTCCGGAAGGCTAAGTCCCTGATTCTGATACTGTTTAGCGACAGAAACCACGAATCTAAGGTTTGCTCTTGTCAGTTTTTCAAGAGCCTGCTGGTCTCCTTTACGGATCCTCTGGGCAAGCTCCACCTCTTCCTCAACTGTGATGAGTTCTTCTCGGCCGATCTCCTGAAGGTACTTGTCAAGTGACGCACTCTCACGGTTGGTGATTGATTTTGTAATCTTTAACTGTCTCATTCGTATAAATTAAGTATTTTGCTTTCCTATACTCCGAAGCCGAAATAACCTGTTCTGCCGGAAGGGGTAATTCCTTCAATGAATACCGTTCTCTTCGACTTCTTGACGATGTCTATCACATCCTGAGGTGTCTTTACCGGATGATCATTGACATACTGTATAATGAAGCCTTCAACCGCACCGGCCTCCATAAGCTTGCCAGGACCCAGTTCAACGATCTCAACGCCTGACTTGATGCCGTATTTTGCCAATGTCTCTTCATCTGCCTCCTTGATAGAAGACCCGTAGAATGCCACAGAACCATCTTCCTCGACAGTACCGTTTTCCTGAGATGTACCCTTGAAAGTAACATCAAGCTTGACTTCCTTTCCATCTCTGATAACGGTCAGGACTGCAACGTCTCCTGGAGAAAATCTGCTGACAGCTTCCTGTACAGATGACGTGGTCGTGATCTTTGTCGAGTCTATCGCGATGAGCACATCTCCGGCCTTGACACCGGCCTTATCTGCAGCACCGCTTTTAGAAACCTCGTTAATATATACGCCGTTTCTTGAAGAAAGTTTCAACTCATCAGCAATTTTATCATCAATCGGCTGCATGACAATACCTAAGACAGCTCTTTTCACACTTCCGAAGTCCATAAGGTCATATGCGATCTTCTTCACGATGTTTACCGGAACAGCAAACGAATATCCAGCGTAGGATCCTGTCTGAGAATAGATTGCAGTATTGATACCTACGAGATTGCCGGCCTTGTCCACCAAAGCACCGCCACTGTTTCCCGGATTCACTGCAGCATCAGTCTGAATGAATGACTCGATCTTGAACTCACCTGAATAATTCGGCATGGAACGTCCTTTCGCACTGACGATTCCGGCTGTAATGGTCGAGCGGAGATCATATGGAGATCCGATGGCAATGACCCATTCTCCAAGACGAAGCTTGTCGGAATCGCCGAACGGTATGATCGGAAGTCCTGATGCTTCTATCTTGAGAAGAGCCACATCTGTTGCAGGGTCAGTGCCTACAAGAGTCGCCGGATAGGTCTGATTGTTATTAAGTGTAACTTCGATTTTTGTTGCTCCATCGATCACATGATTATTTGTCACGATATATCCGTCCTCACGGATTATGACTCCGGAACCGCTTCCTATCCTCTCCTGCTGCTGCGGAGCTCCTTGAGGGAAACCGAAGAAATACTCGAATATTGAGCTAGGGGACTGCTGCTGAGTCTGTGTTGAAGTCACCTTTACATACACAACGGCATCAACTGCCGATTCTGCTGCATAAGTGAAGTCCGGCCAATTGTCATGTGACAGATTGACAGTACGGAACTGGCCGCCATCATTGGTCTGAACTGCCTGAATACCATCATCTGACATACGGTTTACTACAGCATAAGCTGTAAGCCCTCCTGCAAGTGCGGAAAGCAAGACAACAAGAAATCCTCTTTTCATATTTTCTTTCTGTATTAAGTTTTTATTCAAAATATCCCTTTATGCCCGTTTTTTGCTGACACATTTGTCACATTTGTATTACTGGGGTCAAAAAATCAAAAAATATGCCAGTGGCTCGGAAAATATTTCTATATTTGTATGACTTATCATGCCGTATTATATATAGGCAGTAAATAACGAAATACAATAAACACTATAAACCATGAAACTTATCATTTCAAGTTCAGAACTACTCAGAGGAGTAATGGCTGTTGCCAAGGCGATTCCGGCTAAGTCACCGCTTCCTATTCTTGAAAACTTCCTTTTTGACCTGAAGGGAAACATTCTCGAGATAACAGCGTCAGATTCGGAGCTTACCCTCAAGACTCAGATCGAAGTCGAGAACACAGCCGAGGAAGGAAGGATCGCTGTTCCTGCCAAGCACATGATGGATCTCCTCAAGGAGCTTCCAGACCAGCCTCTTACAATCAGCACTTCAAGCGATAGTTCGTTCGTATGCAGCTGGGCAAGCGGCGAATCAACCCTCCCATACTTCCCTGCAGAAGACTATCCTGAAATAACAGGCACAGACGATACAGCCGTGACACTTCAGTTCCCGGCACAGAGCCTCGTAGAGGGTATAGCAAGCACAATCTATGCGACTGCTGATGATGAGATCAGACCAGCGATGAACGGTATCTATTTCGATATCGACCTTTCATCCACTACCCTCGTCGCATCTGACTCGCACAAGCTCATATGCTACACGACTGCGGACGTGAAAGCTTCAGAGAAGGCATCATTCATCCTTCATAAGAAGCCTGCTGCAATCCTCAAGGCCATCATCGGCAAGGATGCTGAGACAGTAGATATTTCATTCGACTCAAAGAACGCTGTATTCAGCTTCGGCAACACAATGGTGATCTGCCGCCTTGTAGTCGGCAAATATCCTAAATACCGCGACGTGATCCCGCAGAACAATTCCAATATCCTCAGGATCAACCGCGTACAGCTCCTCAACACAGTCCGTCGTGTATCTGTCTGCTCAAACAAGGCTTCAAACCACATAAAGTTCGACCTCAAGAGCGGCAGCCTCATGATTTCAGCACAGGATCTCGGTTTCTCGATTGCAGCTCATGAGACAATGCCTTGCCAATACGACGGTGAAGACCTTACCATCGGATTCAAGTCTCCTTTCATCATCGAGATCCTCTCCAACATGAACTGCGGAGAGCTTGTCATGAAGTTCCTTGACAGCAAGCGTGCCGCACTCGTGGTTCCAGCTGAGGACGAGGAAGAGAGCGAGAAGATTTGTGGAATCATTATGCCTATCATGATTTCGTAACATGGAGCTCAATCTCGAAAGACCGTTATTATTTTTCGACATAGAAAGCACAGGGCTCAATATCGCATCAGACTCGATCATTGAGCTCTGCTTTGTCAAGATTCTTCCCGGAGGCGAACAAAGGGTCAAGACATGGAGGGTAAAGCCTTGGGACTATGAACGTCAGTGTCAGAGAGCGATAAACCCTTCAGCCCAGGCAGTGCATGGTATCTCTGCTGAAGACCTTGCTGACTGTCCTACATTCTATCAGATATCGGAAGAAGTAGTAGAGTGGCTTGAAGGCAGTGATCTTGCAGGATTCAATTCAGCCAAATTCGATCTTCCAATGCTTGCAGAAGAGATAGAAAGGGTCAGAAGATATACAGACAAGCAGCCTCAGATCGATCTTCATGCGATGAAGATGGTGGACGTTCAGAACATATTCCACGCGATGGAGCCACGTACACTTAAGGCCGCATACTTGTTCTACTGCGGGCTTGAGCTCGAAAATGCACATGCAGCTGAAGCAGATACGCTCGCAACATATGAAGTTCTCAAAGGTCAGCTTGACAGATATGCAGGAGATCCACGCATTGAGAACAACATAGACAAGCTGGCTAAATTCTCTACAAAGCAAAGGACAGTGGACTATGCCGGACGCCTGATTCTCAACGACAAGGACGAGCCTACAGTCAGCTTCGGAAAGCATAAGGGCAAGACTGCGCGCGAAGTGTATTTCAGCGAGCCGTCATATTTCGCATGGATAGACAACGGAGACTTCACTCTTGACACCAAGCGTCTGTTCTCTCAGCTGAAGGCTCAGTTCGAGGCAGAGAAAAAAGCGGCGTTCGCGGAAAAGAAAAAGACAACGACATTCGTACCACGCACGAAAGGCTATACACCTTTCGAAGAGCTTGGAAGTCTGTTTTCACAGGAGGAAGACTGATGAACATCATTGTAAAGCCATACGGAAGCGACATCTGCTATTGCCGTCCTGATACGACATGGGAAAGGGAAAACAAAGACTTCTATGTGCCTGAAGGCATAGAAGAAATCAATTGGGCTCCGATAGTCTTCGTCCGTATCAGCAAGGCAGGGAAATGCATAGGAGAGAAGTTCGCATCACGATACTACGATGCCTTCAATTTCGGTGCGCTCATGTATTGCAATACCGGAGAAATCGCATTCACTTCATGCGCAGACCATACTTCCCTGCTGCCGGCTCCTCTCTATAACCCGGTAGTTATGGAGAGCATAGACAATGTATATGAAGTAAAGAAAAACGGCGAGATCGTATTCGGTTTTCCGAGAGTGGCATTCGCAAGAGATATGGTTCCGGCAGAATCATCTTTGAAGGAGATGGTCGAAGAAGCATTATGCAAGGCCTCACGACTCACTTCGCTGCGTATCGGCGACTTTGTTGCCGTCGAGCTTACGCCTGTCAGTCCATTGGCCTCGCGTCAGGAAGGTGAAATATCTTTCAAAGCCACCTACTGCGAAAATGAGCTTTACGATATGAAGGTGATATTCTAATCCACCTTTATAAAATAATTCAGGCTGTCGGGCTGATTGCCTGAGATGATATTCCGGAGGTCCTCAAGGATCAGATCGGGACGGACGGCACCGGATTCCCAGAAATCATTACCACCCTCGGGCGTTGTCCTGAGGGTGTTGTTGTATATTGGAAGTCCATCGGCAAGAGGTCCGAACTTAGGGAAAAGCTGATGGATACGAGACACTTCCTCACGCGTCCTGCAATGTCCGGGATTGAGCCATATGTCCGCATCCTGCGAGAGGATGTAGGCCTGTTCCATTGTCATGACACTTGAACGGCTGGCACCGGGCACGGCGCCAAGCACTTCCCCACCCGCGTCACGGACCAACTGAGCCATATAGCTTTCTCCTCCCGGGATATACCATGCATCTCCATACGGGATGTTCAGGAGCAGTTTTCCGGCAGACTCTTCATGGTTTACACATAATTCCTGATACCTGCTGCACACTTTCTCATATAGTGAATCCGCTGAATCACGTCTGCCCGTCAATGCACCGAAAAGTCGTATATACTCGGCACGGGCAAGCGGATGTTCTTCAAGATGGTCATGCAGTACAAGAACGGGAATACCCAGAGACCTGAGTTTGACGATATACTGCGGCACAGTACCGGAAACTGTATAAGCAAGAAGAAGATCCGGCTTTATTTCCAGTATCCTTTCATAATCAAGGTCGGCTTCATATCCTATGTCATATAAGGTACGATTGCATGAAGACGTACCATTGTCCATTGTACCACGCCAGCGTTTACGCAGGTCCGGATCTGATATGTAGCGGATCCCGGAAACAGCTGATATGACAGAATCGGCACCAATGGCAGAAAGAGCGGCTACGTGTGAGGAAGACATGCAGATAAGATTATCCAATGACCTGTCTATCAGCAATGTATCTGCTACTGCGTCATATGGCGACATCACGACGACCCGTACAGGATTGTCCAGTATTTCGAAATACTTTGCATAGGAGGAAGATGTTTCCTCTATGGTCCTGTCTGTGCCTCTGCATGAGGCCAGCATAAGGCAAATAAATATCAGCAATTGTCCTTTCATACTTTGGAACTCCGATGAATATCATACAAAGATAGTAAAATTGGCATTTGATTTGAAATCAGCCGGAGCTGTGGATCAGAAACATTTACGGACAACATATAGATACAAACTTCAAAATCAATCCACAATGAACGACAAAAGAAATCCCCACACATTGACCTCTGAAAACGGAAGGCCGGTTGCAGACAATCAGAACATCCAGACAGCAGGACAGCCCGGACCTGTTACAATGCAGGACCCATGGTTCATGGAGAAGCTTGCACATTTTGACCGCGAAGTGATTCCGGAAAGAAGAATGCATGCTAAAGGAGCAGGAGCTTACGGAACATTTACTGTCACACATGACATCACCGAATGGACAAAAGCCTCGATTTTCGCGGAAGTAGGAAAACAGACAGAATGCTTTGTCAGGTTTTCTACGGTAGCAGGTGAACGCGGCGCGGCCGATGCAGAAAGAGACATACGAGGCTTTGCAATGAAATTCTATACAGATACAGGTAATTGGGATCTTGTCGGGAACAATACGCCAGTCTTTTTCCTGCGCGATCCACTAAAATTCCCCGACCTGAATCATGCCATCAAACGAGACCCGCGGACCGGAATGAGAAGTGCAACGAACAACTGGGATTTCTGGACACTTCTGCCTGAAGCACTCCATCAGGTCACCATCACCATGAGTCCTCGAGGAATACCGCTCTCATACCGTCACATGCATGGATTCGGGAGCCATACTTACAGCTTCATAAACAAAGACAACAAGCGCACATGGGTGAAGTTCCATCTCCGCACGCTCCAGGGTATCATGAACATGACCGATGCTGAAGCGGAAGCTGTTATCGCTAAAGACAGGGAATCACATCAGAGAGACCTGTATGAAGCAATCGAACGGGGAGATTACCCTCGCTGGAAGATGCAGATACAGCTGATGACCGAAGAGCAGGCCAAAGAATATCACATCAACCCGTTTGACCTGACAAAGGTCTGGTACCATAAGGATTTCCCTCTCATGGATGTCGGCATCCTCGAGCTGAACCGGAATCCGGAGAATTTCTTTGCTGAAGTTGAACAGGCTGCATTCAACCCGATGAATGTCATAGAAGGAATAGGATTCTCTCCGGACAAGATGCTGCAAGGCAGATTGTTCTCATATGGAGATGCACAGAGGTACCGACTCGGCGTAAATCATAATCTGATTCCGGTAAATCGTCCACGATGTCCTTTCCATTCCTACCATCGCGACGGAATGATGCGCACGGACGGCAACTATGGAGGAACAACTCCGTATGAACCTAACAGTTTCGGGGAATGGGCCGACTCTCCAAAGCTGAAGGAACCGCCTATGGACGGAGGACCGGCGTACAACTACAACGAAAGGGAATACGATGATGATTATTACACTCAACCGGGTAAATTATGGAGACTGATGAGTGCGGAGGATCAGATGGCGACTTGCGAGAATACTGCAAGAGCTATGGGAGACGCCCTTCTGTTCATCAAACAGAGGCATGTCAGGAACTGCTATAAGGCTGACCCGGCCTATGGAAGCGGAGTGGCTGCAGCACTGGGAATCAACCTTGAAGAAGCTCTGATTGCATCAGACCCTGCAGAAAAACACGAATATTATTATTAGATTTGCATAAAACATCAGGATATGAAAACAATATACAAGACAGCCATCGCAGCCGCAGCATCAATACTGATGCTGGCTGCATGCGGGAATGCCGGAGCAAGAACAACAGAAAGGAAAGAAAAGCCGAAAGGAGTTGTCGAGCTCAGTTACGACACATTCAACGACAAGGTATATGACATGACAGCCAAGGAACTTAAATATCTTGGCGACAAGCCTGCCATAGTGGACTTTACAGCCACCTGGTGCGGCCCATGTCAGAGAATCGCCCCTGTTCTTGAAGAACTTGCGGAAGAATACAAAGAAGACATCGTCATCTATAAAGTTGACATCGACAAGGAAAGAGACCTGGCCAAGGCATTCAATATCAGTTCGATACCGGCAGTGCTGTATATTCCTTTGAATGGTGAACCGGCAATGACGATAGGAGCAAGGGGAAAGGAAAAATTCAAGGAAGAAATCCGGAGGATTCTGATGAATGAATAAACGTTAAGTGAACCTTTGTGAACTTGATACACTTTCACACATAAGTTATTTTCGCATGGTTTATGAAATTAACCTCCAAAAATCATGAAGAAAATACTTATTTTAACAATGACATTGCTCACAGTTCTGTCATGCAGCAAGTTCGACGATTCTTCCATCTGGGAGAAGCTGAACAATCACGAAGACAGGATTAAGGAACTGGAGACATTATGTAACCAGATGAACACTAATATCGGTTCGCTGCAGACTATCGTCAATGCTCTACAAGAGAAAGACTTTGTAGTGAATGTAGCGCCGATCAAGGAAAACGGGAAGGAAATCGGTTATACTGTCACATTTTCCAAAAGCGGTTCCATCACGATCTATCATGGTGAAAATGGTAAAGACGGAGAGAACGGAAAAGATGGAGTCAATGGTTCCACACCTGTTATCGGTGTAAAGCAGGCTTCAGATGGCTTATATTATTGGACGCTGGACGGAAAATGGCTTTTGGACGATGACGGCCGGAAAATACCTACGACCGGAAAAGATGGTGCTGACGGAGCTGCCGGTACCGACGGTATCACGCCGCAGCTGAAGATTCAGGACGGATACTGGTATCTCTCATATGATGACGGTGCATCATGGCAGAAGCTGGACAAGGCTACAGGTGAAGATGGAGATTCTTTCCTGCAGTCTGTCACCAAAGATGATCACAATGTCTATATCACCTTGTCTGACGGAACCGTAATAACTGTAGAATATCAGAGAACGTTGGCAATAGAGTTCATCATGCCGGCTATTGAAGATTCGGCGGCAGTTTATGAAACGCCATATGAAGTAGCTTATAAGATTTATGGAGCTTCCGGAGAGGTGGAGATAGAGACACTTTGTGAGAAAGAGTGGGGTGTAAAAGTAGTCCCTTATGATGAAACGTCCGGAACGATTTCAATAAAAACTTCGCTATACGACACTTACAACAAGATTGCAGTCTTTGTATCTGACTCTCAGCATAGCATCACAAAGATGCTTAATATTTTGTTGCCTTATATCCAATTCGAGGATAAGGACACGGAACAATGGTGTCTAGATACATTTGACGTAAATCATGACCAGAAACTCACCTTTGCAGAAGCTGCGTCTTATACAAATATCTACGGAAGTCGCTTCAACGGTAAGAAATTCGATGAATTCAAATATTTCGTGTCGATGGAAGACATCGGCTGGGCATTTAAAGAAAGTTCATTGACATCAATAATAATTCCAGAGAAAGTCAAATTGAGAGAACAGGCATTTCAGGGAAGTGCATTGGAAAAGATCACTCTTCCGGAGTCCTTGACAATCATGGAGAAAGAAAGTTTCAATAACTGTAAGAATCTCAAGGCAATAGTTATCCCGAACAATGTATGGCAGATAAAAGAGTACGCATTTATGGGTTGTACAGCATTGGAAAAAGTTACATTCCCTTCTAATATGACATTGATTGAATCAGGGGCTTTTTATGGTTGTCAAAATCTGAAAGAAGTTAATGTTCCGCTTGGAATACAGAAGATAGATCGTTACACATTTGCGGGTTGTTCATCATTGGAGAAGCTCACCCTGCCATCATCATTGAGCTATATATCATCAAGAGCATTCAACGGTTGCAATGCTATCAAATATTTGGTTATCAATGATTTGAATGCTTGGCTGAATATTGATTTTGAAGATCAGTTCGCACATCCGTTATTTGAGTCATACAAGAACTATCCTAAACTGATGAATAAGTCAGGAGAAGTACTATCCCAGATACATATGGAAGGAATAGATATGACCGTGGATGGATATCAAAAGAAAGGAATCAAGAATTGTTCAATGATAGGATATTCAGGCGAAGTCACTTTAAGTAATTCTATAGAACATATTGGTGAGTATGCTTTTTATTATTCGACTATCAAGGAAATCACGATGCCGTATCAACTTGACTCGATCGCTAAGAGTGCATTCAATAGCTGCGATTCATTGAAAATCATGAAGATCAGTAATATTGAGCAATGGCTGAAGGTAAAGTTGGCTAACTTGGCTTCTCACCCTTTGAATAGAGCAGCTAGCAAATCCCACACATCAATATATGGAAGCGACGATAAGCCGATAACTTATTTAGATATTCCTCGTTATGTGGAGGCTATTCCAAACTATTGTTTTGTCGGCCATCAGGATCTGCAGGTAATAAGTTTCGGCTACTATAATGATGACAGTTACCTGAAAGCCATCGGGAAGAATGCTTTTTACCGCTGTACATCTCTCACTTACGTTAATATACCATCTGGAGTCACGGAGATTGGAAATAGTGCGTTTGGAATATGCAGCAGTTTGAGAACAGTCAGAGTAAGCAGTCCGGTGCCTCCTACATTAGGAGATAACGCATTCTGGGAATGTTCTGAAAATCTTAAGATATATGTTCCGGCAGAATCTCTGGAAGCGTACAAGACAGCTCCAGGCTGGTCAGAATATGCAGACAAGATTGTAGCTGAATAAATATCGATAAAAGCCAGACAGTACAAAAAAGAGTGGGACTGACATGATCAGTCTCACTCTTTATTTTGAGCCACCTATGGGATTCGAACCCACGACCTTCGCGTTACGAATGCGATGCTCTACCGACTAAGCTAAAGTGGCAACGAAACTCCTTTATGTAAAGGGACTGCAAATATAGATAATTTTATAAATTTGTAGTCGTAATTTCATCACTAATTCTATGCATTCAGCTGACATAATCATCATCGGAGGAGGAGCTGCCGGTCTGATGGCCGCTGCCGGAGCAGCAGAGACTATGGCACAAAACGGAACTGACGGAAAGGTCATCGTGCTTGAGAAGATGCCAAGACCTGGTCGAAAGATCATGATCACCGGCAAGGGAAGATGCAATTTCACGAATGTCAAGCCATGGAACGAGTTCAACAGCCATATCCATCCGAAGCCGAATTTCCTCAAGCCTTCCTTCTACAACCTGACATCAGAGAAGATGGTGGATTATCTTCAGGAGCATGGAATGGAAGCTGTGATAGAACGTGGAGACAGGGCCTTCCCTACCTCCCATCTTGCTTCTGATGTGGTGGACGCCTTGGTAAGGGCCGCTGAACAGGCAGGAGCGGAGATTCATTGCGGCAAGGAGGTCCGGACGATTTCCCGACAGACTCGAAATGAGAGTTGTCATCCAGAGCAAAGCAAAGGATCTTTCGCTATAGAATGTACCGACGGATCGGAATACACATGCGGGAAACTCATCATATGTACAGGCGGACTCTCCTACCCCAAGACCGGCTCGACCGGAGACGGATACATATGGGCAAAGCAGCTAGGCCATAGTATCAGACCGCTATTTCCATCCCTTACAGCCATCGTTCCGAAAGGATACAAGCATGACAGCACTGACTCTGAAATAAAGGGTCATATAAACAGAAATGTCCAGCTCAGCGAGATCGGAGAATCCCTCTGCGGCAACCAGCTCAAGAATGTCGGGCTCAGTATCTTCGTGGACGGCAACGAGGCTCAGAATGAATTCGGTGACCTCGATTTTACCGATGGAGGCATAGAAGGGCCTATAGGATTCAAAGTCAGCAGGAAATGCGTCAATGCTATCATTAACGGCTCCAAGGTAATGGCTGTACTGGACCTCAAACCTGCAGTAGATATCGAAGACCTGACAGTACGTATCAGCACGCTTTGGAACGATGTGTCCAAGGACAAACGCAGTGCAAACAAACTCTACAAAGACAGATTCAGGATACTTCTGACCAAAGTGCTTCCGATGTCTCTGATTCCGGCTTTCCAAAAGCTGAATCCGAACACAGACCATAAGACTCTCGCCAAGGCGCTGAAGAACTGGAAGATGGAGATCACAGGATTCGTAGGATACGAAAGATGTGTTGTGACAGCTGGAGGAGTAAGCCTTGAAGAAATCACGCCTAAAACATTGGAGTCCAAGCTTATACCCGGACTATATTTCGCTGGAGAAGTTCTGGATCTCGATGCAGATACCGGTGGATACAACCTCCAGACCGCTTTCTCAACAGGATACCTAGCAGGAATCAATGCAGCAAAATAACATATGGATACAAGAACATTCACTCTCCGTTCTGCTCACGACGATCTGGACATAAGCGTCATGGCAGTCACCCCGGAATCATCTCCGAAGGCAATAATCCAGCTGGTCCACGGCATGTGCGAATATAAGGAAAGATATGTTCCGTTCATGGAATTCCTTTGTTCAGAAGGGTTTGCATGCGTTATCCATGACCATCGCGGACATGGAGCTTCTGTCAAATCAGCCGATGACCTTGGCTATTTCTACAGCGGCGGCTGGAGGGGCATAGTAAGCGACATTCTTACGGTAAATGAAGAGATCAGAAAGATGTATCCGGAAAGTCCTGTTTATCTTTTCGGTCATAGCATGGGCTCGCTTGCAGTACGTTCATTCACAAAGCGATATGACAACCTGATCGATGGCCTTATAGTTTGCGGAAGTCCGAGCAGGAATCCGGCCGCAGGTGCAGGCAAGCTGCTGGCAAAGTTCATAGCCGCATTCAAGAGTGACCGTCATCGTCCTGACCTGATACAGAAAATAGCTTTTGAAGGATTCAACAAGAACTTCAGTAATGAAGGAAGAAATGCCTGGCTGTCAACAAACAAAGAGAATGTAAGGGCATATAATTGTGACCCGTTGTGCAATTATCAGTTTACAGCCAACGGATTCATAGGTCTTTTCGACCTTATGATGGACACATATTCCGATAAGGGCTGGAATGTCAGCAATCCTCAGCTTCCGATTCATTTCATTGCAGGTTCCGATGACCCATGCATTACAAGTCTGAAAGATTTCCAGGCAGCTGCAGACCATATGAAAAAGGTCGGATATGCATGCATGACCACAAAGGCATATGACGGGCTGCGTCACGAAATCCTCAATGAAACCGGCAAAGAAGAAGTGTGGTCAGATATTCTGAACTACATCAACGGGCTACTGACTTCAGATAATCGAGCTCGATAGCAGCTGTCCTATTCCAATCCAGCGATTCAGGAATCTTCTGTTCAGGCCTTGACGTGAGGATTCCTGCAATCAGATCTGCCATTTCAGTAACGAAATCCTCTCCAATAGGAACAACAAACTCATTCCCGACAACTTCCGGTATGCCTCCTGCAGCAGAACCTACAGCAGAGGCCCCGCATCTGACCGCTTCGGCACAGACCATTCCCAAGCCTTCATTAAGACTTGGAAGCACAACTACATCAATGCAATTCATTATATCAGGCATATCTTCAGCAGGAAGATTTCCCCAGAATTTCACATTGATGGTTTTGTCATCAAGTAAAGCTGGTTCTATGGTATGCCTCATTTTTCCGTCTCCGATTATCCAGAATTTCACAGGAGAATGCAGTCTGGATTGTATCTCATGAAAGAGAGGCTGGAGTATCGTGACATTCTTTACTGCGACTATGCTTCCGACGAAAGCCACAACCTTATCTTCAGCCGATAGTCCGTGAGCACGCCTCAACTCATTTCTGCTTTCTTCCGGATAACGGACAAACTTTTCGGACACTCCATTATACAAAACAGCCTTTTCAGCAGAGGAAGTAATCCTTTCGGAAGATTGAAGCAAAGCCTTGCTGACAAAGAAGTTGCATCTGGCATTCTCCATTACCTCCCGGGTATCTGAAAGGATCAGAGGATTACGCCATGGATGAGTATGCACATCAGATCCATGCCAGGTAACGAAATATGGAGTGCCGTATCGTCTGAATGCTTCATATGCGAACAATGCGCCTGTAAAGGAATGGGCGCAGATACAATCATATCCTTCCAGAACGGGCAGTGTCCTTTCCATGAACTTCATGAAGAACGGAGGTCTGCGATGAAGTCTGGTAAGTATAAGATGGTCAGTAATCGAGAAGTCGTACCAGAGAATCCTGTAATCAAGATTCTCTATAGACACTTCATCTGTATTCTGTACGACGGGAGTATGACGTACACGTCTTGTAAACGCAGTGTCACGGCTGTGTAAGCAATATATATCGACACTGCAGGCACCTGTCGCAGCCAGATGCTTCACACGGTTGTGTACGGCATTGAAAAGCCCTTTCCTGTCAAAAGGGCTGCTCTCGAATATGACAGCTATCTTAAGCATGGAAAGCACTTGATATGAATGATGATACCCTATAGACAAAGACCGATAAAGACAGATTGCCTGCCTTATATAATAAGGTGTTCAGTATCTGTCCCGGAACCCTCCTTTCAAAGATTCTGGTCAATGAATCGTTATCCATGACAGAATATAGCATACGAAGATTTTCCTCTGACATCAGCCCTGTCTTTCTTTTCAGGAAGAATCTCAGAATCCTCATCAGGTCGCAGCATACTAAATCGTTATGATAAACTGTACGCAAGCTGCGGGTGGTGCCGGATTTATCTATCAGATCTTTCATTGAAGATGCACATAAAGGAGTCACTGCAATCAGCTGTCTGGCACGTTTTTCATCTGTCTTACCTCCGCTGAGTGTTCCTGCCCGTCGATAATATTCGTAAACAGGAAGATTTACCGATGCCGCCGATGACACACATGCAAGATACTGATATACAAAGAGTTTATCCTCAGCATATGAAAGATTTTCATTAAAGCGGAGAGCATGTTTCCGTATCAGAGACAATCTGAAAAGTTTGGCCCACGGCCCCCTGTATAATTGTCCATATGCCATCATCGTATCATCGAAGAAATTCCCTAGATCATCTTTGGAATAGAACGCAGAACTACTTGAAGATATGCAGTCATTAAGGATCTCTTCCTGATAGACATTGAAGCCTCCAACAACGATATCCGGATGTGAACTGATGCATGAAGTCAGATGTGACAAGGCTCCTTCAGCCAAAGCATCGTCCGAGTCAACGAAAAGTACGAATTCTCCTTGAGCCAGGTTGATGCCGGCATTACGGGCCGAGCTGACTCCGCCGTTCTTTTTATGAATGGTCCTGAAACGAGCGTCTGTCGATGAAAATCTGTCACAGATAAGGGGAGATGAATCTGTACTGCCGTCATCGACCAGGATCACCTCATAAGAACTCATATCCTGCCTGATTATACTTGCAAGACATTTATCCAGATGCTGCTCCGAATTATATACCGGAATGATGATGCTTACTGTAACCTTATCCATATCATTTCAATGATTTTCTCAAGAACTCGAAAGAGTCTTCTCGGTATGATTTCAATTTATCTTCGACAGCGTCCCAGTCGATTCCGGAAACATAATATTCACCATCATCTTCAGAATCAATCCCATGTATCAGTCTGTCCTGAAGCCCGAATGCTTCAAGTATCGAGAGAAGCCTGGACATTCCCCTCTTAGGATTTCCCAAAGATATGAAAGGCTTATGGAAAAGGATTGACAGCAATGTTCCATGAAAAGAATCCGTCACGACAAATTCCGCATCAATAAAACATGACAGCCACTGCTCCATCGAAGGTACGATACGATTCTGTACAGGAATAACCCCGTTCCTCTCATCAACGAAAGCGTCATGGACATCGCACGAAAGCCAGCCCTTGACCTTTTCTATCACAAAGTCCTTGGTCATGTCGCGATCAAGCACATAGGTCAGCAATTTACCTTTTGCCGGACGTTCAGAGGATTCTGAAGCTATTTTCCTATAAGCATCTGCCTGAAGGAGCATGACCGGATCGAGTACATGGCTGACCTTCTCGCAGTCAAACCATTCGTCACATAGTGCGACAGCTCCGGATTCACGGACAGAAACGGCATCAAACTTATGAAGAAGTGCAGAACATGACTCCAGTTGTTCATATGTATATTCCAGCTGTTCCGTTCCGAAAGAAGCTGCATATGCAATCCTCTTCACCGGCCAGTCCCTGGTAAATGCAAGAAACGCATCTTCTATCTTTCCGAAATATTTAGGTCTCCATACCTGATCGCTCCCGACGATGAATGCATCATACTCGCCCATTCCTATTTCATCAAAGCCATCGATCTCACGTGGAGATATACCGGTACCGATGAAACGGAGCAGATGAGTCCCGACATAAGGCAGTTCCCTCATGATTCTTCTCTCACGGAACACTTCACGGACTTTCTTCAATGCAACGACGTTCTGGGCGGTTCTCTTCACATAAACGAGAGGCATCTTCCATGATGGTGGAAGAACCAGCTTGCATTTTCTGTCAAGGACCTCTGCAGTATGTCCCAGAGATTCGACAGCCTTCTTCAAAGCATAGGCTTGAAGGATACCGCCATAATTGGTGTGCAGAGGCAAAGTGATTATCGCGACTCTCATTTCATTATCCTCCTCTTGACATTTACCAGAGTACGGCGCACTTTGGTAAAGAATGAATCCCTTTTCACAAAACCATCAAGATAAGTGATCAGATCATGCGCCGAATGGACACCTGCAAAAAACTCGGTCCTTCTTTCCGGTCTGGATATATGTTCTGCGAAGCCGGCATTCCTTTTCATGGCAAGCACCTTGTCCAACGATGTTGATTCGATATCAGACTCTTCTACGGCTGTCCTTCCTTTTGAAGTATTGACAAGAAGAAGGGAAACACCTTTGTCATCATCATATTCAGGAGCAGCTTCCGCAACATTCCAAAGGTCCGCCATCGTGATGTCGCTTCCGCTCCTTCCGTTACGCGCCGGACAATCATAGCAGGACGGACGAAGAGACATATCCTGAAGGAAAAGCGACATGAATATATCCACTGAATGTCCGGTCACTACTTCCTGATCGCCGGAAGCAATTACAAAATCATAATTACGCCAGCCATGCCTTTTATCCCTGAACCTTACATCACTTATCTTGAAACCATGCTTCTGCTCCAGAGCTTTCAGATATTTCTCCCAAAGGCCTGGACTAGGGACACCGTGGCATGCACAATCCGCAGTCAGAAGCCCGTCATATCCCCTTCCAAGGTATGACTTGAGACCGGCAATCTGACATGGAGTACCGGTAAACATGACCTTTCTTCCCACAGACAGACATGACTTGACTTCCTCAAATGTAGAATAGAGGTCACTCTGAACATATTTCGACCCTCTCATTCTACCCACAGAGTCCATATCCTCAGCATCTGCATGACCGACCGTCATATCCGGATTGAATACTGATCCGAACACCACTCCTTCTTCTGCAATGATTCTTTCAGCAAGGGCCGGAAACACTCCACCGGAAGAACTGCCTTCCATATACTTCCTGCTTCTCGCAGCCAAGGCAAGATGAGGTTCGGAAGCCTCGGCAGGATTCAGCACAGGACAGACCTTCTCACATTTTCCGCAGCCTATGCAAAGATCCGGATTCGCGACAGGATAATCAAACCCTTCACGATCTCGTCTCATCACGATACATTGCACAGGACATGCATTCACACATGCAGTACATCCGCAACAAAGAGCCTTGTCTGTTATCTTTATCATACGCCTCTCCTCCTGACAAAATCTTTGATTTCCCTCCTTTCCTTCTTGCTGCATCCGATGAAAAGGACAGATAATACGGCCGAAACGAAACTTACCGATACGCCTATGCAGAACCCGGCAAAGGAAGCCGGCAGCCAGTCATGGACAAGCACAGGGAAAACCAATGACACGGCAGCAACAATGAACACATTAAGATAGACTTCACGGATATAACGTACTGCATCAAGCCTTATCATACGTCTGAGCATGATAAGACGGACGAAAAAGCATACCTGAGATATTATGACAGCAACGATCACAGTCACTTCCGGCATGGCACCAAGCCTCAGGCATACATACGATACCGGGACATTAAGCAGCTGAAGCCCACCTACAGCGAGCTGGTAATTGCGGATACGGCCTGTGGCCAGCATTACCGTTATGAGTGGATTCGAAAGAGATTCACTCAACGCAAAAACAAGGAACAGCCGGACAAAAAGCATCGTATGGTCAGGAACCTCCTTAAGCCAGAGTCCGAGAAGATATTCAGTATTGAAAAGCACCGGCAGAGCAATCATGAAAAGCAGATAGAAAGACATGCGCGATGATCTTCGCAGCAATGGGAAGAGATAAGCCTCGTCGCCAGCTGCATATGATTTGGTTATCTGCGGATTAACAGCTGTCATGAAGTTGGTCACAAAGCCTTGAACTGCGCCGTTCAGCTGTACGGCAACTCCTCTTGCTGCATTGACCGCAGGTCCGGAAAATATATTCACAAGTATGTTTCCACCATGTTCCCGCAGCACGCCGGAAGTCACTCCGATGAAATTCCAGCCTGCAAACGAAAACATTTCCTTGATAAGCGGTTTGTCAAAGACGGGACGATAGCGGCATTCTTCAAAATGAGTACGGCAATATATGCCGTATGCGATACGGACTATCAGGACGACACATGACATCAGAGCAGCATAAAAGACCAGTCTGTCTATCGGAGAGCGTGAAATAAGGAATGCTGTGCCCAATCTCAGAAAGCCATCAAGAATGCCGATATATGCGTATGCCGTCATCTTTTCATGTGCTGTTATGGATGCCATCTGAGGGACGCTCATAAGGTTGATGACAAATGACAGCAACGAAAAATGAAGCACCCATTTTGCTGCAGGGATTCTCGAAGGGTCTATGGTCATTTCATTTTCAATGAACCAAAGGCCGGCAGGTTCGGCAAGAATGATGACGACAGCTGCCAGAATGAGCTGTATCATAACAGCTGTGGAATATACCTTATCAAGCTGGGCGGCTTCACCCTTGCCCATTTCAAAGGTAATGAATCGGGACACTGCGGAATTCAGGGCACCAGATATGATCGTGAACATAGCCACGACACCTCCGACAACATTATATATACCGAAATCATTCTCGCCTAGAGCCTCAAGAACGACGCGCGAAGTATAAAGGCCGACAAGCATAAGAAGAAACATCCTGAGATAGAGCATCAGGGTGTTCTTGGCTATTCTCCTGCTTTTAAAGGCGTTATCTTGTTGCATCATAATGAATCAAACAGAAAACAAAAATAACAAAATTTACAGACAATCCATCAAAAGAATCCTCTCTAAGCATATATTGGTGGAATATTATTGATAATTTTGGTAGTATCATGGAAATTTATTAATTTAGCCATCGAATATGAACACTAAACACTAAGCAGATATGGTAAGATATTGTGTAATGTGGAAGTTCAAGCCATCAGATGTCAAGACTTCCAAAGAACTCGCTGAAGACGTCAAGGAGAAATATGAGTCCCTCTTGGGACTCGTGCCAGGTCTTAAATGCATTGAAGTGGGCGTTAACCGTAATGAAGGAAAGACTTCTTATGACGCCGTGATGCTTGCAGACTTTGATAGCTGGGAGGCTCTCGCAGCTTACAAGGCAGATACCTTGAGGGGCAACGTTATAGAATACGTAAAGACTATTGCAGAAGTTCGTGCAAAGGTCGAGTACGAAAGATAGGATCATATCCTGAAAAGTAAAGGGTCTCCATAACGGAGGCCCTTTTTTATTTGCTCATTCCACGGACAATCGTTTCCTTGATATCTTCCCTACGTTGATTCAGGTAAGACTTTCTGAGATTTGAGTCACACTCCCCTATGGCAAATCCCTTTGGAGCAACGATGAAAGCGGAAATAGTCAGTGACATTATATTGATAAGCAGATCGATAGCATGCATAGGTCTGAGCCTTCCAGCTTCGATTTCCACCTTGACCATATTTTCAAATCTCTTGAAGGCACTGCTTCTGCTCTCGTTTCTGAGATATCTGGTCCGGAACATATCCCAACGTCCGGGATTCATAATAAGTTCATTTACTATGAACGGAGCAAGACGCTCATCAAGCTCAAGTATCCCGAAATAGAAATCTATGACATTTCTTATCCTCTCCTCAAAATCAATGGAATCATCAAGAGGCGCATCGAGATATTCCACGACCTGTTCCACCTTTGGAGAAAATACGTCCCAGAAAAGCTTTTCCTTGGTTCTGAAATAATAATGTATCAGCGCCTGATTGCAGCCTACGGTCTTTGCGATCTCCGTAGTAGAAGTGCCGCTGAACCCCTTTTCCAGAAAAAGGCGTTCAGCGACCCACAATATACGTTTTTCAATATTCTTACTCTTTTCCATGCGTGAAAGGTTATCACGCAAATATAGAAATTACATTCCAGCAATCCAATAGATACTATTCCTGACGACGGTCAATCCACAGCCAGAGACGCCACATCAGCCATCCCCAGGCAATGAAGATCAGTACATGTACCCATACCGGAGTCTTGGCCTGATATGCATCAGACGGCAGAACTTTATCAAAATTCGGAATATCGACATAATAATATGCCCCACCTCCGAAATCATAACCTTCGACAAGCCCAAGACGGTTTGACATCACATAGACAGCACCGATAATGATAATCACCGCCATCATGACGGTGACTATCCTGAATATGATATCCTTATTTATTTTCATCTGCTGGAGATGTTTCAGGAGTGATATCTTCTACAATCTTTTCTTCAACCGGTGGAGCAGCCACGATTTCCTTCTTTGCCTTTATCTTATCCTCCTTATGAGTGAAAGTCTTGATGTCAGGCTGAGGGAAAATCTTTCCAGAAAGGAGAAGCCAGACAACGGCAAAAGTAAGGATAATATTGAATGTCTGACCGATAATATAAAGCCATAGTACCTTTCCTCCCTGCATGCTCTTGACGATCTGCTTGAAGTTGGTATCAAGACCGATGGAAGTGAATGCCAACACAAATGCCCAATCCTTGAAACCTCCAAGCACCTTGTTGATCGCTCCGGTCTTCTCAGCTCCGACTGCAGGTACAAAGATTACAGAAGCGATGATCGAAGCAGCCATGAAACCAAGAATGAACTTAGGGAACCTGTTCCAAATTTCGATAGCCTTGACATCGGACTTGCCGGTCTTATCAACTTTTCTTGCAAAGAAAATCGCAACAAAGAATGCTATGAAACCGATCAGAATATTCTGAATCATCTTCACAAGAGATGCCACCTGTTCAGCCTCAGGACCGAGTGCACTTCCTGCAAGGACAACAGCACCGGTAGAGTCAACCGTACCTCCGACAAGAGCACCACCCATGATCTGGCCCATTCCAGTCCATTCGATGATCATCGGTTCGAAGACCATCATGATAATGGTAAAGATTATCGAGATTGAAATAGCTACAGACAAGTCCTCCTTCTTTGCTCCGGACGCAGCACCGGTTGCAATGGCAGCCGATGTACCACATACTGAAGTAGCAGCAGAAAGAGTGATAAGGAGAGGCTTGTTCTTTATCTTCAGGAACTTGTTGCCGAACCACCACATGAATATGATGACGACAGGAGTAACTCCCCATGCAATACCAAGGCCATATAGACCGAACTTGGCAATATTGGAGAACAAGATCGAGAAACCGAAAATAACAAGGCCGGTCTTGATATAGAACTCTGTACGTATAGCAGGTTTGAGCCACTTCGGTGTACCGACGGTATTAGCGATAAGAAGGCCTATGAGAAGAGCCCAGAAAGCCCACTCAAGATATCTCTTCAAAGTAAACTCAGCACTGACAAGTCTTACGATGACAGCAATGACGAACAATGCCAGAAATGCCGGTATGAAATTGCGAAGTTTCTCTCCCTGCAGTTTTACACCAACACCGAAAAGGATACCAAGAATAAGAACTGTTTTGATACATTTCCACCAGAATGACCATGTAGAGAGCTGTTCACCTAACGGAACCACCTTAGCAGCATCAGCGGCAGCAAGTGTTTCACCTGCTGTCCACGTCTTGAAACTTAATGCGGAAAAATCAAAACAGCCGGTAAGGACTGCAACGCAACCCAAAATAATCACGATAGCACCAATCCAGACTGACAGCCAATCTTCTGTCTTGAAAAGATTGGTGATTTTACGATTGACATTCATATACGGTTAGGTTTATAGTACTTATTTAATAAGTTATTAAAGTACAAATTAAAGTATTATTTATGGGAAAAACAATAAAATCACGAGCTTTGACTATATTTGCATAAGAAACAAAGAAATGAAAACATATGATTATCAGACCAAACGACATAAAGACGGCCTGCCTTGACAGTTTCAAAGGAGGAGAAAAACATCTTGAGGCAAAGATTTATTTTGACGGCACAAACAGAATACTGTCGGAGGCCAAGCTGATCCCGGGAGCTTCAATCGGCATGCATACCCATGATGACAGTTGTGAGGTCATCTTCATTCTTGAAGGGAAAGGCAGCATCATTGAAGAAGGCGTAAAAAAGGCAGTACATGCCGGTGATTGCCTGTACTGCCCTAAGGGAGGTACTCACAGTCTGATAAATGACTCTGAATCAGACCTTAAATTCTGCGCTGTAGTTCCGAAACAATAATTACCCCTGATACTTCTTTGTATGCTCGGCTATGAGATCGGCATCATCAAAATAGTCGATCTTCATGGCTTTACGCACATCGGCAAGTGTCTTTGCCGCTTCTGCACGTGCGACCTCCGAGCCTTTGCGTAGAATCTCATATACGAGAGGAATGTTCTGCTCATAATATTTTCTTCTTTCACGCATTGGCTGAAGGAAGTCCTCCATGATATTGAAGAGGAACTTCTTGCATGTGCCGTCTCCCAGTCCTCCGCGACGATAATGGTCCTTCATCGCGTCAAGGTTCTCGTACTCTGGAAGGAACTTCGCGAAATGCTCTGGAGTGCTGAATGCATCGAGATATGTGAACACGACGTTGCATTCCACATGACCGGGATCGGTGATCTGAAGATGCTCAGGATCGGTAAACATGCTGTTGACCTTCTTCTTTATATCCTTCGATGTATCCGAGAGATATATGCAGTTTCCGAGAGACTTGCTCATCTTCGCCTTACCGTCAGTACCAGGAAGACGGCAGCATGTCGAATTCTCAGGCAGGACCATCTCCGGAACCACGAGGGTCTCTCCATAGACTGCATTGAACTTATGCACGATCTCACGTGTCTGCTCGATCATCGGGGCCTGATCCACACCTACAGGTACTGTAGTGGCCCTGAAAGCTGTGATATCCGAGGCCTGGCTGATCGGATATGTGAAGAAGCCAACCGGAATACCCTTCTTATTCTGATTCTCATCATCCTCGCTGTCTGAGAATCCTCTGAGCTGTATCTCCTGCTTTACGGTAGGATTCCTTTGCAGACGCTGGACTGTGACAAGGTTCATGTAATAGAATGCGAGTTCACAAAGCTCAGGAACCTGTGACTGAATGAAAATAGTCACCTTTTCCGGATCCAGGCCGGCGGAAAGATAGTCCAAAGCCACTTCTATGATGTTCTGTCTGATCTTTTCAGGATTGTCAGCATTATCGGTAAGTGCCTGTGCATCAGCGATCATAATGAATATCTTCTCAAATTCTCCGGAGTTCTGAAGTTCTACCCTTCTCTTAAGAGAACCCACATAATGTCCTAGATGGAGTTTACCGGTAGGACGGTCACCAGTCAATATTATCTTTCCCATTATTATATCGATTATCTAACAAATATTACTTCATAAATATCGGCGCAGCCCTCAAGTTCTACAGCGGCGGCACCATCTGGAATCATTACCTCTACAAAAGGCTCCGACGTCACGTTGTCTGAAAGCAGGACGCCTGATCCGTCATATATACGTACACAAACATTCTTACCATCAAGATCGCCCATCAGTACATTTGAACGGTATGCCCCCTGCGGCACCTCGAATCTCATCTTTCCATCCAGATGTACGGCTGTGAAAGGATTCTCATCTGCAGCAAGACAATCTGCAGGAACAGGATTGACAAGGAAAGAGCGAAGCACTGTCCAGCTTGTCTTGTCAGACGCAAGCTTCCTCATACGCACATATCTTGCCTCTACAGGCTCTCCAGCCCATGTAACCTCATACTGACGACCCTCAAATTCTGTCAACGGAGTCCATGTCTTACCATCTCGGGAAGCCTCTACTACCGCATGGTCAAAATAATCATTATCATTCACAGAGGTCTTTCCCTGCAGAATCCTCACTTCCTTTACCGGACGGACGGAACCGAGATCCGCTCCTATCCAATGTCCTTCTTTCTGAGAATCGCCAGAGTTGAAGAAGGTTGACTCATCATAGTCGAACATATTCTTGCTCTGAGTAGTGAATAGCGTCGGATATGTACCGATAGCTCGTGGCCAGAACGGAGCGGTTTCTGCAATCTCCTCATAAAATGCTGCGGCCATATCGTCCATGAGATTCTCATAGAACGGCTGCAGCTTGAGAGTGCCTGACTTATGTGCCTCATATAGAGACCTGTCTTCTTCACTCATAAGATTTGCCGCATACGCGTTCCAGAATCCGGCAAGATTGCCTGAATGATACATATCAAGGCACTCGATCGCCTTTCTTCCTCTTGTTCCAAGTTTTCCGAATTCGGTCAGCCATGGGCGAAGCTCATTCAAAAGCAGTCCGTTGCTGCATGACTCCATGATTCCAGGAACCTTCTCGATCTTCTCGAACTCTTCAAGAAGAGTTTCTGCCTTCTCCTTGGCATATGTATCGAATGAGAATGTTTCAGTCTCCCAGGACTCATCTCTTCTGTATCCGGTTTCTGTATCGCATGAATGGATAGCAAATGTCCTGTATGCATCCTTCACTTCAGGAGCGAGGACTTCCAATCCCCTTTCCCAGTTGTCTATTGCATTATAAGCCTTTACATTCCATGTATAGTCAGCTACACCGTACAAGGCAAGTTTTGATGCCTCTCCATGTTCCATAGGATTGCTGACGAAACCGCTGAGATCATCGGAATTCATATTGCCGTCAAGTCCGTAAACAGGGCCCTGCATCAGAATGTGTCTCGCATAATCTGTCACCGGATAATTCCACCAATAGAAACCAGGGCGTCGGATCCTGCTGTCAAACCACTGCATGGTTTCTTTCGTAAGGTCGCTGCATACGACATCTCCGGTCCAGAACAGTTCTACCGAAGGATCCATGGTACGGCCGTAAATGCTCAAGCTTCCTTCCGGACTTGGATCTGCCCAAAGCTTTGAATAATCCGTAGGACATACAATAAGATCGTTCACACCTTCTCTTACTTCGACAAAATCCTTGATCAGGCGGTTTACAAGCTCGACATGCTTAACAGGATTGGTTCCCTCTCCTGAAATGTCATCAAAGAACAAGGCATATGAACGGACACCCAGATCATACATAAGCTCAAATTTATGGAGCAGGTTTCCGTAATCTTCATCGTTCCACTTTATATCCTTGCCCGGATGAATGGCCCATATGAAATCAACTCTGTTTTTCATGCAAGCCTGGACAAGCTCACGTATTTCCTGAGCCTTATCTTCAGGATATGGAAGACGCCAGTCCGGACTGCTGTGATATGGGTCATCCTTAGGGCCATACAGATAGCAGTTCATTTTATATCTTCCGTAGAAATCTATGAGCGACAGTCTGACTTCATGCGACCATGGAGTGCCGTAAAAACCCTCAACTACACCTCTATATCCCAGATCAGGCCAATCATTCACATGCATATAAGGCAATTTTCCATTTGAAGCATAATCGCTTTCAAGAATCTGTTTCAAGGTCTGGATTCCATAGAAAGCGCCCTTCTCATCATAGCCATAAATGGCAATTCCCTTCCTTGTAATATCAAGCACATAAGCTCCGGTGCATGGTTTCACACCATGACGGGATGCCGTTTTCGATCCGAAATCAATCAGGAGAGTCTTTCCTGTACTTCCTGACCTTATAAAATCAAGCTCGTCTGCAAACACCTTTCTCCTGTCCTTGATACGGAAGCCACCTTCAAGAGGAAGAAAGCTGGAATCATCTATGGAAATCTCATGAGGCACAGGATTAATGACCATACCTCCATGGTCAAGCTTCTTACCTGGCACCGGATTGATATTCTGAGATTCAGACCTTTGCGAGGAAAGATCGAACGAATCATCTTGAGCATATAGACCGGCTACTGACAGAAGTCCCGCAGCCAGCATTGACATGATCCTGAAATTAATGGTCATACTGCGTGTTTTATGGTTTAATACAATTCTGACAAAGATAATAAAATTTTATATATTTGCCTCTGAAATACTAAAACCTATAAGAGATGAAAAAGATTATTTTCAGCATTTTTGCAATGCTCCTTTCATTAGCCGCTGTATCGGCTCAGGATGTCACAGGAAAATGGAAACTCGAAGACGGAACGGCTATCGTTGAAGTCTATAAGAGCGGAGATGTTTACAATGGAAAGATCGTATGGCTCCAGAATCCTGTTGAAGCTGACGGCACACCTGCTGTTGACAGCAACAATCCTGACAAGGCTCTCCGCTGCCGCAAGCTCATCGGTCTCAACATGCTCAGCGGCCTGAAGAAGAACGGCGGAGAATACAGCGGCGGCAAGATCTATGATCCGGGCAACGGCAAGACCTACAACTGCTCGATGAAGGTCGAGGGAGATGTTCTCAAGGTACGCGGATCACTCGACAAGAGAGGACTTGTAGGAAGAACCATGGACTGGTTCCGTGTAAAATAATGCTACTCGCCTGGCAGAAGTTCCTTCGGAAGTACGATGCGATAAAGGTTGCAGCCGATCAGATTGCCTATGACGATGCTCGCGTAAACAATCAGGATCTGAAAAGCATGAGCCTTCCAGAAAGCTAGCGGCACACACAGATAATAGAACGCATCAGCGACGCAGTGCGTAAATCCGCATACAATGAAAAGAGGTACTCCGAACAGGAGTGGAAGATACTGCTTCTGTCTGGCGAACTGCACAGCAGTAGTCATAATGAATCCGCATCCGATGCCGAGAAGTCCGCAACTCAGGGCTCCGGTACGGAGGCGGATTTCCAATATGTTCTGAGCCGCATTCTGAATTTCAAGAGGCGTAACTCGGGCAAGAAATGAAACGCAAAGGCAGCCTATGATGTTGCCAAGAAGAATCAGAAACAATTCCCCTGCCTCATTTTTCCTGATAAAGCCGGCCGTACCAGTATAAAGTTTGAGTTTATAGCCGACTACAGTAAGGAGGCCGAAAGAGAACAGGACTGCTCCGACAAGAGATCCGTAAGCCTCTGTCTGGACACCAGAGGCAAGAAATCCGAATCCGGCTGTACCTATGGCGATTCCGGCAAATATTGATGAGCGTAAGAGTTTCAGCATATATAGGTCAAGATTTAAATACGCACAAAGATATAGTATTTTATGCAATTCCGGAGTGCTCAGGGATTCTGACGGACCTCCGTCACGGTCAGAACATCATCTGAAACCACGAATCTTACATTATATCCTGAAAAAGATATTCCATACACACGTTCCGGATCATTGTGATACGAAGGACGGGGGTCGAGCCTCAGGACCTCAACCAATGATGGAATGACTGACTTGTCTGCAATCCGGTCTGACAGCTCGGAAGGAATGACTACCCTCAACGAGCGTTCTTCCAATGAATCGACATATCCGCAGACAGCCTCAGGACGGGCATCGGCATATCTGATGTAAGGTTTTATGTCATAGATAGGAGTGCCATCCATAAGGTCCGCCCCACAAACGTTTATGACAGGGCCGTCAGGGGATGCCGGCTCGATCGAGTCGATTTTGACGCATGAAAGTCCTAACGGATTAGGTCTGAAGGGCGAACGCGTAGCGAATACACCCATGAAACTGTTTCCTCCCAGACGAGGAGGCCTTACAACAGGCTGCCATGGACTTGTCGTACGGTTGGCGGAGAACTCCCATATCAGCCAGATATGCGAAAAGCCGTCCAACCCACGTAAAGCATCAGGATTACGATATTCCGGCTCGAATACTATCCTTCCGCGAAGGCTTTTCGCGAGTCCGCTCTGACGAGGAATACCGAATTTTTCGGGAAAGTCCGTATGAATATGTGCGATAGGTCTTATTTCCATATCTCCAAAAATACGAAAGTTTCCGGAAAGAAAGTGGATTTGGTCATATTTTTGCTTATTTTGTGCCCGTTTTCCATAAGCCTATGAATCTTATCAAGAACATACTGTTCGGACTTATGCTGTCCTTCTGCCTTGTTTCGTGCGTCTGCACAAGCGATGCAGACAGGATTCTTGATGAAGCTCAGGAAAAACTGGAAAACAGTCCGGACAGTGCTTTCGTCGCCTTGGACTCCCTCAACAGGAAGCATCTCCATACCAAGGAGCAAAGAGCCAGACATGCCTTGCTTTATTCCATTGCTCTAGACAAGGTAGGCATAGAAATGACAAGCGACAGCATCATCAACATCGCTGTGAACTACTATCTTGACAGTGATGACAGAGAAAGCGCAGAAGAGGCTCTGAAATGGAGAGAGATCATCAACATCAAAGCCGGACAGGTTTCCGGGACTGATACACTGAAAAGGCAGAACGCCAGAATCATACAGGAGAGGTATGCAGATAAGATGAAGCTGGAAAGCAACAGGAAATCGATTTTTCTGCTTGCATTCCTTTCTGCAGTAGTTCTGCTAGTATGCATATTCATCATCAATAGAATCAGCGGCAAGCTCAGCAGAAAGCCTGACGACAAGACCATGGATCTGATAGCGCAGAGACTGGCTGTGTTGGACAAGGTACTGGCATCGCACATATCGTCAGATGACAAGATATATAAGATATCGGAAGAAGAGGTAGAGAATCTGATCTCTGACCGCGAATCTTTCCTCATATCAACAAAGATAATATTCAAGGAGAGGCATCCGCAGTTCATCTCATATCTTGAAGGGAAAGGTCTTACCGATTGGGAGATCGGATACTGCTGCCTGTACACCTTGGGACTCAAAGGCAAGGATGTCGGGGAATATATCCGTAAGAAACGCCATTACATAATCAGCAGCGAGATCCGCAAGAAGCTGGGCCTGGGCGAGCACGACACGAACATAGGGATCTGGCTGAGGGAACTGCTTGCAGACATAGAAAAACAGGGAATGTAAGACTTCCGGAATAAGAAAATTCGTCACATTTTCATAACATACTATCTTACAGCAAGTTAAATCCCGTAAATTTTCAAACAGAAATAGACATGTAAAACTTTTCCGGTCTAATTTTGTATCAAAAACGATACAGATGGACACGAAAAAGTTTCAATTCTTCAACAGACTCATCGCCTTCCTTGTTCTTGTCATTTCCGGCACAGTGTATCTCCTCACGATCGAGCCGACTGCCTCATTCTGGGACTGCGGTGAATTCATTGCTTCCTCATACAGGCTGGAAGTCGGACATCCTCCGGGAAATCCTGTATTCCAGCTTTTAGCCAGATTCTTCACTATCTTCACGGACAAGATGCATGCGGCAGCTGCCGTCAATGCTCTGAGCGCAACATGCTCTGCCTTTACTGTGATGTTCCTCTATCTTACGATCGTTTTCTTTGCTAAAAGACTCATCAGGCAAGGCAAGATCAGCATTCCGCACTCTATTGTCATTTATGGCTCAGGAGCCGTAGGAGCACTGGCATTCTGCTTCAGTGACACATTCTGGTTCTCTGCTGTCGAAGCCGAAGTCTATTCCATGTCGTCCTTGTTCACAGCTCTGACATTCTGGCTTATGACGAAATGGTACGATGATGCCGACTCCCCGCACTCCGGCAGATGGATCGTGCTTATATGCTTCCTCATGGGACTTTCGATAGGAGTACATCTTCTGAATCTACTGAGCATACCTGCAATAGTCTTCATGTACTTTTACAGGAAGCGGGAAGACGGAAGATACAGTTTCAAAGAGCTGGCAGGGATATTTGTCCTTTCATACCTTATCCTGGCGGTCCTGCTTTTTGGGCTGATTCCATATCTGCCGAAAATGGCTGCATATGCCGATCTTTTATTCGTAAATGTGTTCGGCCTTCCGTTCAACAGCGGAGCTGTATGTTTCATGCTTCTGCTGCTGTGCGGCTGTTTCTGGGGACTGTTCCAAACGTTAAAGCACGGCAAGGTCCTGCTCAATACGGTCCTTCTCTGCACGACAGTCCTGATCGTAGGCTTCTCCACATTCAGCATTGTCGTTATCCGTTCAAGCGTAAATACACCGACCAATGAATACCAGCCGGACAACCCGTTCACCCTTGTCAGATACCTAAACCGCGAACAATACGGCAGCAAACCGCTGATCTATGGAGAATATTTCGGAGCTCCATACGAACTGGAATACAAGACATACATAACTCCTCTGGACGGAAAATACATCACGACTGAAGCTCCGTCGGAAGTGGCATTCAGTCGTGAAGGTAAGATGCTGTTTCCAAGAATGTGGGACAACAGAGAAGATTCCTACATCGAATTCTACAAATCGTACATAGGAGACAAGGGAATACGCATCAAAGGTTCACAAGACATGAAGCCGACGTTCGTTCAGAATCTGACATTCTTCTTCGATTATCAGGTAAACTGGATGTACTGGAGGTATTTCATGTGGAATTTCGCCGGCAGACAGAACGACATTCATAGTCCTGTCCCGGGAGATCCCCTTAGAGGAAACTGGGAAAGCGGTATCGGTTTCTTAGACAGACTTAGGCTCGGAGACCAGTCAGACGCACCCTCCCAACTAAAAGACAACAAGGGAAAGAATCATTATTACATGCTTCCCCTGCTGCTTGGACTCATAGGCCTTTTCTTCCAATATGGAAAGGATAAAAGAGGTACATGGCTTGTATTCCTGATGTTCTTCATGACAGGAATCGCCATAGTGATATATCTGAATCAACAGCCTTATCAGGTCCGGGAGCGTGATTATGCGTACGCCGGTTCATTCTATTTCTTCTCGATATGGATAGGTCTTGGAGTGACGGCGATATACAACCGGATCGCCTTTTCTCGTCATTGTGAGAAACGGAGCTACGTGGCAATCTCCTCCCTGCTCGTCACCTGTCTCCTCGGAGTCTCTGTGCTCATAGCAGCCGAAAACTGGGACGATCATGACAGAAGCAACAGATACACAGCTGCAGAATTTGCCCGCAACACCCTCAATTCTGTCGGAAAGAACGGAATCCTCGTAACACATGGAGATAACGATACATTCCCTCTGTGGTATCTTCAGGAAGTCGAAAATGTACGTACGGATGTCCGCATAGTCAACACTTCCCTTCTCGGTACGGACTGGCACTACGACCAGATGAAATATGCCGTCAACGAGTCCTCTGCGCTCCCGCTGGGCATAGATATGGAACAATACCTTTACGGAACCAACGATGTCGTATTCATCTATGACACCAGGGATTCAGCATTCCATTTATCAGATGTGATGCAGGTATTCAAGCATCCCGATGCGAAGATTCAGCTCACAAGCGGCAGATATGTCGATTACATCGCTTCGAGGAAGCTCATAATTCCGGTCAACAAGGAGAATGTCATTAAATACGGCATACTCGACGAGAAATATGCAGACATGATCCCCGACCACATTACTCTGACTATCCCTGAAGACAAGGAACTGCTCACAAAGACAGAGCTTTTCTTCCTCGACCTCCTGTCAGATTATCAATGGGACAGGCCGATAAGCCTTCTCAGTGCAGGAGGAGACATAAACATAGGTATCAAGGACTATCTCATGTATGACGGTTTCTCATATCGTTTCGTGCCTATACGGAACAAGACTACACGGCTTGTCAACGACTTCACCGATCCTGAAGACTTATACAGAAAGATGACTTCAGTCTATGAGTGGAATGCATTGAAAAGAAACGACTGGTTCGTGGATTATCACAATCTGCAGACTTTCGCCGGCACTCAGAATCAGAGAAAGATATTTGTTGACGCAGCACAGATAATGCTTGAGGCAGGCGAAACAGAAAAAGCCATCGAGCTTCTCGACATGTGCCAGGAATCCGTTCCGGAAAGCGTCATTCCGCAGGACATTTCTGCATATGGTTTCAGCAATGAACAATATATGACACTGATGATAGACTTGTATTATAAGGCCGGAGAATCAGCAAAAGCAGCGGAAATGGCAGCAAGATTCAGTGACAGTCTTCTGGAATCAGCAGCATTCTTCATGAGGTATCCTGATTGGGCAAAAGACAATTTCGACTTATGCTACAATTGTCTGGCACATCTGGCCGGCTTGACACGTGAACATGGCCATACCGAGATTTCAGACAGCATCGCCAGAAGATTCAATGAGATGTTCTAGATCGACGGATTTTTCTTAAATTCGCATGATGAACCAATTGAAAAGAACATGAAACTGAAAACAGCTGCAATCTTTCTTGCTTCCGCCGCAATTGCGACATCATGCGGCAACAAAACATATCTCACTGACAATCTAGGAGTTACAGTCAAGCCAGAGGAAAACAGAGAATACTCATATACTGACAAAAAGGCCGGATACTGGTATGGCACCACCCATCAGGAACAGACCGAATGGTGGTCAGGCTGGAATATGGCAAAGAAACGCATTCTTGCAGACTACACCATAGGTACCGGAGAGGATACCCTCCGCAGAAGCGAGGCTCTGGAATGCATCGTATATCCCGACAGGGTCGAAAGGGAATGGACAGACGTTCATGAGACCTTCGGTCTTCTCGACGGAAGACCTGTATTGTATATAGACCTGGAGACTGCCGCAGATTCGATCTTCTGCCTGCTGGACATGAGCCACATCAAGGTAGCTGAAGTCATGGAAGACGGAGTTTTCTTTACCCCTAAGGAAGCTCCGGAAATGAAGATCATGCTAGCGACCGCTTCCGTGGTTCCTTTCAGGCCATTGCCGGAAGGCATCAAGGCTCCGTCAGACGCTGAGGGTTTCATCCTGACATATGGAACTGAAGAGGAATGCCGGGCTCTCGCAGCAGAATTCCGCAGTGAGGGAGAAAGGCTGAAGGCAGAAAGGAAGGAACGCATGAACGGGCTGGTAACAGAGTATAACCCATTGAAGACCAACATTCCCGAGCTTGACAGAGCTTTGGCTTGGATAACGATTACCATGGACGAGCTCATCACAGAGCAGCAGGGCAACGGAATATATGCAGGCCTCCCTTGGTTCAACGAATATTGGGGCAGGGACATGTTCATATCCATGCCGGGAGCATGCCTTGTGACCGGACAGTTTGACGTGGCTAAGCAGATTCTCAAGGACTTCGCAAAACTTCAGGATACCGATCCGGAATCCGAGACATATGGACGTATCCCTAACAGAGCAAATCTGGAAGGAATCCTTTACAATACTACAGATGGCACGCCTAGATTCGTGATCCAGGCTTATGAACTGGCTCAATATTCGGGAGATACGGAATTCCTCCATGAGATCTATCCTGCAATTAAGATGAGCATCGATGCTTCGATCCGTAATTATACCGACAGCAAGGGCTATCTTACTCACGCTGATGCAGATACATGGATGGACGTCAAGCGCAACGGCATTCCTGGTTCACCACGAGGAGACCGCGCAAATGACATCCAGGCGCTATGGTACGGCCAGCTTGTTGCCGGAAGCAGGATAGCCGCCATCATGGATGACACCGGTTCCGCTGAAGAATGGAGCGGACTTGCGCAGATGCTTGCAGGCAATTTCGAAAACGACTATTGCGACAAAGAAGGCTTGATGATATATGACCATCTCAATTCAGACGGTACTCCGGACATGCAGTTCCGTCCTAATCAGATCTATTGCTTCGACCTTATCAATGATCAGGAATTCAAGCAGAAGGTCACACGCAGAGTATGGGAAGAACTTGTATATCCATGGGGCGTAGCTTCACTTGCACAGTGGGACCCACAGTTCCACCCTCAGCATGAGAACTGGCACTATTACCACAAGGACGACGCATATCATAACGGAACCATATGGCTCTGGAACAACGGAATGGCAATGCAGCGCATGATCGAATACGGACAGGTCGGACCGGCATGGGAATTATTCAAGAACATGAACCGACAGGCCCTTCATGAAGGAGCGGTAGGCAGTCTGAGTGAAAATGCCGATGCACACCCACGCGAGGGCAAAGACTGGGTGAAGCGTTCCGGCACATTCCTTCAGGCATGGAGCAATGCGGAACATCTCAGAGTGTGGTATCAGCATTTCCTTGGCATCCGTCCAGACCTTCTCAACGGCATAATCATGATAGAGCCACGCATTCCTGCAGAAATCACATCACTTGAGACTTCAGTCAAGATCGGCAACGGCACCCTTCATTACAGATATTCAGACGGAAAGGTTGATGTCTGGCTCGAAGGCATAGACGCAGAACTCATTGTCCATGAGCCTGCCGGACAGCAGGACTCCCCTCTCTTTGATGGAGTCGGTTTCTGTCAGCCTGATTCGCTGGACAGCTACCCATGTTTCGGCACATATTACGAAGAAGCACTGACTTATTGACGATATCCAGCATTAACGCAGAATATAACCATGGTGAATAAGGTCTTCTCTGGACTTTATAGGGAAGGTATATCCGTCGCGAAGAAGAAAAAGGTCATCGGTGATTCCCATGACCGATTCGTACATATGGTCGGAGATGATAATCCCTTTAGTGGCCTTATGTTCGTTTATGAGATTCTGCATCATTTCGACATGTTTCGGAGCGACATTCGAAAACGGCTCGTCCAATATACAGAACTCCGCTTCGGAATTCAGGACCATATACATTTCAGCGATACGCACCTCGCCTCCTGACAGCTGGCTGGATCTGAGTCTCTGATAGGTATGGAACTTATTGTCAAAGGCGACAAGACCGTCATAGTCCACTCCATACAGTCTGAATGCCTCTCCCAAGGTCATATCGGCAGGTATGAAAACATTCTGAGGAAGATATCTGATCCGTTTGCCGATATGTCCGTAATCATTTTCCGTCTCATCGTTGAAGCGTATGAATATGTTCTGCGGCTTTATTCCTCCCATTATGCATTTGAAGAGACAAGATTTTCCGCAGCCGTTCCTGCCGAGCACTCCGGTCACTCTGCCGGTCTGAGCAGTCATGAACGCACTCTGAAGGACTTGCAGCTTATCGAATTCAAGATGGACGCTGTCAACGAGGAGTCTGTTAACGGATTGCATGAATGAAATATCCTATTAAGATTACAAACAATATAAAGCCGATGAATTCCACGACGAACGGAATCATATAGTATTCTTTCCTGCTGATGCCCAGATTCAGATAAAAATAGATTTCTGTCTTCCTGGCAAACGTGGTATATAGATAATAAATGATCGGAATACTGATCAGTTTAAGAATGACGCACAAAGGAATTGAAACCGGATTGAAAAAGACAAGAGATGAAACCGCCAAAGTCAAAGCAGCAGATATGGCATAAATCACTTTGCCATATCTCTTGGACAATCTTATTTTTTCAAATATAGTCATACCTGCACCTATTGACCACAAAGTTATCAAACTCTCACTAATCTGACAAATCAGGACTATTATTTTCATAAAATTGAATATTTATCATTTTTCTTGATATAATTATTGTTTTTCGATAAATTAGTTTTATATTTGCATATCTAAAAACAATAAAAACTTATTGATTTATGAAAACGAACACAACAAAATCCCTCTACACAGTGTTAGGAATTGCACTGTTCCTGGCAATCTTTAATGCAATCCATGTCTCGGTTTTCTGTATCGGAGCATTTATCAAGCCTGAAAACTGGGGCGTCGAATGGTTCGAACATGACACCTGGATGCAGTATGCAGTTCTCATAGGCAGGATGATCGGCGGACTAGCATTTTCTGCGTTTCTTACCATATTCATCTATTATACGGCAAAGGCAGCCAAAGCCGGCATACTCTTTCCGAAGCAGAACTTCGGAATTCTGATCGGAAGCGCAATCTCATTATTCGTTTACAGATTCTTCTATGATAACACAGATCTTCTGAGTCTGGCAAATGATCATCCTAGAGCCATATGCATCAGCTCCGATTCATTATTATTTGCTTTGATTGTCGTTGCATTCGCAATGATGTACAGAATCGCATCAAAGGTCAGCGAAGAAAACAGTCTTACTATCTAAAGAAGGAGGAGTTATGCCGATCATAGTAAACGTAGATGTAATGCTGGCGAAGAGGAAGATGTCCTCGGGAGAGCTGGCGGATAAGGTCGGAATCACGCAGGCAAACCTGTCCATCCTCAAGACAGGCAAGGCGAAGGCCGTGCGATTCACTACCCTGGCCGCTCTCTGCAAGGCCCTTGAATGCCAGCCGGGCGATCTTCTGGAGTATCAGCCGGGAGACGAATATGAAAACGACGAACAATAGACACATCCACACTCCCCTATATAAATAAGCACGACCATAGAATACAAAACCCCGACTGAATATAGTATTTTTATGGTCGTGCTTCGTCTTTAATTTAAAGAATCAGATGAGACCTCTGGCATGAAGTATGCTCATGATGCCGGCATCTCAACTAAAAACACCGAACTTAATGAAACGCATTTCCCTATTGTTGTGCACAATCCTCTTTGTGCAGACGCTTTCCGCGCAGGTGCTCAATTACGATATGATTGAGCGTAATGCCAACACAGATGTAAAGCTCACCCTCAAGGATTCAAAATCGTCAAAGCCGATCTCATG
>JAZLAS010000055.1:0-6133 GCA_045613365.1 Candidatus Cryptobacteroides sp.
GGCATTGATCTACGTATGTCGGCAGAATACAGGCTGAATCCGGAGACATGGCCGGATGTTCTGGCCAATGGCTGGCTTATGCCGATCGAGGACAAGTATATCCTCATGGAATTCCCTATCTCTGACCGTTCAGAAATGGGAAATCTTGACCCTATGGAAGAATTCAGAAAAGTCATGTCACTCGGTCTCACCCCCATTCTGCCTCATCCTGAAAGGTATTTTTACCTTTCACATGATGAAATGATGTCTTATGTAGATGCCGGTGTAAAGATTCAGTCAAATTACGGTTCTCTTGCCGGTCTGTATGGTCCTGAATCTCAGTCACGTGCACAGAAGCTTATCGATGAGGGTGTGGTTTCTTTCCTCGCTACCGATATGCACAACCTCAAATACGTGGAAATCATCGGTGCATGGCTCTCTAAAGGCAACTCTCTTTGGGAATACTGAGTATCGGCATGCCCCTCGGGGCTGTCATCGTCAGATGACTGGGGGTAGATGAAGTCTCATTTTTTTGATGCATATCAAAAAAAAATGAGACTTCGCCGCTCACGCGGGGACGCCTCATACTAACCACATAATTAATAACACTAAAACTAATAACCAATAAGTTGTGAGAGTTTCAGAATAACTCTCTGATCAACTCGAATGCAAAGGTACTGCTTTTTCCGATAATAGCAATAACCGTTCCAGACAAGTCCGACGAATGGTTGAAAATCAGAAACGAACGAATCCGTTCAAAATTTAAATAGTAAATAAAGCTTAGGCCTAAAATTACAAACCGTTAGCCCACACAATCAGAGACTAACGGTTTATCACAATATAAGCAAAAATACTTTCAACAAATAAGTTTGGCTCAAATCCGACGAATTAAAACAGATTTAGAAGATTGACTCCTGAGTTGCTGTCGTGAGAAGTTCCAAAGCCTTCATACCCATCACCGAATTGCCCTTGGAATTCAGTCTAGGGCTCCACACTGCGACAGCGTAACGCATTGGATATATAGCGACTATGCCACCACCGACACCACTCTTTCCCGGCAATCCGACGAGATATGAGAACTCCCCTGCCTCATCATAAAAACCGCATGTCTGCATGACTGCATTCATTCTCTTTATCTGAGACGAGCTTAATTTATATCCTGAATAATCGAAAGGCTTGGCATTGGTAAAGGCAATGAAGGCAGAGGCAAGCTCCCTGCATGTCATTTCTACGGAACACATCTTGAAATAGAACATCAGCACTTCCTCAATATCATTGTCTATGGTACCATGATACTTCAGCATGTTCGCTATTGCCGCATTGAGATACCCTTTCTCACGTTCCGACAATGCCACCTCCATATTATAATCTATGTGTTCATTCCCGGCAAGAGCACGGACAAAATCCAGAAACTCCTTTTCCGGATCAGTCAATTCGGTCATAAGGATATCAGCAATGACAATTGCTCCGGCATTGATGAACGGATTACGCGGAATCCCCTTTTCCACCTCCAGCTGAATGAGTGAATTGAATGATGTACCGGAAGGTTCCTTGCCGACACGTTTCCAGAGAGCTTCACCTTTTAATGACAGGCACATAGCCAGAGCAAATACCTTCGTTATACTCTGTATGGAAAAACGAGTATCCGCCTGCATGAATGGATATACTTCTCCATTCACGGTCTCAAGGCACATTCCGAACTGGTCCGGATTCACTTTTGCCAAAGCCGGAATATAATCTGCCTGCTTTCCTTTGGAAGCGAATGGCAGTATTTCCTGATATATATCTTCCAGAATTTTCTGATAATCCATATACTCATATTTCATTCTACGCAAATGTAATCAGAAAAAAGAATAAGTGATATAAATAACATTAAAATTCAACAGTTACTCCTATGGCAGGTATGATCGTTCCGCTTTTCAGTTCCAATGCCTCCAGCTCATATTTCTGTTCTGACAGAGGAGCTTCCGGGTTGATGATTGCATCTTTACTTAAATACGTAAGAGGCTGGGAGATTTTACTGAAAGTAATGTTCTGTATATCAACATACAATCCTATCGCCCACTTTGTAAAATAGAAATTCTTATCAACACGAAGGTCAATCTGATAATATGGGTCAAGCCTCATGTCATTATATCTCGAATAATCAGGGACAGGCCTGCCTCCTGAATCCCACACAGTCTTCAAAGAAGACGATTCTTCATCATACGGAGTATATGGAGCACCACCTATCGTACTGATTTTCAATCCGATACTCCAGTATTTCGGCAGATCATACACTGCACTGAGATTGGCGACATATCTGTTATCCCAAGCTGAAGGGATATACGGATCATCTGCCGTACTTCTGCATTCACTCCTATATAAAGTAAAGGAGCCCACAAGAGTGACCTTGTCCGGTATAAGCCATCTGACGAGAAGTTCCGCTCCATATGACAGTCCTTCAGCAGATGAGATGAGTGCTTCTTCACCTATTGCTCCATAATCAGCACCTATACAAGTAAGAGGAACGCCAGTAGCTATAGAATATGGCAGGTCCATATATTTCTTGAAAAACCCTTCAAGGCCGACGAAAAGCCTGTCACGATAACTCCAGTCCACACCAGCTGCTGCAGAGAATACACGCATATAGCTTAAACCTTCATTGACATGATTCCCATCCTGATCACGGAAGCTCAAAGCAGTCATAGGAGGAAGCTGATGATAAAGGCCGGCGCTAGCATTGAAAGACCATGATTTCCATAGAAGATAGGAAACGGAAGCTCTCGGAGAAAACTGTTTCCAGAAACGGGAAGTTTCTTTAGAAAAAGATGAGCCATCTGCCCTGAGACCGAATGAAAGGTTCAATTTGCCCTGCGGGGATTTATAATCTGCAGACCCGTATCCTCCCCATACAAGGAAACCGGCTTCTGTATCATAGATTGCAGGCTTTCCTTCCGCCAGCATACGATAGGCATAGCTGTCATAATGTCTCCAGCTGATATCTGCTCCAGAGCGGATCGTCCACGATCCAAGAAATGTACGATTTTCAAATCTTGCCTGCGCTTTACCTTCAAGAGCGCTGCTTCTGAGGAGCAATGCGGAAGGGTCCGAATCATCATTTCCAAGATATTTACGGCTTCTGTTATTAAGGTAAGAATAACTTAAAGCGACAGTCTGTATATTCTTGTCAGAGAAATGTTTATAAGTCGTACCTACCGTAAACGTTTCCTGCTTCAGCAAAGGAAGATAGCTTAGCAGATACTCATCTCCTTTATCGTCTGGTTCTGTATTCAGTTTCATATCATCAAATCCTGCAAGTCCGATAAATGAAAGTTCATTGGTGGGATTGCATTTTATCTTGACCTTGAACTGGCCATCAATATAATTCGGCAATAGCGGCAGTCCGAGCAGTTTGAATAAAAGCTGCAGATAAGACTGTCTTACGGAGGCAATATATGTAGCTTTCTCGCCCATATGACCGCTGGCGCTTACTCCTGCTTCCGAAGCACCTATGACAGCCTTGAACGCCTGTTTTTCAGCATTTCCATCCCGCATGGTTATATCCATTACCGAGCTCAGAGCCCCACCCCTGTTTGCAGGAAAAGCCCCGGTATAAAAACTGATTTCTCTGATAAGATCGGAATTCAAGATGCTGACCGGTCCTCCTGAAGCTCCCTGTGTAGCGAAATGGTTTATGTTGGGGATTTCAATTCCATCGATGAAGAAGACGTTTTCCGAAGGCCCTCCTCCCCTGACGATCAGATCATTACGATACCCTATGGGAGAATAGGAAACTCCCGGATATGAACGCAAAAGTCTGGAGACGTCCTTGTTTGCACCAGGTATCTTTTCAATATCTCCAAGACTTATCACTCTTACGCTTACAGGGCTTTCAACTATCCTGAGGAACGGTGAAGGGCGAACATAGGAAGCAGCAAGCTCAGACGGGTCCCGATCAATTTCTATCTCAATAAACGGAGTCTGAGGAGAGATGATGTAATCTGGAGTAACAGCTGTAAGATACCCCAGTTGAATTGCAGAGAAACTGATTATTCCCGGTTTCATCTTCTCAAATGAGAAGTATCCGGTCGAATCAGTCATGACGCCGACACTTTCATTCCCGACGACAACAACAGCCGCATATGGTACACCTTCACGGGAAAGACGGTCTATGACACGGCCATTGACAGGATAGCCTATAGTCTGAGAATTCATGACGATGGCTGAACAGCCCCAAAGAATGAAGCTAAGATAAAAGAAACGTTTCATAACACACTACAATCTGCATTACGCATTACATTTATTATGCTAGAAAGCAGCAGTATCCTCATTATCAATGAGTATTTCTCTTATCAAAGGCATCAGTCATCAGGGTGAGGGCTCCATCACCTGTGACATTGCATGCTGTACCGAAGCTATCCTGCAGCGCAAAAATGGTGAGAAGCAAAGCCGTTCCTGCCTCATCAAAATGAAGAATTGAAACAATCAGTCCCAATGAGGCAAGTACGGTTCCCCCCGGCACTCCCGGAGCGCCGATTGCAAAAAGGCCTAACATCAGAATGAACAAGGATAAGGACAGAAAATCAGGCATCGTTCCATAAAGAAGTTGGGACACAGCCATTACAAAGACTGTTTCTGTCAGGATCGAACCGCAAAGATGAATGTTTGCGAAAAGCGGTATGGTCACGTCGCTTATGTCCTTACGCAACACCGGACTCTTATGAGCACATTCCAATGCGACACCTAGAGTAGCTGCCGATGACATCGTTCCCAAAGCGGTCAGATATGCCGGTCCGTAAAACTTCAGTACCTGCCAGCTGTTCTTTCCCGAATAAATGGCGGCAGCCAGATAAAGAAAGGCCAGCCAGATGAAATGGCAAACAATCACAACGATCAGAATCGAGATGAAAACAGGCAGTTGCTTCGTTATCGCTCCCTGATAGCTTAAAACGCAGAAATTAGCAAAGATGAAAACCGGAAGCACAGGAAGCAGGATCTTATGGACCAGCATGAGGACCATCTGACGGAACAAGTCCAGAAAATGTGAGAACTCATCGGATCTGATCCATGCTGTTGACAGCCCAATCAGTACAGCAAAGACCAAAGCAGTCATCACATTCATGACAGGAGGTATATCAATACGGAGGATATTTTCCGGGAGTTCCTTGAGAGAATCCGCATCGGGCGTAATGTTCAGAAGTGGTATCAGCTGATAACCCACAGCTGCGCCAAAGAATGACGCTCCGACCGAAGACAGATATGCGATCCCGAAAGCAAAAAGAAGCATCTCCGAAGCATTGTTGCGCAGATGCGCTATAGAAGGAGCAATGAACCCGATGATGATCAAAGGGACCAGAAAAAATATCAGCTGACCGCATATATGTTTTATGGCCATGACAACACTCAACGGAATGTCCCCGATGAACATTCCAGTCAAAATGCCGGCTGCAACAGCTATCAGCAGCCGGACTATCGTATTATTAAATATCCTTTTCATAACATCAGGATATTGAGCAAAAACGGCTCCGTTTCGGAAAAATATATCTCGAACTTGCAATCAGATGACAATTTTACCGGCAAGTATCGTGTCCACCCTGCAGAAATTCATGCAGGACAAGAACGCAACATATTAATAATACACTAATCTTCAACAACATACAAACTCTCCAGGTTTCTAATCTGCTGAAAGAATGCCAGGGTAAGCACCATAATGGATCAACTGAAAAAGTAGGTTGGCAAATTTAGTCTTGTTACACTAACTGGGAAGGGTACAACGTGAACACACTCCATCCGGTCGCATTAAGCCATTTCGTGCCGTTTCCTGCTGCGTTCACATGAATACTGACCACGATTACGTTTTTCTTGCCCAAAGCCGCAAAATAGTAACAAACCAGTATTGTACCCTTCCCTGTTAGTCGGACAGATCTGAATTAGACAAAAATCATTAGATTTGCGTCTATGAAAAGAAAAGTACACACAGAGAGTGAGATGGTGAAGGCCGTTCAGGAGCTGGAAAGCGGCATCGATGCCGAGACAGTAGCCCGTAATCACGGCATATCTAAAGCGACATTGTACAATTGGAAGAGCAAGTACAGCGGCATGGAGGTGAGTCAGGTCCGCAGGCTCAAGGAACTCGAGGAGGAGAACCGCAAGCTCAAGCAGATGTATGCTG
>JAZLAS010000056.1:0-60870 GCA_045613365.1 Candidatus Cryptobacteroides sp.
GACTGGCGAAAAGTCAGGTGAGATGCTTGCTGTGGTTTCTCTTGATGAGGATGCTGGTGAGTAGTCTGTGAGGGTCTTCCCTCTTACGTTAGAATCCGTCCTGGTTGTCTTTGATGATCGGGACGGGTTTTGTTTATGAAATTATATTGGTTAAATTTGTCTGATTTTCAATATACACCTTAAATTTCTCATATTATGCGTGATGCGACCAAGATAGACGAGTATTTTACTGGTGAAAAGACTCTATTCCTTATTCCTTTATATCAAAGAAAATATGCTTGGCAACGCAAGCATTGTGAACGCCTTTTTGCCGACTTGATTAAGGTTAGTAAAGAGAACAGGAGAAGCCATTTCTTTGGTAGCATCGTATCTATAAAGGCGAATGAGGTTGACGATGATCTATTGATTATTGATGGCCAGCAGCGTATTACCACCATCTCTTTATTGATTTTAGCGGCAATTCAGGCTTATAAAGATGGATTCATTGCATGTGATGGAGGAGAAGAGTACGTGAATGATATGACCAACAAGTACTTAAAGGCTAAGTACAAGAAGGGTGACAGAAAAATCAAATTACGCCCGATTGAGAGCGATCGTATTGCATATGATGCATTAATGAAAGGCGACTCAGAGAATATTGTTCCAGCAGACAAGTCTGGTATTACGCTGAATTATCAGATTTTCTATGAGTTACTAAAACTTCAGGAGCTTAGTTTTGATGAACTGATCGAAGCTATTGAGAGACTCATCATCATTGATATCCGTCTTGATTCAGGAGATAACCCGCAGCTCATTTTTGAAAGTCTGAACTCCTGCGGTAAGGATTTGGAAGAGGCAGATAAGGTAAGGAACTATCTTTTGATGTCTTTGTCTTCTGCTCAACAGGAAGAATATTACACTAAGTATTGGTCGAAAATCGAGGCTTGTACTGATGATGAGCCTACTATGTTTATTCGTGATTACCTCACAATCAAGACTAAACTTATCAGTAAGATTACTGATTTGTACTTTGACTTCAAGAATTTTGATGAGAGGTATGGGCTCCCTAGAGAAGAGTTGCTCGCGGAAATGCTTAAATATGCCAGGTATTATAAGCAGGCGACCAAGGGTGATACAGGAAATCCTAAGGTAGATAAAAAGTTTCATCAGTTAGGTAATATTGGATCTTCTGTGTGTATGCCGTTCTATTTGCAGTTTCTTGATTATGCTGCATGCAATGGCATTTCAGCGGATGAGATTTACAAGGTTCTCGATGTTGTAGAGAATTATTGGGCAAGACGAATCATTTGTTCATATCCTGCTAACGTCATGAGCAAGACATTTGCTATTCTTCATAGCGATGTCCTGAGGATTATAAATGACCATGCGAAACGAGATGAACCACTTGAAGCAAGTTATTCTGAATTGGTTAAGCATATTCTTCTTAAGAAACAGGGTACCGCTATTTTCCCTAAGGATTCTGAGGTAATAACTGCATTCCCTTCAAGACAGATATACAAAATTCCTATTGACTATCGCTATTTCTTGTTTGAGAGAATGGAGAATGAAAATAGCAAGGAGGGAGATGATACAATTGTACCTCGCATGAAGAATAATGAGGTGACGATTGAACATATTATGCCACAGACTCTTAATCAGAAATGGAAGGATGATCTTGGAGAGAATTGGCAAACAATATATGATACCTATCTCCACACATTTGCTAATCTTACTTTAACCGGATATAATTCAAGTTACGGTAATCATTCGTTTGAAGAGAAAAAGAAAGGTTATTCAATCGTGAAGGATGGAGAGAATGTACAGATTTATGGATTCCAGGATTCCGCATTCAGATTGAGCAATTATATAAAAGGTTGTGATAAATGGACTGAGGATGAGCTGAAGGCAAGGGGTGAACTCCTTTTGAATAAGTTCTTGGCCCTCTGGCCTATGATCAGCAGTACATACGTACCTCTTGAAAAGGAGACCGACAATGTTTCTTTCAATGATGATGAGCTTGAACTCACTGGCCGTAAAATTGCCTCGTTTACTTATAAGGGAGTCAATTATAAGGTAACAAGTTGGAAAGAAATGTTGGTACAGGTATCAAAACTTATATATGCTGATGAACCGGTTCAGATGAATAGTTTAGCTGCGAAAGATATGTGGTATCATCGAGAGAATGCAGAAGGACGGACTCAGATTGCAGACAATTGCTTCGTATTTAGTTCATGTAGCACTAAAACTAAATGTTCTATCCTGACATATGCATTTGAACAATTAGGTTTAAACTTTTCGGATCTCGAATTTGAGCTTATTCCTTTGAGTGATAAGGAGACTATTTCAAATGAAGAATAGAGTATTTGACTCTTGGAAAGATTAACTATCTTTGCGGATTGTAAGATTTTTCAATAAAAATTAGTAGAAAAACTGTAAGTTCTTTGATTTTTGAGTAGCATTTTGTGGAGATGAATCGGCATAAATATCCGCTGATATCTGTAGGAATTTGTGTGGGAGGTTATGAATTGTAAGTGGGTTTTATGGCTAGTTTCTTTGAAAAGTTTGTTACTCGCTTGTTACTTTAAAAGAAAAACAAAGAAAAATCAAGGGCTAAATAATTGGTTATTAAAGAATTATGGCAGACAGCAATTTCATAGACTACGTGAAGATCTATTGGCGCTCAGGCAATGGAGGTGCGGGTTCTACGCACATGAGGAGGGAGAAGTATATTCCGAAGGGAGGCCCTGACGGAGGAGACGGAGGACGTGGAGGCCACATCATATTGAGAGCGAATCCGCAGTTCTGGACTCTTATCCACCTGAAGTACCGCAAGCATATCATGGCGGAACATGGCGGAGCAGGAAGCGGTCAGCTGATGAAGGGAAAGAACGGAGAGGACATTTATCTGGACGTTCCGCTCGGAACCGTAGCCAAGGATGCCGAGACAGGTGAGATCCTTTTCGAACTTGTCGAGCCTCATGAAGAAAGAATCCTTGTAAAAGGCGGACGTGGCGGCCTTGGAAACAACAATTTCAAGACAGCTACCAATCAGACTCCACGTTATTCCCAGCCAGGCGAGCCATACGAGGAAGGCTGGTTCATTCTTGAACTCAAGCTTCTTGCAGATGTCGGCCTTGTCGGCTTCCCTAATGCAGGTAAATCCACACTTCTCTCGACAGTATCTGCCGCACGCCCGAAAATTGCTGACTACCCTTTCACGACCCTGGAGCCAAACCTCGGAATCGTAAGCTATTATGATGACAAATCATTTGTAATGGCAGACATCCCGGGAATCATCGAAGGAGCCCACGAAGGCAAGGGTATCGGAATGAGATTCCTCAGACATATCGAGCGAAATTCCATACTCCTCTTCATGGTTGCTGCAGATCAGGACGATATCAGGGAAGGCTATGAGGTCCTGCTTAACGAGCTTCGGGAATATAATCCGGAACTTCTCGTCAAAGACCGCGTCCTTGCCATTACTAAATCAGATATGCTCGACGACCAGCTCAAGAGCGAAATCGAGGCACAGCTTCCTGAAGACATTCCTCATGTATTCATTTCATCATTCACTCAGGAAGGCATAAAGGAGCTGAAAGATATGCTATGGACAGCTCTTCAGAAAGAGATGCCTGCAGAAGAAGAAAGCGTTGTCCTCTTCCCTGGCGATGACAATGAAACCGTACTGTGATGTTCTGGGAAGATGTTCATCACATAGACCAGCTTGTCACACTTGAAATAAACAGCTGGGACTCCCCTATCACCGATCCGATCTGGCAGTTCTTTTCGGATAAACTGGTTTGGGCTCCTATGTATGCAGCCATCATAGCTCTTCTGATCTGGAAACTCGGTTGGAAGAAAGGGCTCTTGGTCCTTGCCGGAGCGCTTCTGACATTCGGGTTCTGCGATCAGTTTTCCAATCTCATCAAGCATGCAGTAGAAAGAATCAGACCGTTGCACGACGAATTCATGGTCAGCAACGGTCTGAACATACTTGAAAAAGGAGGGGGTTACAGCTTCTTCTCCGCCCATTCCGCGAACTCATTCGGTCTGGCATTCAGCACATTCCTGGGAATGAAGCAATGTCTCCGCAATTCCGGATACAGCACTACCCCAAAATGGCTCAAGGCGTATGGAGTCTGGATGTTCTTCTGGGCCACAATGGTAGCGGTCAGCCGCATATTTGTAGGAAAACACTATCTGGGAGATGTCATCGTCGGCATCATTGTCGGCTCCCTCGCCGGAATCGCTTTTGCCTGGCTAGCCAACTTTATCACGCACAAAACAATCCGCTGAATCGTGGAGCGCAAGCGCCTGAATATCTGACACATAACAATACCCACGTGCCGACAAAGGGGAGCACGTGGGTATCGTTATAATATTGACATTCAGCGAATTATGACCCACTATAGTCTCATGACATCAAAGCGTTGGGATCACCTTCTCCATACGGGTGCCACGAGATCCTTTGATCAGAACCGTGGCGTCATGAAGCGGATTTGCCTTGAGATAATCTGCCAATTCATCTGAAGTCTGGAAAAACACAGCATTGTCGGAAGCGACAGAAACAGAAGCGAACTCCTTACCTACGAAGAAGACCTTGCAGAAACCACGAGACAAAGCAGACTCGACTACTGCCTTATGTTCAGCAGCAGAATCTTCTCCGAGCTCAAGCATGTCACCAAGCATCGCGACCCTGCAGTCAGCAGAAACATTCGAGAAGTTCTCCAAAGCAGCAGCCATGCTGGTAGGATTTGCATTATAGGCATCGACGATAAGCGTATTATGCTCCGTCTTTGTCATCTGCGAGCGATTGTTGGAAGGCACATATGCCTCAATTGCCTTTATAGCCTCTTCAAAAGAGACTCCGAACTGTACACCGACAGCGAGTGCAGCCATCACATTATCAGCATTATATGAACCGACGAGATTTGTGCGGATAATAAGAGAGCCATCGTTTGCGTTCCTGGCCGGCACCTGAATCCTCAGGAACGGTTCATCAGCCGAAGATGGCAGGACACCAGCTCCCTGATATTCTACACCATAAGGTATAAGCAACGAATACGGACGTTCCGGATCGCTCTGGAGATTACGTTCCGAAGCCATCTGACAGAGATGTGGATTGTCAGCATTGATGAACACCTTATCCGATGTACGGCGAAGATAATCATACAGTTCACCCTTTGTCTTCTTGACTCCTTCAAAACTTCCGAAACCAAGGAGATGCGCCTTTCCGACATTTGTTATCAGACCATAATTAGGAAGAGCTATATCTACCAGCTCCTTTATGTCTCCAGGGTGACTGGCTCCCATCTCGACAACTGCCAGCTGCGTATCCTGATTGATTCTAAGAAGGGTAAGAGGGACACCGATGCTATTGTTGAGATTTCCCTCTGTTGCCGTAACATGATATTTCACAGACAAGACCTCGCGGATAAGCTCCTTTGTAGTAGTCTTTCCATTGGTTCCGGTCAAAGCAATCACTGTCAGAGGCTTACCATCGACAATTGTCATAGACCTGTGCCAACGGGCAAGATTCTGAAGTGTCTTCAAAGTATCCTCTACCTTTATAAGACGCGGATCGTCGGATGAAGCAACGGCTGAGGATTTATTTACAACTGCATAACGGGCACCTAGCTCAAGGGCCTCAAGAGCATATTCATTACCATCGAAGTTCTCCCCTTTCAAGGCAAAGAACATCTCGCCTCCCTTCAAAGTACGGGTATCTGTCGTAACGATACCGCACTCCTTGAATTTATTGTAGATTGAAATTATTTCCATGATTATCTTCCGGTTGAACCAAATCCTCCCGTTCCACGCTCTGTCTCATCCAGAATCTCGACCTCACTCCACTCTACTTTTTCATAGCGGGCAACCACCATCTGAGCGATCCTCTCACCCGGATTGATGACGAAAGGTTCATTGGAAAGATTGACAAGAATGACTTTGATCTCACCACGATAATCGGCATCTATTGTTCCAGGAGAATTCAAGACAGAAATACCATGTTTAGCAGCAAGCCCGCTGCGTGGACGTACCTGAGCTTCTGTTCCGTCAGGAAGAGCGATGAACAATCCGGTAGGAATCATGGCCCTTTCGAGTGGATTCAATGTTACAGGTTCTGTTATATTCGCCTTGAGATCCATTCCTGCCGATTTCTCGGTGGCATACGCCGGTGTTGGAAAAGAAGATTTATTTACAATCTGTACTTTCATGAGATTTATAATTGATTGATGCAAATTTAGCATTATTTCCGTTACCCGCATTCTGAATAATTTAGTATGTTTGCATGTAATATCTAAAAAAGCATGCGAAAAAGCATATTCATTATCATATTGTCGTTATTTCTTGCATCCTGCGATGGCCTCCTCCCCGTTCAAAGCGAGAAGCCAAACCGCGAGTTTCATTTCACAGAAGCCGCCATGGAGCTTTCAGAAACCGGAACAGACAGATCACATCAGCTGCTTCTTTCATTGAGCGATTCTCTCGGCAACAGAATGGACATGGAAATAAGAATGAACCGCGATTATCTCGAAGGTGGCATTTACAAGGTTACTGATAAGCCTGACGGTAAATTCGAGTGTACGGTATCCCGTCATTACACCGACAGCATGGAAGTTTATCAATACGGCAGTGTCATAGTTTCCAGAAATGATGATGAATATTCGATAACGGCAGAGCTGGAGCAAGCTGACGGATTCGTCACCACAGCTGAATATGAAGGCATCTTGACATTTGACAGTGAAGAAATTATCCCTGCCACCGAAGAAGGACGTGGAACAGAATTCAGGGATCTTGTGATCAACAGCGAGATTCTGGGAAGAAAGATGCTTTTTACCATATACCTTCCGGAAAATTACAGTCAATCAGAAGAATATCCGGTTCTATATGCACTTCATGGCATGAATGCAGACAATAATGCGTGGTTTGACTCGGGAAAGATGACCATGAACGCCACAGCTTTAGCTGATGCCGGAGGAAAGGATATGATCATTGTAAGTCCATATGCAATGAATACATTCTACTGCAACGGAGTGGAAGATGACCTGGCTTATGAGGATTTCTTCTTCCAGGAATTCATTCCATATATCGAAAACAGATACAGCATCAGATCTAAAAGAGATTCCAGATCAATCGCCGGTATTTCAATGGGGGGCTACGGAGCCATCTACTACGGACTGACACATCCGGAAATGTTCTGCAATGTTTATGCATGCAGCCCGGCAACATTCGTCGGTTCTGCAGTACCGGATCTGAAAAGCCTGATTGAAGAATCCAATTCTATGAATTATCCATGTATTACCGTAGAGATCGGCAGCTCAGATTTTCTCATTCTGACGACGGGATCCTTCATTAAAAAGATGAAGCAGAACAAGCTTGCGTATGAATACATCGTCAGAGACGGAAAGCATGACTGGAGATTCTGGAGAAGTTGCACCCCAAAGATTCTGGACAAGGCAGACAGCTACTTCAAATAAAGACACGGACCTGAATCCGCACCACCTAAGTATTCGACCCACTTATGAGCAAACGGAAACAAGCCCGTGCCTAGCACGCGCTTCCCGTTAATCCTGCTCATCTGTCGCAAAAGGGTCGAATTTCTGGTGGTGACGACAGGAATATTCTTTTATAGTTTCTTCAAACCTTATTGACTGCAAAGATAGTTATTCTTACGGATAAATCAACAAAGCCAGTTCTCATTTTAAGCATAAACCTTGCAATATCCGCAATTGTCAAACTTTGCCGGAAAACAGCATTTACAGCAAAAGATAAAACACTGATTTTCAAGAAGATAAAGAACACCATTTTTGGACGATGTCAAACTTTTTTCCTTGACATCATGATTGGATTGAGATAACTTTGATATGTTTTATATTTATTAATCACATCATTAAAACATGTCATTATGAAACGTTTTTCTATCTTTGCAGCATTGCTGCTGACATTATCCATCAATGCGGCAGCAGCAGAACCAGATCCACCAGTCGTAAAGCCTAGCGCAGACAGGATCGTCAACATTCCTCAAGATATGTTCAAACCTGAAAGGACCATATCTTACTGCGATTATGAGTATCTGAGCAATTCCCTTCTCCTCAGCCTCACTTGCTATGGAACAGGAAGCGAGACCTCGGTAAGCATTATCGGCACAGATGGAGAAATTGTTGATTCAGCATGCATAGACTCTGATGTGACTACTCAGGTATTCCTGAATGTCCCTCAGCAGAAAGGATTCTACTACATCGTTGTAAGTTCGGATTCTTTCTATGGTGAATGCAGAATCAGCGTAGAATAGAACAGACGCGATGGCGCAGGCATATGCAGGTACCACTGAAGAATTCGACCTTATGATGAGCAGACCTGCATAAGCCCGCGCCATTTTTGATTTTGACAAAAAACGACCCAATGAATGTACGGCTGCTTAGAAAAGTGACCGTCTTCATCATGCTGCTTTGCTCATCCGGCATGATGAAGGCTGAAAGTAAGGCAAACAGACTGAAAGACATCCAGAAGATCGTCAACGCATTTCCTGACAGTGCTCTGGTCAAGCTTGAAGGAATCACTCCAGAAGCTCTTCACAGCAGAAGGCTTAAAGCCTTGCATGCTCTTCTGCACTCCATAGCATTGGACAAGTCAGGCATTGATATCAAGTCTGACAGCATAATATCCCCGGCACTCAAGTATTATAGAAGACATGGGTCTGAAGACGACAGGCTCAGGGTATATTATTATACAGCACGTATCCATGAAAACCGGCAGGATTACGAAACATGCATGACATACCTCACGAAAGCCGAGAAAGCATCTGAAAAAGCACACGACCACTATACCAAGGGATTGATGTATTCTGCCAAAGGAAGAGTATATATCCAGCTTCATGATTTCCATAAAGCAGCGAAGAATTTCGAATCTGCAGCATGGACATATCTTGACAGCGGGAATATCGACAGATACCTGTCGAACACGATCCATCAAGCGACCAGCTGCATCATGGAAGGAAAGCATAAGGAGTCTGAGAAGCTCATGACTCTTATAGAGGGGAACTGTCACCAGATGACTACCTCCACATTGAACAAATATTACCAGACTCTGCTTTCAATGAGTCTAAATAACAATAAGAACTGTCAGGATATACTCGAGAAATATCTGGATATAGCCGGAGATGAAAGCAATATCGACTGGAAACTGGTCGCACGTACTCACCTACATACAAATCATGCTGACAAGGCGCTGGAAGCCCTGAAACGGCACATCAGATTCAGGGGGCCGGATCCGGGATATTTCTTCTATAAGGCTCTGGCATATGAACGTAAAGGAGAATACAGAAAGGCACTGGCTGCATACAAGGAATATGACCGCTTAAGCGGAAATATCGGAAACAGCATCATAGGGCAGGATACCGGTTTCATCGAGGAACGGGAACAACATAAGGATCTTCATGCTGAAGCCAGACATAGAAACAGAATGCTGCTGATCTGGATAATGTTCTCACTGCTTGCTTTGCTGATGTCAACCTCAATCATAATCGCAGTCAGGAAAGAGCTGCAGCTGCAGGAGATGGAAAGGAAAAGCCTGGCAATGGAACTGGATATGCTGATGCTCGAAAGAGAGGAACTCAGCAAAGCCCATACTGACAACAAGGAAGGGCGGAAAATCATATCTGAAAGACTGCGAATCATCGACAGCTTCGTCATAAGTGAGACTCTTAATGACAAACTGTTTGAAGATAAGGCAGAAGAAGAGTTAAGAAAGATAATTGAAGACCGTAATGAATTCATTCGCGAGACCAGACTGATATTCAACCAATCTCACCCTCAGTTCATCAATCACCTCCAATCAAAAGGGCTGAATGAGAGGGAAATTTCCGACTGCTGTCTCTACGCTATCGGCCTGAACGGAAAAATGATCACTACATTTACAAATCATACAAGACATTACCATATAGGAAGTGACATACGGAGAAAGCTTGGTCTCCAAGAGCACGATACGAATCTTTGTCTATATATCCGTAAGCTGATAGAATCATTGGAAACATAAAAAAGGCCGTGCAGCCGACTTGATTTCATTGTCGCTCTGCACAGCCCTTATATTTCAAACAGTCTTATCAGTCAATGTTCGGTTTGTCCCAAACAACTGTTTCGACACATTTGACCATTGTATTCTGGTCTCCTACAGACAAAGCGAAATCGCCTGCTTCAAGAGTCCATTTGCCATAATAGTTGACAAAGGCAAGATCCTTGGCTGACACCTCGAATGTAACAGTCTTTGTTTCAGCTGGTACAAGTTCAATCTTATCAAAGGCACGGAGACGACGTACATCAGGAGTCGAGCTTGCATAGATATCGCTTGAGAAAAGAAGGACGCTTTCCTTTCCAGCCACCTCACCTGTATTGGTCACATCAACTGTCACTGTGATCGTATCCTCAGCACCGAATTCAGTCTTGGATACCGTCATATTCGAATACGCAAATGTAGTATAGCTGAGACCATGTCCGAAAGGCCACTGAACATCCATCACGGCATTATAGTTATAGACACCTGACATAGTTCCCTGGTTTTCAGCAGGCTTGTAATCATATACAGCAAACTTGTTGGTATATTTCGGATAAGTGAACGGAAGTTTTGCACTGAAATTCTCCTCTCCGGAAATAAGGGCAGCAAGAGCATCCGCACCATAATTACCTGGAAGCATGATATCAACGATAGCTGTTGCAAGCGGCTCTATGTCACGGATAATACGAGGACGGCCTTCATTAAGAATCAGAACCAAAGGACGACCGGTAGCAGCCAGAGCTTTCACGAGGTCCTTCTGATTTGCAGAAAGATTGAGGTCATCATCATTACCCGGAGTCTCGCAATATGTATTCTCACCGATACAAGCAATGATGACATCCGACTTACGTGCTGCCGCAACCGCTTCCTTTACACTTGTCGCCTCATCGAATTTCCAGTTAGGGCTCATGAGGTCATACTCGACACCCGGCACATATGTGATATTCTCGAACTTGGACGAAAGAGCCTCGTAGATGGTATTATATTTATCTGTGAATTCCGGAATAGATGCACCATGTCCCTGCCATGTATATGACCATCCTCCGTTAAGAGTCCTGATGGAATGGGCATTAGGTCCGGTCACGAGAATACGGAGATCTTTTCTGAGCGGAAGAATGCCGTTGTTCTTGAGAAGCACTTCAGACTCAAGAGCCGCCTCATATGCAAGCTGGGCATGAGCCTTGCCGCCAAATTCAGGATAGTCTTCAAGTACTGTATCAGGCTGATCGAAAAGGCCAAGACGGAACTTCAGGCGAAGAATACGTCTGACAGCATCATCAACGCGTGATTCAGGTACTTCACCTTCCTCGACAAGTTCCTTGAGATCGATTGCAAACTGGCATTCGTATGGAACCATGGCCATATCGATACCTGCATTGATCGCAAGCTTTACTGCCTCTTTCTTGGAAGATGCTACACGTTCGCGTGTATAAAGATTATTGATGTCAGCCCAGTCTGTCACGATCATACCGTCCCAGTTCAGATCTTCCTTGACCCACTTGGTCAGAAGTTCGGTATTGCAATGGAAAGGCATTCCGTTATTGCTCGCAGAATTGACCATTATTGAAAGGGCTCCGGCCTGCATAGCCTCCTTGAATGGCTCGAAATGCTTTTCACGAAGTTCAGAAGAAGCAATCGATGAAGGAGTACGGTCCTGGCCAGTCACAGGAACGCCATAACCCATGAAATGCTTTGCACATGCTGCGATATTGTAAGGTCCCAGATGATTCGGATCTTCACCCTGCATACCCTGAACCTCAGCCACCGCCATCTGAGCATTTACATATGTATCCTCACCGAAACTTTCCCACATACGAGGCCATTCCGGATTACGGCCAAGGTCCATTGTAGGAGAGAACGTCCATGGAACATTGGCTGCACGGCTTTCGTATGCTGTCACCTTACCCATATTGTAGGCGTGCTTACGGTTGAAAGATGATGCAAGATTGATTTCCTGAGGGAAAAGTGTACCTCCCAGGACATACGTAGTACCATGGATATGGTCAAGACCATAAAGGCAAGGGATGCCCATTTCTTCCATAGAGATCCGGTTCAGTTCCTTTATGAATCTGTCATATCCTTCAGGAGACTGAGCGATATCTCCAGGAGTATTCAGAACCGATCCTATCTTATATGTCCTGATGATAGAATCTCCGGCAGGAGTTATGTCAAGGCCATTTGCAATAGCCGTAGCTGTAATCTGAGTCATCTGGCCGACTTTCTCCTCAAGAGTCATTTTCTTGAGAATCTTTTCAACTTTTGCCTCGATTTCATTGTCCTGAGGAATCGCGGGAGCGACCTTAGGAGATGTGCTGCATGATACGATCGTGGCAGCAGCTGCAAGCAGCAATAGTCTGTTCAAATTCATGATTATGTGGTTTAAAATTATTCTCTAGCCATTATGAGCAGTTCTCCAAGCTCCTTGATATCCCTGCATATAAGGTCAGGAGGGAAGAATTCCGGAGCAGGATTTGTGCGGGCGTCCTCTGCTACGGCCTCGGCCGTCTCGATCGTAGTCTCGCCCGAAAGGACAAGAACGCCGAATGCGCCGGCATTATGAGCCATCGCTGTATCTGTGTAGATTCGGTCCCCGACCATAGCGATTTCTTCAGGCTTCAGACCATGTCGGTCCAATATGCCCTTGAGCATATTCGGATCCGGTTTTCCTAAAGTGATATCCGGTCTGCGTCCCGTAGCAGATTCTATGCAGCTGCATAAAGATCCGCAGTCCACCAATATCGTCTTCTGATCTGTCGGACATACCCTGTCAGGATTAGTGGCAATGTATGGAACCCCCTGAGATGCCCACCAGGCAGCGCGGCACAACTTGCTGTAGTCCAGTGTCATGTCAAAAGCGACGACGAGTGCATCAGGTGTATCGTCAGGATCATCCGCACATGCTTCGTACCCGGCTTTCTCAAACTGCGATACCATGCTCGGAGTACCTAACATGAAAAGCCTCTTAGCTGCCGGATGATGTGCCTTGAGATAGTCGATAGCTGCGAGAGAGGTAGTGTACATGTTACCTTCGTCAGCTGTGATGCCAAGGCCTTCGAGCTTCTTAAGATAATCTGCGACAGAACGTGAAGGATTGTTGGTAAGGAAAGAGTATCCTATACCTGCTTCTTGCATATCGGAGAGGAATTTCAAGGTAAAAGGGAACAATGTACTTCCCATATAGATGGTTCCGTCCATGTCCAAAGCGAGATGACGGATCCTTGAAAGCTTCTCCTTCATTTCAAGAGAAAGCAGCTGGTTGTGGTTTGGATTCATATGCAGTCAATTTATAATTCAAACATCTGTGAGGGATACTGACGAGGGAGGCATCGCAGATGTACTTCTCCTTTAGGTACTCCCATCGATCTCAATGCTTCCGCCGCACTTTTGTAAGCAAGATCATGAGTATTGTTGTTCTCACTCAGGTGACAGAGGAAGATATTCCTTAATCCGGTATGCCAGAAACGTCTTATGGCACTTGCACATTCGTCATTGCTGAGATGGCCGCACCCCTGAACGATACGCATCTTCAATTCATATGTATAAGGACCGCTCATCAGCATATCCATATCATAATTCGATTCCACCACGACGGTGTCCGCCTTAAGAGCGAAGTCCACAGCCTCGTCAGTCATTCTTCCGATATCGGTCATTATCACGAACTTATGTCCTTCCACCTCTATCGCATAACCTACGGTCTGGGTAGCATCATGAGGAACAACGAAATATCTCACCTTCATACCGGCCACATCGTTCCACTCCCCTTCCGCAAGCACTCTCCGGCATGTAGAAATCGTCGGAGCAGTGAATGTATGACGGGCAAGAGCATCATGGATGGCAGCAGCAGTATATACCGGCTTGTTCAATCTCTTGCAGAAGGAACCCAGATGACGTATATGATCAAGATGGTCATGAGTCACCAGAATCGCAGAGAAAGAATCCATTGTCAGGTCATACTCCTGCAATACCTTCTTCAACCTTCTGAGGCTTACTCCCGCATCTATTATTATAGCTCCGTTTTCAGTACCAAGATAATAACAGTTTCCACAGCTTCCGCTGGAAAGGCTCATGAACTTTACCATCCGCAGCCCTCCTCCAAGACATTATCAATCAACGACTCAAGATCGGTACCAGGCTCATAATACACAGCCGGAAGTCCGGCAGCAACAGCCCCTTCAACATTCTTTCGGGAATCGTCAATGAAGAACATCTGCTCAGGCAGCAGGCCTATTTCATTCATCATAGCCTTGTAAAATGCCTCCGAAGGTTTCAATGCCTTCATCTCGAACGAATAGAAGCTTTTCTTGAATATCTTTTCCAATGGTATCCCTGCATTCTCGAAAATGCTCTTGGCACAAGGAAGGCAAATAGGATTATTATTACTGAGCAGATATAGGTCATATGATTGCGAAAGTCTTTCAAGCATCTCGACCTTGTATGGTTCGATGCCGATAAGGATATGCCACATGGCCTTATCCACTTCCTCTGGTGCGGAACCGGGACGAGACTCGGAAAGCACTATCTGACGGAATTCCTCTCCGGTCAGCTTACCTTCCTCCAAATCACCATAAATACCCTTCTGATGGCACGGATCTATGATTTCATCAATCTTGTCATAGCCTAGATAATCCTTGAATGCCTGCTTGCAACCTTCGATATCCAGGTCAACTATGACCCCGCCCATATCAAATATTATCGCCTTGATATTTCTATTATTCTTTTTCATCTTCACAATATTTCTTTATTACTCCGTATGCATCCTGAACTCCCAGTTCTCCGGCGCGTGAGAGGTCAATGCAGCCTTTCTCCTTGTCCTTCAGATATATCAGAACAAGTCCTCTGTTGAAATACGCATCACCCATATACGGATAAAGTTCAATGGCCTTTGTATAGTTCTCAATCGAATTTATATGTTCCGAAGAAAGACAATAAAGGTTTCCAAGATTGAAATATACAAACGGCAGATCCGGCACGATACGGGCAGCATTCTTCATATCTTCTATGGCATCGGTATAATCATAATGCCTTACGACCTGATCCCTTACCCTTGCTCTGGTATTTCCGGCATCATCCATAGAAAGCACCTGTACGTTATTCTCAATCGAAGAAATGAATTCTATCATTTCAGCCCTCAGGACTCCGCGATTGATATGATAGAAAGAAGAATACAACGCATCTATGCCTGACGCTTCTTCAGATACCTCTATAGCCTGGTTATAATAGTTCATCGCAGAATTGAAATGCTTTCCATCATTTTCATACAGGGCACGAAGGAAAAGCGTCTCGTCAGATACATTTTCAGACCAGGCCGCAGCTTCGACTTCCGCAAGCTCCTTATCATCAAGCTCGGAAGCCGCATTCTTCATCTCAACTCCGACAGCCAGTGAATTCTCGAACCTGGCCATCAACGGGTTTTCATAGCCTCTCGTCAATGCATATTTCACATTATCCTTTTCTCCAGAGAGGACATACTTGTAGAACGGCCTCAACCTGATGTCGATATCACGGTGCTGAAGCAGTTCATCATCGAAATCCTTCTTGGCGAACTCAGCATCAAGCGAGAGCAATGAGCTGTATTTCTTGGTTGTATCGGCAAAAGACCCTTCATCGGTGATGTTTCTGGCACGATACTCTGCAACCTTCTTCTGGGCGGTATCATAGTCCTTCTTTGCAGACTTATACCTTCCTAAAAGGTTCTTCACATACGACCTGTTCATATAAGCCTTTGCAAAATCGGGATACAGCTCGATAGCCTTGTCGTAATCTTCGATCGCATTTTCATACAGGCCCATTTCGATGAACACAGAAGCACGGTTGAAGTATGCAAGGACATTGTCAGGGTTGATGTTGAGCACCCTGTCCAAATCATCAAGAGCGTCGTCATATGCTCCCAGCTGCGCATTGATAAGTCCTCTGTTGTATAATGTCAATGCATTGCCAGGCTCATCTTCCAATACCCTGTTAAGGTCATTCATTGCCTCCTTATACCTTTCCTGCTCATAATACATGATAGCCCTGTTGAAATATGCAAAGGTATTGGTGGAATCAAGTTCGATGGCCCGGTCCATATCTCTGATGGCAAGCTCATGATTCCGCTGTTCCGCATAAAGGCGTCCTCTCCTTATGTATCCTTCAGGATCGAAACGGTCAAGCTTGATAGCCTTGTTATAGTCATTCACAGCCTTGAGGGTATCACCCAGGAAAAGATAGCTGGCTCCCCTGTTCAGATATGCTGAGGGGTCTTTAGGTTCCTTCCTTATGTAACGGTCGAAATCCTTGATGGCCTTCTCGAACTGCTGTGCAAGAAAGTATGTCACTCCACGGCTGAAATAAAGGCCGACATAACCGGGACGCAGATCGACCGCCTTCTGAAGGTCGGACAGGGCGGCATCATAATTACCGAAGCGGCTTTCAGTAATGCCTCTGTAATGATATCCGTTTGTAAATACAGGATTCAGATTGACCGAACGGTCAAAATCTCTTTTAGCTCCACGAAGGTCACCAAGATTATACTTTGCAATGCCTCTGAAAAAGAAAGTCCAGTAATCTGCAGTGTCAAGCTGGGCAAGGACGTTGAAGCTCTCAATCGCAAGGGAATACTTTCCGTCAGACAGAGCCTTACGTCCACGCATCATGAACATATCCTTATCGTATTGGGCATGAAGTTCATGCAATGAGGCACATAAAAACATGGCCAGCACAACAAAAAACTTCAGAACTTTATGCATATCAGTCAAAATAATTTCAGCAGTTGATGATTTTTTCCTAATTTTGGCCGCCCGAAAGGTGAACAACCATTCAGGCAATTTACAAATATAATCATTTATCGCGCGCATGCAGCTAAAAAAGTCAAAAAAATACATCAAACATGGCATATCATTTATATTCGCCTTGTTTGTATGCCTGACCTCGGCCGGACAGAATCCATGGCTGAGGATGCATATTCCTGCGCGCAAGACTGTTACTCCTGAAAAACTGGAGATGCATATCGGCTTCCTGTCCGATTCACTATGTCAGGGCAGAGGCATAGGTACAGCCGGAAGCATGGAAGCTGCCACATGGATCGCAAGAAGATTCGAGCATCTGGGCCTCAGAAAATGCGGAGAATCGTGGTTCAGGAGTTTCCGTACGGGAAACGGACAAATAGGTCATAATGTAATCGGCATGCTTGAAGGTTCATCGCGCACCGCAAACGACAGGTACGTGATAATAGGAGCCCATTTCGACCATCTCGGAATTCTCGACGGGAAAATATATCACGGTGCCGACGCCAATGCATCGGGTGTGGCCGCAATGACAAGTCTGGCTGAAATGTTTGCAGCTACCAGATCCATAGGCAGAAACTACAGACACAATCTGATCTTTGTAGGATTTGACGGAAAAGAAATGAGCATGGCCGGATCACAGGCACTGTGGGACATGATCAAGAGAGGGGAACTGAAGGATCCTGTCAGCGGCAAGGCCATTACGAAGGACAAGATAGCCCTCATGGTCAACATAGATCAGATAGGCAGCACATTGTCACCACTGAATGACGGAAGGAAGGACTTCCTCATCATGCTTGGAGCAAGGACGGTCAGACATGCTGACAGAGACCTGCTTCAGACCTGCAACGAGCTGTATGACATAAACATGGACATCAGCCACACATATTACGGAAGTGATAATTTCACAAAAATATTCTACAGACTTTCAGACCAGAGAGTATTCGTTGACAACAGGATTCCGGCAGTAATGTTCACTTCCGGCATCACAATGAACACCAACAAGACATGGGACAGAGTCAATACTCTTGACATGGAAGTACTTCAGAAAAGAATATATCTGATGTATCATTGGATCGAGAGGACGCTATAACGGAAAATATTGCTATATTTGCCGTTTATGAAAGCATTCTGGAAAGTACTCAAGCGTTTTGCCGCACCATATAAGAAATATCTTGCAGGTTCAGTTGTCCTGAACCTCTTCTCTGCGGTATTCAACATATTCTCATTCGCCCTTCTGATCCCTATCCTGAACATCCTGTTCAAGATGGATTCAACCGTTTATGAATTCATGCCATGGGACGGCACCCCCAGCAAGGAGCAGATAATGAACAATTTCTATTATTATGTCAGCACATTGATAGAAAGATTCGGAGGCTCGACGGCACTTCTTCTCCTCGGACTCGTCTTCGCAGGGATCACAGTTCTCAAGACCGGCTGCTACTTTGCATCTTCAGCAGTCATGGTACCATTGAGGACAGGTATCGTACGCGACATCAGGACGATGGTATATAACAAGCTCCTGAGCCTTCCTATGGGCTTCTTCTCGAAGCAGAAGAAAGGAGACATCATAGCCAGAATGAGCGGTGACGTCACAGAGATAGAAGTTTCGATCATCAGTTCTCTGGATATGCTGATCAAGAATCCTATCCTCATCATATGTTATTTCTCAGCACTCATATACCTCAGCTGGGAGCTGACACTCTTTACAGTCACAGTAGTTCCCGCCATGGCCTGGGGAATGAGCGCCATAGGAAAGAAACTGAAGAAGAAATCTCTTGAAGCACAGGAGAAATGGAGCGATACGATGGCACAGCTTGACGAGACCCTGGGAGGACTGCGCGTCATCAAGGCCTTCATCGCAGAAGACAAGATGAAGGACAGGTTCAAAAAGACTGCAGATGAATACAGGAGGGCTTCAGCCAGAGTTGCTGTCAGACAGGCATCGGCCCACCCTGTCAGCGAGCTTCTCGGATCCATCATGATCATGATCGTGCTATGGTTCGGAGGAACTCTCATTCTCAGCGACAAGGCTCCGATCGATGCGCCTACATTCATCTTCTACATGACTATCCTTTACAGCGTACTTGCTCCTCTCAAGGAATTCTCAAAAGCCAGCTACAATATTCCAAAGGGACTGGCTTCAATGGAAAGGGTCGATAAGATAATGAATGCAGAGAATGACATCAAGGAGATCGCCAAGCCAATAAAGATAAAGGGCTTCAATGAGATGATCCGTTTCAAGGGAGTATCATTCAGTTATGAAGAAGGCAAGGAAGTGCTTCATGACATTGATCTTGAGATTCCGAAAGGCAAGACCGTAGCCCTTGTAGGTCAGTCAGGTTCAGGCAAATCCACGCTCGTGGATCTTATCCCGAGATATTATGATGCCAGCGAAGGCTCGATAACACTTGACGGAACGGATATCCGCAATCTTCGCGTAAAGGACCTTAGAAGCCTTATCGGAAACGTCAACCAGGAGGCAATCCTTTTCAATGACACGATATTCAACAATATCGCATTCGGAGTCGAGGGAGCCACCATGGAACAGGTAATAGCTGCTGCAAAGGTTGCCAATGCCCACGACTTCATAATGGAAAAGGAAGAAGGATACATGACCAATATCGGAGACAGGGGAAGCAAGCTTTCAGGAGGCCAGAGGCAGCGTATCAGCATTGCACGTGCAATCCTTAAGAATCCTCCTGTCCTGATTCTTGACGAAGCGACTTCCGCACTCGATACTGAGTCAGAAAAGATCGTTCAGGAAGCTCTGGACAGACTGACTTCATCAAGGACTACGATCGCAATCGCCCACCGTCTTTCAACCATAAAGAATGCAGACGAGATCTGCGTGATGCATGAAGGCAGAATCGTTGAAAGAGGCAGACACGAAGAACTCCTTGCAAAAGACGGTTATTACAAGAAACTTAACGACATGCAGGCATTGTAGGACTGATGCAGTTGAAAATGAGGCACATATCAGCATTGGCACTCTGCGTTTATATCGCAGCGGTAGCGGCTTTGTGCTTCATGAAACCGTCATCACTGCCTCAGGTTGAAATGGATTTCTTCGGAATCCCTATGGACAAGGTGGTGCATTTCCTTATGTTCGCTCCATTCCCTATACTGGCATACATGACATTCTGGCCGGCTGATGCAGGTAAGATAAGAAGACTCGCAGTGCTTTTGGTTATAATCGCATTCGGTGCAGGAATGGCGGTTGCTACAGAAAGGATACAGGCCATGACAGGATACCGGAGTTGTGAGATCAAGGACTTTGCTGCGGATATGGCCGGGATATTGTCCGGGGCAGCAGTGACAGCATTATACATTCTACTGAAAACAGAGAGAAAGGACTGATGAAAAGATTATTCATAATAACAGCAATACTTACTTCATTCTGCATAAATACCTGGGCACAGGGCGCTATAGGAAAAGATTTCAAGCCGGTATGCGATTCGTTGGATGTCCTCATCAAGGAGAGACATTCCATCAATCACGGACAGCTGAAGATCAAGAGCATAATGAAGCGTGGGAATGTGCTTGACTTCTACTTTACCGAATCGCTCGGAGACTATCCCTGGCGAAAAGGAGAGCCTGCATGGTTCAGATCGACCCTCAGGAAAATGTTTCCTGAAAAATATACCGGCTATCAGATCGGCAACATATACAGCAGAAATGTCATACTGGAAGATCTTGTAACTCCGGAACTTGGCTTCAATGGCAAGCCATCAGCTACCGTACATACAAGGATAGCGGAAAAATCGATTCCCCTAGTCAAGGAAATAGGCTCGATGTCATTCAGCAAAGGGCTGAGTGACAGAAACATAGCAGTCTGGCAAAGCCACGGAAGATATTTCGACAACGGTGCTGAGCAATGGAAATGGCAAAGGCCTTGTCTGTTCCAGACAGTAGAGGACATGTTCACACAGAGCTTCGTACTCCCCTATCTTGTTCCGATGCTCGAAAACGCCGGAGCTTACGTTCTTCTCCCTCGTGAAAGAGATACACAGTTAAACGAAGTCATAGCTGATTTTGATGTGATCGACGAGGCATATGGTACTGCCTATTATAAGGAAAAAGGTCAATGGAAAGATGCAGGCAGCGGATTCGCAGCATTGAAAGCCGTATATACAGGTATTGAGAATCCGTTCCAGACCGGTTCTGCCAGAAAAGCAGAATGCGTAGCATATGCAGGCAAAGGCATGTCCACTGCTGAATGGAGGCCTGAAATTCCGGAAAGAGGCGAATACGCGGTATATGTTTCATACAAGTCTTTACCGGAAAGCACGACACACGCACATTATACCGTACACCATCTGGGAGGCAGAAGCGAATTTGCCGTAAACCAGAAGATCGGTGGAGGTACATGGATATACCTCGGCACATTCGAATTTGAGAAAGGCAGCGAGGGATATGTGACACTTTCCAACGTTGCTCCGGACGGATATGGACATGTTAGAGGAAGCATAGTGACAGCAGATGCTGTAAGATTCGGAGGAGGAATGGGAAACATCGCCCGTAAAGGCAGCAAAAGTGATGAAGAGGCTGTCGTATCCGGACTTCCACGTTCAGCGGAGGGAGCTAGATACTGGCTGCAATGGGCAGGTGTATCGCCTGAAATCTTCAGCCAGAACGATGCTGACAATGATTACAGAGACGATTTCATGTCCAGAGGTGACTGGGTGGAATGGCTTAGCCGCGGATCAGCCATGAACCCTGATGAGAAGGACGGCAAGGGTATTCCGATCGATCTGTCATTAGGTTTTCATTCTGACGCCGGCATCACACCGAACGACTCCATAGTAGGCACCTTGGCCATATATACCCTGAAATCCGATGGCAAGACCACACTGCCGGACGGAGAAAGCCGAATGACAAGCAGAGAATACGCTGACATGGTCCAGAGCCAGATAGTGCATGACCTCAGAATGGAATATGATGAGGATTGGAGCAGAAGATGCATCTGGGACAGGTCATACAGGGAATCCAGGACCCCGTCAGCACCGGCGATGCTCCTTGAGCTTCTTTCCCATCAGAATTTCGCAGACATGAAGTACGGTCTGGATCCTACTTTCCGTTTTACAGTAGGCAGAGCAGTTTACAAAGGTATGCTGAAGTATCTGAGCAACAGATACAGGGTCCCATATGTCGTACAGCCCCTCCCTGTTGGAAGCATGGGAGTCCGCTTCATAGAAAACGGCAAGGCAAGAATCAGCTGGACCGCAACAGAAGATCATCTCGAACCGACAGCTGTTCCAGACGGATATATACTCCAGACCAGAATCGACAACGGAGGATTTGACTCCGGAAGAATAACAGAACATTCAAAGGATGCTGACGGTGTATTCAGCACAGAAGTCGAAATCAAGCCTGGACATATCTACAGCTTCAGGGTCACAGCATTTAACGAAGGGGGAAGAAGCTTCCCGTCCGAGACCATCAGCATAGGCATGCCGACCGGGAACATTTCAGAAAAGAAAGTCCTGATTGTCAACAACTTCGACAGAATCAGCGGTCCTGCTTTCATTGACACTCCTGTCTATGCCGGATTCGACAACAGTCTCGACAGTGGAGTTCCGTTCATCAAGGACATAGCATATATCGGAGAGATGTACCAGTTCCGCAGATCTTCTGAATTCATTACGAACGACAACCCGGGATTCGGAGCATCTGACTCTGATTATGCCGGAAAGACAGTAGCCGGAAACACATTCGATTACCCATATGTACATGGAAAGGCAATTCTCAAGGCCGGTTATCCTTTCTACTCATGCAGCAACGAAGCCTTCTGCAGCGACACGACATTCCGCAGCGGTGCATGGAGCGTTGACATCATATGCGGAAAACAGGTCACTACAGCTGTAGGAAGCAATCCGGAGCCTAAATATCAGATATTTCCTACAGAACTCCAGAGCGCATTGAAGGCCTATACTTCGGCCGGCGGAAATGTCCTTGTCAGCGGTTCCCATATCGCCACTGATGTATGGGATCAGATATATCCGGTCCAGCTTGACAGTGCATATAGAGCTGAGACCAGAGAATTCGTCAGAGATGTACTCGGTTACAAATGGGTGACGAACTATGCCGGCAGAAAGGGCAATGTTGCATTGGTTAAAAGTACCAGAATAGGAGTGGAGCCTTCCGGGAAGTGGGATTTCCATAATAAGATAAACTCTGAATGCTACTGTGTAGAGACACCTGACGGCATATCTCCGGTATCTCCCAAGACAGGCAGCACGTTCATGAGGTATCCGGACACAGGCCTTTCTGCAGGAATCTGCCATGAAGGAAAGGGATACAGGACCGTATGTCTGGGATTCCCTATCGAGACATTGAAAGAAGAAAAAGACATAGACCAGATAATCAAGATAACCTTACAATTTTTCAGCAAATGACCGCACGTGAAGCCGAGATCATCGAACTGATCAGAAAAGAAGTCAAGCCAGCTCTAGGCTGTACCGAGCCTATTGCTGTCGCCCTCGCTGTTGCCAAGGCAATGGAGATCATTGAAGAAAAGTCCGGAACGGAAAGCCCTGAATGGCGTACAGACGGAGCCTGCTCTCTCAAGATCGAAGTCAGCGGAAACATACTTAAAAACGGAATGGGAGTAGGAATTCCCGGCACAGGCATGGTAGGTCTTCATATAGCCGCAGCCTTAGGAGCCGTATGCGGTAAATCATGTTATGGCCTTGAAGTGCTCAACGACCTTGACGATGCATCAATAGCGAAAGCGAAGGAAATGGTAGAGGCTAAGGCTGTAAATGTAGGACTGGCAGTGACAGACCATAAGCTCTATGTCAAGGCCACTGTTACTGGCTGCGGATCTCACAACGCATGCGCTGTCATAGAAGATGACCATGATAACATTGTAGAGACCTGGTTTGACGGGACACAGCTTACCTCTGCACACAAGTCGGAAGGAGCAGAAGCGTCATCACAGAAGTCAACCCTCGATTATAGACTGACAGTCAAGGAAATAGTTGACTTTGCTTCAACCGTAGCTTATGAGGACATAAGTTTCATACTTGAATCACGTACCCTTAATCTTGCTCTTGCTGAAGAAGGTCTCAAGGGTTCATATGGTCTTAAAGTAGGATATGCTATCAGTCTGGGTGCGAACAAAGAGGTTTTCGGAGAGGATTTCCTGAGCTACGCCATGTCTCTGACTGCTGCAGCTTCAGACGCAAGAATGGCAGGATGTACTCTTGCAGCAATGAGCAATTCAGGCAGCGGCAATCAGGGCATCACTGTAACAATGCCGGTAATCGCATATTCGCTGAAATATGGCACAGACGACGAAAAACTGGCCAGAGCATTGGTTTTAAGCCATCTGGTCGCTATCCATATAAAAGGATATCTCGGCAAGCTTTCTGCCCTCTGCGGCTGCGTAATAGCCTCCACCGGATCATCATGCGGCCTGGTATATCTTCGTGGCGGAGACTATGAGCAGATATGTGCAGCGATCAAGAACATGATCGGAAACATCACCGGAATGGTATGCGACGGAGCCAAGGTCGGCTGTGCAATGAAAGTGGCTTCAGGAGTGTCCAGTGCCCTACAGTCAGCCGTACTTGCCCGCGAAGGAATATGTATTTCCGAGCATGACGGCATTATCGAGAAAGATATAGAGAAGACCATACAGAATCTCGGACGTATCGGATCAGTAGGAATGCAGAATACAGATAACATGATCCTGGACATCATGGTCTGCAAATAGACTTAAAGAATAAAGGAAAGGATATCCTGCCATACGCGTTCTTTACCGATTTCATTAAGAATCTCATGACGCATGGCAGGATATGTCATTATTCCTACATTCCTGTAGCCGGCTTCCTTCAATGCGCAGACAGCCTTATCCAGTCCTGCAGGACCTCCCATGCAGGAATCATCTTCTCCTGAAAGGAACATGACCGGAAGATCCGGCTTCGACACATTCCACCCGTCATGGCTATAAGCCTCCAGCATCAGTTCTGTCAGACAATGGGCACCATTGACAGTAAATCTGAAATTCGTTTTCGGATCAGACGCAAATTCCTGTCTTACAGCAGGATCGGAGCATATCCATGCCTGTCTGCCTTCTGAATGGAAATCATGATTGAAACCTGCAGACATCAGTTTCTGTATGAGTTCAGGACGTTTATGCCCCAGACCTATCTTCTCCAGAAATCCAGTCAATCCTTTTCCCGTAAACGCAAAAGGATTGTAGGCAGGACTACCGCAAATCAGCAAGCCTGACAAACAATCATCATACTTTTTCAGATACGCTCTTGCAGCAAGAGATCCCATGCTATGACCAAGAAGAAATATTGGGATTCCCGGGTATTTCTCCTCTGCTATCCATGTAACTTCCCTCATATCCTCTACCAATGCCTGAGCTCCACCTTCATACATATATCCAAGATCATCTTCTGAACGGACGCTGTCCCCATGGCCTCTATGGTCATTCGCGATGCATACAACACCATTCTCTGCCATATATTCCATAAAAGGCGTAAATCTTTCCTTGCAGCCGCACATTCCATGTGCAATCTGAAGAACCGCCTTTATCTCCCCTTCGGGGCAAATGTTCATCACACTTATATCAAGTCCGTCATAATGAGACGAAAATTTCAGAATATCCTTCATATCATGTCCGTTTGATGAATTATTTACCAAAAATCATGCAAGCGGCATGGTAAAATAACTCAAAAACAGAACGACATAAATATGAAAAGAGACAAGCATTTCAGGTGAGCCTGTACCTTCAATATTCATCACATCTCCTTGACGTTCAGGTACTTTGAAAGTTCATCCAGCATATATTCTCCTCGTATATCGCGACGGACGATTATGCCAGTCTCGCAGTCTATGAGGACATTGTCAGGAATTCCTACAAGACCATATAGGGTCCAAGGCTCTATCCTATGCCCTTTGCCTTCGCAGACATTCAGCCAGCTCAGATCTTTCTCATTGACGTAATCAAGACAATCATTGACATCATAATCGCATGATACACCCAGGATTTCCAGCCCCTTATCATGGAACATCTCATAGGCCTTGACAAGATTCGGGAGTTCTTCCCTGCATGGTCCGCACCAGGTAGCCCAGAAGTCCACCAATACATATCTGTTGGCAGGATTGTCAACTATAGATTTCAAAGATAAAGGTTTCCCTGCAAGGTCATTCTGAGTAAAATCAATATAGTATGGAACGATATCAGAGCCTTCTACCTGAGGCTCTGTCTTAGCCCTGTTTTCCAACTGATTCTTGAGTTCATCGGTTTTCTCGAGTGATTGGTATTCTTCCGACAGTTTTTCAATCTCGTCAAGGAGCAATGCAGATGGATATACCATCGTCTTATTCTGAATAAACGCAAGTCTGCATGCATCAGTCAGGTCCCCTTCAAAAATAGCCCGCATTAAAGAGTGAGACATTTCAGCAGCCTCCGGCCTTGGATAATTCTTGTATAACTCAGATGTCTTCTGTCTGTTATTACGTATGATATCATTCATAGGACTGCCTGTCACGCCGGACCACCTGTCAGACATAAGGTCTCCTTCTACTTGAATGTTACCGGGCTCCAATAGGAATCTTCTGAAATCCATTACTTCATCCGGATCCTCATCAGGCATATAATCCAAACACACAAATGTCTCAAAGTCCACATTGTCAATCTCAAATCCAAATCGTCCGTTTTCATACCTGACAGAGTCCAAGACTTTGAAATCGTCCCAGACATCCTTAAGCAATATCCAGCCTTCGCCTTCCAGTCCGGATACATTTCCAGTGATTGTACATCTGTCGTTCGTACATGCGCACAGACATGCTATGCCAATGAATGATATAAATCTGTTTAATGCTTTCATATTCAGTGATTATTGCTGTTCCATGAATTTCTCCTGCTTCACATATTCTATGCTTTCTTCGACGAACCTGTATCCGGCGCTGCCCGGTTTGCCAAGCTTGATATACCGCTCATAATACTCCAGGGCTTTCGTATAATTCTTGAGCCTCTCATAGCAGTAACCTATTGATGATAATGCAGATATGTTTTTAGGATTGTACTTATAGCTGAGTTCGTAGTATTTGATTGCATCTTCATAATCCTCTATCTTATGGCGTGCCATAGCCATGCTTCCATATATGTTATGCATCATTGCCGGAGAGGGCTGAAGCATCTCCAAGGCTTTAGAGAACAACCTTTCAGAGTCAGGATTCAAACCTCTGGAGTCCATGCCTGTCATAATCTGAATATGACTTTTTGCATGAGCCAGCTGATATACCAGGGTCACATCGGACGAGTCTATCTGATATGCCATTTCGAGTTCTTTTACCGCTCGCGGCCAGTTATTCATCATATAATGATTCAGTCCGATATAATAGTGAACTGCATATGAATCGTCGCCTAATTCCCGCTGATGTTCGAACTGCTCGATTGAAAGAGGATAGCTGCCCTGGAGATGGAGGGCCAGACCATATATCGGAAGAATTGTCATATTGTCTGGATCATTCTTTAAATATTCCCGGCTCATCTCGATGACAGGAATATATTGTCTGGCAGCCAGCAATATGTCAGCCTTCTTATTCATTGTCGGCACATGACAAGGCCGTAAGCGTAGCACGTGTTCATAATAAACCAGAGCAGAATCTGCATTCCCAAGATTCTTATATGAGTCAGCAATCATGGACAAGATCTCCGGAATACTGTCCCGGGCTGTAACTTCCTTGCATAAGGATATGCTTTCCCCGTACTGTTTCTCTCTGTACAATATACGGGCTTTGCATATCTTGAAATATGGATTGTCCGGCTGCATCTGCGAAAGAATTCCGTAAAGATTGAAGGCATCCATAGTATTTCCCGCCTGCAGATGTGATTCAGCCAGATCAGCCATCAGTTCTATATTGAACTGATCCAGATACAGCACGTCAGCCAAAACCTCAACAGATTCGTGCATACGATATAATTTGCGCAGACATCTTGCCTTATGAAGTGCAAGATCGATCACTGTCTCGCGATTTTCAGCAATGGCTGTACTGTCCGTTCCGATCTCAGCCATAAGACTGTCAATCAGGCTGACTGCTGTCTTGTAATCATATCTGTCCAGCAGTTCCTGAAGTCTATCCTGCCCATTACATATGATAAAGGGAAGAGAACAGAGGATAATGCATATCAAACGTTTCATATTAAATGGGGATTATGGTTATCTAAGCATGAAAATTATCGGGAAAGTAAATGTCACAGGTGCTGTTATGCCCTCCTCTGTCTGTCCCGGTGTCCAAAGTGGAGATTCATTGACGACACGCATCGCTTCTTCATCCAATTCCTTACACACTCCCTTCAACACTTTTACATCGCATACTTTACCTGCCTCATTTACAGTAAATTGCAAAGTCACCCTTCCTTGAATCCTTTCTTCTATACATCTGGCAGGATAGTCAAGATGATTATTGACCCATCTTGAAAACTTGGTGACATCTCCGCCATCGAACGAAGGCTCCTGATTAATCTCACTGGAAGGGAACAAAGTCCGATCACGAGACAGGTCCCGCGACGGATGCTGAGTACAACAGCACATAGCCCCAATGAGTATAGGTATGCAGAGGATATATGCACAGCGCATCCATTTGTTTGTCCTGGCCTGATGCATCATATCTATTCGATTTTTCAGTTTAGAATGATTGAAACCATTTGCCAGTCGGAAACGCTTTTCACCTACAGACTTTTTTATCAGTAACAATTGATACTGATAAGGATCAACACCTGCATCGATCGTAAGATCATCTACTTCATACTCATGAAGCATCTTAAGTTCTTTACGGGCAATCCAGACTAATGGATTGAACCAATGCATTATCATTACAACTGCGAAAATCATCAAATCAAAAGAATGCAGACTTCTGACATGCATTATCTCATGAGTAAAGATAGCCGGATTCTCATCAAAGTCTTTCCGACTGATCATAATGACATTACCCCAGCTGAATGAAGGCATATCCGCATCTGACAATTTTATCTTTATGCCATCTATGATTTGTGTTGAAAATTCATCAATATGAATCCGCATACGTATGAACGAAAAAGCCAAACAGGCTATTACGAGCATCGCCCCTATAATATAGACCGTACTTAAGGTCATCAGCAAGATGTTCCGCCCATTTTCTTCGTCCGAGCCTCCGAAAGTTGCCTCTGATACTGTCAAGGCTGCCTCTATCGTCTCTATCGGCGCTATGGACATTTGAGGCAGAGGAAGATGCAGCATAGGCAAAACGAGGCACAACGCAGTCGAAACAAAAAAGACGATACGATTGAATCGAAAGAAAGTGGTTTTCCTCATGACAAGCATATAGAAAACATAAAAGACAGACAAGTATATTGTGCTTTTGATTATGTATATAAGGTAGCCGATCATTTCTTTCTGCTTTCAATCTGCTCGATAAGAGCTTTCAGTTCGTCAAGATCCATTTTCTCCTCTTCGACAAACTGTGAAACGAGACTTATATACGAATTATTATAATAATGTCTTACAACATTGCCGACAGTTTCTCCCCTATATCGTTTTTCCGAGATTATTGGAGAATACAGAAAAGTATTTGCAACCGGTTTTCTTACCAGGAATCCTTTCTCTTCTAAAAATTTAACCAGCGTTGCAACAGTATTATAATGAGGTTTCGGTTCCGGGATATGATTAACCAGATCCCTTATACACATCTGTCCATGTTCCCAAAATAGCGCCATCAATTCTTCTTCCTTAGCCGTAAGTTTCTGTTTCATAATGCCCTATTGTAATTACACAGCAAATTTAACAAAACACAGGCAAACCTCCTAATAAATTTAGGAGTTTTACTTAATTAATTAGGAGAAACTGATAGTAATGCGTAATGAAACTTGCGTTATTTGTCCATAAATAAACAGCAAACAGTTCGACAAACAGAAAAGCAAACACTTTTGCCAAAATCAACTTTCAAACTCTATCGTACCCTAAAAAACTAAATCGGCCTCTGAGGTATCTCAAAGACCGATTTGCCATACTTTCTTGGACTCTATTAAACTGTCCTGGTGCTCCCCCAGGGGCTCGAACCCTGGACCCCAACATTAAGAGTGTCGTGCTCTACCAACTGAGCTAGGGAAGCATTGCTTCAATATTTATGGGGCTTTCGCCTTGGTGCTCCCCCAGGGGCTCGAACCCTGGACCCCAACATTAAGAGTGTCGTGCTCTACCAACTGAGCTAGGGAAGCATTTTTAAGAACTTTGTGATTCGTTTGGGGCTCGAACCCAAGACCCCAACATTAAAAGTGTTGTGCTCTACCTACTGAGCTAACGAATCAATCCGTGGCCGTTTCGCGGGTCTCAAGTGAGTTCCTTTCGAATTGGGATTGCAAAGGTACATTTTTTTTCGGACTATGCAAAACTTTTTGGACTTTTTACACTCAAAATTCAATTTCACCATATGTTTTCCAATTCATAAAGTATCTTTTCAGGTGCGGAACGTACCCATTCGGGGAATGAGGTATCAGGCTGAAAAGTATTTGAAAATTCCATCAGTCGGGAAAGATCGAATCTGTCGCATGAGACACCTGCTCCATGACGGGTAGCATCAAACGCATTGATTTCCTGTTCAATATGAGATGGGACCATCAGTATCGGTTTCCCGAGGTACATGGCTTCACATACGGATTCGAATCCTGCTGTAGTGGCATATGCTCGGCAGCCTGCCATCTGACGAAGGAATTCATGGTCATCTATCTGGTAGAAGCTTAAAGTATCATCTACCTTATATACTTTATCAGTGTCCCATCGGTCCCAAAAGAAGCGCAAAGGGACATCAGGATGAACCTTATGCCATTCCTCTACATCCTGGGCAAATCCCGGATTAAGCATATATCCATGGATATAGTCCCCATCGACCGGATTAAGAGCAATGACTTCAGGACGTAGAAGAGGAGGAACGACGACTATATTATGATCGAAGTCCCGTTCCATCTTTCTGAAAGAGAGAGCCAGATGCTTCACGGATCCGACTGATGTCAGCTTTGAAAACAGATCCAACGCCACGCTTCCCGGATACTTATGCCTAGGCAATCCGAAATCCTTATGAAAGAAAAGATACTGATGTCCTATACTTACCATAGGAATCTCCATATCATAGAAGAAATATGTCATGCCTGCCAGCAGCTCATAGAAATTCACTACGACATCAGCCTTTGAAGCATGTATTTCGTCCCTTATCAACTGTATTGAAGGATAATATCTATGCAGATTGAAGGAATTGAACAGGACCGTACTGACCATATTCGGCTTGCGGTTATCTGATGATGGCATGAAATTCATGCTTTCGAACTGGACAACAGGCGCAGCTATCCCATCTGCAAAAAAGCCTGGAAGCTTCCTGCTCGGGCTTTTTCCTACAAGCACCTTGACAATCTCATGTCCCCTGCCCCGAAGAAGTGAAGCCAGAGTCAGAGCTTGAGTCATATGTCCCCTTCCCTCACCTTGAACTATGAAAATGTATTTCATGCCATATCCTTATAATAAACTATTTTCCAGTTTCCTTGCATATCCTCAACCAAGGCAGACATGGTTTCTACCCAATCTCCGGAATTCAGATAACGGACGCCGTCTATCATCCTGTCTTCCGGGCGATGGATATGTCCGCATATTACGCCTTGACATCCTTTGGTACGGGCCATATCAGTAAGCATCTTATCAAAATCAGAAGCGTTCGAAACAGCTTTCTTCACCTTATTCTTGATAGCTTGTGAAAAGGAGTAATAAGGCTTGCCTCTAAACGACTGAATGCGGTTATACAGAACATTGACCTTCAGAAGGATATTATACATCACATCTCCAAGTTTTGCCATCCATTTCATATTGGAAGTGATGCTGTCGAAAACGTCGCCATGAGTCACAAAGAACTTCAGACCTCCGCTTTCCAGAATCATATCTTTCAGAAGATTGAGCTTGCCCATAGCCATCGGTATGATCTTGTCAAGGAAATCATCATGGTTACCTCTTAAAAAGAATACATCTGTATTATGTTTCTCGACCATTTTAAGAATGATACGGAAAAAGCGTGACTGCTCAGCTCCCCAGAAAGCATAATCATTCTTCTGCAGCTGCCAGCCATCTATCGTGTCTCCGTTAAGGATCAATCTCTCACAATCGACTGAAGCCAGGAAATTACTGACTTCTACGACCTTTGAATATTGTGATCCAAGATGGATATCGGAGACTACAACCGTCTTATATACTGTTCTTTCTATCATTTCCATAAAAATACCTTTACATTCCATGTAAGGAATATAAAGGTATGAAAATTTTACTTTAGAATGCTATACCAAGCTTGAAACCGACATTATTGAGGCCATTCAGACTACTCTTTGCATTCTTGTTTGTAGAGTAGCTGTAATAGGCAGCAACCTGGAATCCGAAATCAGTCTTCTGGAACGGAAAGAATGTCAGGCCGACTTCCGGTGAAAGATAGAATCCCCAATTATCCTGTCTGTTTACAAAGGTTGACATGTAAGTGCTTTGCACAGAATATTCCGTTCCGATCTTTGCCTGAATGTACGGCTGAATTTCCGACCTCATGAAACGGAATCTGAACTCGGCTCCGAACGGTACCTGATAAACGGACCTGTCAAGATCTGTAGTGAGAGCCGACTTATCATCGAAAGTATAAGTCTTCCTCGGCACATATTCATTGTTGGTATTGAAACTTGCAAAACCTCCTATCGCGAACATTGGAGTAAGGTAATAACCTCCTTCAATATAGGCCCCATAGCCTTGCGCACTAGTCACGAAGCTGTTACCGACTGTTGCATTGAACTGCCATCCGCCGTTGATGTAGTCCTTCTTTCCCATCTGGGCACTGGCCTCGTTTGCTGTGAAAGCAATCGCAACGGCTGCCAGCATTATACATATGATCTTTTTCATATCTGTTTCTTTTTATTCGATTTGCTATTTGGTCTGATTGCGGCTGAGATATGGAGACTGGACAAAAGCCTGATCTATCGCAGAAGTCATTCTCTTGATGTCCCCCTGAAGACTTGAGCCTGCAGGTCCGCCGATATATGAAGTCCAAAGTACCTCCAGAGGCTTGGCTGTCTCCTCTTCTCCAGTAAGATCCACAATATCCGTGAGAAGAGCATTTGTCGTATAAGTATATGTTACAGGTCTCGGATAATAGAATCCGGTCCAGTTGCCCCAATAGCCTGCCGGCCAGTACCCGGGATAATCAAGCCACCAGTATGGATCATCATAATATTGTACATATCTCTCTGTCTTGATGACATATGTAAGCTGCACACCCAGATCCGCATCAGGATTTGACGGAGTATAGATGAAGCCTGCCTTTTCCATGTTTATCCTGTAAGCCTGGATCAATGCCAGAGCATTCTGTGACTGCGAATACATAGGCTTGTCGCTCTGTCCGATGATAAGCAGACTGTCCGCAATGTCAAAAGTCTGGAACTGTGTAAAGTTGACATCCTTGCCAGGTGAAGTGTAAACGAGATATTCGTTGTCACTGTCCTGAGGATAAGGCTCTTTATGACATGCTGCCAAAAGGAGCACTGCTGCTGATATAAATAGAATCTTCTTCATGATATTATCCTTTAATTTGTTTATAATGAGTCACCTTCGAATACATTTGAATTCTCATATGGCACAATCGTACCCTGAAGCCATACAGTATTTGAGTTGAAGTTAGGATATACTGTAGCGGAAGCCTGATTTGAGTTCGGGAACATATATATTTCCACCTGCGCATTGATTCCTATACCCATGACATTCATCGTGAAGATTATACGTCCTTTCTTGTCCGTCCTGACTTCCTGGCCGGAAATCATACCTTCAACAGTAACACCTCCTACACCGTTGGGACCGGAAGCGAAGTTGCTTGGGGAAATCTGCACAACCGCTCTGTTACCCTTTACTGAAATGAAATTCGTGGTTGAGTTTACAAAGACTGTAGAACCGTCACGGAACTGAACATTATCTGCTTCAAGAACAAAATCCTGATTCTTCAGAGCAGCCCGAGCCTGCACGGAAGCCAAAGAATCTGCAAGTTCACGGAGCTGGCGGTCCTGGGCGGAACGAGCTCTGAACTTCGCCATATCATTATGCCAGTCCTCCATCATTTTCTGCCGCTTTGTGGTACCTGTATTGCGACTGTCTGACTGTGCAGACATGTCGGGGGCAATGAGAGACAGCCCTGCGACAACGACCATAAAGGTCAACAATATTCGTTTCATACACTACTAATTTAAAATTTCTCCAAACTACAAAAGCAAATGGCAGGCCATATCAGGAAAATGGAATAAAAAAAGGCCGGACCCCTTTGGAAGTCCGACCTTGACATATCATTGAAATCCTATCAGTTCAGCCTGAAATCAACAGACGCCCTGATATCACGTGAAGATGATCCGATAAGAGCTTTGAACTCACCCGGTTCTGCTGTCCATTCATGTTTCTCGGCATTGAACCAGCTGAGATCCTCAGCGTCGATTTCGAATGTAACAGTCTTCTTTTCTCCAGCCTTGAGCCAAACCTTTTCAAAGCCTTTGAGTTCCTTCGATGGACGATCGACAGATGCCTCAGAGTCAGCAATATAAAGCTGCACTACTTCAGCTCCATCACAAGCGCCTGCATTCTTGACATCAACAGAGACCTTCAGGGTACCTGCGGCTGTCATTGAAGACTTTGCAGCCTTGGCATCCGTATATTCAAAAGCTGTATAGCTGAGTCCATGTCCGAATGGGAACTGAACAGGAATCTCTTTGGTATCATACCATCTGTAACCCACATAGACGCCCTCGTCATAATGTGTCTGCCAATACTGGTCACCCTCTTCCTTGATTCCAGGATACTGTGCCTCAGTCCTGATCGGGCCATCCTCATATCTGAACGGTACAGAGAACGGAAGTCGTCCTGAAGGATTTACCTTTCCGGTAAGAACATCGGCAAGAGCATTACCTGTCTCTGTTCCACCGTACCAGCCCTGAACGATAGCATCTACGCTGTCTGCCCATGGCATAGCCACAGCTGAGCCGGAAATATTCACCACGACAAGCTTCTCAGCGACTTCCGCAAGAGCAAGGATCACGTCTTCCTGGTCGTATGGAAGAGTGATCTGGAGACGGTCTGTACCCTCGTTATCCTGATAAGCACTCTTGTTCAATCCACCTACGAAGATCACATAATCAGCATCCTTGGCAGCTTCCACAGCCTCAGCTATGAGGACTTCCGGAGAACGGTTGTCAGTAAGATCCTGACCGGTATCCACCATATTATAAGAAGTTGAAGTATCGCCGACATATCCGCGTGCCCATACGATTTCAGCCTTGTCTCCATATGCATTCTGAAGGCCTTCGAGAGGATTCACCTCATACGCGGTCTTGAGGTTCGAGCTTCCGCCGCCGACAACCATCTTCTTCACTACATTCTCTCCTACAAGAAGGATCTTTCCGCCTTCCGGAACATTCAGAGGAAGTACATTATCATCATTCTTGAGAAGAACGACACCGGCAGCCGATATGTCACGTGCAGCCTGATAATGCTCAGGACATACGAAACGACCGTAATTAGGTTCAGGACGCATGCTTGTACGGAAGATCGTACGGAGGATACGGCGAACCTTGTCATCAAGTTCTTCAGTGGTATATTTTCCGCTGCGGAGGCCCTCGAGATATGGATCGGCCATATGATAATTCCTGTAGCTGTCACTTGCAGCACCACGGAGGCCGTTGGTCCATGTACCCATCTCGATATCGAGTCCGTTCAATATGGCTTCCTCGCTTACACGGCAACCGCCCCAGTCGCTGACTACGACTCCGTCAAATCCCCATTCTCCCTTGAGGATATCCACAAGAAGCTTCTTGTTATGGCAGTTGAACTGACCGTTATACAGATTGTACGAGCCCATGATAGCCCACGCATTTCCCTCCTGCACAGCAGCCTTGAAAGCTGGAAGATAGATTTCATAAAGAGTCCTGTCGTCAACCACAGAATTGGACTGGGTACGCTGGAACTCCTGATTGTTGACAGCATAATGCTTCACACATGCTGCGACGCCGTTTTCCTGAACGCCCTTAACATAAGGGACCACCATCTGTCCTGCAAGATACGGGTCCTCTCCCATATACTCGAAGTTACGTCCATTGAGAGGTGTGCGGCAGATGTTGATACCAGGGCCGAGAAGAATATCCTTCTTACGGTAGCGTGCTTCTTCACCGATGCTGCGTCCATAAAGCAGGGACATTTCCTTATCCCATGTAGCTGCCAGGTTGATAAGAGCCGGGAAAGCGGTACATGAGTCATTAGTCCAGCCGGCCTGATCCCACTCGTCCCAAAGTACTTCCGGACGGATTCCATGAGGACCGTCCGTATGCCATACTTCAGGTATTCCGAGACGAGGTACGCCACGTGAACTGAACTTCGACTGTGCTGTCGTCATTCCGACCTTCTCCTCAAGAGTCATACGTGCAAGTGCATCTTCAACCCTCTCTTCTACAGGAGCATTCGGATTCAGATAGGTAGGGCCGTCAAATTTCGGCTGATTGCAGCATGCAGCCAGAAGAAAGGCGACAGCTGACAGGATAATGGTCTTTTTCATATAAGTTTGATTAATTATATTCAATAAGAGCTACAAATATAACAAAACATCTCTATAACAACATATATTCAATATCGAATGCAAAAGTATTTCCTGGAGCCACGGAAAAATCAATATACGGTTCAATGCAAGCGATACGATGATTTGACCAAAAGACAGACTTTGTCATCGGTTCAGAACAAACGGCCCTGACTCCTCTACCAGTCCTGGTCTCAAGAAGCCGGAAGGCATTCGGACTGCCTGTCAAACCTTTCCCGGCCTCATGAAGATTACCTGTAAATACAGATTCACCTTTCAGAAGATTCCTTGTAAAACGGATTCCTGTATCCGTGAAACCCACTTCAGAATACTCGGCCCGCCAGTCTCCTTCCGGTCTGAAAGGGAAATCCAATTGGCGGGACTCCCCTGTCTCATGAAGGCCTAGAGTAAAGAAATTATGATTATACACATTGCCTTCAATGGCTTTGCTGCCTTTATTCACAAGTCTATGACGGATTCTGAAAGAGCTGGCACCGGTTATGGCTATTTCCTTGAAATATTCATATGCATAACCGATCTCAGAATCAATCATATGTCCGAAGATCACGGCACCGTCGCTGACTTCAAGAGTCCTTCTGCCCGGATCAAGTATCCGATGAAGCTTGAAGCGGTCATATGCACCTTCCATCTTTTCCAGCACTCCGACACCGATCTTAAGAAATGGTTCTCCTGTCAAAGCTTCCTCCAGTCCGACAGGACTGAACTCCTCAGCAGGTCCGCACACGGCATCATGCATGAAAGGCGAATAGTTTTCAAACCATTCTTCACAATAATTGCAGCCACGATATTCAATGCCCGCAAATACTCCGGCCCTATCGAAACGGGTACCACGATAATAACCCTTCCCGCCATCCGGAGCGTGAAGGGTTATCTTCAATGTAGCGTTATCTATTGAAATCATAGTCTTGTCGGGAATTCCGTTATGCGAAGGGTCGTACAGCCGTATGGAATAAGCTCGATCCAGACTTCCTCGCCTGTATCATCTCCGTCTTCACGATAGTACGCAATCTGTCCTGTCGATCCGTTGTACTCCTTCCATGGCTTGATGACAACAGCCTTCGCCTTGATGATCACAGGAGCGTTCTCAAGGTTCCATGGATACAGACCGCCGTCGTGACGGACTTCTACCTTGAAGTTCTCAGCTATAAGCTCCGGAGTATTCATATCCTTCAGACGGAAACCGTAGTTCCATGGAGTATCCGACATGCAAGTATAGTAATACGGTCCGTATTTCCCTTCATAAGAAGCTTCGAATTCATGCTTTTCCCATTTTTCCTCCATTCTGAGAGCATATACCAGCGGGCCACGCTCGACAACAGTAGCACCGTCATACCAATGGCTGATACGTACTTCCATAGGAAAGACAAGGGTAATCACATCGCCCTTGCTCCATCTGCGGCATATTCGTACCGTCTCTCCTGCAACAGGAGACTCATAAGCGGTTTCTCCGTTGACACTTACCTTTGCATCATGGCACCACTCAGGAATTCTGAAATAAAGAGGGAAATATGCATTCCTTACCTTTTTGGAAGGGAAGTTCACAGTCACCTTTACCGTCTCATCGAACGGATAGGAGGTCTCCTGCTTCAACGAAACCAGCACATCATCAGCAACTTCCGTAGTCACGACAGAAGGCGCATATACAAATGATGCAAGACCTCCATCCCTGCTGGCATACCAAAGATTCTGAGTAAACTTTGGCCAACCCTGATGCATGTTGCACGAGCAGCAAGGATAGCCGTTGAGAACACCGAACAGATTGTCATTATCCTCATGCTGGGTAACGAAATTCCTCCATTCACGAGAACAAGCTATCTGATTGGTCTGCTGATAATACTGACGGCCGTCATATGCATCGGTAGCCTGTGTCGGCAAAGCATTGTAAGCGACTCTTTCAAGATGGTCCGCCCACTGGAGATCACCGGTAGCCTGAAGCATCTCCTCAAGGGAATACATCATCTCGACAGCAGTACAAAGTTCCGAGCCACGGGTCGGATCTCCGAAATGTACCTGCTCATCACCAGCCCAAAGACCGGTAGGAAGACCGAATGTATGTCTCATTATCTTCAGAGCATTCTTAGGGGCATTCAGATCTTTAGGATCGTGAGAACGCTGCCACCAGATGACAGGTTCCTTGAAGCCATGTGCAAGATTGACTGTATGCATTGAATTCTGAGTCCTCAGTTCATTGGTCTCTCCCCAGAACATTGCAGTCCAAGGAGTCGTCTGACTATGGATAAGGTCTCCGAGTTCAAGGAGGAAAGCATCACCGGTAATGTTATACAGCCAATATACCATATCAAGATTGTCACCTCCACGCCATTCGCCCCAGAAAGTCCAATGATCCAGAGGTTTCTCAGGAAGATTGGCAAGCTGGTACTTGAAATAGCCGGTCATCACGGTGATGACGCGTTCGTCGCCTGTAGCCATATAATATTGCTTGAGAATCTTCAGGGCCACCATCTTCGGCCACCAGTCTTCGGCTTTTCCTCTCTGAAATCCCTCTATATATTTGCGGGAAACCCTGTTACCGAAATATCCGTCTTCGTGAACCATTGTGAGCATGGCCTCTGACCAGACATTCGCCTTTGCAATAAGTTCCTCATCTCCAAGCAGATAAGCAAGAGGCATAAGACCATCAAGCCAGTATGGTCCACGTTCCCACGTATCACCCTCTCCACCTATCCATGCATTGTCAGGTCCCACGACTTCACGATAAAGCTCATCAAGATGTCCTGTCATGCCGTCCTTCTGTCTTACAAGCTGGTCATGTAGCCATCCTTCTGCCTTTATAGCTCCTATCGGAAGCTCGGCGAACTGAGTCGGTGCAAGAGGAGCACGGTTGAACACATACTCCTGCCCAGCAGCAGAAAGGGCTGCTGCTCCCAATGCAATCGTTATAAATATCCTTTTCATTATTTCTTGAAGAATCCAAGGGTTGATTTCACTGTTCTCCAGCTGCTGCCGTCTTTATGGTTTATCATTCCTGCCCCATTGACCCACATTCCTGTTGATCCGCCTCCATCGAGGTTCATTGCGTGTATGCAGCCTATAGATTTCATTATCGGTCCAAGTTCCTTGATATATGCGCCCTGACTGTCATCGATACGTCCGTCACAAATAAACAGTACGATCTTTCCGTCTGCAGTAACGCCGACTGCAGAACGGTCCGGATGTGCAGAATAAACTCCCGATTCGTCCCAGCATTCATAATTGGTATAGTAGTGCTTGTCGTCAACCATAGTATTGTCAGCACATACCTTTCCATCATAAAGGACCATAGGGCCACAGCTGATGGCATACCAAGGATTCCATGCCACTGCCGGAGCCGGAGATTTCGATGTCACTTTCTGATACTTTGCCTGGCCTACTACGTTTGTCTGAGGACGGTCGTAATAATAGAATGTACCCTGCTGAGGTACTCCTACCCAATAGGCAGCAGCCTTTCCGTTCTTATCGACTCCGATGACAGGTCTGGTGATCTGGTAAAGCTGATTGTCGGTAGCCCAATAGCAGCCTTCTATTTCCCCATGCCATTTCTGGGTCATCTCCCCTTCAGTGATGATGACTCCGATATTATAATTGCCATAGATAGCTCCATTCATAAGAACAAGGCAGTCATCTGCTGCTTCTGCCTGAGCCGGTACAGATTGCTTGGCACCGACTTCTTCCGGATACATCACTCTGAAGTCAACCTCTGACGGGTCTGCAACAGCATACCATGCATTGAAGCTACGACCGTTCAGCTGCGAAGATGTCTTGTAAATCTCCACACCTTCAGCCTTATCATAGGTCTGCTTCTCCCATGAAAGGTCCAGGGCAGCCGGCTGAGCCTCAAGCTTCACAGTCTGAGGCTCACTATACTCATAACCGCTGCCATTCTTTATAAACACACACATCGTATAGTCTTTATCTTGTTCTAGATATACGTTTGACACGACTTGCAGGATTTCGGTATCCGTCTTGATTTCAGGACCATACACCTTAATATCTTCCACAGTAGGAATGCCTTCTGCAGAGAAACAAAGGCCATGTTCCGGGTTTGAGCCCTCGATTTTACGGACCTTATAATTAACGGCGACATAAGAGTAAGATGTCTTTATATCGGTGACTTCAGGGACTCCGGCAAGATCTTTAAGAGTGATCTCCGCGACCTCGATCCTTGAATCATTGATGACTGATCTGGCAGATGCCTGCACTCCGAACACATATGATGAACCGGTATTCAGATCTTTGAATTCATATGTACGGGTGTCAGCCGGCAATGATGCTACAGGCTCACCGAATGAACCGGCTGAAGATTCGCGCATATAGACATTATATCCGATTTCATCTGTTGCATTGTCAATCCATGTTACTGTGACCGTGGTATTGTCTGTCTGGAAAGCATTGACCTCTGTCGGCGAAGCCACTCTCTGAACTCCTTCCTGATCTGCAAGGGCCTCTCTGTCAAGGACCTTGAAATTCAGCAGGTATGCCACCTCGGAATCTTTTCCGTCATCGCCCGAGAGGGCCTGAACACCAAAGTGATACACTCTGCCAGGAGCAAGATCGTTGAAGACACATGATGTTGCATCTGCGTCAAGAGTAGAATACGGGACATAATAGGAATCAGTTTCCCCACGAAGATATATCTTATAAGATTCTTCTGCCGTCGCATTATCCGTCCAGATCAGCTTGACAGTAGTAAGATCCAGCTGCTGAGCGGAAAGTGAAGTCGGAGCGTCAAGATTCTTTCCCGCAGAACTGTCATCAATATGGTTGCCACACGAAATTGCCAGTATTGGAATAAACAGAGCAAGTATATTCATCAGTTTCTTCATAACCGTGGTTTAATCATGGATAATGGTTCAAATCAGCACACTGCAAGTTTTGCGAGTGCAAAATTAGTAAATTTGTATTGGAATTTGCAAGAATTTGCCTACTTTTGCACCACACTACACCACACTAAATTAAAATACTTTATTTACAGCATGATAAAAGGCACTCACAAGCATTATAAATGGGAAGTTCTGGGACTTCTCTGGATGGCATATCTGCTCAACCAGGCAGACCGCCAGGTATTCAACACCGTACTCCCCGCTATCCGCGACTCGCTCAACCTGACTGATACATCAGTAGGTCTCATAGCGACGATCTTCAATCTCTGCTACGCGTTCATGGTACCTCTCGGAGGTATGGCCGGCGACCGTCTCAGCCGCAAATGGGTGACAACTATCGCCATTCTGTTCTGGAGTGTAGCAACAATGTTCACAGGACTTGCAAACGGAGTCGTGATGCTTATACTCATGCGAAGCGTTGCTACAGGAGGAGGCGAGGCATTCTTCGGTCCCGCAAACTACTCGTTGCTGGGTCAGTACCATACCGACACCCGTGCCAGAGCCATGTCCATCCACCAAACATCCTATTATGTAGGTGTCATACTTGCAGGCTGGCTTGCCGGATATATAGCAGACAAGCTCGGCTGGCAGTATTCATTCATTATCTTCGGAGCAGCAGGTATCATCTGGGGTATTGTAATGGCTATCCGTCTCAAGGATAAGAAAGATGATACATCCGAAAATATCCTGCCCCCCCCAAGTGACGAAAAGAAGCCAGGAATCTTCGATGGTTTCAAGACAGTCTTCACTACCCCTACAGCTCTTGTGCTGACTATCGGATTCAGCGGCTTCATCTTCGTGATTACCGGATACATGACCTGGGTCCCTGCCTTCCTTCAGGAAGAGTTCGGCCAGACACAGGCTGCAGCCGGATTCAATTCAATGTTCTGGACATATCTTGCGGCGTTTGCCGGAGTTCTTCTTGCTGGTACTCTCTCTGACAAGTTCGCCGTACGCGACCATAAGGTAAGAATGGTCATCCAGGGAATCGGACTCATTCTAGGAGCGGCATTCCTCTTCTTCGTCGGAGGCGACATGACCCTCTGGCTGATCTATCTATGCTTTGCCGGCTGGGGTTTCTTCAGAGCATTCTTCGATGCAAACATTTATACAGTATTATATGATGTGACTCCTGCAAGACTCCATGCTTCTTGTTCGAGCGCCCTGATCACAACCGGATTTGCTGTAGGCGCACTTGCTCCGGTAATCCTTGGAGCGATGAAGGACAGCATGGGCAGTCTTTCTGCTACCTTCCCGGTTCTCGGAGCCGTCTGGATCGTCTGCGGAATCCTGATGCTGATAGTCAGCAGGACACATTACCAGAAGGATTATGACAAGATAAACAAATAAGTATGAAAGCTGAATGCAAATCTAGGAAGCCGAAAGCAGGTCTGTTGCTGATAGCTTCCCCAAGATTCAAGAACCTGTACGGTCCTCAGCGAGGAACATACGGGGAAAGGAAAGAAAAAGCGGTCAAGGAAATCATGGACACCATGGACTTCCTTGACTTGGTGTATCCGGGCATCACATATGAAAGAGAGGATGCGCAGAAAGCAATGGATATGTTCTATGCAGAGAAGGTTGACTTCATCTATGCCGAGTTCCTTTCATGGAGCGAAGACTTCGCATGGATCCGCTTCCTGCGTGACTGTCCTGACATTCCTATCATCTTCTGCAATGTCGCAAAGCCTAAGATGACATTCGAAACCACTCTTGACGAGGATGATTTCGTTGACTATCTATGCGCAGGAACACTTGTAGGCTCTCTCGAAGGATCCGGAAGCATCAGAAGAGTTCCGAGAAAGAATGTCAAGACCATCATGGGTACACGCGAGCAGGTGGCTGAAAAACTCCGCGTATATGCCAACGCAGCAAGGACACGTGCAATTCTCCGACACTCTACAGTAGGTCTCATGGCAAACATGAATGAGGCTATGTGGAGCACATACATCGACAACTACGACTTGTTCACAAAGATAGGCCCGGAGATCCGCTACCTTCCATACAGCGACTATGGTACTGAGATCGGGAATCTTACCGACGAAGAAGTAAAGGAGTATGCAGACGAGCTTACAGGCAAGTACGAAATGATGAGTGATGTCGAATATGACAAATTCATCGGCTGCGTAAAGGCGAGCCTCGGAATCAAGAAGCTGGCTGAAAAGAACGACATCGACTGTTATGTATATAACGATATCGATCAGGCTACATTCAGAATCGCGGGCTGCCGCGCAGGATTCTATCCGCAGTGGTTCAATGAAAACGTGAGCGTACTCGTACCTGAGGCAGATATCGGAGCCGGCCTTATCACATATATCCTCAAGCTCATGTCCGGCAAGAACGTGAATTTCATCGAGCCTTTCCACATCGAGGACGATTTCGGAACATTTGCAGGTGGTCATGCCGGTCCGAACGACCACAACGACCCCCAGTGGCAGCAGAATGTCATCATTTCAAGAGACGTAAGATTTGCAAAGACCAGCTGGAAATACGCAGGAGCTCCGTTTGCATGGAACCGCTTCAGTCCGGGAATGAAGACTGTCGCTGGTCTTTATGAAGAAGACGGCAAGTACAAACTTATCACCTTCATGGCTGAGAGTCTTTCTGAAAAGGACACTCCACAGAGCGCCAGGAAGCATCTCCTGGCCACTTACAGCCATTCTATCTTCAAGCCTGTCGTTCCTGTAAAGGAGCTTTGGGAGCAGGTACTCCGTATCGGAGCCACACAGCATTACGCTATCGTAGATGGTGACTGGCGCAATGAGCTTGAAGACTTTGCCGAGATCATGGGCTTCGAGTTCTATAATATAAAATGATAAGTAGTGTAATTATATAAATAAAGGTAAAAGACAATGAGTTTCATGTACAATCCGTTTCCTTTCGATGATCCGAAGCCGGTGAACCGTCCGGCCTTGTCTAAGGAAACAGTTGAATCAATCGCAACAGGAGGAACACCGAATGTTGCAAAGAAGTTTATTGCTGAGATAGCTGAAAAGGTGAAATCAGAGGGAGTCATCGTAGGAATCGATGGTTATACAACAGCAGACTGGAACCTTTTCGTAAACCTTCTTGCAAGAGAATGTGTCATCAACGGTTTCGAATTCGAGGCTGTAGATTCAAATAAGGCTACGCTTAAATCCGGAAAGGAAATCGACGACATGATCGATCCTCTCCTCATCTGGGACACCAAGATCGACCCTACCCTGCTTTACGGAAAGCTATATCACGGAGGCTATATCGGTCTCTTCGATCAGGCTAAGATAAAAGAATTCCGCAATGCAGTGCCGGCAAAGAAGGCTCCCGGCAAGCTCGTCATTGTTGCCGGATACGGATCTATGATTTCCGAACTCCGGGATCTTTATGATGTAAAGTGCTGGTTCGACATCACTCCTATGAAGGCCATGCTCCGCATCAGAGGCGGTGAATATTCAAACCTCGGCAAAGAACGTCCTGGTATCATCAACCGCACAATCCGCCGCTGCTACTACTGCGATTTCGAATGTGCCGTCCAGCTCAGGAAAGAGCTCTGGAAGAATAACGTTCCTGATTACTTCTTCCTTGACAACGACCCGAAGAAGCTTCAGATGATGCCGTTCTCTTCATTTGCAGACATCTGCGCACAGCTGGTGAAATATCCTTTCCGTGCAAAGCCTTGTTATCTTGAGGGAGTCTGGGGCGGTTCATACATGAAGAAGCATCGCAACCTTCCTGAGGAGATGAGAAACGCAGCATGGGTATTCGATTTCATTCCTATGGAAGTCAGTGTCCTTGTCGAAGCAGGCAAAGAGATGCTTGACATCAACTATTGTTCATTCGTACATAAGGAGGGTATAAACCTCATGGGAGAGAAGTGCGTGAACAAGTATCAGGGCTACTTCCCTATCCGATTCAACTGGGACGATTCATATCACTCTACTGGAAACATGTCGATCCAGTGCCATTCAGACGGCAAGTTCAACATCGAGAACTACAACGAATTCGGACGTCAGGACGAGAGCTACTATGTAGTGGTTACAGGACATGAAGCAAAGACATTCATCGGTTTCCGTGACGATGCCGACATACCTCAGTTCTTCAAGGAAATAGAAGATGCCGATACCAAGCAGATTCCTTGTGATTATATGAAATATGTAAGCTATGAGGAGTCGAAGCCAGGTCTTCAGGTGATGCTTCCGGCAGGTACGATCCACTCAAGCGGAAGGAATCAGGTAATCCTCGAGATCGGTTCGCTTACAATCGGATCCTACACATACAAGATGTATGACTATCTCCGCCTCGACTTCGACGGAAAGCAGCGTCCTATCCACACATATCTTGGAGAGAAGTGCGTCAACCAGAACAGAAGGGCTTCTGTCATCCATGACCCGGAAAGTCCGGACTATATCGTGCAGAAACCTAGACTTGATGCAAAGGGTGATGGCTGGGAAGAGTATATCATCGGAGAGAATCCTCAGATGTACATATCGCTCCGTCGTCTCGAATTCGAGCAGATGTGCGAGCAGGACACCAGAAACGAGAAATTCCATGTACTCACTCTCGTGGACGGCGACAGGGCACGCGTACGCAGCGTAGAAAATCCTGAGCGTTACTACGACATGGATTTCATGGACATCGTCTGCGTTCCAGCCGATATGGGAAGATATGTGGTAGAGAACCTCGGCAAGGAACCAGTCCGTATTCATAAGACAACACTTCGCGAAGGATTTGAAAACGATGAAAAATAATAATATGATTCTTCTTGACGTCGGTGGTACTTTCGTCAAGTCCTCTCTCGGCATCGCCTGCAAAGGTGCTGTCGAGGGAACGTTTGCCAGCACGCCTATGAATTCAGACGGTACAGCTGAAGAAATAGCTGCATCATTCCGCGCAGCTGTGGCCGGACAGCTGGAAAGGGCTGCTGCAAACGGCATTACAATCGGAACGATCGGAGCAGTCATGCCAGGTCCGTTCGATTACAAGAACGGCGGAGTATTTCTCATGAAGCATAAGTTCGCTGCCGTATATGGAAAGACTTTCCGCGAAATCCTCGGAGATGTGATTTCTCCTGAGACACGTCTTGTCTTCGCTCATGATGTAAACGGAGCACTCATGGGAGCTCTGACGCTTAATCCCGAGTTCAAGAAAGGGAATGTAGCAATGTCAACTCTCGGCACAGGACTCGGATTCGCATACGCAAAAGACGGGATCGTACAGGAATCCCCTATGGGATCTCCAGCAGTGGATCTTTGGGACGCTCCATATAAAGGCGGCATATTGGAAGAGTTCGTGTCACGCAGAGCGATTCTGAGATTCTATGCCGAGCAAGGAGGCATTCTGGCGGAAGGCGAAGATGTAAAGGAGATTGCAGACAAAGCACGCATGGGCGACAAGAAGGCACTCGAAGCATTCCGTTGCGCAGGAAGGAACTATGTTGCCGGCGCGAAGGATGTGCTTGAGAAGCTTGAGATCAGCCATCTTCTTTTTGCTGGGCAGATAGCCAAGTCATTCGACCTGATGGAAAATGAAATCCGCGAAGGTCTTGGCGAAGGGATCGATGTATCGGTTGTAGATGACATTCAAGGTACTGTCCTGGTAGGTATCGCTTCATTGTAAATGATTATACTGAAATTATATTAACTAACCAACCTTATTATGATGCTTACAAAACGTATGACAGGACTCAGACAGATTATGACAATCTGCTTTGTGTCCGTTTGCGCCATGCTGACCGCAACGTCTGCATTCGCGCAAGACAGAAACGTATCCGGTGTCATCCTGGACGAGACAGATACAGGAATCGCCGGTGCCTACGTTGTAGTAAAGGGAGAGACCCGAGGCGCCATGACTGACGACCAGGGTAGATTCAACATCAGCGTTTCCCCTACTGACGTACTCGTCGCATCTTTTCTCGGTTATATTGACGAGGAAGTGAAAGTCGGCGACCAGACAAAACTGACAATAAAGCTCGTTCCGGCTGCCAATGAACTCGAAGGAGTTGTAAAGGTAGCATATGGTACCCAAAGAAAGGCTTCCGTCATCGGATCCATCAGTACCGTTGATATGGGGACACTCGCACAGTCACAGGGTAACCTTTCTACCAGCCTTGCCGGTAAGCTCGCCGGTGTGGTAGCTATCCAGAAGACCGGTGAGCCAGGTGCCTCAGCTGATTTCTGGATCCGAGGAGTAAGTACCTTCGGCGCAAACTCTACTCCGCTTATCCTCGTGGATGGTGTAGAAAGAAGCATGGACATGGTGGACACTGAGGATATAGCATCGCTCTCTATCCTTAAGGATGCATCTGCGACAGCACTTTACGGTGTACGCGGTGCGAACGGTATCGTCCTCATCACGACCAAGCGTGGTGCCGAGTCAAAGCCTCAGCTCACAGTAAAGGTAGAGACAGGCATGACTTCTCCTGTAAAGCTTCCCGAGATGGCCAATACGTTGGAATTCATTGACTTCCTCAACAACATGTACGTAAACAGCGGCCAGGATGCCATCTTCTCTGATCTCCAGAAAGACATGTACTTAAAGAGTTATTATGGAGAGCCTGACGCCGATCCGGATCTTTTCCCATCTGTTGACTGGGTGAACGAGACATTCAAGAACCAGGCTATGACTACAAAGGCCAACATCGGAGTATCCGGAGGTACAAAGAATGTACGCTACTATGTCGGCGGTTCATACTATCTTGAGGACGGTATCCTCAACACTGCGGCAAACGACCGTTACGATGCCCAGATGAGCTACCAGAGGTTCAACTTCCGTACAAATGTGGACATCAATCTTACAAAGTCAACAGTTCTCGGTATGAACGTATCGACACAGTTCACCGTAAAGAACTCTCCTGCAGCGGGTCTCGACGCACTCCTGACTCAGACCATGACCATGACTCCGACTGCAATTCCGCTTAAGTATTCAGACGGAACACTTGCTTCGATCAAGGGTACACCTAACCCTTACAACCTCCTTAACGAGAGAGGTTATTCGAATACAAGCAGCAATGTAGCTCAGTCAACTGTTTCCCTTACTCAGGACTTCTCTGATTTCGTGACTGAAGGTCTTACTGCACGTATCGCATTCTCATTCGACGCGACCAACAACAATACCCTCAACCGCAGTATCCTTCCTAAGACGTACAGAGCTATCGGCAGAGGCGCGCCTACAGAGGAGAATCCTCTCGGAGCCCTTCAGTATGAGGTGATCGACGATTATGCAGGTTACATCACCCTCAACACTTCTCACAGCGGAACACGTTATATCAATTTCGAGGGTTCGGTTAACTATGAGCGTCAGTTCGCTTATGCACACAGAGTAAGTGCAATGGTGCTCTACAGCATGAGATCTCTTTCACACACTCACCCTGGTTCATATATCGCAGCCTTCCCTTACAAGTCAATGGGTGTCGCAGCACGTGCGACTTATTCTTACAAGGATCGTTACTTCTTCGAATTCAACATGGGTTACAACGGATCCGAGAACTTCGCTCCCGGACATCGTTTCGGTTTCTTCCCTGCAGTCGCTGTCGGATATATGATCAGCAACGAGCCATGGTGGGAAGGCGTATCTGATGTGATCAATCTTCTCAAGATCAAGGCATCTTACGGTTCTGTAGGTAACGACCAGATCGGTGGTAGCCGTCGTTTCGCTTATAACACCACCATCAACACCTCCGCTCCAGGTGCTGCATGGGGTACTACTCCAAATTCTTCAGCAACCGGTTATGAGACTATAACAGGTATCACAACTGCCGAAATGGGTAACTCGGCCGTAGAATGGGAGCAGGCTACAAAGAGCAACGTCGGTATCGAGCTCGGCCTCTTCAACGACCTCACTATCCAGGCAGACCTCTTCCGTGACTACCGTGACGGCATCTTCCTCATGCGCCAGTCAACACCGTCTGCAGTAGGTCTCCAGAAAGACCAGTACGTCAACATCGGAGAGATGCTCAACCGCGGTTTCGACATGTCAGCAGTATATGACCATACTTTCGCAAGCGGTCTTTCTGTTTCGGCAAGAGGAAACTTCACATTCAACCGTAACCGCCTCATCTATGACGACCAGCCTACTCCGGTAGAGGAATACCTCAGCAATGTAGGATTCGCATACAACCAGAGAAAGGGTCTGATCTCATGCGGTCTCTTTAAGGATCAGGCTGACATCGAGAACTGGCCTGAGCAGACATTCGGAGACGTCCAGCCTGGTGATATCAAATACAAGGATATTAACGGTGACGGTTATGTCGATCAGTATGACAAGGTGGCGATCGGATACACAGCTATCCCTGAAATCAACTACGGATTCGGAGTAAGCCTCGGATACAAGGGCTTCGACTTTTCAGTTTTCTTCAGCGGAGTTGCTAACGTTACCCGTCAGATCGGAGGATCCAACCTCTATGGTGCATCATCATCACCTCAGCTTACAGGACAGGTATTCAGAGATGTAGCATTGAACCACTGGACGGTCAAGAACCAGAATACCGACGCACCATATCCAAGACTCGGAACTACACGTTCAAACAACAATATTCAGACTTCGGACTATTGGACACGCGACATGAGTTTCCTTCGTCTCAAGAATGCCGAGATCGGCTATACATTCCCTAAGAAGTGGACCAAGAAGGCTGGAATCCAGGCTCTCCGCCTCTATGTAGCGGGAACCAACCTCCTTACATTCTCTGAGTTCAAGCTTTGGGACCCTGAGCTTGATACTGCGACAGGTGCAAGATACCCTATCACACGTAATGTAAGTCTCGGATTGAACATCAACTTCTAACAGACCCGAATGAAAATGAAAAGAATATTATATACATTATCAGCAATCACAGTGCTTGCGCTCGGTGCCGTATCCTGCGACTCATACTTCGATGTCGAGCTTCAGGATCAGGCTACAATTGAGGAGATGTTCAGCAAGAGAGGAACAGCCCGCCAGCTTGCAGCACACATGTACGCTTACCTTCCAAAGGAAGAGAATCCTGTGGATGCAACCAGTGAGGGAGGCTTTTCAGGCCGTACAGATGCACGTCAGGTGAATGCATCAGCTTATGCGAACAATGTCTTTGACCTGCGCGTAGGCGACTACAGCCCTGCTTCGATCACCGCTTATCAGCTTTGGGAGAACTATTACAAAGCTATCGCCCATTGTACTCTCGTTATCGAAAACATTCATCTTGATGTAGAAGATAACGAAAACGTACGCTCATACATCAAGGCAGAGGCACGTTTCATGCGTGCATTCTACTACTTCTGTCTTTTCCGAACATACGGTCCTGTAATCGTATGGGGTGACAAGGCAGCCCCTTCAGATGCAGTTGGCGCCAATCTTGACAGAAACACTTTGGATGATAACATCAACTTCATCGTGTCAGAGCTTGACAAGGCGATCGAAGTTCTTCCAAAGAGCATCACAGAGGTCGGTCTTACAGAAGGATCCGACATGGGACGTGCTACCAAGGGAGCTGCCATGGCTCTCAAATCAAGGGTACTTCTTTACGCAGCTTCACCACTTTTCAATGGAAACGAACTCTATGCAGGTATGACAAACCACTACGGAGAGAAGATTTTCCCTCAGGAATATGATGCTACCAAATGGGAAGAAGCTAAGAAGGCTGCCAAGGCTGTGATCGACCTCGACATCTACAAGCTCGTAGATGCAGGTTCAGAAGCTACAGGAGACAAGTTCACTGATGGTATCCGTGCATATCAGAACATTTTCTTCGAGCAGTGGAACGAAGAGACGATCTGGGGATGGTGGATGAACTTCTATACAGACTGGCTCGGCCGTACAGGTGGATTCATAGGAGCATGCGCACCTAGAAACATCACCGTTGAAGGCTGGCAGTCGCTTACTCCTTCATTCAAGCTTGTCGATGCATATGCAATGTATGAGTCAGGACGTTACCCTGTCACCGGATATGACAGAACCAGCGGTATGGATGACTACTCCAAGCCAGTCATCGACCAGCAGGCAGGATACGAGCCAGAAGGTTTCAGCATGACCACCCAGTTCGAGGCAGAATGGGCTGGAGAATTCGAGGCACACAACTCTACACTCGGACGTGAGCCACGTTATTATGCTTCGCTCGTTCCTAACGGATACTACTGGCCATGCGACCCTAAGCTCAAGACAATGACCAACCCAAAGACTTCTTCTACAACATGGACTGCAGAAGACATGAGATGTCATTTCTGGAGAGGTTCAGGTTCACTTTGCCAGCGTTGGGACCAGACTGCTACAAACAACTATTTCGGTTATGCATGGCGTCGTCTCTACAAGGCTGACAACCCGCTTGATATCGGAGCTGATTACCAGCAGCTCAAGTATGTCTATCCTGCATTCCGTCTCGCAGAGATCTATTTCAACTATGCAGAGTGCTGTATCGAGACCGGTGACTACAAGGAGGCCATCAAGTATCTCAATATGATCCGCAACCGTTCAGGCCTTAACAATCTTGATGAGGCATACCCTGGAATCGAAAGCAATCCTGAGCTTCTGAAATGGTGCTTCCGTCAGGAAAAGATGATCGAATTCGCGATCGAAGGTCCTATGCATTTCTATGACAGCTGCCGCTGGATGACCGCTGAGGAGAACTTCCCTGTCCTCAACTGGACTCTCAACCTCAATGACCCGGCTGACTACCACGATTCATGGGTTCGTTCAAGCGAAGACTTCCCTCTTGCAAAGCATGCCAAGTTCACAAAGAGAGATTATCTCTTCCCTATCGATTCTGACCAGCTTGCAGAAATGACAAACTATACACAGAACTACGGATTCTAATCTGAATGAATATGAAGAAGATTTTTAGAAATATCTTGCTTTCTGCACTGACGATTGCTGCCGTAGCGTCTTGTGCGGATGACAGAAACAACTATCTGCCAGATGACTCATTCGGCTTCAACAACAAAGCCGGTGACAATGTGGTGACTCTTCCAATCTACGTTGAATCATATGACATCAATGTCATCAAGAGCGGAAAGGGTATGAACAAAGGTGTAGTGAACATCACTACTTCAAACCACGACCTGCTGAACTATAACAGACAGTATGGTGTGGAATATATTCCTATTCCAAGCGACATGGGCCTCTACTCATTCAACACAGAGAGCATAGCTTTCGGACTTGATGAGGTTACCAAACCGGTAACTGTAACATGGGATATCGCCAAGGTAGCGGAATATATGGAACAGGAGCCTGCAAACCAGTACTGTATTCCGGTTGCACTCCGTTCTGATGATCTTGAAGTGAATGATGGCCGACAGGTATTTATCCTGAACCTCGTGACTTCAACAGTAACAGCCGAGCAGACTCTTCTCAGCCGTACATACGAGTGGGAATCAGAGCCAGTATCCGAGACTATGGATATCACGGTACGTATAGACACGGCTATTCCGGGCATCGACCTCACTCTTGACTACGAGGTTGACAACGGACTCATAGCAGCCTATAACGAGGCTAACGGCACCAATTATGAAGCAGCTCCAGCAGGACTTGTCTCAGTAGGAGCTGACCCTGTCATCAAAGGTGGCGAGGGATATGTCCTCCTTCCTGTTACCATCAATACAGATGCAATCGCTGAGAACATGGAAGTTGAGGTCAACGGTGTAACCGAGACCAGGAAACTCGTAAAGAGGGATTGGGAAGGCTACGTCGTTCCACTCAGAATTTCAGGCATGTCCATTGACGGAGTGAAGATCGACAACGGAGTCACATATGTAGTCATCAAGGGTCTTGAGCCTATACCTCCACAGCTTTTCAACCGCGTATGGGGCATCTATGCTACATCATCTACAAATCCATGGCAGGCGACATTCGGAATTTCCGACTGCCGAAACATCACTATGGACGATAAGTACATCTACATTCCTCAGTCTGCAGGCGGAGATGCTGTCCTCAAGGCTGTAAGCATTACAGATCCTGCTCAGGTAAAGAATGTGAACGTTGAGGGCGTTGCAGGTGGTACCCACACACTCTCTTGCGTGAGAATGATCCCTAACACAGACCCTGCGGTCAACAACGGAAAGGACATCCTTTCTGCATGCTGCCTGTCTGTCGGAGACGGTTCACACCTCCACTTCTATGTATGGCTCAACGGCATTGACAATGCTCCTACCCTCAGCATGGTCGAGGACTCAGGACGTCGTCTCGGTGACAAGTACATCGTAGCAGGAAGCTGGAACAACGGAGAGGTTTACTGTAAGGACTTCAACACAGGCAACATCGTACGCTACGCAATGCTTGACGGACGCTTCGGTGAATGGCCGGGCGCTGACGGACTTGCATATGCACGCGGACGCTGTGACTACAACGCATCAGTTTCCGACGCTGCAGGCTGCATCGGTTCAGCATACATCTATCCTGGCGCGCCTGCTGTAGCAGCAACAGTTCCTGGATTCCTTGTTTCTTCAACAGCGAGCGCACATTATGTTGCCAATGTTACAGGTAATGTATATGCATCATCTGCAGACCTCGGACTGCCGTTGACTCATGGATACAGCTTCTTCGGTGATGCCAAGACCAACCTGAATTACATCGCTTACGTTGCTGTCGAGGCTAACCAGGATAAGGGAAGCGTAAAGGTCATCTCTGATTTCAACGGTACTCCGGAAGGATTCATGAGTGTCCTCCAGAAGAATGAGGTGGTATTCGAGGCTCCTGTTCAGGACGGAATGGATCCGAGTGTGATTTCACCTTGCCCTGCAACACACTCTACCGGAGACTGCGTGGTACGTGAAATCAACGGGAAGACCTATATGGCTGTCATGATCCAGAATGTAGGTATCTCACTCTTCCAGATGAACTCAGGATTCATTGCAGAGCAGTGATTTGCAGATTATACTGAATTTTGATAATTTTATGGGACTGAATTATGTTCAGTCCCATTTAAAATTTCATAGAATGAAGAAATTTTCATCATATTTCATTGCAACATTGCTCCTGATGGGCTGTGCAGCACAGAAGAATCTGTACAAGTGGGAGAAGGACGGGATCCGTCAGATTGCAGATGCTGCCATCTGCTACGGCGGTCACAGCGCACGAGATCCTTATCTCTGGACTCCTGAACGATTTGAAAAGACCGTCATATATACGGACGAGAACGGACAGGAACATTGGTTCTTCGACAATATGATCATGATGGAGCTCTGGGACGACGATTATGAAGTAACCTTCTCTATCGCAAACGACGGGCGTTTCTCCTCCAGAAAGGAGCATTGGCAGAGACAGCTTGATTACTGGTTCGACAAGGAATACGGTTTTGCTGCTCTGGAGCAGTGCATAGAAGCCGCATCGGAAAGGTTAGGCAATCCTCCATGCAGACGAGGAATCATCTTTTCACTTCCGGACCCTGTTTACTTTGAGCATTATTCCGATGCCATGAAAGGAAAGAACATGAACACTGTATATTGGGGCGAGATCGATGGGATAAAGATGGATTTCTCCAAGGCAGAAGACCGCATCAAAGCGTACAGATGGATGATCGATGCTGTCCGTGCAAAATTTGCTGAAGCCGGATTCAGGCATATCGAACTGATCGGTTTCTATATCCTTTCAGAAGAGCTTTCTGCTCCGGGGAGTTTCAGATATGAGTATAAGGAACATGACAAGACAATCAAGGCGGCTGCCGAATATTGCCACAGCGTGAACGAAGGATTCTTCTGGGTACCTTACGCTATGGCTCCGGGTATCGAAAGCAGCAAGGATTTCGGCTTCGACCTTGTCGTTATGCAGCCGAATTATTACTGGGCTGACGCACAATGGACATGGGACCAGATCGAGAAGGCCATCGAAGACAACGGTCTGGGAATGGAATTGGAGTTCGAAGGAACACATGGAGAGCCTCTCAAGTCTTCGATCCTGAGCAGACTCTCTGACGGTCAGGAGAATCCGTATGCAGCACAGAACAAGGCCCGTTTCCAGGAATATCTTGACAATGCAAAATCACGCGGTATATACGGAACCAGACCATTCGTACTATATACCGGTACAAATGCCCTCTATGAGATTGCGACATCCGAAGATCCTGAAGATAGGAAGATGTATCATGAACTAGGAAAATTCATTATAGAAAACCCTCTGAAAAAGTGATTAAGAGACTATTATATTTCATTTCCTTCCTTTTCCTTCTTCTTTCCTGCAATGGGGAAAAGAAGAAGGAGGAATATGTCCCAAAACCTATCATCGAGATAAGTTTTGACAGCTTCAAAGGAGACGGACTAGTCATAAATGTACAGAGCCTGAATTGCGATGAAGTTTATGCTGCAGCATGGACCCCTTCCGAGAAGGTACCTGAAGTTGAAGAGATCATCAGCAAAGGCTTCAAGGAGGAGAAAGGGCAGATCTTCATATCAGGACTGACACCGGAGACCGGATATATAGTTTACGGAGTCGGAGTCAAAGATAAAGAATACAGTGGTATAGAAAGCATCAGCGTCAATACTCCATCCTTCTATCCATGGGAAGCTTCACGAAAGGAAATACCTTTCTTCGCAGACCTTGACCTGCTGCCTGGAGGAATTGCCAACAAGACTCCGAACACATGGGACGAAAACAGGCTGAAGCCACATGTAACATTTACTGATGAGGACGGACAGGAGAAATGGTTACATGAGGGATTCCTTTTCATAGGCAGCGAAGATGCGCTGCGACGCAGGATCTTGTGCATCGCAGAAGGCCAGAACCAATCCGGAAACAAAGATTCATGGAAGGACTTCGCCGATTACTGGCTTAAAGCCGGTGGCGTGCTGGATGAACTGGACATGACAATCGGCAATGCGATTTCCCGCATCGGCAAACCTTCTTTCAAGCATAAAGTGGTCATGACCATGCCAGATCCGATAATGCTCGAATATTTCTATGACAAGAGCTCGTCAACGACTTATTGGGGTTTCGTAAATGAACGCAAGCTGGACTTCAAGGATCCGTCAGACCAGGTACTTGCCTATAAATGGTATATTGATTACGTCAGAGAACAATGGTCGAAGGTAATGCCGGAGCATATCGAGCTTGCCGGTTTCTACATCCTGTCAGAAATTCTTGTGGCAAAGCCAGAAGGCTGGAACTATAAATATAAAAGATGGGACCAGATCCTGCCTTCGGTTTCCGAATATCTCCATCAGATGAAATACGGTCTCTACTGGATTCCATACTACAAGGCTGACGGCTATGACATGACTGCACAGCTAGGTATAGACTACACCTGGCTGCAACCAAACGAATACTGGGACTATCCGGAGAAAAAGCAGAAGAAGGAATGGTCGTGGGTATTCAGCACAATGAGCGCCTATGGCCATGGTATGGAAATAGAATTTGAAGGATCGCACGGAGAAGCAGGCTGGAGCCAATATGAATCGGGAATCGCACGCACAAGTTCATCTATCCTGGAGACAGTACGCACTGATAACGATGCGCAAGGCACTGCAAAGGGCAAGCCGAATCCTCAGGCAGCACGCAACAAGCAGCTTCTGCGCGACTATATGAACAAATTCAAGGAAGCCGGGTATTACGGCAAGGCGCGGATAGCCACATACTCAGGAACCAACGCGATGTATGAACTTGCTGCATCACCGGACGAAAAAGACCGCCAGATGTATCTTGAATACTGCAGATTCATATCCGAGAACCCTCTGAGAAAATAAAGCATATGAAAAGAATAACCAAGACATTTGCTGCGGCAATGGCAGCATTGACAGCACTCGTTTCCTGCAACACTCAGGCAGAGCCTGCAGCAGTAACAGAAGACGCCACACCGGGCTTCGTGCTAAGCGATGAGATGACTGAAGTAAAGATAGGAGAAGACGGTTCTCTCCTCTCTCTTGTAAATAAGAAGACCGGACATAATTACGCTTCGGGAGAAGGTCTCTGGAGGCTGTTCTACAACACTCACGATGAAAAGGAGATGCAGATTGACGGAACAGAGAACTCTCCTTCTGTGTCATTGGAAGGAGACGTCATCACAATTGCCTATAAAGATCTTGCGCATCGAGGCAAGCAACTTAAGATGGATCTGACTCTGACAGTAAAGATAGAAGATGGGGCCGTGAGATTCGGTTCAGAGGTAAGCAACAACGAGCCAGGAACCATCATACGCGAACTTCAGTACCCTCTTGTCGGCAATATGAATCTTCCTGAAGGACACAAGCTTCTGACGACTCATACCGGCGGACAGGTCCATGACGATGCCATCGACCTCATCGTGAATGTCAATCCTAAGACACTTTACATGAAACCGGACCAGTATTTCCGTCAGTATGATCTTCAGTATCCGCGACATGCATCATCAAACTGCTATGCATTCTTCGGAGAGAATGACGGTCTCTATTTCGGAAGCCACGACATGAGTCTCCAGCAGACATGGCACGGCCTTCGCGCCTATCCGTCCGCTCCGAATCAGTTTGACCGTCTGGAAGCAGGATTCTACCGTTATCCTAATGCGATGTGCGGCGACACATGGAGCTGCGATGCAAGCGTAGTTAAGCCATATATAGGAAACTGGACCGAAACATCACATATTTACCGTGAATGGATCGACACATGGTGGGACAAGCAGGACGTTCCGCAATGGGTAAAGGAAATGACTGGCTGGCAGAGAATCATCTTCAAACATCAGTATGGAGAATATCTGCGTAAATACACAGACCTCCCAGTACGTATAAACGACTGCGGAAAGAGTGTAGGCTGCAACGCCGTACTGGCATTCGGATGGTGGAGCGACGGCATGGACAACGGATATCCGAACTATTACATAGACGAGACGCAGGGAGGAGAGGAAGCCTGGAAGAAGGCAATCGCGGACTATCGCGCAGACGGCAACCGACTCGTTCTTTATTACAACGGCCGCCTTGTTGACCGTGAAAGCGACTGGTACAGGCACGGTAACGGAAAGAAAGCTGTAAACAGAGATAATACAGGAGCAGAATTCGCCGAGCATTACAAGTTCACAGGAGAAGGTACGACTCTCGGATATTATGACACCCGTACATTCTCAATCGCAAACATGGCAAACCGTGAATGGCGCGACATGCTCCTGCAATGGGCGGACCGCGCAATGTCATATGGTGCGGATGCCGTATTCTATGATCAGCTCGGAGTGGCAGAGGAGTTCCCTGACTGGGACATTTCAGGCGAATTCCCAGTTCAGGACATCTATACAGGACGTTACAAAGCTGAGGCTTTGAAAGAGATTCGCGACCACATCAAGGCAATAGATCCTGAATTCTGTCTTGGTACCGAATGGCTCAATGACTGCACTGCACAGTTCTGTGATTTCGTGCATATAGTAGAGTTCACAGCAGAACCATACAGTTTCCCTGAATGGTTCAAATATACCTTCCCTGAAGTGATCTGGTCCGACCGCTGCGTTCGTGACGACACAGACATAGAGCGCAGAGTCAACAACACATTGCTGAAGGGTCTGGTTAATGACATCGAGGTATTCCGCTGCCGCGGGCTCATTGATGAAACGCCTCACTATCAGCAGTATCTCGCACAGATCAACGCCATCCGCCACAAATACCCCGAACTTCTGCTCGGCGCAGGTCGTTTCGTACATATGGACGGATTCACATGCTCTTCAGAGGACATTATGGCACGAGGCTATGCCAATGGTAACCGCCTCGCCATCGTAGCTACGACCCTCTCCGAAAACGGAGCATCGGGCAAGATCTCAGTACCTGGCTACAGATTCGTTGAAAGCAGTTCGATCGGTGATGTTTCAGTCAATGCCGGCCGCCTCAAACTAGGACAGCACGGCATCACAGTCCTCATATACGAGAAATGACGGCAACCGTGTCGCTGTCATTTTATACACGACTATTCTGACAAATTTTATCAGAATGTGCCGCGACGGGTCATATTGAAGTCGCAATGAACCTTCCACGTCTTACGGTTAAGTATCATTGTTGCTGCAGTATGGCCCATCTGCTTGAAATCAGTCGATATTGTCGTCAGACCATTCAGAACGACTTCGTTAAGGTCAAATTCATTATAAGAAATGATGAACACGTCCTTGCCCACTTCAAGATTCTGTGATTTGATTTTTCGTGCAAGTGCGGCAAGGCCTGAGTCAAGCTGTGAATTTATGACCAGATATGTCTCACCAGGTGTGACTGTTTCAGGTGCAGAGTAAAGGAATTCCACAGGAATATCATATTCCATACAGAATCTATCGACACCCTTGCAGATCATCGGTCCGTAAAGGCTGGAAGGAAGAGTGATGACCTTAAGCCCGGCTGATCCCTTGAGCTTATCAAGTCCCTGTTTCAGACCTTCATATACATCATTCTCAAAATCCTGATATACAGCACCATAATTGCCAGAATAGCTGCGGAGCCAATGGTCAACCATGATAAGCTTGCGGTTCGGCACACGCGATATGAGCTTGGTAGCAAGAGCCTGAGACTTGTCATCAAGAGGGAAATGCGGACTGATGACATAATAATCATATTTATCGAGAGAAGTATCAAGATAATAGGTAAACAGTTCCAGATTCTGATTATGAGTCAGGATAGTGATATCCGCATTTTCTCCAAGTTCCTCAGCCAAGGAATTGTATAGGACTTCCTTATATATGCTGAGTTTATCGAAAAGAACAAGTACTCGAGGTTTCGATGCATTATCAGCCTCAGCGACATAAAAGCCTTTACCCTGCTGAGGAATAAGAAGGCCTTTCTCACGAAGGATTCCATATGCTTTCTTGACTGTTTCCTTCGAAATGTCAAGCTGAGCTGCAAAGTCATTCATCGAAGGGATCTGCTCTCCTGGAGCCAGTTTTCCTGAACGGATAGCATCCTCAAACTGCTCGACCAGCTGCTTATATATCGGAGACTTGCTTCCTGTCTCCATAATGATCTCAAATGCCATAGTTTTAAAGTAATTTGAATGTAGGGTCATCGAAACGAAGTCTTCCGGTCTGAGCCCTGAGACTTTCATTGAACAAATCAAAAGTATTGTATCCTTTCTCACGGAAAATCGTGATAAGAGTAAGACAGCGCTCACGGAAATGGAAGAATTCGCGTTTTTCCTGAGGAGTCCAGCCTATTTCCGCTATCGCAAATGCTCTTGGATACAGCATATACTCAGCATGAGCGGCATAAGGAATCAGCTCACACCAGAGATTTCCCTGAAGACCTAGGATATGGTGATGATACTCTGGAGCGATACCCTCGACAGGATCGAATTTATATACATGTCGAAGCGACTGCATATGTCCGACAGCTTTAGGTTCCTTCCGGATAAGGTCCTGATAATAATCCAGATACACATATGTATTAGGAGACATGATGACGTCATGTCCTTCTGCTGAAGCCCTTATTCCTCCCGGAGTGCCTCTCCACGACATCACGACAGCCTGCTCAGGAAGTCCTGTCTCGACAATCTCGTCCCATCCGATAACCGTCTTTCCCCTCTCGCGCAGGAAGGCCTCGATATGGCGCACCAGATAGCCCTGAAGTTCGTTCTTGTGCTGCATACCTTCCTCCTGCATCCTCTTCTGACAGTTCACGCATACCTCCCAGTCCTTCTTCACGGCCTCGTCGCCTCCGATATGGATATACTTATACGGGAAAAGCTCTATAACCTCCTCAAGGACAGTC
>JAZLAS010000057.1:0-20648 GCA_045613365.1 Candidatus Cryptobacteroides sp.
TGGTGCGGTAGTTCAGCTGGTTAGAATACCGGCCTGTCACGCCGGGGGTCGCGGGTTCGAGTCCCGTCCGCACCGCCAAAGGGAGCATAGCTCAGTTGGTTTAGAGCATCTGCCTTACAAGCAGAGGGTCGGGGGTTCGACTCCCTCTGCTCCCACCAGAAAAGAGATCGTGAAAACGGTCTCTTTTTTTCGTTTATGCATTCCATTGAGCGGGAATCAAGCCTCATAAACTATTCCAGCCGGTCAACGGAATTGATGGAAGGAGTCATTGGCCCGGTAATGCTGCGCATATAGTGATTCGATCTCCGCAACCGGAGAGGTAAAGTTTCCTTCCTGGGTCACAAAGAATGTTTCCTCTACGGTAGAGTTCTCTTCAGGGAACACATCGATCCAATAAAGAGTCCTGTCAGCCTTGACCTCCCTGTATGCATACGGCGAGATGCTGTAAAGCCCGTTAGAAAGAGGACGCAGCCAGCCACCACACCAGCCGGAAAGCTGGTTTACAGGACGTAAACACGCAGGACGAGGCACGCAGAGACGCACAAAGCTGCGGTTCTCCTCGCTCCACACGGAGTATTTCGCAATGACCTTGTCTCCGACATGAAGCGTATCCCCTTCCGAAACAGGTTCCATCCTTAGCTTCTCCCCTTCTGCAGCCTTTTCAACATAATATTTCACCGATATCTTGAAACCGTTTCCAGAAGCCTTGATATCTTCGAACGGCTTGCTGTAACGTTTTGAAAGGATAATAACCTTTGTATCCTTGACCGCAGCCGAACCATCATACACAGACGCAAGAGCCTCGATAAAGCCCGGATCAGAATTCCATTGCTGGGACTCTTTCTGGAGCATGATCCATAGGCGTATCTGATCTGCAAGCGCATCCAGACCACCGCCGATTTCCGCAGACGAAGACAAATCACGGAACAGATCGCATATCAACGCATGAGCATAGGCCTCGCTTTCAAGAAGGCCTCGCCAAGGAAGCACGGCATTCGGATAATAGACGCCTCCCGAAGGATGTTCCACAGCATATTCCTTCAAAGACTCCAGCTCAGTCTTCATAGACTTCAGAAGCTTCCTGCCTGAAGAAATGCCCCACGCCTGCGCGAGAGCCATTCCCTGCTCCGACCCTATAAGGGCATCAATGACACGGATCATACGGACCTTCGACAAGACTGCACCGTCAGACCAACGCTCACCTTTCTTCGGAACAAGATATGACTTTACCGCCTTCATGAAATCATTATATTTCCTGACTCCTACAGCCTTGCGGGCAGCCGACTCATCAAATGGCACTCCAACATACATAGAACGCACATTCAGATACTGCCATAACGAGATGCAGCCATACCACACAGGCCTGTCAGAATCGCCGAAACATACCGAATCCATATATCTGACAGCCGATACAACAGCTTCATCAAATGCATCCAGCGCATCCTCTCCAAGCTCTTCAGAGACCAAATTCAACAGTCTCCTATCCCTCAGTCCGGAAAATCTTTCCAACACTACCGCAGTAACTATCGGAGAAGACTTCATACCCTCGAACCAGCCGAAACCGCCATCATCATTGGCACATGCCAGAATCTTTGACGTAGCCGTCTTCGCGGCATCAACATATTCCCTCACAGGAGAACCTTCTGCGGCACGAAGCCCGGCAGCAAGAAGATTTACATACACAGCCTCTGACTGCGATATGACATCCTTTCCCTTAGCCTCGGCTGTAAGAGGAAGGGCATCGCGAAGCATATCCATCACCGAAACGGCAGAATACTCCGCTCCGGCCGAAGACACATTGACAAACTTTTCCCTCAACGAACGGATCAGTTCATCCTCCGACATACCATGACGCAGCACTGCAGAATGAGTCTCCACGAGTTCCTGTGATGCAGGATAGACAGGAACAGTCACCTTAACGCCATCTGATGCACCATCCCCCTCGAACACCACTTTAATATCAAGAACTCCAGCACCTTCCGGAGCCGTGATTTCGAATGGTACAGAGACAGATCCTCCAGCCGGGACATACACATCAACATCATGTTCCATCGCTGCTGCTGAGCATCTGACCACACCCTTGACCTCCGCATCTGAGTTGTTAGACAAAGATGCCTTCAGCACATATCTGTCACCCTCATAAAGATATTGAGGCTGCACGACAGATACCTTCACCGGCAATGTAACCAGCATTTCACAACGTATCACATTATTAATCATGGACTTATCATGCGCAAAAACAGAAACAACGAATGTAGATATCTTGTCAGAGGCAGTGAAATCCAGCTTCACCGTTCCGTCTTCCGACGGGTACAGGAACGGTTCGAACGCAAGTGATGTAGAAAAATCATCCCTTACGACCACCTCGGACGCATCCTCAACTATCTGGAACGGGATGGCTTCATCAGCCGATTCCGTTTCCACTACAGCAAAATCCACGGTTTCCTTCATATCAGCCTTCGTACGTGCAGCACGCATGCTGCGTTTCGAACCATATCCGACTACAACATTCTCCTCCAGCACTGAGCTGCCGAACACCCTACCCATCAATTCCGCATGCTCAACGCCGTTCATGCCTGCGATGCCGTTCATCCATACATAAGACACATATGTCTGTCTGTCGTAAATCTTCGGCCAGCGATTCCTCCATATCTTCTCCGTTGACACATCAAACACGGAAGCCAGCACCTCCGAACCAGGCATGGTCTTCAGCTGAACAGAGCACGAAGCGCCGGGAGCCGACAGGTCTTCGAAACGGACAAATTCCAACGGGAGCACACCTGCCTTCATCTGACGTTTCCAGGTATGAGAATATGTATGACATTCCGAATCACGAAAATAAAGCACATTCATCACCAATGCATCAGGATATTCAGCCTTATAGTCATAACGGAGCGTCGCCATCCCTCCCGTTTCGAGATACAGCATTTCAGATTTCAGCCTCTGCCCCTTGTCGCCATAAAGTTCCACCACAGCCCACACAGGACCGCATCCGGCACCTATCTGAAGTTCCGGAGCATTTTCATCCACCACACGGAAAATGTTTTCGAAATCTCCGTCCACATTCTTGTCGTCATCCCTGACCTTCACGATCACAAGTTCCTTCTTCCCTTCAATCTTTTCCTCACGGGCATTGACAAGAACAACCTCTGCCACAAGTTTATACAGACCCGACGCAAGACCACTGAAATCAACGTCAGCAGTCTCACCTGACATGACTTCTCCATTCAAGACAGCGGAACCGTCCTTCATAAGAGAATACTTCACTGGAATCGAAGACAACGGACCATCGCCTCCTCCCGGATAAGAGACTCCGAAGGAAATACGGGCGGCCTCATCGCTCAGGAGCTTGCCGGTACTATGGTTATCACCTGCAAGACGGAAGGAACCGTCAGCAGCGTTCTCCAGTCCAACACTTATGGAAGGCCGTCTCATCACATACTGGTAATGGGAGAAAGAGAGGGTTTCGCCTGTAAGGTCTGTCACCTTCACCTCAACCTCATATGGAGAATACGCATCATTTTCATCAGAGGTATCAGAAAACTCTATCTTGAACGAACCGTCCGGATCAATCGTCACGATCTCTTCCTTGATCAGATTTCCTCCCAAAGTGACATTCGCCACCATAGACGCTGAGGTCAACGAATGTCCCGAATAACTCGCGACTTTTCCTTTAACCTCGATGGTATCACCAGGCAGATACACTTTTTCAGACTTTTCGAATGCAACATCAAAAGTAGGCAGAACAAATTCGTCTATAATCAGTTCCGCAAATTTCAACAGTTTATTTTCATAGTGTACAGATATGGAATGGTAACCATTGCGTCTGATTCCGTCCAGCACAAATTCTCCTGCAACCGAACCGAACTCATTTGTCTTAAGTTCCTTTGCAGCCAGTACATCAAGCGACCTATCTCTTAGGCTGACGACAACTTTCTGCCCTGCAGGCATCACCTTCATAGTTCCATCAGGCATACACTCATATAGTACCGCCTTGTATTTCACTGTGTCCCCAGGATTGAATGCCGCACGGTCAAGCATTACTGCTGCACGCGCAGCCGTCTCCACCTTGACATCAAAGCTTCTTTCCGCAGAAAGATACATATCTTGACTTCTTCGGACCGTTCCATCCTCCCCGACAGTGCTGCAGACAAGATAATGCCCCGACGCATTCTCCGTCAGGCGTGATGCCATTTCCTGAGGCAGAGGTGTAAATCCGTCCAGAACGACTCCAGAGGCCTCCACGACCTTCCTGTCGCCTTTATAAAGCGCCATGTCCACCTTATCCAGAGGCTTGCCGGAAAGATAATCAGCCACATAGACACCGGCCCCCTCATCATTCACCCTCGAAGCAACGGAAAGAGTGTATTTCGGATAATGACAATGTCCTATCTGTTCCTTTCCGTCATAGCATCCGATACTGTACTCGCCATCGTCAAGTGACGGAAGATCGAGAGCCAATGTATCAAGAGCATAATAGCTTCCGACAGAATTCTCTACCAGCGTTTCATAAACCTTCTCATCATTACGGATTATCTTTACCCTTACTTTGTCAAGATTACGCATGGCCAGTCTGGCCTCACCGTTCCTGATTGTCACATATGCTGACTTCGTATCCAGGACATTCAGCAGATCCTTAAATCCGGCAAAATCACCCAACAGCAGCCTCTCAACTCCACCACGGTACGACTTCCTTTCATGCTCATAGCTCTCGAGCCTCTTCTTCAGATCCAGAAAATAATCCGATGTACCTTTCTTACAGTTCTCATTGAACTCCATTTCCAGCAAAGCGTATGCAGGAAGCAGAGCCAAGGCCTGGCCGTCGTACTTCCGGGCCAAAGATTCAAGATTCTGTCTTCTGTCCGCCTCGGGAGCAATCTTCGTCACATAGAAATACTCTGCAATACCTGCCTTGACAGAGGAATTATCCAATAATCCCGTCAGCATAACATACACATTCTCTTTTACAGCGGAGTTCCAATAACCATAGCAGCATCGGTTGAACATATCCCACAGGACGTATTCATAATCATCACCCGTCAATGGAACGACAGCAGGATTAAGGATGGTCCCACGTGCATCATAGACTTCCTCATTGCGTCTTCCGGCGAGCCGGTCCTTCATATTCGCCATAGACTCCAGAAGTTCCTCAGGGCCAGCAGTTTCCCGGTCCATAAGATAAATCAGCAACGGCTCATTATATGCCAGAATCTCGCTTCTCATCTGCTTCTGCAGAGTATCTCTCTGCTTCCAGTCCCGACGCGACCTGACATTGACATAATCAAGGCATGCTCGATAATAATCCCAGCCAGCCTTCTCCTCCAGAGCCTTGACTTTGATTTCTTCCAATATTCCGGCCGTCTTCTGGACACGGTCCTGCTGCAAAGCCTCGTTATATTCAGCCCACAAGGTTTCCAGAGATTTGTCTTCCTTTCTTCGTTCCATTGTAATGAATGATGACAGAACAGCTGTCGTAAGCATAGTCATCAGAATAATGATAATCCGTTTCATATTAAATTGTCAAATGGGGATATGCTGTTTCATCGTCCTTTCAGCATGGCGACGGCTTCCGATACGACATATGTGCTGCCACCTATATAAATGAGGGGCAGGGCATCCGGATCGGACTCCTTTATCGAAACTGCAAGTCCATATGCAAGATTGACAGCATCAATGACCGTGCCTGAGCAATGCACATCATCTGTCGGACGGCCGATCTCCTCACAATAAGAAATATACCTGTCGCGCACTTCTTCTGCAGGCAAAGCCCTTTTACCATGGGCCTGTGTGAATACATATGTCACACCCGCAGGCATCAGATGCAACACAGCATCAACATCCTTATCAGCAACAGAGCCATAGACCATTATGATATGAGTGCATCTCCCATCTTCCCTCATCTTCTCCAGCTGGGCGAAGTTGTACTTGAGTCCATGTTCATTATGTCCGATATCGCAGATCACATAAGGGTCATCGGACAGTTTCTCCCAACGGCCATGAAAGTCGGTACGCTCTGCCGTATGGATTATGGCATCACGCATCCGGGGAGCAGTTACGTCTGACATGTTTCCGGATGAGAGGACATCCAATGCAGCCAGGACAGTCCGGAGGTTCTTACGCTGATATTCCCCCTGAAGATCCATTTCGGCAAGAATCTCATCACTATCTTCCCATAATGTCGGGCTGGTCTTGTCTGCAAACGTCAGGAGCGACATGATGGAAGCACGGTTTCCCATGAAATCAGGCTCGGGGAAATTGGTATATAAAACCTTGCGCTCAAAGACCTGATCAGTATCCGGATGACTTTCACCGACCACCACAGGCACCTTTGGCTTGATTATACCCGCTTTTTCAAATGCGATTTCAGACAGGGTCTCCCCCAACATATCACAATGATCAAGACCAATGTTAGTTATGACACTGAGTACCGGGGTGACTATGTTCGTGCTGTCGAGACGGCCGCCTAGTCCGGTCTCAAGAACGACCACATCAACCTTCATATCAGCGAACCAGCTGAGCGCCATGGCAGTTGTTATTTCAAAGAACGACATATCAAGATGGTCGAATGTCTCCTGCCAACGATCGACGAACGACCATACATATTCCTTTGATATAAGCGTGCTTAGAGATCCTTCTCTCCGCTCAGGATGACAGGCAGGATCAGAATGGCTGGATACAATCCTGATACGTTCCCTGAAGTCAAGGATATGAGGAGAAGTATAGAGGCCGACATTCAACCCCTGTGATGCAAGGGCAGAAGCCAGCATATTCGAAACGGAGCCCTTGCCGTTAGTACCCGCCACATGGATTATCTTATATTGCCTGTGAGGATGTCCGGCCAGCTGATCAAAGAATTCCATATTGCCGATGCCCGGCTTATACGCACCGGCACCTACTTTTTGAAAGGACGGGAATCTCACAAAAAGCTTATCTAACATTCTCTCATATTCCTGTTCAGAAAAATTTCTACACATGGTCAAAAAAAATTGTTGCTGATGACAAATTTAATTATTTTTACAGACTTTATCCCCAATGTGTACTGAATATGACCGAAAAAGAATCAGCATTATTCTCACAATACATCATCGACGGTGTCAGACAGGATGCTACTCCTGCTGAACTGCTTGGTGAATGCATGGAATCCGTACCGGAAGTCATGACAGGGTATGATGATATAGTAGATGAATCTACCGAACCGCCTGTCACCACCTTCACATACGATGATTCGCAAAAAGAAGAATATCTTGCCGAATGTCTTGACGCTTCCATGCAGGAGCGCACTTTCAGGATGCTTTATCCGGATTCGTTCACAAGGCAAAGAATTGCTCATGCTCTGACGGAAAGGATATGGAATGACGGACATTTCCGCCTTGGTGATTTAAGCGTATGGGCTGAATGGTACTGGAATACACGTCCTATCGGCAACATGGCTGCTTTTTACATATCAGCTGAAGCTGCAGGCTCATATCTGTTCGATCTGGGAGTCAGACTGGAAGGATATGACTTTGAAGAGAGCGATGAAGAAAGCATAGCAAGATTCTGTGCCTGGCTGCCTGACAAGGACATATCTGAAACAGAAAATTCCAACGAAGAGGTACATTTCAAGTCATCGCCATACGAAAGCCGCCATCCATGGATCTCCGAAGACAGAAAATGTCCGGAGCACATGATTGCAGACAAAGACAGCTGGATCATATATATTCCTTTCGACACATGCACATTCAAGATAGGAGGATCACTGCTGGCCCAGACAAAAGGACGCAACGGCGGCATCGGTCCCAGCATCAAGGATCCCGACTATTTCATTGACTGCTATGAAGTTGTGCGCGAGCTTGTTGAAGACGGCATAGTCATGGCGGGAACAACGGTTGCAGACGGCGGACTGGCGACAGCAGCTGCAAGAATGTGCAGAGAATGTGGAATGGACCTCGACATAAGCAGACTTATGTCTTCATATCAGGAAACCGATTCGGTAAAAGTACTGTTCAGTGAAACCCCCGGTGTACTTCTGCAGATAGGAGACAACGATTACGATTATCTGGATTCTCAGCTTTTGCTTCAGGATGTAGCATATTATCCGGTAGGCCATCCGGATGTTTCCAGACGTGGTATAGGTTTTGCCAAATCTTCAAGAACCGGTGTTGCAAGCATTTTAGCATCATTGCTGGAACAGGCAAGCGAGGGTGAAGACTGATTTTCACCAGGAAACCTTGCTTGTTTTTCAGGAAAAATGATTAAATTCGCGCCGGATTTTTGCTGTTTCAAACAGGGAAAAGTCCGACATTTGCATTTACACGATATTATTTATTATCAATCAAATACTTACGATTTTATGGAAACTAACAAGAAAAGAGTCTATTGCTTTGGCGGCAAAACTGCCGAGGGTAATGGCACGATGCGAGAGCTTCTTGGCGGTAAGGGTGCGAACCTCGCTGAGATGTGTACTCTCAACATTCCTGTGCCTGCAGGTTTCACCATCACAACCGAGTGCTGTACTGAGTACTATGAGCTTGGCGGTGGATATAACGATGCCCTCAAAGCAGAAGTAGCTGAAGCACTCAAGAAGACAGAAGAGATAATGGGCATGAAGTTCGGCGACAAGGAGAACCCTCTCCTCGTAAGCTGCCGTTCTGGTGCTAGAAGCTCTATGCCTGGTATGATGGATACAATCCTCAACATCGGTCTCTGCTCTGAGACTATCCCTGGCATGATCGCTAAGACAAACAATCCACGTTTCGTATATGATGCATACCGTCGTCTCATCATGATGTATTCAGACGTTGTGATGGAGAAGGCTGAGGGTATCGAGCCTGCAGACGGACAGGGTATCCGCCAGCAGCTTGACAGAATGATGGAAGAGCTCAAGGTTGCCAAGGGCTATGCTTCGGATACTGACATCACAGCTGACGAGCTCAAGGACCTTTGCGACAAATTCAAGGTTCGCGTGAAGGAAGTTCTCGGAACAGAGTTCCCTGATTCAGCAGAGGCTCAGCTCTGGGGATCTATCGGTGGCGTGTTCAAGTCATGGAACGGAAAGCGTGCCATCGCATACCGTCGTATCGAGGGTATTCCAGATGAGTGGGGTACAGCTGTAAACGTACAGTCAATGGTATTCGGTAACATGGGTTCTACTTCAGCAACAGGTGTTGCATTCTCACGTAACCCTGCAAACGGTGACAACAAGTTCTACGGTGAGTGGCTCATCAACGCTCAGGGTGAGGACGTTGTAGCCGGTATCCGTACACCAAACCCTCTTAACGAAGCTACAAAGAACCCGCACAACCAGAACCTCGAGTCTCTCGAGACTGCAATGCCTGAGGTTTATGCAGAGCTTGACGGTATCCGTCTCCACCTTGAGAACCACTTCCATGACATGCAGGACATCGAGTTCACTATCCAGGACGGTAAGCTCTGGATGCTCCAGTGCCGCGTAGGTAAGAGAACCGGTCTTGCAGCCCTCAATATGGCAATGGATATGCTCGAGGAAGGAATGATCGACGAGAAGACAGCTGTTACACGTATTGCACCAGCTCAGCTCGATGAGATCCTCCACCCTATCCTTGACCCTGCTTCAGAGAAGAAGGCATCTGTAATTGCAAACGGTCTTCCTGCATCTCCAGGTGGAGCGGTAGGTATCATCGCTTTCACTTCAGAGGCTGCTATGGCATACAACGAAAAGGGTGTAGCTTCTATCCTCGTACGTGAGGAGACTTCTCCTGAGGATGTAGAGGGAATGCGTGCTTGTGCAGGTATCCTCACTCAGCGCGGTGGTATGACTTCACACGCTGCTCTCGTAGCACGTGGCTGGGGTAAGTGCTGCATCGTAGGTTGCGAGGCTATGCACATCGACCTCGAGAACAAGGTCATCAAGTTCAAGGGATCAGACAAGGAATACCACGAGGGTGACGTTCTTTCACTCAACGGAGCAAAGGGTTATGTATATGATGTAGCTATCGATACAATGGACGCATCTGACAACCCACGTTTCGTACAGTTCATGGAGATCGTTGACAAGTTCCGCACAATGGGCGTAAGAACAAATGCTGATACTCCAGAGGATGCTGCACGTGCTATCAGCTTCGGTGCTGAGGGTATCGGTCTCTTCCGTATCGAGCACATGTTCTACGGACAGAACGCTGAGACTCCGCTTTCAAAGCTCCGTAAGATGATCCTTGCAAAGACTGACAGCGAGCGTAAGGCTGCTCTCGCAGAGCTCGAGCCATTCATCAAGGCAGCTGTAAAGGGCACAATGAAGGTAATGGACGGCAAGCCTGTTACATTCCGTCTCCTCGACCCACCTCTCCATGAGTTCGTTCCACAGACTGAGGTCAAGAAGGAAGAGCTTGCAGAGGAGCTTCACATCTCTGTAGGTGAGATCGAGAAGCGTGGTGAGTCACTCCACGAGGTCAACCCAATGATGGGTCACCGTGGTGTACGTCTCCACATCACATATCCTATGATTTCCGAGACTCAGTTCCGTGCAATCTTCACAGCAGCCGGTGAGCTCAAGAACGAGGGCTTCACTCCAATGCCAGAGATCATGGTTCCAGTAACCATCTCTGAACGTGAGCTCTGCTTCCAGAAGGCTATCTGCGAGAAGATCCGTGCAGAGGTTGAGGCGCAGTTCGGATTCGACATCAAGTACAAGTTCGGTACTATGATCGAGATCCCACGTGCTGCCCTCACTGCAGACCGTATGGCTCGTACAGCTGAGTTCTTCTCATTCGGTACAAACGACCTTACTCAGATGACATTCGGATTCTCACGTGACGATATCGGAACATTCATGGGCGACTACCTCGGCAACAAGATTCTCGATGCTGACCCATTCAAGACTCTCGACCAGAAGTCAGTAGGTAAGCTCGTTGAGCACGCTGTAGTTGAGGGACGCAAGTCTCGTGAGGCAGTTGCAGGCGAAAGCCTCAAGTGCGGTATCTGCGGTGAGCACGGTGGTGATCCTGCATCAGTTGAGTTCTGCTACAAGATCGGTCTCAACTATGTATCTTGCTCTCCATTCCGTGTTCCTATCGCTCGTCTCGCTGCTGCTCAGGCTGCAATCAAGGCTAGCAAGTAATAGACACGCTTATAAAGAAGACGCTCTGCATTTTGTAATGCAGAGCGTTTTTCATTTAATATATAGGATTCCAGGATTTAAGCCTCTTTGGTTTCTGCTTGAGATATTTTTTCAGATGGTCCGGAACATATTTTTCTTCAACCGCCATTCGGAAAATATACGTCCTTAACCATTCGGCCTGCATGACGACAAATCCGTCCCAGCCACGTGCCGTTCCAAAGCTGTTTTCTATGAGCCATTTAACCGGCTTGCCATCTTCATCAAGCTGGACTCCCGCCATAGCCATGGCATGAACAGACTTGATCTCACAGGATCTTACCATCTCTTCTTTAGTCATATATATATCGATGCCCAGATCCTCTTCAAGGTCATAGATTCCTCTGCCATATATACCCTCCATCATCATGGCTTCCGTATCTGTATCGGCCGAGAAATAGAACATATCTCCCCCTTTCAAAGACTCGATTCCCATAGCCTCCAATTCATTGGCCGGCACATTAAGGAAGGTCCAGTTGGACATTTCAAAGCAGTTACGGGAATTATCGACTTCATACATGCGATAATATGGCTTTGTCGGATCGTCCATGAAAATGACATAGTCATTCTCCATATCATGACGGACAAACTCATCTCTGAAGCTTGCCGGAGTATATGTCTTGTCGGAAAATACCTTTCCATTACGGTCTTTAAGGGCCCATCTGAATTCTGTCGGAGGTTCTCCAAGATTCTGCACAAGAACTCTATATACATTATATAAAGCTTCCTCCTTGATAGACTGGAGATCTGACTTTTCCGCATCTCTCAGTTTAAGACCGTATTTACGAAGAATCGTTCTCACGACAATCATCAGTCTGAGATTCTCTGTTGAAGAATGTCTTTCAGGCATCACTTCCTGAGGGACTATACCGTATTTGGATATGATATGGGCGGCATTGGCAAAATGACCGCCATCTCCTATCGGCTTCTTGAAAAGCCACTCATTCATCCGGGAATCAAGAGGTTTGTTTCTGAATTCCATTACATTCTCAAGAAAGCGGTTGGACTTTTCCAAGACGTCCCAGAACTGTCCGTATGTCTGTGAGAACTGGAAATCAGCCAGATCGTATTTATTGATCATCTCTGCTCTGAGAATGTTCAATGTCGAGAAGAACCAGCATCTGCCGGATTTCATCTGATCTGTTATGCCTCTGGTCATGACACGGTATGTACACGAAGTATCCATGCTGGCAGCCATAGCGGTATCAATGGTAAGCCTCAGCATATCATCTTCTAAAAACCGTGTATCAAAGACGGACCCCGCTCTAGCGCGGAATCCGTCAATCATTTCTTTATCAATTGATTCCGACCTGCTTTGAGCTGACAGAGTCAGAAACGAAGCGAGGTACAGAAAAACAACTAGAAGCTTTTTCATGCAATCTATTTCCAAAGATCATTTACATCTGGGAAATCACCTAAACCGTAACGGAATAGAACGACGCCAGTGGCATTTGTATTTGTAATATCCTTGCAATCAGAGAGAAGCTGTTCTGCATCGAGAGATATAGGCTCACCGTTCTCAAGATTCACACTGTAGGTCTGGATTCCTACCCAAACTTCAGCCTGATCTGAATTAGCCTCAAACCAGTTAGTAACTTCATTTACCCACTCAAGGCTCTTATCCTCGCCGGCATAGCCATAACGATATACCATTGGCATAAGAACATCGATATATTTACCCATTTCAGCTGGATTCTGGCCATAGTAATGCTCACTGTTGATTTCTGGCATAAGGGCAGCAGAAAGGATAACCTCAGGGTTCACAGCCTTGACAGCAGCATTGAGCTGACGGCAGAACTCTGTGATAGAATCAGTAGCGCGGCACTCAGGGTAATCATGTTTATGTGCTGTTCCTCCATAACGGATATAATCAAGGTGGATACCCTTCACACCCTTATTTACATACCCCATGGCTCTTTCAATGACCATATCATAGAAATCCTGCTTGATAGCCTTCTTCTCATCGTCGATAGGGCTTACCCACTTACCGTCAAAATAGAAAGCCTGGAACCATATATGAACCGTCATTCCGAGTTCCTCGCAGTCATCGATGAATCCGTACACTTCTTCTTCTCCCCATTTGTCAAAGGCAGCCTCATTCAGAAGGATATGTCCGTAGCCCTTGTCAGCCCATTCCTGAATCGGAGCCTCCTTCATGTGCTTACCCCAAAGCCAAATGGCGTTACGGTTCTCATAACGATCGTCCTGCGCTTCGTTACATGAAGCGAAAAAAGCGAGCGTAAAAACGCAAGCAAGAAAATACCTGATAGTCTTCATAATATTGATGTTTTAGTATTATTTCCAGAAACCGTTAAGATCAGGGAAATCTCCGAGACCATGTCTGAACAACACTACACCTGTAGCGTTTGTATTCTTAAGATCCTCACAATCAGAAAGAAGCTGTTCCTTATCCAAAGGAATGACGCTTCCATCTTCAAGATTCACACTATATGTCTGGATTCCCACCCATACGTCAGCCTGATCGGAATTAGCTTCAAACCAGTCAGTCACTTCATAAACCCACTCAAGGCTCTTATCTTCGCCGGCATAGCCATAACGATATACCATAGGCATAAGCACGTCAAGATATTTGCCCATGGCAGCCGGATTCTGTCCGTAAAGATGCTCACTTCCGATTTCCGGCATAAGAGCGGCCGAAAGGATAACCTTCGGATCGATGGCCTTCAGAGCCACATTAAGCTGACGGCAGCACTCTGTCACGACATCAGTAGCGCGAAGTCCTGCTTCAGGATAATCATGTTTATGAGCTGTTCCTCCGAATCTGATGTAGTCAAGATGTACGCCCTGAAAACCTTTGCTTACATAATCTGATGCACGCGCTACCAGATCGTCAAAGAAATCCTGTTTGATGACCTTGTTCTCATCATCTACAGGATAAGCCCATTTCCCGTCCTTATAGAAACACTGGAACCACACATGAGGTACAATCCCGATTTCCTTGCAGTCCTCTACAAAGGCATATACTTCCTCAGCAGTCCATTTGCTGAAAGCTGCTTCATTGAGAAGAACATGGCCGTAACCCTTTTCAGCCCATTCCTGAATAGGAGCCTCCTTCATATGAGATCCCCACAACCAGATTGCATTGGTATTGGAATACTTCGGTTCTTCATTGCTGCATGAAACAAAAGCTGCAGCTACCATAAGACATGCGATCAGATAATTGATAGTCTTCATGAAACATTTGATTGATTAAATTACTGATTTCAGGACCTGTGTGTCCGATATTGTAAAATTAATCAAACATGGTCAAAACATGGCACTTGTCTCACAAAAATCAAAGAAGCAACAGGCAATTCAAAGTCTTTTATCTTACCATTGCTGCTTTTCAATTCTGTCAACGACAGAAGACACCTCTTCATAAAGATATCCTCGTCCCAAACCGTATCTGAGAAGTTTCAGCCTGCGCTGAGGGTCATCTTTTAAAGCCGCAGCCTTTCTCACCATAAGTTTTTCAAGACGGGATGAAGCCTTATCAGGATCAGTCTCATTCAAAGCTTGAGAAATCACGTCTCTTGCAATCCCTTTAGCTGAAAGCATATACCTGATTTTTGTTTCACCCCAACCTGATATGGAAGATTTGTCACGCACGAAAGCCGCAGCATAACGTGAATCATCGATATATTTTTCAGATATCAGTCTGTCAACCACCGTTCGCGAAGCCTCCTTATCACCATCCAAAGCCTTGACAACCTTCGCAAAAATATCCGAGCTGCAGTACTCTCTACGCGAGCACAAAGCCCTCATCTTATCTGTGACCTTAATCTGCTCCTCTGTCATATCAACACTCATACAGCTAAAAATTATACCCTGCGCTAAGATAGAAGCCTGTCTTCTTCGTCAGATCAGACCAATGTACATTAGCACTTATAGGGCCGAAAATGGTATCAAACGAATACTCCAATGCTACTCCGGTATATCCTGGTCCATATGCATACTCACTGAAAATGTTACAGTCTCTCGCATAATTCACCGTTGCTGTGACATAATGGTTCTTAGCCACCGTATATCTGAGATCAGCCCTGTAAATAGTGAGGATATTCTCCATGGCAGAAAGGTTGGTCACTCCCAGGAAAGGCATCTGCTGATCGACAAAACGTCCTGGCAACGAGCCACCTATGGCATTGAAGTAAGCTACAGGAATATCCTTACCCAAAAGGAAACGGAAATTCACAGACGGAATGAAAGCAAGCTTTCTTGTAATAGGGGCCACAACCTTTGCGTCCATCTGAATTATATGGAAATTATCCACCTTATGAGGAAATCCGGCAAATGTCCAGTCATAAGAGACCCCAGCATTGAAGCCCTTGGCAGGGAAATAGCCGTCATCAAAAGTATCAGCACGTGCATCAAGGAACAACGACATGAAATCATTGTTCAACTGATCGAAATCATAGTCTCCGATGAACTGTGATGACTTTATATCCCTGATGTCGAAGATTTCGTTACGTATTCCTCCCTTTATGTCAAACTGTTTCCATTTGATATTTGACAGACACACCTCCTGCTTCGCACTCAGATAACTGAGGCTCAAGCGGTTGTCACCGAAGTCAAGCATATTCATATCAGTCCATCGTACTGATGCCATGGCATTTATCGTAGGCATCTTCGGAAGGTCATATGACCAATGAAGCTGTATATAAGGATTGGCACTGATCTTTGCTGTAAAATCATACATATGACCATGCAGCTTATGAACATTAAGGCCGATATTCAGCAATACTGATACAATCTCTTCTGTATCTGCACGGACACCCAGACCGAACTGATGCACAGGTCCCTTTCTGCAATTCAGCACAAGCTTGAAAGGTTCACTTTCACCATGAAGTTCATATGTAACGAAGTCATAAGCCTGCGTACCATATATCTGAGCCACTATCTCATTCAGGTCTTCCTTGCTTATCTTCTGTCCGAACTTCAGATGAAGACGGTCCTTCAGGAGTTCCTTCTCCTGAGGGAGTACCCCCACGACCTCGACTTCTGCTATAACAAGAGAATCTGACTCAAAGCCATATGCAGCCTTCTTTCTGGGAGCCGAATAGCCTACCGTAGTTCTGGCAGCCACTTCACGCAGCAAAGAATCATTGGCAGCAGCTGCCTCATATCCACGGACCATTATCGTATCAACGCTCCGTGAATTGAAACTCATCATATTGAACTCATGCAGGTCGGGCTTTATCTTGACATCAGGTATCGTGACATTCCTGTTATATGAATCACGCATAAGCATGTCTATTCCCTGCCCCAGAATATCTCCCAGATTATTGACATCCATGTAAGACCGGCGTGCATCCGAAAGATCCACACCGATGATTATATCCGCACCCATATCGCGGGCGAGAGCCGTCGGATAATTGTCTCTAAGACCTCCGTCCACCAATACCATACCGTCTATCCTCACAGGAGCGAAGACTCCTGGAATTGACATTGTAGAACGCAAGGCATCATTTATCTTTCCATTATGCCATATCTTCGCCTTTCCGGACACCATATCCGATGCCACGCAGAAGAACGGTACAGGAAGGTCCTGAAAATTCATCGGGTCCTGGTAACCTATTGTCAGCGAACTTATCAGATTGCTGACATTCTGTCCATAGATATATCCGGAAGGAAGACTGCCGAGAATGTTCCTTTTAAGAAAATCAGCACCGTCTTCATTATCAGCACCGATATGAAGCATATCATATTTATGGATATGGTCAAAACGGTTCTCATCCTGAAGCTTCATCCTGAAATAATCCTTCTCATAATAGAAAGGGACAGACAAGAGATACTTTTCCTTATATCTCATATCGGAATAAGATATATACTCTCTGGCAAGTCTGTCACTCAACGCCCAATCCCAATCCATATTGCGCACGATGGTATCCATCTGATCGACAGTATATCCCAAGGCATAAAGGCCACCAATCAGACCTCCCATGCTCGTACCCAATACCATATCCACAGGAATACCCAGTTCCTCCAGATATCTTATTACTCCCACATGAGCTGTACCTTTGGCGCCGCCACCGCTGAGTACAAGGGCCACTGTAGGCCTGTACTGACGTATTTCGTCCATCTTGAGCCTCATGCGGGCTATAGCCGCAGAATCCTCCGCTTCATTGATCCCATAAGTAAACGGATTGCCTTTGGCGGCAAACGCAATCAGAAGAAGCAGCAATAATGAAAGAAATCTCTTCATTCAAACATCTGTTAAATAAACGATCAAGAGGTCTTTCCAAGGTAAAGTTTCAGGACTGGTAATCAAGCCTGTTTCTGGGAATGCTGCCCTGCAAGCATTCCGCAGGCGGCAAGTATATCCTCGCCTCGGGACGCACGGATGGTGGTCATTATTCCGGAATTGTTAAGACGCGTCTTGAAATTCTCCATGATCACATCCGGCGATGTATCATACGGAAAATCAGGAATCTTATGGAAGCGTATCAGATTCATACGGCATTCCAGTCCACGCAACAAACGGATAAGGGCATCAGCATGCGCTTTGGTATCATTGAATCCGGCAAACATCGTATATTCGAAGCTTACACGTCGCTGGCCGGAAAAGTCATATTGCTTTATCAGGGCTATCACTTCCTCTATAGGCCATGCCCCCTGGACAGGCATCATAGAAAGACGTTCCGGTCCGAAAGGATTATGCAGACTGACAGCCAGATGGCATTTGCATTCCTCCAGATAACGCTTGAGGTTCGGCAGGACTCCTATCGTAGAAAGAGTGATCCTCTTAGGGCTCCATGCGAATCCCCAATCAGCAGTAAGGATCTCGATAGTCCTCATCACATTATCATAGTTATCAAGCGGTTCACCCATTCCCATGAACACCGCATTCGTAAGCTTATCTGACTCATCGACAGCTATGAACTGAGATATGATGTCGGCTGCTGACATATGTCCATGGAAGCCCTGACGTCCAGTCATGCAGAACTTGCAACCCATACGGCATCCGGACTGTGATGACACACAAAGAGTCGCACGATCATCGTCTGGTATCATTACAGCTTCAATCGCACCTTCCTCAAGTTCTTCCTCTTCGATTCTCAGATTCAATCCGCGCTTATGGGAGCACTTGACAGGGAAAAGATATTTCTTTGTTCCGTCAGATGATATCTGAAGGCCTGCATATGGAGTGACACCGACTTCGTATCTCTCCGAAAGCCGGGCTCTGGCAGCCTTCGAAAGATTAGTCATTTCATCGATGGACCGCACCTTCTTCACATACAGCCACTGTGCTATCTGCTTGGCCGTAAAGCCAGGCAAGCCTTCCTCAGCAACCAGCTTCTTCAGTTCGTCAAGATTCTTTCCTAAAAGTTTTATCTTCATATAATCCTTATTATCTTGACAAAAATACAAATTTTTCAAGAATTAAAGTTCATTATCAAAGATAATAAGATTAATATTATTATCTTTGTTAGAAATAAAATAATCTAGCACTCACTAAAGCTAACCAATATGGAAGATATGAATTTTTGTCCTAGTTGCGGCCAACAGCTGCAGTCAGGAACTAAGTTTTGTCCTAAATGCGGCAGATCTCTTGCTCAGGAACCTGAAACAAAGTCTAGCGGATTCTCATTCTCAAAAATCGGCAAAGGGCTTTCTAGTTTCTTTGGCAAAGTCAAAGAATCAGATATATTTGAAAAGGCAGTACAATCGGTAAACGACGCCACCGCCAAAGTAAAGGAAACAGTAAAAGAAAAGACAGAGGGTTCAAGAGTTACTGTCAAGGTACTTGGTTGCGCATACAATACCAGCCAGGAGAAGGTTGTGGACAAAATGAAGGCCACATATGGAGATGGTTTTCTTCCTACTGACGTACAGATACAATTCACAACCCACGCCATAAAGATTTATGAGATAGCAGGAGTTATTTCAAAAGAAGTCAATTTGCTCTATGATATCCCCCTTTCAACAATAAAAGAAGTTTATCGACAGTCTAACTTAAGCGGAAACTACATCTATTATATATCTACTCCAGAAAAGGATCACCCGATCTATCTTTCATCTGAACCATATAGATTCTTAGTAAAATTAGGAACCGTGCTGAAAATGGACGGAGGCCTTTACAACTTCGACCTCCTGCCAGACGAAAAAGTTGTATGTGCAGCAAATGGCAAATATGAGAACAGCGCATGTACGATCTATCTGACAAATAAACGCCTCATTGTCACAAAATTGGTCGGCTTCAACAAAATGTCAAACGTCAAGTCCGAAGGTACGGAATTGGCAGCCAATCTTGAATTTGACAAGATCACGAATATCATCGAGACATTAGGTATGTTTAACGCCGACTACACTGTCACTAGTGAATCAGGCTCATTTACACTTACATTCGACAAAGAGGTACCACAGGCTTTCCTTGCCCTCGTTCCGGGAGCAGTAGGCAACAAAGAGCTTCTTGAAAAGAAGAAGAAAATGAAGAAGGGCTTGAAGGTTGCTGTGGCAGCAGCTGCAATCCTTGGTGCGGGCATGGCAGACGGAGATGATAGTGATGATGACATGGACGACGACGATGACATGGACGACGATAATGACTTTGACGATGATGATATGGAGGGAGTCGACATGGACGGAGACGGAGATATCGATGCTGTCGGAGCAGATTTTGACGGTGATGGAGAAATCGATACGGTAGGAGTAGACTCTGATGGAGACGGATACATCGATGAAATCGGAATTGATACTGACGGAGACGGAATGATCGATACGGTAGGAGTAGACAGCGACTATGACGGAGCCATCGACACCGTAGGCGTGGACACTGACGGGGACGGAAGCATTGACACTGTAGGCGTGGACACCGATGGAGACGGAGCCATCGACGAAGTAGGCACAGTTAACGAACCTGAGGTATACGGCGCCGATACGGATGGAGATGGAGACATCGACGCCGTAGGAGTAGACTCTGACGGAGACGGAGCCATCGACGCAGTAGGAGTTGATACAGACGGAGACGGAATGATCGACACGGTAGGAGTAGACAGCGACTATGACGGAGCCATCGACACCGTAGGCGTGGACACTGACGGAGACGGAGCCATCGACACCGTAGGCGTGGACACTGACGGGGACGGAATAGTCGATACTATGGCTGCAGATTTTGACGGCGATGGAAATATTGACAAGATTATCAGGTAGCAGGCATAAGACATGATGCAATAAGAGTTCTCGCTTAACGAGAACTCTTATTTTTATATTTGTGTCACACTTCGGCACAAGGAGACTATAATTTTGCATCCGAAAAGTTGGAAGAGTTCCAGATTTTTTGATTATTTTTGCTTGTCGGTCGGAATAGTTCCGTCGGCGTTTTTATAACACTTTTAAATTTACATTTATGGCTAAAGAAGTACAGGAAGGTACCGGCATCAATGCTGCGAAACTCAAAGCATTGCAGGCGACGATTGACAAGATTGAGAAAGATTATGGCAAAGGTACGATCATGAAGCTGGGAGATCAGCCTAAATGGGAGGTATCGGTGATCCCGAGCGGTTCCATTGCGCTTGATGCAGCACTCGGAATCGGCGGT
>JAZLAS010000058.1:0-36453 GCA_045613365.1 Candidatus Cryptobacteroides sp.
GTACCCGGAGCCGGGATCGAACCGGCACGGATTGCTCCACTGGTGTTTGAGACCAGCGCGTCTACCGATTCCGCCATCCGGGCTGGTTGCAGAAGGAATTCCTTCTGGTTGGGTTTGCAAAGGTAATAAAATATTTCAATAAAAGATGGGCTGACCCGGAAAAATGCTTTTGCTTTTCCGGGTCAGGGTTATTTTGCTCTATTGTTTCTGTCTGCAGGTCTGCCGTGAGGCCTTGCATCGGGCTTTCTGTCAGGTCTCTGACCAGGTTTTCTTTCGAGTTCGTAAATCTTTATTACCTGCTTTGGCGTGAGGAATTTCTTGAACTTTGTGTAGTATTTCATGTCGATATCAAGAATCTTCTGATCCCTGTCAAGCATTTTCTGACGTTTGTCGAAGCGTGATTCGATGGCTTTTTCAACCTCAGCGTCTGAAATGTAGGCTGGCTTTCCTTTCAGCCTTCCTTCCTGACTTTCTTTCATGCAGCCTTTGTCGCAGCCGTTGCCTCTTGCTGCAGCTTTTTCTCCTAGATATTCTTTATAGGTTTCTCTGAATTTGTCAGCGGTCTTGTCGTCCAGAGACATTTCCATTGCCATTCTGTCTGCCTTCCGCTGTACCATTTCCTCCATTGATGGCTTCTCTTTTGCTGGTCCCTGCCTGTTCTCCTGAGCATTCATAAGAAACTGCCCTGCAAGCATGCATACTGTAATGCTGATAAGTAACCTTGTCTTCATGTTTTGATCTGATTTTAAGTTAATAATTCTTGTAGAGCTCTGTTTATTTGATGCATGGAAAGGCAAAAGGTTTAATTACATAAAAAACGTCCGACCTGGGAAGGCCGGACGTTATGCTGGTCGCGCAAGTTAATTATTTTACACGCTCGCCGTATGAACGGTCAGTTGTGTTTACGCGGATTCTCTCGCCGATATTGATGAAGAGAGGTGCCATGATGATAGCTCCTGTCTCGAGAGTGATCTCCTTCTGAGCATTTGTAGAAGCTGTGTCGCCCTTTACTGCAGGCTCGGTGTATGTAACCTCAAGCTCAACATATGTAGGAAGCTCGCAAGTAAGGCAACGCTCCTCGTCAGCGAGGAACATCATTTCAACGTGCTGGCCTTCCTTCATTAGGTCTGCATTGTCAACGAGTGCTGTGTCGAGGTGGATCTGCTCATAAGTCTCCTCATGCATGAAGTTGAAACCGTCCTCATCCTTGTAAAGGAACTGGTAAGGTCTTCTTTCAACGTTGATAGTCTCGATTTTCGCGCCTGCTGTGAAAGTATTTTCGAGGATACGGCCGTTCTCGAGGTTTCTGAGTTTTGTCTTTACGAATGCAGGACCCTTACCTGGCTTAACGTGCTGGAACCATACGATCTGGCATGGCTTTCCGTTATAGTTAAGGTAAAGTCCGTTCTTGAAATCAGCTGTTGTTGCCATAATATAAAAATGTTTAATAAATTAATTCTTATCGGATCTCCCGGCATTAATAAAGTGGTCTGTCGGGATCATTTTTCAAAAAGCGGCTGCAAAATTATAAAAATGTCAGCTTACTGCCAAATTTTTACTGATTATCAGTATTTTCGCCTTCTGCGAATCTTTCCTCCCATTCAGGAACAAAACGGTTGAGTTCCAGAATGCGTTCAGCAGTTTCCTCGAGCAGCCATTTCGGGGTAGAGGTAGCTCCGCATACTCCTACTTTATCGTCTGCCCGGAACCATTCTCTCTTGATTTCTATGGTCGAGTCGATGTGGTATGTCCTGATATTCAGAGATTTGCATAGATCGCAGAGGACCTTTCCGTTCGAACTGGCCTTGCCTGAAACGAATATGATGATGTCATGCTCCATCGCGAACTTGGAAAGCCTTTCATGGCGTGTGGCCACTTGTGAGCATATAGTGTCATGCACATTCAGCAGTCCTCTGCCTTTGAATCTTTCAACAGGCATTTCATTATATCTGGCCATGCTTTCTTCGAGACGGCTGCAAAGTCTTGAATACTCGGCAGGGCTTTTGGTCGTCTGACTGAATACTTCGGTAGGAATGTCCAGCCTGATCGTTCCGTCTTCTATAAGTTCCTGAAGCATCAGAATGTTTTCCACGACAATAGCAGTACCGTCTGTCTGGCCGATAAGACCGAGAACTTCTGCATGGCCGATCTTTCCGAATATGATTATCTGACCTTTCCCTGACTCCAACTGTGTCTTGTATGCTTCTTTGATCCTCTTCTGCAGCTTGAGGACTACCGGACATGTGCAGTCTATGATGCTGAAACCGAGGCTTTCAGCCTGAACATAAGTCTGCGGAGGCTCGCCGTGGGCCCTTATGAGCAGTACTTCTCCATCAGCTCTGACCATCTCGTCCAGATCTTCCTTGTCTATGGTTACAAGACCTTGACTGACAAGTCTGTTGAGCTCTGCGTCATTATGTACGATGGCTCCGAGAGAGTACAGTCTTTTCTTATCTTCATGTGAACCTACATGAAGATATTCCTCTGCCTTGCCGATGGCTCTGATTACGCCTGCGCAGAATCCTGAATTGCCGTCAATGTCAACTGTAAGCATAGTGTGAAGTTTTTAACAGCCGAAACGTTTGCGGATAATATCTTTCAGCCAGACCATCTGGTCTTCCATAGTCATGTGTGAGTTGTCCAGTACGATAGCGTCCGCAGCCTGTGTAAGCGGAGAGGTCTCTCTATGAGAGTCGATATAGTCACGCTCCTGAAGGTTCTTCAGCACATCGTTTATGTCTGCTTCCTGACCTTTGGCACGCATTTCTGCTGCTCGTCTTTCAGCTCTGATCATAGGCTCTGCGGTCATGAATATCTTCAGCTCCGCATTTGGAAATACGGTGGTGCCTATGTCTCTTCCATCCATGACTATGCGTTTGTTCTTGCCGAATTCTCTGAGCTTCCTGTCCACAAAGGCACGGACCTCAGGTACAGTCGCGATAGGGCTGACCTTTCCTGCTACTGCAAGAGATCTGATTTCTTTCTCGATGCATCTGTCTCCGATGAATGTTCCGCCTTCTCCGAAATGAAGGTCGAGATTTTTCATAGCTTCTTCAAGTCCAGGCACGTCAATTGTACAGTCATCAGTTATGAAACCGTGCTCGATGGCGAATAAAGTGACCCCTCGGTAGAGGGCTCCGGAATCAAGATACAGGAAAGAGAACTCGTTTGCTATGATTTTTGCAAAGGAGCTTTTTCCGGTTGAAGAGTAGCCGTCAATGGCTATTATGATATCAGGTATTTGCATATGACTCTTTAAAATCAAGCAAAAATATAAAATATTGTGTAAACTCCCAAAAATGTCGATATTTGTAAATCTAATAGTAATACCATGAAGATACTGATTATTGATGACGAGAGGTCTATCAGGAATTCCCTCAAGGAGATCCTTATTGACGAAGGTTATGATGTTGATGTGGCGGAAAACGGCGCACAGGGCTGCGAAATGGTTGACAAGGAGAAGTACAGCGTCATCTTCTGTGATATCAAGATGCCTGAGATGGACGGTATGGAAGTTCTTGACAGGCTTGCGGCCATGGGTGTGGATTCGGCCGTTATCATGATTTCCGGTCATGGCGATATCGGAACAGCTGTGGAATGTATCAAGAAAGGAGCATTTGATTTCATTCAGAAGCCTCTGGATCTCAACCGTATATTGATTACTATCAAGAATGCGACTGAAAAGGTCTCGCTGGTAAAGGAGACCAAAATACTTAAGAAGAAGGTGTATGGACAGGAAATGGTCGGAGAATCTCCGGCTCTTGTGCATGTGAAGGAGATGATAGACAAGGTCGCTCCGACTGATGCGAGAGTGCTTATCGTCGGATCCAATGGTACAGGTAAGGAGCTGGTTGCAAGAAATCTTCATCAGAAGAGCCATCGCTCCGCTGCTCCGTATGTGGAAGTCAATTGTGCGGCTATCCCTTCGGAACTTATTGAAAGCGAACTGTTCGGCCATGAGAAAGGTGCATTTACATCTGCCATCAAGCAGCATAAGGGAAAATTCGAGCAGGCAGATGGAGGTACGCTTTTCCTTGACGAGATCGGAGATATGTCTCTTGCAGCCCAGGCAAAGGTGTTGAGGGTACTTCAGGAAAAGAAACTGTCGCGAGTAGGAAGCGATAAGGATATCATGGTGGATGTAAGGGTGCTTGCCGCTACCAACAAGAATCTTAAGGCTGAGATCGAAAAAGGACATTTCAGGGAGGACCTCTACCATCGTCTCAGCGTGATAGTTATCAATATGCCTACACTCGATGAGAGGAAGTCGGATATTCCTCTTCTGGTGGATTATTTCATCGGGCAGATCTGCTCGGAGACAGGCATGCCTTCAAGGAACATCGATCCTGCGGCTATGCAGCTTCTGGTGGACAAGTCGTGGACTGGAAATATCCGTGAGCTCCGCAATGTAGTGGAACGTCTTCTGATTCTCTCAGGCGACAGGATAACGGCAGAAGATGTAAAGGCTTACGTGCTTTAGCCGTGTTTCGGGATCGTCACTATGAATGATGCTCCTCCAAGTGTGAAAGACCTCTGATATCTGATTTCACCTTCACACTTTTCGATTATATTCCGGCATATGGCCAGACCAAGGCCTGTGCCGGAACTTTTTGTCGTGAAGTTAGGGGTGAAGAGCTTGTCGAGATTCTCGTCCTTTACTCCAGGCCCGTTGTCATCGAATACGATGTCGTAATATCCGTTCCTGATACTGTTCCTGAGACATATCATGACCTGGCCTTTGACCGCTCCTTCCTCGCTGCCTTCCTTCTGGTTCATTTCTACAGCCTGGACAGCATTCGTGATCAGATTGACGAATACTCGTATGAGCTGAGGCTTTGGCGCCATTACCATGGCATTCTCGAGTCCGATGTATTGTATGTCGATATTGTCCTTGTTGTCGAATATCAGCAGCTGGTCTTTTAAAGTCTTGTCAAGGTCCAGGAGTACAGGCTCTTCACTGTAGAGCTTTGCGAATGTCGAGAATTCGTTTGCTGTCTCGGAAAGTATGTCGATATGTTCGAGCACGATGGCGGATACTTCATCGAAGCGTTCTTCCCATGCAGGATTGTTGTTTTCCTTGAGCCTTATAAGCCTCTGAAGCTGAAGCTTTATCGGGGTCAGAGGGTTCTTGATCTCATGGGCAACCTGTCTTGCCATCTGGCTCCATGCCTTGTCACGTTCAGCCTGAGCGAGCAGTCGTGTTGATGCGGACAGGTCCTTGACCATTCGGTTGTATGCGTCAATCAGCGAGGAAATCTCATCTTCTCGTTTATAAGTGATGTATTGAAGATCATGGATGTCGGCGACATTCATTTTCTTACCCATTTCGATGAGTGGAGAGAAAAGGGCATTCACTTCCCTTGTGCTGAACAGAAGCGATCCTATCAGCAGAAGAAGGAAGAGATTGATGATGAGCGCCGCATGGAAGAAAGCTTCTCTACGGAAGTCGTAATTATGGTCCGTATATGGCACTTCCACTATGGCCACCATTTTTCCGTTATTGTTGAATATAGGTGCATAAAGGGCCCAGTATCCGTAATCCGCTATTTTTTCCTGATGGATGAAGTAACGCTGATGATGCTCATGAATGTTGCGGAATGCATCTTCATCGATACGGCTTCCAATGATCATCTTTTCGAAGACTTCAGGAGTCGTGGACAGGAACACCTTGCCGTCAGGGGTGTATAAGGTGATATCGGATTTCGTGGTGTTTCCTATGTTTTCAAGGCTTGCCGCAAACTCCTGAATATTGATTTCCTGCCAGTTTCCGACCGATTTGACATGCCTTTCTATCAATGCCTGAATGGTGGTGATACGTGAAGACATCAGATTGTACATGTTCTCTTCGTTTCTTTTATATACGAAGACAATGCTGATGATCGTCATGCTGATCAGGATAAGCGATGAAGATATGAACAGGATAGTGTTGATCCTGGTCCTGAAGTAGTTGCTTTTGAATACTTTCTTTCTCTTCCCTGTGCGTGCGAAGATGCACATGACGCCGCTGAGCACCAGCCATAGATATGAAAAGGAAGTGAAATATACCAGACTTCCGCGTTTTGGACGTGAAATGATGATCATCTCATCTTCGCTGACAAGATTCATGAAATGTACATATCCGTTGACACGGGCCACTTCTCTGTTGTCATCAGTGAGGTATCCTTCTTCTGCGTGGTCATATGCTGTAGGATAAGGATAGTTACCTTTGTATGACATGAGGCGGCCTTCCTTATATTTGGCATAAGAATATTGAGGAGGTATATTTATGTCTCCAGGTTTAGAGAACCTTCCCAGAATACTGTAATAACCTCTGTCTTCGCGGTTTGAGTTGGACTCGATCTTGAGAAGCATTCGTGTCACTTTGCCTTGCGGCTGATAGAACATGAATGTTCCTGCATAACTGCTATGGCCGTTCTCATCTGTCAGGAAAAGGAATCTCGATCCGGTAGCGATAGGAGTACCTGATCGCAGGACATTATTGAACATCCCTATTCCCTGACTGTCATCCTCCTTGAAGACCATGACGCTGAGGTTGTAATCCTGCCTGATCCGTGTAAGATAATAGTCCATTATCCTGTTCTGAATCATTGAACCGGTGTTCTCGAGCATCGAGAGGGCGGAAATGAGCTGGTCATATACTATACCATCCTCTGCAGACCTGAGCTGAATTTCCAGACTGAGATCTCTGTCAACGGAAAGCCTGTTGGCCCACACGCTTACCCTGTCCTGCTCCTTTCGGAATCCGAGACGGCTTGAAGTATAAGTGAAATATGCCGAACACAGCACTGCGAAAAGCAGCAGTGTACGTATTGAAAACATGTTATACTTCAAGCCTGTGAATGTATATACGACAGGTCTCATTATCTGAAGCAGCAGAAGCAGGCAGAAAAGCAGACCGGTATATGATATATAGACAAGCAGGGTATATGTGATATCGGTATTCCATCTGTACAGCTCCATGGAGATGTTGGAGTTGAGCAGGAGGCTCTTGAGGGTCAGCTGAGTATATGCCGCGATGCCCACCGTAACGGCCAATATGAGCATGCCGTATATGAACATGTTCCTTTTACGGTGCTTCCCGTCACGACGAGCAAGTTCGGAAAGTCGGTTTCTGATCAGGAAAGTACATGTGATGAAGAAGGTGATGAACATATTCATCAGCACAAGCGATCCTAAGGAGAAGAATATCGTTCCATCTGCATAAATTGTAGGGGAGAACAGCCCTGAAATACCGTTAAGCTGCATTCCCCATAGGAAGGACATTATGAAGAGAATGCTCAGGCTGGCCATCGCCACAGCATACGTCCTGAATGTCCTGTGTCCGGCAAGGAACAGGACAATCGCTGCCGACAGCAGGGTTATGGCTATCCATCTGAGTATCGAATTGTCGAAGAAAGATGTAATCTGGGTACTGTCGTATATGATCTTGAACTGAGGTCTTCCGTTTATTTCGACTGCTGTTCCTCCGCTATAGTGAAGAGGGAAGGCTGAATATTTCCCCGAAAGCTTGATCTTAGGGTTTACTCCGTTGAGATTCCTCCTTATATCCTCAATCAAGGTGTTCTTGATCTCCAGACCGGCGATTATCCTTACCCCGCTGCCTGCGTCGATAGACTTGATTATATACCATTTGGGACCGAGATTCATGTATGTCGGCTCTTCTTTCGCATCAGAAAGATACGAAACGAAACGGCTTCTTCTGTCAGTGAGGGTATGGAAGACCAGACGTGATGAGATATCATCGTTTATGACTGAAAACTGATTGCTCCATGATTGAAGGGTGTCATTTACATATCGGTATATGACCATATCGTCAGGAATACCTTCGGGAAGAATGAGCTCTTTCCTGTCGGTGTTCTTGACCTTGGCTATATAATTGTCCAGAATGGCCAGACGCTTTTCGACCCTTTCTGCGGTCTCTTCAGCAACGGCTTCGGTGTCCGCATCCGAACTGTCTCCGGCCATTGACAGGACGAAGAGTATCAGAGATAGAATCAGTACGGCCAGCGGTACCCTTCTGTACATCCATAACTTGATCCTCATAGACTCAATCCGTTATTCGTGGTGGTATGGCTCACCTTTCATTATGGTAAATGCCCTGTAAATCTGTTCTGCGAAGATAGCCCTCACCATCTGATGAGAGAATGTCATTCTGGAAAGAGACAGCTTTGAGTTGGCTCTCTTGTAAACCGGATCAGAGAAACCGTATGCTCCTCCGATCACATATACGATATCCTTGCCTTCGTAAGAAATCTTGTCCTGAATCACTTTGGCAAGCTCGATCGAGGTGTACTCTTTCCCATGTTCGTCAAGCAGGATCACGTCGTCAGTTGGGCGTATGTTCTTGAGTATGAGCTCGCCCTCACGTGTCTTGATCTGGTCTTTGGTCAGTGAAGCGACATTCTTGAGCTCTGGAATTTCGATGAGATTGAAAGGTATGTAATGCCTGAGGCGGGATACATAGATATCCAGCCCCTGCTTTACCCAGTCTCTGTCAGTCTTTCCGACGGTCAGCAGCGTTATCTTCATCAGGTCAGTTATATATCAGCTACAAATATAATAATTCTTAACAAATTTCCTGCCAGGAGATATTTCTCAAAAATGGTTGGACGGCTTGGAATTTGTAGTATATTTGCCGTGTTCAAACATAAGGTTCTACAGATGAATAAATATATATCAGGTTTAGTAACGGCTTTAGTTGTTGCCCTGACTTCTTGTACGGCTGTATCTGCCCAGGATTCAGGCTATGATGTATTCAACCCTATTTCAAAGTATCTTGCTTTGGGCGAGGCCGACAAGCTGTCGGCCTGGTTTTCAGACAATCTGGAAGTAACGATATTTTCTGATTCGAACGATTCCAGCCGCAGTCAGGCTTGCCAGATAATGAAATCATTTTTCAGATCTTATACTCCACGTTCTTTTGAGATTACTCATAAGGCAGGACGTTCCAATATGAAATATGCTCTTGGAACGTTGAGCGCAGGTGGAGAGATGTTCATTGTTACCATATTTGTCGGCTACAAAGACAATACATACAGGATACAGCATCTCAAGATTGAAAGAATGGAATAACTAAATCCTACCGATATGAACCTAAGACACCTTTATTCTATTGCCGGTGCATTGCTTCTTATGTGCGCAGCCGGCTGTTCACGTACAGAAAACACTCAATGTGAGAATCCTTATCGTGTCACTCAGGAACACAGAGCCCGTGCTGCCGAGCTGGTAAACCAGATGACACTTGAAGAGAAATGCAGTTATATCGGCGGCTCGAAGGATGGCTTCTATATCCGTCCTATAGAGAGGTTGGGCATTCCACAGATCAGAATGGCCGACGGTCCTCAGGGCGTAAGAAACAATACCAAGAGCACACTGTTTGCCTGTGGCGTTGCCGCAGCTGCGTCTTGGAACGAGGACGTCGTGTATGAGATGGGTGTGGCGCTTGGACAGGATTCGCGTGCCAGAGGTGTGCATATCCTTCTGGGACCAGGTGTAAACATGTATCGCAGCCCTCTTTGCGGTCGTAATTTCGAATACATGGGTGAAGATCCGTTCCTTTCGTCACAGACAGCCGTCAATTATATCAAGGGAGTGCAGTCGCAGGGAGTCATGGCGACCATCAAGCATTTCGCATTGAACAATCAGGAATACAACCGTCATCATGTAAGTTCTGATGCGGACGAACGCACTATGAACGAGATATATTTTCCTGTGTTCAGAGCAGCTGTCGAGGCGGGTGTCGCTTCTGTGATGAGCAGTTACAACCTTATAAATAATGTGCATGCTGCAGAAAGCAGATGGCTTCTCAAGGAGGTCCTTAAAGACACATGGGGCTTTAAGGGCTTTGTCATGTCAGACTGGACTTCTACATATTCGACACTCAGATGTGTGGAAAGCGGCCTTGATCTCGAAATGCCGCTGGGATTGTGCATGAACTACACATATCTCAAGCCGCTTCTGGAATCAGGAGCTGTCCGTGAGAGGGATATCGAGGAAAAGGCGGAAAATATCCTTTCCAGCCTGATTGCTTATGGCTTCCTCGACCGTCCGCAGCTTGATACCACTATTGCAGAAGACAATCCTTATTCACGTGATGTGGCTTACAGGCTTTCGTGCGAATCTGCTGTCCTCTTGAAGAATGAAGGTGCACTTCCTCTCAAGGCCGGTGAAAATGTTGTGCTGATGGGACCTCGTGCTGATGTGATTCCTTGTGGCGGCGGAAGTGGTGCAGTGAGTCCGATCTATTCGATTTCTCTCTATGAAGGCATGCAGCGTCTGGGAGAAGATTATCCGGTCACTCTGGTCGGAGAGGACTACGAGTCTCAGGCAGAGGCTATCAGGAATGCTTCGTCAGTCATAGTGTCAGTCGGATTTGACAAGGCTACAGAGAAAGAGGGTAGTGACAGGGAGTTCACTCTTCCTGAGGGACAGGATGAAATGATAGAGTTCGCTCTGGAGAATAATGACAATGTCATTGTCGTTGCCTATGCGGGAGGAGCATTCGATATGAGCCGTTGGCATGATCAGGTATCTGCCATACTGATGGGCTGGTATCCTGGTCAGGAAGGTGGATTGGCTATCGCACGCATGCTTGCCGGAGAATTTTCTCCATCAGGACGTCTGCCGATGAGCATGGAGTCAAAGCTTGAGGATAATCCGACATATGACAGCTATTATGTGAATAAGGCTATAACCAAAAGAGGACATTCTACCCTTAATGTTTCATATTCTGAGGGCGTGTTCATGGGATACAGAGGCTATGAGAGGAATGGTGTGAAACCGGCATATGCCTTCGGTTACGGACTTACATACACTACCTTCGATTATTCTGATCTTAAGGTGAAACGTGTGCGTGATGGCTATGATGTTTCATTCGTTCTGGCAAATACCGGCGATTTTGATGCGGCTGAAGTCGCACAGGTGTATGTGGGAGAGCAGAATCCATGTGTACCTCGTCCGGCAAAGGAACTGAAAGGTTATGATAAGGTCTTCGTGAAGAAAGGTGAATCTGCTGAAGTTACTGTCCATCTTCCTGAATCAGCCTTCGCTTTCTATGATGTCGATATCCATGACTGGAGAGTAAATCCGGGCACATTCAACATCATGGTGGGACCTTCGTCACAGGAAATCGTACTTCAGACTGAAGTAACCCTCAAATAGTTAAAAAAAACTCCAAGGCTGTATTGCAAGGCGGCATTGGCTCCCGAAAAGGGAAGGGACCCACAGAGTGGGGACGACCACCGGCTGTACAGCCTTGAACTTTTTTTTATTGTATGTCCTTTACTTCTGCCTCAGGAACACATGTACCGGGCAGCCGAGGAAATCGAAATTCGAACGGAGCTTGTTCTCAAGGAATCTTCTGTACGGCTCGCGTATGTACTGAGGAAGATTGCAGAAGAACGCAAATGAAGGCGACCTGGTAGGCAGCTGGGTAACGTACTTGATCTTGATGTACTTTCCCTTCCATGCAGGCGGCGGATAATTCTCGATCTCAGGAAGCATCACTTCGTTAAGCTCGGAAGTCTTGATCTTGCGCGAATAATTCTCATATACATGAGCCGCAGCATCAAGAACGTCCATTATCCTCTGCTTGTTGATCACTGAAGTGAAGATGATAGGAAGGTCGTTGAAAGGGGCGAGGCGCTCCTTGATCGCGATGGTGTACTCCTTCATCGTGTTGCTGTCCTTCTCGATGGTATCCCATTTGTTTACAACAACTACGCAGCCTTTCTTATTGCGCTGGATAAGGTTGAATATCGCCATGTCCTGCGATTCGATTCCGGTCTGGGCGTCAACCATGAGGATGCATACGTCAGAATGTTCGATGGCACGGATAGACCTCATTACGGAATAGAACTCAAGATCTTCGTGTACCTTCGCCTTCTTTCTCATGCCGGCTGTATCCACAAGCATGAATTCATGACCGAATTTGTTGTAAAGGGTCGCAATGGAATCACGTGTGGTTCCTGCGATCGGAGTCACAATGTTCCTTTCTTTGCCGAGCAGGGCATTGGTAAGTGATGACTTGCCTACGTTAGGTTTTCCGACGATAGTGAAATGCGGAAGCTCAGGATGCTCGTCAGTGTCCGGATCTTCGGCCGGAAGCTCCTTGACAATGGCGTCCAGAAGGTCTCCTGTTCCACCACCGTTTGCAGCAGAAATGCTGTAAACCTCTCCTAATCCAAGAGAATAGAACTGGAATGCATCGTACATCTTCTCTCCGGAATCTATCTTGTTCACGGCGAGAACCACCGGTTTGCCGCTTCGCCTGAGGATATCTGCTATCTCCTCGTCATAGTCGGTGATGCCCGTACCTGCCTCTACCATGAAAAGCACGACATGGGCCTCCTCTATCGCGAGGACAACCTGCTTGCGGATTTCTTCTTCGAAGATGTCGTCAGAATTGGAAGTGTATCCACCGGTGTCAACAACAGAAAACTCTATTCCGCACCATTCGCATCTTCCATAATGCCTGTCGCGGGTGACACCCGCTGTCTCATCGACGATTGCCTGTCGCATGCCGACAAGGCGGTTGAAAAGTGTGGACTTTCCCACGTTCGGGCGTCCTACAATAGCTAATAAGCTCATAATTAATGTTTTAAATGTTAAAATCCCGCCTCTCGGCGATAATTGCTCATCCCTATCCGGGACCGGACCTGTCAATGGCAATCAAGATTCGAACAGCTCCCGCAACCGCCTTCGTCGCAGGCTACGGGATTGCCGTCCTTATCCTTCTTGCCCCATAATTTGATTTCTTCCTCTTTTGCACACTTGATGCCTCTCTTGCGCATCTCCTTGTTGTTCTCGATCTCCGTTTCAGGAAACTTGCCGTCCTTTCTGAAGATGATGTTGAAGCAAAGTCCGAAAACGCAGAAGGCGATGAGTGCGAGGACTGCTAAAAACAACTCCATCGGTCTTAGTTGATGAAGCTTGAGCTGATCTCCTCGTAGTTGTAAACCTTTCTGATGATGTCAGCGAACATACTGGTCATTGTGAGGACTGTAATCTTGCTCTTATCCTTGCTCTCGTCTGTTGTCAGAGGAATAGTGTCTGTCACTATGACTTCCTCGAGAGCGGACTCTGCGATCCTTTCATAAGCAGGACCTGAGAATACGGCGTGTGTGGCACATGCACGTACGCTGAGAGCTCCCATATCCTTGAGAACATTGGCAGCCTTTGCAAGTGTTCCAGCTGTATCGATCATATCATCGACAATCACGATGTTCTTTCCCGCAACATCTCCGATTGCTGTGATTGAAGCTACCACATTCGCTTTCTCGCGTGATTTGTGGCAGATTACCACCGGGCACTCAAGGTATCTTGCATATGCATTGGCTCTCTTTGCACCTCCCATGTCAGGAGCGGCAATGGCGAGGTTCTCGATATTCAATGCCTTGAGGTAAGGAAGGAACACGGCACTTGCATAGATATGGTCAACAGGGAAGTCGAAGAATCCCTGGATCTGATCTGCATGGAGGTCACATGTCATTACGCGATCGCAACCGGCAGCATGAAGCATGTTGGCAACAAGCTTGGCTCCGATTGAAACTCTTGGCTTGTCCTTGCGGTCCTGTCTGGCCCAGCCGAAATAAGGCATTACGGCGATTACCTTGTGTGCTGAAGCTCTTTTTGCGGCATCAGCCATAAGGAGAAGCTCGAAAAGGTTGTCAGTAGGAGGGACTGTTGACTGCACGATGAAAACAGTCGCTCCTCTGACGCTTTCGTTGAATGATGGCTGGAATTCGCCGTCGCTGAAAGTTAATACGTCAGAAGCGCCGAGCTCAAGATTGAGGGCTTTGGCTACTTTTACTGCAAAGTCTTTTGAGGCTCTGCAGGTGAAAAGTTTCATTTTGTGTTCCTTTTGCATCGTATTGAGGGTTTTAATTCTGTTCTGCCTTTAATGAAACCAGTACTGATTCGATGTATCCGAGTATCTCGTCCCTTCCCAGTCCGGTTTCTGATGAACTGATGAAAGTAGGAGGGAGCTCTTCCCATAGCTCAAGTATCTGAGATTTCATCTTCTCTATCTGGGCATTGAGGGCATTCGGGCCGCTCTTGTCTCCTTTGGTGAAGATGATTGCGAATGGGATCCGGCTCTGTCCGAGCTCGATGAGGAAGTCCATATCGACTTTGCCGATGTCATGTCTGGAGTCGATAAGCACGAAGAGCATGACCATCTCCTGAGACAGGTTGATGTAGTTTCTTATGACCTGTTCCAGTTTCTGCTTGCCCGTGGCTGACATCTTGGCGTATCCGTAGCCCGGAAGGTCAACAAGATACCATTCTCTGTTGATAAGAAAATGGTTTACAAGCCTGGTCTTTCCTGGTTTGCTGGAAGTCATGGCAAGCTTCTTATTCCTGCACAACATGTTTATGAGGGAAGATTTACCGACATTCGATCTTCCGATGAATGCGAATTCTGGAAATTTCTGCTTTGGCTTTTCGGAAATCCTTGTGCTGCTTCCTGCAAATAATGCCTCGGTAATCTTCATGGTACTTGCTATAGTCGAATCAGTCGGCAAAGATATTATTTTTTATTTGAATTATTATGAAATAATGATGGCTGTACTGGAAATTTTGCTAAATTTGTTGCGGTAGATATAAAAATGTATGGAGAAAGATTTTATTGACCTTCTTGAGCTGCAGCGCATGCTGAAGAAAGGGGTGGAATCGCTTTTCCCGAAACGTCTGTGGATTAAGGCCGAAGTCAGCGCTATCAAGGCTCGCAGCGGAGGCCATTGTTATATGGGGCTGTCTCAGAGCAGCCCGGATGGACTTGTCGCGAAGGCAAATGCCATCATCTGGAGTTCCAAATACCGTTTTATTGCGCCATACTTCGAGTCTGTAACAGGCTCGCCGCTGCAGGAAGGTATGCTTGTCCTCGTCGAGGTGCAGGTGAATTACAACGAGCTGTATGGCATGTCTCTGATAGTCAATGATATGGATCCTGAGTTTTCGCTCGGGGTAAAGGAACTTGAAAGACAGAAGACCATCGAGCGGCTTCGACAGGAAGGACTGATGGGACTTCAGAAGGGTCTGGAACTGCCCTTGCTTCCTTGTCGTCTTGCAGTGATTTCTGCAGAAGATGCAGCCGGATACAGGGATTTCATTCGTCATATTGATGAGAATCCATACGGTTTCAAGATGGATACCGTGTTGTTTCCGGCACTTATGCAGGGCGCGGACTGTCCCTCTTCCATCATATCTGCATTAGACAGAATAATGGAGGATGGAGAGTGGGACGCGGTCCTTATATTGCGCGGAGGCGGAGCAAAACTGGATCTGGCATGTTATGATGACTATTCCCTTGCGGCGGTGATCGCCCAATATCCTCTGCCGGTACTGACAGCAGTCGGCCACGACCAGGATTTCCATGTATGCGATATGGTGGCAAACGGGTATCTTAAGACGCCTACTGCGCTTGCGGACTATATATTGGATATATATGAATGCGAAGACGAAAGGATATCTTCGTGCCAGACTAGGATAAGACTTGCGGCTTCCAGCCGTCTTTACAGGGAGGAGTCGGTCCTTGATTCGCTCGCTGCACGTATAAAGGGAGGTTTCTCTCTCAAGCTTGCGACAATGGAATCCGCTCTCAATGTACTCCGGGCACGCATCGAGTCGGCTGATCCCCGCAGGATCCTCGACAGAGGTTATGTCCTGGCACTTGATGCTGACGGAGTCGTACTGAAAAGCATTGGCGGAAAGACAAAAGGAGACAAGGTATCGGTGATGTTTGCTGACGGAACCATGGACTGTACGGTTGATGCGGTCTCCGGAAACTCCTGAGAAAATGAAATGATTATGGAAGAGAGATTCGAATATGCGAAGGCGATGGAGGAACTTGAGAGCATTGCCGCAAAAGTGGAGGACCCGACTACAGGTATCGGGGAGATAGATGAATATATGAAACGTTCAAAGATCCTGATTGAAGCCTGTAGGGCTTATCTCAGAGGTCAGCGCGATATACTGGAAAAGGAAGAATAAATAAATTATCATACACTATGTGTGCGAAAACTACGAAAAAGATGATCTATGACTTTGATGAGTGGCTGCTCCCTTATAAGGATGTCATAGATCGGAGACATGAAATGATTCTTGATTTCAAGGACAGGCTGTCGCAGGACGGCTTGCTCAGCAAGGCCATGAACAACCATGTGTATTATGGACTTCATCGTGATGAAAAAGGCAACTGGATATTCCGCGAATGGGCTCCGAATGCGACCAAGATATATATCATAGGAGAATTCAATAACTGGAAGCGTACTGAGGCATATGCTCTGAAGCCTATAGGAGGTGGTGACTGGGAGATCGTTCTTCCTGGGATGTTCCTGGACCACGGCACCCTTTACAAGCTTTATATTGAATGGAAGGGAGGCGGAGCGGAGAGGCTGCCGGCTTATGTGACAAGGACGGTGCAGGATCCGACGACCAAGGCTTTCTGCGCTCAGGTATGGGATCCGGTAAGGCCTTATGAGTGGAAGAATGAAAAGCCTGGCAAGAGACCTCATCCTCTTATCTACGAATGTCATATCGGAATGGCTGCAGAAGAAGAGAAGGTAGGCACATTCGAAGAATTCCGTCTGAATGTGCTTCCTAAGGTGGCGGAGCTGGGATATGATACCTTGCAGATCATGGCTCTTCAGGAGCATCCTTATTATGGCTCTTTCGGCTATCAGGTGGCCAACTTCTTTGCTCTCAGCTCGCGTTTCGGTACTCCGGAGGAATTCAAGGCTCTTGTCGATGATGCGCATGGCCTGGGTATAGCTGTAGTGATGGATATCGTCCATTCACATTCTGTTGACAATGAAGCCGAGGGCCTTGGAATGTTCGATGGAAAGGAGGATCTGTATTTCTATACAGGATGGCAGGGCCGTCATCCCGCATGGGGATCCCGTTGTTTTGATTACGGTAAGGATGAGACCAAATACTTCCTTCTTTCGAACTGCAAGTATTGGATGGAGGAGTATCATATAGACGGATTCCGTTTTGATGGCGTGACCAGTATGCTTTATTGGGATCATGGTCTTGAAAAGGCTTTTGTCGGATATGAGAATTATTTCAATCAGGGAGTGGACGATAATGCCATTGCATATCTCGCCCTTGCGAATATCCTTATCCATGAGATGAATGAAGATGCATTTACTATCGCAGAGGATGTCAGTGGAATGGCAGGTCTGGCGGCTCCGATCGCTCAGGGCGGTGTCGGATTCGATTTCCGCATGAGCATGGGCGTGGCCGACAACTGGATCAAATGGATAAAGGAACTCTCTGATGATCAGTGGAGTATGGGCGAAATGTGGTGGCAGCTTACCAATAAACGTAAGGATGAAAAGACAATCAGTTATGCTGAGTGTCATGATCAGGCTATGGTTGGTGACAAGACCATCGCTTTCCGTCTGATGGATGCCGAGATGTACACTTCGATGAACAAGGAATCGCAGTCTCCGGTTGTCGATAGGGGAATGGCTCTCCATAAGATGATACGTCTTGTGACTATGGCTACGTGTGGAAACGGATACCTCACATTCATGGGCAACGAGTTCGGCCATCCGGAATGGATCGACTTCCCTCGCGAGGGAAACGGCTGGTCATACAAGCATGCCAGAAGACAGTGGTCGCTCGCCGAGCCTGACTATTTGAGATATAGGTATTTGAGAAATTTTGACAAGGCAATGATTGCTCTGGCGCAGCAGGAGGCCATTTTGGATGATGTACCTGAACTTTTTGTGCAGGATGAAGAAAAAAAGATACTGATATTCAAAAGAAAAAATTGTATCTTTGCGCTGAATTTCAACCCCACCACCTCTTTTACCGATTACGGCTTCTCTGTGCCGGCCGGTAAATATGAGCTGGTACTCAATACGGATGAAAACGAATTTGACGGCTTCTCCAGACTGAAGACTGGAGAGGTGTATTTTAGTATATCGGAGCGAATTGAAAACGGTAATGGCAAATATGATGCGACCATGTACCAGTATCTTCCTTCCCGATGTGCTATTGTGCTGAAAAAGATTGACTAAAAGTTAACTTAATACGTATTTTATGGCTTTTCTTAAATTTAACAAGTCCGAGCTTGTCAACCTGGAGTATTCGCTCAAGCGTGAGATCATCGCTGCGAATGAGACCGGCGCGTACTGCAACACGTCTATCGTGGCCTGCAATACGAGACGTTACCACGGACTGCTGGCTGTTCCTGTCGAGGAATTGGGCGGTGGAAAGTACATGCTGCTTTCTGCTCTCGATGAAAGCCTCGTGCTTGGCGGCAAACAGTTCAATCTGGGTATTCATTGTTACGGCGATACTTATGAGCCGAGAGGACATAAGTACATCGTGGATTTCGATGCGGATCCGGTACCTGTGATTACCTATAAGGTAGGTGGTATCATCTTCACCAAGACCATCATGATGGTTCCTGACAATGATCAGGTGCTTATCAAGTATGAGTTGCACGAGGCTCCGTCAAAGGTATCTCTCATGTTGAAGCCTTTCCTCGCTTTCAGAAGCGTTCACAGTCTTACAAGCCAGAATCAGGAAGCTTACACCGCTTATGAAGATGTTGACGGCGGTGTTTCATTCTGTCTTTACAACGGCTTCCCGGCTCTCAATCTCCAGACCTCTGCAAAGGCGGCATTCAAATATCAGCCGTACTGGTATAACGGGGTTACATACTCTGATGAGTATCGTCGTGGATTCGATTGCCGCGAGGATCTTTTCGTCCCTGGTGCATTCACTTTGGATCTTAAGCCTGGCGAGTCTGTCGTATTCTCCGCTTCTGTCAACGAGGTGAATCCAAGAGGTCTCAAGAGGAAGTTTACGGATACCCTCAAGAAGATGGATCCTATCGAGACTTATCATGATCTTCTTGTCCACAACGCAGGTATGTTCAAGTGCCATAAGGGAGACAGAGCCCAGATCAATGCCGGTTTCTCATGGCTTGAGACCGGACTTCTCCGTGAGACAATCGTCTCGCTTCCGGGCTTGACACTGTTTGCAAACGGTGATTGTGATGAATTTGAGAAAATCCTTGATACTCTTATCGCTGATGAGCAGGAGCGTCTCTTCCACAGGACAACCCAGTGCGAGGCTCCGCTCAGACTTACAGAGACTCTTCAGCAGTATATCCGTTTCAGCGGAAAAGAGAAGCATGTATGGAAGAAGTATGGTGAGACCCTGAAGGGAATCATCGAGAGCTATGCTCCCGGACGCAGAAAGGAGATCGCGATGCATCCTAACGGACTTCTCTGGGCCCAGATGGACGGTGTCGCACTTTCATGGATGAATGCATATGTATATGGACGTCCTGTGACTGAAAGAGCAGGTTATCAGATCGAGACAAACGCATTCTGGTACAATGCTCTCTGCTTCGCCATCGATATGGAGAACAAGTATGGCCCTCGCACAAGCGAGTTCGTCGGCCGCTGGACTCCTGTACGCGACCTTGTGAAGCAGAACTTCCAGCCTACGTTCTGGAGAGAGGAGTGGGGATATCTTGTTGATTATGTAGGAAACGAGCCTGTAGGTCAGGCCGTGAGACCGAATATCCTGTTCCCTATCTATCTTGAGTATTGTCCTGTAGATGACGAGGTCATCTCTGAAGTTGTAATGACAATCAATGATGAGCTTGTTACCAAGAGGGGACTCAGGTCTCTATCTCCTAGAAACGAAGCATACAGAGGAGTTTATGAGGGATCGCAGATCGACCGTGACCTTGCATATCATCAGGGTTGCGCATTCCCTGCGCTTCTTGCTCCATACATCGACCTCTGCTTCAGAATGATGGGAGAGGCATTCTACGGAAGAGCGAAGTATCTTGTAGAGGGCTTCTTCGAGGATATCAGCAAGCATGGTGTTGGCGCATTCTCCGAGCTTTACGACGGAGATCCTCCGCACGAGCCGCATGGAGCCATCGCTTCTGCGATGAGTACAGCTGCTCTTCTGCGTATAGAATATATTATGAACCAGTATAAGAAGGAGGCTAGATAATGAGAGTTCTGATGTTCGGTTGGGAGTTCCCTCCTCATATCGCAGGAGGTCTCGGAACAGCATGTTACGGTATGACCAAGGGTCTTGCGTATAATGATGTGGATGTACTTTTCGTAATGCCGTCAGCTTCTGGAGATGAAGATGAGAGTGCAGTGAAGATCATCAACGCCAGCGATGTCGCTATCGACACGGTGAGCGCTACAGTTGATGAATTCCTCGGAAAGGTGCAGTTTGTACATATCGGTACCAATATGGTGCCATATGTTGATCCTCAGGACTTTACAAAGATGGTCGAGGAAGAGCGCAAGCGCCAGATCAAGGGCTTCCGCGTCCAGTATGGCCAGAAATACAAGTTCTCTGGAAAATACGGTGCAAACCTTATGGAAGAGGTTGCGCGCTATGCAATGGTAGGTGCTACAATCGCCCTCCAGTACAAGGACCAGTTTGATGTCATCCATGCACATGACTGGCTTACTTATCTTGCCGGAATCGCAGCCAAGCAGCTTACCGGCAAGCCTCTCGTAGTTCACATGCATGCAACATCATATGACCGTGCAAGCGACGACCAGGTGGACACACGCGTGGTTGACCTTGAGACAAAGGGTATGATGGCTGCCGACAAGGTGATGGCTGTGAGTGAGCTTACAAGAAATATCTGTATCAATCGTTACGGTATCGATCCTGATAAGGTTGTCGCTGTCCATAATGCTGTCGATTTCAGCGGACGTGAGAAACTCGAGGTCGAGAGGAACGTGAAGGAGAAGGTCGTGACCTTCCTCGGCCGCGTTACCTATCAGAAGGGTCCTGAGTATTTCATCGAGGCGGCTGCCAAGGTCCTCAAGAGATGCAATAATGTACGTTTCGTGATGGCAGGTAGCGGAGATATGCTCAACAGGTGTATCCGCCACGTCGCACGTCTCGGTATCTCGGACAGATTCCATTTCACAGGATTCCTTCGCGGAAAAGAAGTTCACAAGATGTTCGCTCTGTCGGATGTGTATGTGATGCCTTCTATTTCGGAGCCGTTCGGAATCTCGCCTCTTGAGGCTATGCAGACCAATGTGCCTTCGATCATATCAAAGCAGTCAGGTTGTGCTGAAATCCTTAAATATGCCCTGAAGGTGGACTTCTGGGATGTGGATGCAATGTCTGACGCAATCTACGGCCTTCTCCAGTATCCTGCAATCTCTCAGCTTGCTGCACGTTGCGGATATGACGAGGTGAACAGCATCAAATGGAATGATGTTGCCGCAAAGATCAAGGGAATTTATCAGGAAGTAATTGACAAGAAATAAATAAAACGATAATAATATGAAAAAGAGTATTTGTCTGTATTTTCAGGTACATCAGCCAAACAGATTGAGACTATACAGATTCTTCGACATCGGAAAGGATTCGCACTACTACGATGACTTCGCCAACAGAACAATTCTCCGCAGAGTGGCACAGAAGTGCTATCTTCCTATGAACGCTCTCCTCCTTGAGCTTATCGAAGCCAACAAGGGTGCTTTCAAGGTCGCATTCTCTATCTCAGGTTCAGTCCTCGAGCAGTTCGACAGATATGCTCCGGAGGTGATCGAGAGCTTCCGTAAGCTTGCTCAGACAGGAAATGTGGAATTCCTTTCAGAGACTTACTACCACTCTCTTGCATCACTCGCATCTCCTATCGAGTTCAAGAATCAGGTGATGAAGCATAAGGCAGCCATCGAGCATTATTTCGGTGTGACTCCTAAGGCTTTCCGCAACACAGAGCTTATCTACTCTGATGCAATCGGTGAGATGGTATATGATATGGGATTCAAGACCATGCTTACAGAAGGTGCAAGGCACGTCCTTGGTTGGAAGAGCCCTAACTTCATCTATACATGTGCTCAGGCTCCTAGCCTCAAGCTCCTTCTTAAGAACTCAAGCCTCAGCGACGATATCGCATTCCGTTTCTCTGACAGAGGTTGGGCTGATTGGCCGCTTACAGGTGAGAAGTACCTTTCTTGGATCAAGGCTGCAGCTCAGAATGATGACATCGTGAACCTCTTCATGGATTACGAGACATTCGGTGAGCACCAGAAGGCATCAAGCGGAATCTTCGATTTCATGAGATATTTCCCTGAGACAGTTCTTGCAGACGGAGAATTCGAGTTCGTTACCCCTACTCAGGCTGCCAAGAAGCATCGTCCTGTTGGTGATCTTGATGTGATGGATCCTATTTCATGGGCAGACGAGGAGCGTGATGTTACTGCATGGCTTGGAAACGAGCTTCAGAACGACGCATTCAACAAGCTCAATGACCAGGCGGAGAAGCTCGCACTTCTCAATGACGAGGCCCTTTGGTCTGATTTCGGTCATCTTCAGGAGAGCGATCACTTCTATTACATGTGTACAAAGTTCTTCTCTGACGGAGCAGTGCATAAATATTTCAACCCGTATGATACTCCATATGAGGCGTTTATCAACTATATGAACGTTTTAAGTGATTTTATTTTGCGAGTTGATGATGCAATTTCCGTTTCAGATATTAACTTTGCAGCCGCAAAAGTAAAGGCACCTGCCAAGAAGACTGTCAAGAAGGCAGCTCCAAAGGCATCAGCAAAAAAGGCTGAGCCTAAGGCTAAGAAGCCGGCAGCTAAAAAAACTGCAAAGAAATAGAGGCTGACGACAGTCAGCGGGGTTTACCCTGAAACTATATACCCCCGGACGGAATCCAGAAGGACTCCGGCCGGGGTAAATAAATAATTTTTAATACGTAATGAAAACAGAACTTATCAAGCCTGATTATCTGTTTGAGGTTAGTTGGGAAGTGTGTAATAAGGTCGGCGGAATCTATACAGTGATCGCCACCAAGTCCCTTTATCTGAGGAGCGAGTACAAGAGGCATCACATCATGGTAGGTCCGGATGTGTGGATGGATACGGAAAGCAATCCTGATTTCATCGAAGATCCTGCATTGTACAGGTCATGGAAGGCCCAGGCTGCTTCAGAGGGTCTGAGAGTGCGTGTCGGACGCTGGAACGTTCCGGGAAAGCCGACAGCTATCCTCGTGGATTTCAAACAGTTTCTTACGAAACAGAATGAGATCATGACCGATTTCTGGAAGAAATTCGGTGTTGATTCTCTTACAGGAAACTGGGATTATCGCGAGTCTGCCCTTTTCGGATATGCAGCCGGAAGGGTGATAGAGAGTTTCTACAAGTTCAATCTTGAATCATCGGACAAGGTGGTCGCTCAGTTCCATGAGTGGATGACCGGTACTGGACTTCTCTATCTTAAATCAGTCAATGTTCCGATTGCTACGGTCTTCACAACTCACGCGACCGTTATCGGAAGATGTATTGCCGGCAATAATCTGCCTCTTTATGACGGTATTCTCAACTATGATGCAGATGAGAAGGCTCGTCATTTCAATGTCGTTGCAAGACATTCTCTTGAGAAGAAGACTGCTCAGAACAGCGATATCTTCACTACTGTCAGCGATATCACAGCTCAGGAGTGCAGACAGTTCCTCGGCAGACCTGTGGATGTAGTTACTCCTAACGGATTCGAGCCTAGCTTCACTCCTGCAACGGATGAAGATTATGAGGCTCTCAGGGAGAAAGCCAGAAAGAAGCTTACTACAGTTGCTTCTGCCATGTGTGGAGAAGAGGTTCCTGAAAATGCCGTGCTCGTAGGTATCGGAGGACGTTATGAATGGAAGAACAAAGGTATTGATGTATTCATTGATGCTCTTGACAAGCTCAACCACACAGATTTCAAGGGAAAGTGTGTTCATGCATTCATCATGATCCCGTCCGGACATAACGGCCCTGACAAGCAGCTTGCCGCCAAACTTGCAGGCAATGACTCTACATATGTGACCAGGACTTCGCATTACCTGATGAATCCGGAGTACGACAATGTGACAAGACGTCTTAATGACCTTCAGTTCAATAATGCGACAGGAGATAAGGTCAAGGTATATTTCATTCCTTCATATCTCAATGGCAATGACGGAATATTCGATATGCCATATTATGACCTTCTTTGCGGCCTTGACCTTACTTTGTTCCCATCTTATTATGAGCCTTGGGGCTATACTCCTCTCGAAAGTCTTGCATTCAGGGTACCTACTCTTACTACTACTCTTGCCGGATTCGGTCTCTGGGTGCGAACATATTACGGAAAGAAGCATCCTGGCATAACTGTCCTTGACAGAAATGATTCGAATTATTTCGAAGTGGTTGACGGAGTGGCGCAGAGAGTGATGGAGATCGCATCGCTGCGTAAGGATACCAGAAAGAAATACATGCAGAATGCCAAGGAGGTTTCCGAAATAGCTCTTTGGGAGAACAATATCATATATTATAAGGAAGCATACTCAAAAGCACTTGAAAAATTAATATCAGTCAATGGCCAGTATCCGTTGACAAGGAATGTAAAAAATATGGAATATAGAAAATTTGAAGTAAATCAGCCGAGCTGGAACAGTGTGATCGTGTCACGCCATCTTCCAGAATCACTTAAAGACCTCGAAATACTTTCCAAGAACCTTTGGTGGTGCTGGAACGAATCAGCAAAGAATCTTTTTGCAAAGGTGGACCCTCAGGCATGGGAGGCTTCAGGCCAGAACCCTATCGCAATGCTTGACAAGGTAAGCCTCAAGAGATATCAGAAGCTCGAGCAGGATACTAAGTTCCTCGCAGACCTTAAGGCTGTGATGGAAGAGTTCAACACTTATATGGCTCTCAAGGCAGAGCGTACTACTCCATCTGTAGCATACTTCTGCATGGAGTACGGTCTTGACACATCTCTCAAGATATATTCAGGCGGTCTTGGAATTCTTGCCGGTGACTATATCAAGGAGACATCAGATATGAACACCAACCTTGTAGCTGTTGGTCTTCTCTATCGTTTTGGCTATTTCAACCAGAAGCTTACTGCTCATGGTGAGCAGGTTGCCGAGGACGTAGCTCAGGATTTCAATAAGATCCCGGCATCTCCTGTTCGTGACGAGAACGGCAACTGGTTGACTGTAAGCGTAGCTTTCCCTGGACGTAACCTCAATGCACGTCTCTGGAGAGTCGATGTAGGACGTACAGAGCTCTATCTGCTCGATACAGATATTCCTGAGAACCTTCCTGAGGACAGGTCAATCACTTACAACCTTTATGGTGGAGACTGGGAAAACCGTCTCAAGCAGGAGCTCCTTCTCGGTGTCGGCGGTATCCGTGCACTCCGCAAGCTTGGTTTCGCACCGCAGGTATATCACTGCAACGAGGGACATGCTGCATTTATCGGACTTGAGCGTCTCCGTGAGCTCATTTCAGAGCAGAACCTTGAGTTCCAGGAGGCACTGGAGGTTGTAAGAGCTTCATCATTGTTCACAACCCATACTCCGGTACCAGCAGGACATGATGCATTTGACGAAGGCCTTCTCCGCAAGTATATCGGCCATTATCCTCAGCGTCTCAAGATCGATTGGGAGACTATGATGGGTCTTGGAAAGAATGATGGCGCAAATGTGAACGAGAAGTTCTCTATGTCAATCCTTGCTGCCAACATTTCACAGGAAGTAAACGGAGTTTCATGGCTCCATGGTGAGGTAAGCCGTGACATTCTCGGACATATGTGGCCAGGATATCTTCCTGAAGAGCTCCATGTGAGCTATGTGACAAACGGTGTACACTATCCTACATGGACAGCACCGGAGTGGAAAGAGGTTCATGCTAAGGTATTCGGCGAGGAATTCAAGACTCACCACTATGACAAGTCTTGCTTCGACGGCATCTACAAGATTTCTGACGAGGAAGTATGGAATATCCGTACAGGCCTTCGCAAGAAGCTCATTGATGAGGTGAAGAGAAGACTTTCTGATCCTTCAGCAGCAAGCCACTACTCTCCAAAACAGGTAGTGACCATCAAGGAGACTCTCCGCGACGATGTACTCACTATCGGTTTCGCACGTCGTTTCGCTACTTACAAGAGAGCACACCTCCTTTTCCGTGACCTTGACAGACTTGCAGAGATCGTCAACGATCCTAAGCAGCCTGTACAGTTCCTCTTCGCAGGAAAGGCTCACCCAGCAGACAAGGCAGGTCAGGACCTTATCAAGAAGAACGTGGATATCACAAAGCAGCCACGCTTCATCGGTAAGATCGTTTTCGTTCCAAACTACGACATTACAGTAGCGAAGTATCTCGTTCAGGGTGTTGACGTATGGATGAACAACCCTACACGTCCTCTCGAGGCTTCAGGTACATCAGGAGAAAAAGCTGCAATGAACGGTGTAATGCACTTCTCTGTCCTCGACGGCTGGTGGGTAGAAGGCTACAAGAAGGGCGCAGGCTGGGCTCTGCCTATGGAGCGTACATACGACGACCAGAACTATCAGGACGAGCTCGATGCTGCGACTATCTACAATATCATCGAGAACGAAATCGCTCCTACATTCTATAATAAGAGCCTTTCTACAGGACGTTCTACTGATTGGATCGAGTATATCAAGAACTGTGTGGCACAGGTTGCATGCAACTTTACAACCAACCGTATGCTTACAGATTATATCAACCAGTATTATGTTCCGCAGTCAGCTAGAGTTGACTCGATGGTAGCTGATGACTATGCTCAGGCACGTGAGATCGCAGCCTGGAAGAAGAAGCTCCGCAGAGAGTGGAAGAATGTTGAGGTTGTCTCTGTCACCAAGCCGGACAGCAACAGCGACAGCTTCTCTGTAGGAAGAGCATTCAATTCTGAGATCGTCCTCAATATCGGAGACCTCAATGCTGACGAGATCGGAGTAGAGCTCCTTTTTGCAACATTTGATAACAAAGGCAGACTCCATATCCAGGAGCGATATGACTTCACTCCTGTAGAGTCAGCTGATGGAATCGCAAAATATACGGCGTCAATCAGCCCTGACAGATCCGGTCTGTATCAGGTTGCCGGACGTATCTATGCAAAGAATGCAAAACTTCCTCACAGACAGGACTTTGAGCTTGTAAGATGGTTGTAGCAACCGGATTTTTCGACGGTGTCCACGTCGGACACCGTCTGGTAATACAGCAGCTTGTTGAAGCTGCAGCGGTACGCGGGGATGAAAGCATGGTCATTACATTCTGGCCACATCCCCGTAATGTACTGCAAAAGGAAGCCCGTTCTCTAAGGCTTCTTACCACTCTTGCGGAAAAGAAGCAGATGCTTCATGACCTCGGAGTGGATCATGTTGAAGTCCTTCAGTTCACAAAGGATTTCAGTTCATTGACAACGGAGGCTTATCTCCGTATGCTGATGGACCGTTTTGGTGCGAAGGCTGTCTTGTTGGGTTATGATAACAGGATCGGCTGTGATGCAAAAGGAACGGATGAGGTAGCCAGAACAGCAGAAGGCCTTGGGCTTGAGGTCCTGAGGACTGAAATGGTCCCTTCTGAACATGGCTATGCAGTCAGCTCCACCAAGATACGTGAAAGGCTTGAGGAGGGAGATGTGGACAATGCTGCCTTAATGTTGGGCTACGGATATCAGCTTCATGGTGTTGTCGTTGCGGGCAACAGGCTGGGCAGAACGATAGGCTTCCCTACAGCAAACATGCAGCTGTATGAGCCTTTGAAGCTTGTACCTGGAAACGGGGTTTACTTCGTGAAAGTAGAGACCCTGGACAGGAAATTGTACGGAATGTGCAATATCGGTTGCAGACCTACTGTAGGGACCGGTAATGCACGCACGATAGAGACTAACATCTTCGATTTTGACGAGGATATATACGGACTGGATCTGAAGGTGACATTTCTTGCGAGAATAAGGGAAGAGGTACGTTTTGACTCGCTGGAATCATTGAGGATGCAGCTCGAAAAAGACAGAGACTCATGTCTGACAATGTTGGAATGTCAAAATAAGTAATATGGAAACGATCATTGGTCTGCTTTTTATTCTTCTGCCTGTAATCTTCAAGTTTATAGGTAAGAAGCTTGAACAGTCCGGACAGCCTGAAAAAGCCGGCAAGTTCAAGAATATTGCCGAGACTCTGACCGGCGACGAAGAAGTGGAGACTCCGATTCTGGACTGGATTTCGGAGGAACCTGTTCAGGAAGCGGAAGAACCTGACTGGAAACCGTTTGAGCCGGAGACTGTCGTGACCCCTCAGATCCATATTTGGGAGGCGGAAGCGATGCCTGTCGAAAAGAAGAAGATCAAGTCAGCACAGAAGACAGTAAAGGTAAAGAAACCTATGCTTGAAGAGGAGACCGCTCAAAGGAAACGTGAGAAGATAGACCCTAAGAAGCTTGTGATCTATTCCGAAATAATGAAACCGAAATATTGAAAAATTAAATAACAATCGTAATTATGGCACTTCAGTACATGACCCAGGAGGGTCTTGATAAACTAAAGAAGGAACTCGCCGAGGCAATCGCGCAGCGTCCTGTAATCTCTGCGGCGATCGCAGAGGCAAGGGATAAGGGTGACCTTTCCGAGAATGCTGAATATGAGGCTGCTAGAGAGGCTCAGGGCCTTCTCGAGCTCAACATATCCAAGCTCCAGAATCTTGTCGCAAATGCAAGAGTCATTGATGAATCACAGATCGGAACTGACAAGGTGCAGATGCTCAATAAGGTGAAGGTGAAGAACCTTACTACCAACCAGGTCATGACATTCACTCTCGTCAGTGAGAATGAAGCGGACTTCATGGCTGGAAAGCTTGCTGCCAAGACTCCTATCGGACAGGCTCTCATGGGCCACTCTGTAGGTGACGTGGTTGAGGCGAAGGTACCTGCAGGAGTCCTCAAGTTCGAGATTCTTGATATCACATTATAATCCATACATATGCCTACAATATTTACCAGAATAGCCAAAGGAGAGATCCCGTCATACAAGGTGGCGGAAAACGAGGAATACTATGCTTTCCTTGATATCGCTCCTATGGCCAAGGGACATACCCTGGTCATTCCGAAGAATGTGGAAGATGATTATATCTTCAACCTTGATGACAGCACATATATGGGCCTTTGCGCTTTTGCAAAGAAGGTAGCTGAAGCTATAAAGGCTGCAGTTCCATGCAAAAGAGTAGGCGTTGCTGTGCTTGGAATGGAAGTTCCTCATACACATATCCATCTCGTGCCTCTGAATGTCGAGGCTGATATGGATTTCAGAAAACCAAAACTTGAGCTTTCGCAGGAAGAATTTGCTGCGATTGCTTCCGCAATCAATAATGAATATGTCAAGATTCAGTAAGTTCATAATGTTTGCAGCAGTTGCAGTCTTCATGGCTGCATGTACACCAGCTGCAAGGATTGACGGTACAGTTGAAGGTGTTCCGTCGTCAGAAGTGATAGTCAAGCTTTTGAATGTCAACAGATATGAGACTCTCGATACTGTTGCAGTCGATGAGGCGGGCAGATTCACATATAAGGTGGAAGTCGGTAAGGGACAGCCGGAATTTGTATATATCTTCCATAAAGATACAAAGATCGCTTCGCTTCTTCTTGAGGCAGGAGATAATGTCAAAGTGACAGCGGATACTCTCGGTAACTTTGATGTGACCGGTTCGGAAGAAGCTGTAAAACTCGCTCAGGTGGAGAAGGATTACGCTGATGCAATCAGGCAGATGGAGGCGGTGTCAGCAAAGTTCGCTGATGCATCGGAAGACGAGGCAGCCGAACTCAGAAAGGAGCTTGGTAAGATCTATGTCGATTATTACAGGCATTGTGTGAAATATGTACTTCAGAACAGTACTTCACTCACTGTCGTACCTGTGCTTTTCCAGAATTTCGGTGTAGATCTTCCTGTGTTTGCGCAGAGTACGGATGCCATTCATTTTGTGAATGTATCAGACTCTCTTGCAACTGTTTACCCTGATTCCAAGTATGTAAAGGCTCTCAAGAAGGAAGCAGAAAGACGATTCGGTTATCTTGAGCTAGAAAACAAGCTTGCTTCAGCAGAAGAGATAAGCTATCCGGATGTGGAACTTCCTGATATAAATGCCAATAAGGTAAAGCTTAGCGAGGTAGATGCCAAGGTTGTCATGCTTTATTTCTGGAGTGCGTCGGATGCAAGCCAGAAGATGTTCAATCTTGATGTGCTCAAGTCTCTTTATGAGGATTATCATTCAAGAGGTTTTGAAATCTATCAGGTAGCACTTGATCCGGACAAGACAGGTTGGGCTCAGGTAGTCAAGCAGCAGGATCTCCCTTGGATCAATGTATGTGACGGTCTCGGCGGAAATTCGCAGTATGTTTACACATACAATATCGCAGCTCTTCCTGCAGTCTATATCATTGCTGACGGAGAGCTGGTCGATGGACAGGTAGTTGACGAAAAATCTCTCAGAAGACTTCTGGACAAGCTGTTAAAATAGCTTTCTCTTGCTCACTGTAGCAACGAATTCCTTCAGATAGAACGGTTCGAAGTACGCAACGTCTTCGAATCGTTTCTCTTTATATGCAGCTGCGGCTGGAACAAGCATGGCAGAAGCTTTCGGCCAGCACTGGCAGAAATGAGCATTCGTATGCTTTATGACCTCTGCACATTTCCCGGCTCCGTCTCCGATAAATAGACATGGACCCTCGGCCAGTTGTTCTGCAAAGCTGTTTTCATCGATGATCATAGGAGCCGTGTCAGTGATCTGGAGATAGTGCTGAGACCCTTCGACTGATGACTTGAATACAGCAGTATATACTTCCATACGACGGGCATCGACCATCGGGATGATGAATGCCGGTGGGGACTGCAACGTCGCTGTCGCTTCCTCCAAAGACGTAATGGCCTGTGCGACCAGAGTGTCAAGTGTGCCGACGGCCAGAAGCGGCTTGCCGGAACCGAAACATAGTCCTTTGGCTGTCGAGACTCCGACACGCAGTCCTGTGTATGATCCCGGTCCCATGCTCACACATATGGCATCGCAGTCCGCTATGGTGATTCCGTGGTCGGAAAGCATCTCCTGGACAAAGACAGCTGTCAATGAGGCATGTGCCTTAGGTGCGGAACTTTCCTTATATGAGACGATTGTTCCGTTTTCTGCCAGAGCTGCAGAGCAGAGGGCGGTGGAAGTTTCTATCAATATGATTCTTTCCATTGTGTGTTCTTTTTTTACTTGTTCCAGAATAACAGTTCCTTCAGGTAAGGGAATACTGTGTAAGCCAAATTCTTGAGAGGAGGGAAGAGTACGGATCCGTTCAGGACTTCTTCACTGACAAGATTGAAAGTGTTGTTCAAAGAGCAGAAAGCCATGATGACAAGACCGACGATGAGACCGGCCTTCACAAGTGAAAGCACTGCCCCCAGAAGACGATTCAACCATCCGAGCATTATGAGTTTCATTGTTCCCTCCAGAATCCTGCCTATGACCGCAAGGACTGCGATTACAGCTATGAATATCAAAGCGAATGCAACGACCTTCAGCACCTGCTCGGATCCTTGTATGTACTGGATCAGCCATGCGCTTACCGGAGCTGTGAACTGAGCTGAAAGCCATACGCCTGCAATGATGGAGATGATTGCAATGACCTGAGATATGAATCCCTTACGGAGACCCTGTACCAGAGCAGGTACGAAACAGATCAAAAGAATGATATCCAGTATGTTCATAATTGCCTTAAAATGTCTATATTTGCAGTTTGAAGAATTCCGGACGGAACCGGATGCAAAAATAGATAATTATTTTCAAATCATACTATGAAATTTACCGAGTATAAAGGTCTTGATCTTGTTGCGACAGGCAATGAGGTGCTTGACAGATGGAGAAAGAACCATGCGTTCGAGAAGTCGCTTGAGCTGAGAGAAGGTGCACCTGAATTCATTTTCTTCGAAGGACCGCCTTCTGCCAACGGTATGCCGGGTATCCACCATGTGATGGCCCGTTCTATCAAGGATGCCATCTGTCGTTACAAGACTCAGAGCGGATACAAGGTGAACCGCCGTGCAGGTTGGGATACTCACGGACTTCCTGTGGAACTTGGTGTCGAGAAGATGCTCGGCATCACAAAGGAAGACATCGGTACGAAGATATCCGTAGAGGAGTATAACGATGCCTGCCGCAAGGAGGTGATGAAATATACAGCCGAGTGGGTGAATATGACCGAGCGTGTTGGATATTGGGTGGATATGAATGACCCTTACATCACATACGACAACCGTTACATCGAGACCCTCTGGTATCTTCTCAAGAAAATATATGACAAAGGTCTTCTCTATAAGGGAAAGTCTATCCAGCCGTATTCTCCTGCTGCAGGAACTGGTTTGAGTACTCATGAGCTCAATCAGCCGGGTTGCTATCGTGATGTGAAGGATACTACTGCAGTGGCTCAGTTCGCCGTTATCCGTGATGAGAAGTCTGAGTTCCTTTTCAGCAAAGGTGTGCCGGCTTATATCCTTGCATGGACCACTACTCCATGGACCCTCCCTTCAAACACAGCCCTCTGTGTGGGACCGAACATCGATTATGTACGAGTTCTCTCGTTCAATCCATATACAGGTCAGCCAGCCCTTTACGTTGTGGCACAGGCTCTCGTGAACGCTCACTTCAATCCTAAGGCTGCGTCTGTGGCATTCGAGGATTACAAACCGGGCGACAAGCTCGTGCCGTTCAAGGTTCTTGAAGGAACGATGAAGGGGTCGGAACTTACAGGTATCCGTTATGAGCAGCTTATCCCTTGGTTCAATCCTGGCGAGGGAGCCTTCAAGGTGATCCCTGGCGACTATGTGACCACAGAAGACGGTACAGGTATCGTACATATCGCTCCTACTTTCGGTGCCGATGACGCCAAGGTTGCCAGACTTGCCGGAGTACCCGGCCTTCAGGTAGTGGACCGCAACGGTGACCTTCAGGCTCAGGTTGACCTTCGTGGACGTTTCTTCTGCATAGAGGATCTCGATCCTGCATATGCTGAGGCCAATATGTCTCCTGAATATGCTGAATGGGCAGGACGTTATGTCAAGAATGCATATGATGCATCGCTCCCGGAAGATGCTCCTACCCTTGATGTCGATATCTGTGTGATGCTCAAACTGCAGAACAAGGCTTTCAGAATAGAGAAGCATACACATAACTATCCACACTGCTGGCGTACAGACAAACCGGTCCTTTATTACCCGCTCAATTCTTGGTTCATCAAGACCACTGCAGTGCGTGAGAGGATGATGGAGCTCAACGAGCAGATCATGTGGAAGCCTGAGTCTACAGGTACAGGACGCTTCGGCAAGTGGCTTGAGAACATCCAAGACTGGAACCTCTCACGTAGCCGCTATTGGGGTACTCCGCTCCCTATCTGGCAGACTGAGGACGGTAAGGAAGCAAAGTGCATCGGCTCTATCGCTGAGCTTTACGCTGAGATCGACAAGGCTGTTGCTGCCGGCTTCATGACAGAGAACCCGTTCGCAGCTAAAGGCTTCGATCCTAAGGACATGTCGAAGGAGAACTACGACAAGATCGACATCCACCGTCCATACGTGGACAACATCTTCCTCGTTTCCGACAGCGGCAAGAAGATGGTCCGTGAGCTCGACCTCATTGACGTATGGTTCGATTCGGGAGCTATGCCATATGCACAGGAAGGTCTCCGCAACCTCGGATCGGACAGATTCGGCATCACTGCCGACTTCATCGCAGAAGGTGTTGACCAGACACGTGGCTGGTTCTATACGCTTCACGCCATCAATACCATGGTAAGCGACAAGTGCGCATTCAAGAGAGTCATCTCCAACGGTCTCGTTCTTGACAAGGACGGAAACAAGATGAGCAAGCGTCTCGGTAACGCAGTCGATCCTTTCTGGGCACTCGATACATATGGCGCGGACGCCCTCAGGTGGTACATGCTTACAAACGCACAGCCTTGGGACAACCTTCGTTTTGATGTTACAGGCGTTGACGAGGTACGTCGCAAATTCTTCGGAACGCTTTACAATACGTATTCCTTCTTCGCTCTTTACGCGAATATCGATGGCTTCGATCCATCTTCAGAGGCCGTTCCTATGAACGAGCGTCCGGAGATCGACAGATGGATAATCTCATTGCTTAACACTCTTGTAAAGGATGTGGTTGCTGCATATGAGGATTATGACATCACAACAGCAGGACGACTTATTCAGGAGTTCGTATGCGACCATGTCAGCAACTGGTACGTTCGTCTGGGAAGAAAGAGATTCTGGGGTGGAACAATGGATACAGACAAGCTTTCGGCTTACCAGACCCTCTATCAGGTCCTTGTAGCCGTTTCAAAGCTTGCGGCTCCTATCGCGCCGTTCTTCATGGACCGTCTCTATCTCGACCTTGTTGAAGGTGAGGAATCGGTACATTATGTAGCTATGCCGGCTTATGACGAGACAGTTGTAGATAAGGATCTTGAAGAGCGTATGTCTCTTGCTCAGAGAGCAACTTCAATGGTGCTTGCTCTTCGCCGCAAGGCAGAGATCAATGTCCGCAAACCTCTCTCAAAGGTTATCATCCCTGTGATTGATGCACGCGTGAAGGAACAGCTCGAGCTTGTCAAGGACCTAATCCTCGGCGAGGTGAATGTGAAGGAGGCTGAGTTCATTTCTGATACAACCGGACTTATCACAAAGAAGATCAAGCCTAACTTCAAGACTCTCGGAAAGATCTACGGCAAGCAGATGAAGGAAATCGCTGCTGCGTTCGGCACACTTTCTCAGGAGGTTATTTCAGAAATTCAGACTGCTGAGGCTTCTGGCACAGGATATGTTTTGAACCTTCCTTCAGGAGACGTTACCTTGAATAAGGGCGATTACGAAATATCATCGGAGGATATGCCGGGCTGGTTGGTGGCAACCGAAGGTGCTATGACCATTGCTCTTGATGTGACCATTACAGAGGAACTCAAGCAGGAGGGTGTTGCCCGTGAGCTTATCAACCGTATCCAGAACCTTCGTAAGTCCAGCGGATTCGATGTTACCGACAAGGTGGAGGTCAGGATCTTTGCTGACGGAGAATATGGCGACGAGATCGCTGCATCTCTTGCGAATTTTGCTGATTATGTGGCTGCGCAGACTCTTGCCCTTTCAGTGGAGTCGGCACCTGTCGCTGAAGCGGGAGATGCTCCTGAAGTAGAGTGGAATGACGGTGTAATCCGTATTTCGGTTATCAGACGCTGATCTGTTGAATGATTTCAATTGAAATATAAACTATAAAAACTATACAATTATGGCAGAAGAAATCAAGAACACCCCTGAGGTGAAGGTTCGTTACAGTGACGAGGAACTCCAGGAGTTCAAGGCCATTATTCTTGAAATGCTCGAAAAGGCAAAGAAGGAATATAAGACACTCCGTGACATCGTGACTCACGACTCAAGCAACGACATTGAGGATACATCTCCTACTTTCAAGGTAATGGAAGAAGGCGCTATGACTCTTTCAAAGGAAGAAGCCGGCGCACTGGCTCAACGTCAGTACAAGTTCATTCAGAACCTTGAGGCAGCTCTTATCCGAATCGAGAACAAGACATACGGTGTGTGCCGTATGACTGGCAAGCTTATCCCTAAGGAAAGACTCCGCCTTGTTCCTCACGCAACCCTTACCGTTGAGGCTAAGGAGATGATGAACAAGAACAAGTAGTCTATGAAGCTCTCGAAAGGTACAAAACTTTTCATACTCGGAGCAGTCCTAGTCGTCATTGACCAGATCATCAAGGTTCTGGTCAAGACGAATATGGATCTAGGCGAGACAATCGATGTCATTGGGGACTGGTTCAAGCTCCATTTTGTCCTTAACAAGGGCATGGCCTTCGGAATGGCTTTCGGCGGTCTGTGGGGTAAGGTTCTTCTTTCTGTCTTCCGAATCATTCTTTTCGGTGGACTGTTCTGGTGGATCGGGAAACTTGCTAGAAAGCAGGATACTCCCGTCGGAGTGCTTGTCGGCCTGACGATGATTGCGGCCGGAGCCCTAGGCAACATCATCGATTGCTTCTTCTACGGAATGATATGGCCGGAGACCACCACTCCGGGCGCTCCATTCGCGTTCATGTTCGGACAGGTAGTGGACATGTTCTACTTCCCGCTCTTTGACTACAAGCTTCCTTGGATGGACTATCCGCGCACATTCTTCGGCGCAGTATTTAACTTCGCCGACAGTTGCGTGACCTGCGGAGCTATTTATCTTCTCCTGTTCCAGTACAGATTTTTTGCTCAGGAAGAAGAGAAAATGAAAGAAAAACGATAAAATATTTGCAGATTACGATTTTATTCGTACCTTTGCAATCCCTCACAAAAGGGAAACATATTGGAGAGTTGGCAGAGTGGTCGAATGCGGCGGTCTTGAAAACCGTTGATCTTAACGGGTCCGGGGGTTCGAATCCCTCACTCTCCGCACAAAAGTGGCTTACAGATATCTGTAAGCCACTTTTTAATTTTAGCGTGACAAAATTATCGGAAATAGTAATTCATTTCTACCCAGCGGGAGCGTAAAGGACGTCCAGAGGGGCTCAGCGACTGCGTAAATCCCGGAGAGGACTCTAATCCTTTACTGACAGCCCCGCAGCAGGCATCTTCCTTGCC